>JBKPAA010000059.1:0-77939 GCA_046726215.1 Actinomycetota bacterium | reverse complement strand
GGGCAGGTTCCTCACGTGTTACTCACCCGTTCGCCACTAGATCTTCTCCGGTGTTGCCACCGGTTGGATCTCGTTCGACTTGCATGTGTTAAGCACGCCGCCAGCGTTCGTCCTGAGCCAGGATCAAACTCTCCGTCGAAATCGCGAGCGCCGTCGCAAGCGACGACACCCTTCGATAGAGACGCCTCGCGCTCGAGCGGAATCTCTCGAGCCCGAAGCTCTGGCACCATCGGATGGTGCAAGCACCACCCGGATAATTGACGGTGCGTTTCGTTTCACACGACCACGCCGGAAGAAGCTTCCGGAGCGGTCGCCCGCACTCGCTCTCTCGTCCTCTCTTCTGTTTTCAAGGAGCGACTATCGCTCTCGACACGCGGCCCCGAGGGCGGGACGTTGGTGCCGGACCTTCCGTACGCCGCGAACAGCCAGCAGGCCGCTCCGGGGCGAAGGATCAATCTATCGACGTACCTGGGAACCGTCAACCTGAGCGCCAGGTTTCTGCAGGATTTCTCAGGCCTGTTCAGCTGCCGTCCCGAACGAGGACAGCATAGGACTTCTTGCCCTTTCGTAGCACGACGTACCTTCCGTGGAGGACGTCGCCCTCTCCGATCAGACGACCCGGCTGTGCGCGGTCCCCGTTCACCGAGATCGCCCCCTGCTCCAGCGACCGACGGGCGTCGCCCCTGGAGCTGGCGAGCCCGGCTTCGACCAACAGAGGCACGAGGTCGACCCCCGCCGCCAGGTCCTCGTCCCAGGCCAGCGACGCGGTGGGAACCTCGGCCGCCACCGCCGCCAGCGCATCGCTGCCGGCGGCTACCGGTGAACCGCCGAACAGGATCTCCGACGCCTGTTCCGCGGCTCGGGCTGCAGTTGTGCCATGCACCAGCCCGGCGACCTCGGCCGCCAACACCCTTTGTCCTCGCCGACGTTCCGGCGCCTCCGCATGGGCGGCCGCCAGTTCGTCGACGTCTGCCATGTCCAACAAGGTGAACTTGGCCAGATATTCCCTGACCTGCCGGTCATCCGTCTGCATCCAGTGCTGGTAGAAGCGGTACGGGCTCGTCCTGGCGGGATCGAGCCAGACCCGGGCACCGCTCGTCTTGCCCAGCTTCGATCCATCGGGCGCGGTGATCAGCGGCCACGACAACCCGTGGACGGCGTGACCGCGGACCCGGCGGATGAGATCGATGCCGGAGACGATGTTGCCCCACTGGTCGGACCCGCCGATCTGGAGCTCGACGCCAAGGTGCTCGTTCAGCCACAGGTAGTCGTGCGCCTGCAGCAGCATGTAGCTGAACTCCGTGTAGCTGATGCCCTGTTCGCCGGCGAGGCGGGCCCGAACCGATTCCCGCGCCAGCATCTGGTTGACGGTCACGTGCTTGCCGACATCGCGCAGGAAGTCGAGGACGGTGACGTCAGCGGTCCAATCGCGATTGTCCACGAGGACCGCCCGCTGGTCCTCGAAGTCGAGGATGCGTGCCATCTGGGTCTTGATGGCTGCCACGTTGGCGTCGAGTGTCTCGTTGTCGAGCAGGTTCCGCTCCTCTGACAGCCCGCTGGGATCGCCGACCATGCCGGTGGCGCCGCCCGCCAGGGCCACGGGACGGTGGCCGGCGTTCTGGAAGCGCCGCAGCACCAGCATGCCGATGAGGTTGCCGATGTGCAGGCTGTCGGCGCTCGGGTCGCAGCCGTAGTACAGGCTCATGGGCCCGGCGGCCAGCCGAGCCGCCAGTTGCTCGCGATCGGTGGAGTCCTGGACCAGCCCGCGGGCCTGGAAGTCGTCGAGGAGCGTGGTGCTGTGCAGATTGTTCGCTCGCTGACGCTCGCTCACCGACTGGACGCTACCGGCCCGGGACGGGGAGCCTGGTGTGGTGACGGTGCAGGCACCGCGGGTTCCGACCGAGAACGACGGCGGCGACGGCGCGCCCGCCGGCGGCGGGTCGCGGCTCGGCCGGGCCGTCGTAATCGTCGTGATCTGCGCCCTCGTTTCGATGTGGGGCTACGTGCTCTACCTGGCCTTCGGGCCGGGTCGGCAGCCCCCGATCGACCGGCTCGGAGACCCGGCCTTCGCCGCGGCAGCGGAGGAGCGCTGCGCCACCGCGCTGGAGCGGGTCGACAGGCTGCCGGTCGCCAGCGAGTCGCACACGGCGGCCCAGCGAGCGGACGTGTTGGAGCGGGCCAACGGCGTCTATGCCGCAATGCTCGACGACCTCGACCACCTCGAGAGCCTGGCGCCCGCCGGCGACCAGCGGCGGCGAGCCAACGAGTGGCTGAGCGACTGGCGCACCTACCTCAGGGATCGCGAGCGCTACGCCGACGCGCTGCGTGCGGACCCGGATGCGAGGTTGCTGGTGTCGGAGAAGCCCGGCGCGGGCCAGCAGATCACCGAGTGGATCGATGAGTTCGCCAAGGCCAACCGCATGCCGTCCTGCGCCTCACCCACCGACGCTTGACGAGGGACCCCAACCGTGCGGAGGTCATAGGTTCAGCATTCGCGAGGACGACGCAATGAGTTCCGGATCCGGAACTCATGACCTCGGGCCGACGGGCGTGGAACCCATGACCTCGGGCCACCGCCGTGGAACCCATGACCTCGGGACTACGCGGCGGGCACCCGCGCCCGCGAGACGTTCGGGTCGCCGGGCACGTGCCAGCGCCACGGGTGCTCGGCACCGTTGCTCAACCCGATGCGGGTGGTCTGTACCGGATCGGCCGGCGGGAGCGTGCCGTCGTCGCACACGACGATCCCGCGGTCCCCGGTCACGAGGTCGGCACCGTCGAACTCGCGGGTGAGCCCCAGCGCCTGGCACAGCTTGGCCGGCCCGCTGCAGAGGTCCCGATCGCGCCGGGCCCGCGGCCGGACCGCCCGCATGACATCCACGCCGGCGACCGGTGCCAGCGCCCGCAGCAGCACCGCCACGCCCTCGCCCTCGTCGCCGCACACGGCGTTGGCGCACCAGTGCATGCCGTAGGTGAAGTACACGTAGAGCCCGCCGGGCGGTCCGAACATCGTGCGGTTGCGCGCCGTCATGCCCCGGTACGCGTGGCTCCCGGGGTCGACGTCGCCGCAGTACGCCTCGACCTCGACGATCCGACCGACCCGCTCCCCGGACCCCGGGGCCGATGGGGCCTCGTCGGCCCCGCGCCGGACAAGCAGCTTGTTGAGCAGCTCCGGGGCCACCGTGCGAGGGTCGCGGCGATAGAAGTCGCGCCCGACGATCCTCACGACAGTGCCGATCGCACGGCCTCCGGCACGGACGCGGGATCGGTCGTACCCGGCGCCACCGACACGTAGGTCACGACCGCGGTGAACACCGGCTGCTCCCCCACCGATCCCTCGTAACCGATGTCGAAGCTGGTCGTGCCCCACCGGCGTGCGGCCACGTCGATGGCGAGCAGGTCCCCGAACGTGGCCCCGCCGTGCCAGGTGATCTCCGCGCGCTTGAGGACCATGTCGAAGGTGGACTCGTAGTCGCGGCCGAGCTCCGACCGCAGCCACGTGTCGAGGGCGTCGTCGACGAACGCCAGGTAATGGGCGTTGAAGACATGGCGCTGCATGTCGACCTCGCCGTAGCGGACGCGGAGCTCGTGGCGGTACGGCCGACTCACGCCGACGACTCTCGCAGCCCCACGCGTTCGGCGTCGAACACGATCCGGCGCTCGAAGCGCTTGAGCTGCTCTTCGACCGCTTCGGGCCCGGCGCCGCCCGGGGTGCGGCGGCGAGCCACCGAGCGGCCGGGCTCGAGCAGGGCCGAAGCCTCGGATCCCAGGTCGGGATGGGCCTCGACCAGCTCGATGAGCGGGACGTGGCGCTCGAGGCTGTCACGCACCAGGGCACCCACCAGGGCGTGGGCGTCCCGGAACGGCATCCCGCGATCCACCAGCAGCTCGGCGAGATCGGTGGCGGCGGCGTAGGGCGAATCGGCCGCCTGCCGCATGCGACCCAGGTCGAAGGCCAGCGTGCCGTAGAGGCCCGCCATGGCCGGCAGGCCCAGCGACAGTTGCTCGACGGCGTCGAACAGCGGCTCCTTGTCCTCCTGCAGGTCGCGGTTGTAGCTGAGCGGCAGCCCCTTGAGCGTCGTCAGCACCCCGGCCAGGGCGCCGATCAGCCGCCCGGCCTTGCCGCGGGCCAGCTCTGCGATGTCGGGGTTCTTCTTCTGCGGCATCATCGACGACCCCGTCGCGTAGGCGTCGTCGAGCCGTACGAACCCGAACTCGTCGGTCGACCACAGGATCACCTCCTCACCCATGCGCGACAGGTGCACGGCCACCAGGCTGAGCGCGAACAGCGCCTCGGCCACGAAGTCACGGTCGCTCACCGCGTCGAGGCTGTTCTCGAACCGGGCGGCAAAGCCGAGCTCCGCGGCGGTGAAGTCGGGGTCCAGCGGCAGGGACGACCCGGCCAGCGCCCCGGCACCCAGGGGAGACACGTCGAGCCGCCGCCGGCAGTCGACGAGCCGGTCGACATCGCGGGCCAGCGCCCAGCCGTGCGCCAGGAGATGGTGGGCCAGGGTCACCGGCTGAGCCCGCTGCAGGTGTGTGTAGCCCGGCAGGTACGCCGATCCGACCTCGCGCGCCCGTTCCAGCAGCACCCCCTGCAGCGCCACCACCCGCTGGGCGACGGTGGCAAGCTCGCGCTTGCACCACAGCCGCAGCGCCGTGGCGACCTGGTCGTTGCGGCTGCGGCCCGTATGGAGCTTGGCGCCGGCGGGGCCCGCCAGCTCGGTCACGCGGCGCTCGATGGCGGTGTGGATGTCCTCGTCGCCGGGCTCGAACGCGAAGGTGCCCTTCCGGAGCTCCTCCCCCACCCGGTCGAGCGCGGTCCGCACCAGGTCCGCCTCGTCCTCGCTGAGGATCCCGGCCCGCGTCAGCCCCTTGACATGGGCCCTGCTGCCGTCGAGGTCGTCCGCCGCCAGCCGCTGGTCGAACGGCAGGCTGACCGTGAAGGCCAGCAGCTCGTCCGCCGGTCTCCCCGCCAAGCGGCCATGCCAGAGCGTGTTTATGGTTCGCTCGCTCCGCTCGCTCACTCCTGCATCATGCCTCGGCACCCGGGCCCTGGACCGACGCCCACGTCTCGATGCCGAGGCCCCACAGCCGCACGAAGCCCTCGCTGTCGGCGTGGCGGAAGCTGTCGGCCTCGTCGTAGGTGGCCAGGCTGTAGTTGTACAGGCTGTGGGGGCTACGCCGGCCCGTCACCTGCACGGAGCCCGGCGACAGGTGCAGGCGGGCCTCTCCGGTCACGTGGCGTTGGCTCTCGTCGACGAACGCGTCGAGCGCCTGGCGGAGCGGGCTGAACCACAGCCCGTCGTACACCAGCTCGGCATAGCGGCTCTCCAGCCGGGTCTTCTCGCGCTGCAGGTCGCGCTCGAGGCAGATCGACTCGAGATCCGCGTGCGCCAGCATGATGGCCAGGCTGCCGGGGCACTCGTAGGTCTCGCGGCTCTTGATGCCGACGCGCCGGTTCTCGACCATGTCGATGCGCCCCCAGCCGTAGGACCCGACGACCTGACCGAGCTGCGCGATGAGATCGGCGGGCCCGAGCGGCACCCCGTCGAGCGACACCGGGACGCCCCGGTCGAAACCGATCACGACGTCCATGGGCTCGGTGGCCGTGGGCCTGGTGAGGAGCCACACGCCCGGGGGAGGCACGGCCCACGGATCCTCCATCTCGCCGCACTCGATCGCCCGGCCCCAGAGGTTGTCGTCTATGGAGTACAGCTTCTCCTTCGTCGCCGTAATGGGGATGGCATGGTCGTAGGCGTAGAGGATGCAATCCTGCCGAGTCATGCCCCACGAGCGGACGGGCGCCACCACCTCGAGGTCGGGCGCGAGGGCCCGGGTCGACACCTCGAAGCGGACCTGGTCGTTGCCCTTGCCGGTGCAGCCATGGGCAACGGCATCCGCGCCGTGGGCGCGGGCGGCGTCCACCAGGTGCTTCACGATCACGGGACGCGACAGCGCCGAGACCAGTGGGTAGCGGCCCTCGTACAGGGCGTTGGCCTTGAGCACCGGAACGCAGTACTCGCGGGCGAACTCGTCCCGGGCGTCGACCACGATGGCGTCGACGGCACCTGCCGCCAGCGCGCGGTCACGGACCACGTCCCAGTCGTCCGACGACTGGCCGACGTCGACCGCCAAGGTGATCACCTCGACCCCGTGGTTGTCGGTCATCCACCGCACGGCCACCGAGGTGTCGAGGCCGCCGCTGTAGGCGAGGACAACTCGCTTGGGCATCGTCATGTCCTTTTCTCGTGATCCCTACAGGCCGGCCATGTCGGCCAGCCGGCGCGCCATCGCCGCGCCTGTCGTGTCCTCCGCCACCACCACGACCAGCGTGTCGTCGCCGGCCACCGTGCCGATGACCCCGGGTAGGCCGGATCGGTCGAGCGCCGATCCCACCACGTGGGCGGAGCCCGGCGGGGTACGCAGGACCACCAGGTTGGCGGAGTGCGCCACCTCCACGACCCATTCGCTGAACACACGCAGGAGGTGATCCTCCGGGGCCCGCTGCTCGCTGGGCAGCTCGGGAATGGCGTAAATGGTCTCGCCGCCCGGACCCCGCACCTTGATGGCGCCGAGGTCCTCGAGGTCGCGGGACACGGTCGCCTGGGTAGCGGCCACGCCCTCCGCCGCCAGCAGCTCCACGAGCTGCCCTTGGCTGGTGACGTCGTGATCCGAGAGGAGCCGGGCCACCCGGTGCTGGCGCTGGGGCTTGGCGAGGGCACGGCCGGGGGCGCGGTCGATGCTCATGACCCGGACTGCTCCTTCATTGGAGGACCTTCTCGATGATGTCGGTGGCTTCGTCGACCTCGTCGTCGCTGATCAGCAGCGACGGGGCAAGTCGCAGGGCTGTGGGCGTGACGGCGTTGGCGACCAGGCCGGCGTCCAGCAGGGCGCGGTTCACCTCGCGGGCATCGCGCTCGTGGAGCTCCACGGCGAGCAGCAGCCCCAGGCCGCGCACGCCGGTGACCGCAGCCAAAGACTCCAGCCGGTTCCGGAACCGGGCGCCGGCCCGCGCCGCACGGCCCGGCACGTCCTCGACCTGCATGACGGCCAGCACCGCGCGGGCCGCGGCAGTTGCCAGCGGCTGGCCGCCGAAGGTCGTGGCGTGGTCCCCCGGCTCGAACGCCGAGGCGACGTCGGCCCGCGCCCAGCAGGCGCCGAGCGGCACCCCGTTGCCCAGCGCCTTGGCCATGGTGACGACGTCGGGCCGGATGCCGAAGTGCTGGAACCCGAACCACCGCCCGGTCCGGCCGAGTCCGGTCTGCACCTCGTCGACCATGAGGAGCACACCCCGCTCGTCGCACAACCGCCGCACGCCCCGGAAGTAGCCCGCACCCCCGGGGTTGACGCCACCCTCACCCTGGACCGCTTCGAGCAGGACCGCGGCCACGCTGGGGTCCAGCGCCGCCGCCAGCGCATCGAGGTCGTCCCACGCGACGTGCCGGAAGCCCTCCGGGAGCGGCTGGAACGGCTCGTGCTTGGCGGGTTGCCCGGTGGCGTGGAGGGTCGCCAGGGTCCGGCCGTGGAAGCTGCCGTAGGCGGAGACGACGACGTAGCGTCCGCAGACATGCTCCCCGCTCTTGGCGCCTCTGGCGCCGGGCCGCTCGGGCCACGGCCTCGCGTTCGCTCGGCCTCTGCCGTAGCGCCGGGCCAGCTTCAGCGCACACTCGTTGGCCTCGGCTCCGGAGTTGCAGAAGAACACCTGGCCGCCGGCGGGCTCACCATCGCCGACCAGGTGGTCGAGCGTGCGGGCCACCTCGGGGCCGAGCTCGGTTCCGAACAGGTTGGACACGTGCAGCAGGGTCGACGCCTGATCGTGCAGCGCCTCGGCGACCGCCGGGTGGGCATGTCCCAGCGAGGTCACCGCCAGCCCGGACAGGCAGTCGAGATAGCGCCGGCCGTCGGCGTCGAACAGGTAGGAGCCTTCGCCCCGCACGAACGTCAGCGGCGGGGGCGGGTATGTGGGCATGAGGGGGCCGGTCACGCTGTCGGACCTCCGTCGGTGATCATCGTGCCGACGCCGGCGTCGCTGAAGAGCTCGAGCAGTAGGACGTGTGGCACCCGCCCGTCCAGCAGGTGTGCCGATGCCACGCCGTTCCGGACGGCATGGACGGCGGCGGCGACTTTGGGCACCATCCCCCCGGTCAGCCGGGCATCGTCGATCATCGGTTGGAGCGCGTCCGCGGTGATGTGGCTGATCAGGGAGTCGGGCCGGTCGACGGCCGCCAGCAGGCCGGCCACGTCGGTCAGGAACATTGCCTTTTCCGCCCCGAGGGCCTCGGCGAGGGCACCCGCCACGGTGTCGGCGTTGATGTTGTAGGCCTGCCCGGTCGGATCGGATCCGATGGTGGAGACCACGGGGATCAGGTCCTCTGCCAGCAACCGGTGGAGGATCGCGGGGTTGACCGAGCGCACGTCGCCCACGAAACCCAGCTCGGGGTTGCGAGCGCCGGCCAGGAGCAGGCCGGCGTCCTCACCCGACAGCCCCACCGCCAGCGGGCCGTGGACGTTGATGGCCGACACGATGTCGCGGCCGACCTTCCCCACCAGGACCATCCGCGCGATGTCCACCGTCTCGGCGTCGGTGACCCGCAGGCCGTCGCGGAACTCGGGTTCCTTCCCCAGCCGGGCCATGAGCTCGCTGATCTGCGGACCCCCGCCGTGCACCACCACGGGCCGCAGCCCCACCGCCCGGAGGAGCACGAGGTCGTCGGCCACGGCGCGCCCCAACGCCGAGTCGACCATTGCGGCCCCGCCGTACTTCACCACGATCACTGCGCCCCGGAACGGTTGGATGTAGGGCAGCGCCTCCAGCAAGATCGCGACCCGGTCTGAGGCGGCCTTGGCGCGGGCTGGGCCACCCGAGGCAATCGGTTCCGCCGAGCGCAGGGCGAGGTCATGGGTTCCCGAGGCGGAACCCATGACCTCCGGCTCGGGTCGCCGGAACCCATGACCTCGCGTTCCGGTGGGTTGTCCGAGCCGGCTCACGACGTCCCCTTGTTCTCGTCGATGTAGCCGGGGGCGAGGTCGTTGGTCAGGACCCGGGCATGTCCGTCGCCGACGCCCAGGTCGCAGTGGAGCTCGAGGTGTTCCCCCGCCATGTGCGCGGACAGGGCGGCGGCGTCGTGCGCTATCCCGACGCAGCCACGGCTCACGACGGTGCCGCCGTAGGCGATGGTCAGCTCGTCGAGGTCGACCTTCACGCCCGCAGTGCCCAGGTCGCTCGCCACCCGGCCCCAGTAGGGGTCGCCGCCGAACCACGAGCACTTGGCCAGCTGGCTCTCCGCCAGCCTGCGGGCGGCCTGGCGCGCTTCGTCGTCGGACGACGCCCCGGTCACCCACACCCGGACGACCTTGGTATGGCCCTCGGCGTCGCCGACCATCTGCGTGGCCAGGTCCTCGCAGGCGGCCGCCACCGATGCCGCGAACCCGTCCCCGTCGGGCGGACCCGAACGGCCACTGGCCAGCAGCAGCACGGTGTCGTTGGTGGACGTGCAGCCGTCGACGGTGACGGCGTTGAAGCTGTCGGCCACGCCGGCCCGCAACACCATGTCCAGCGTCAGCGGATCCACGGCGGCGTCGGTGGTGAGCACCGCCAGCATCGTGGCCATGTTCGGCGCCAGCATGGCGGCGCCCTTGGCCATGCCGCCGACCACGAACCCGTCGCCCCGCACGACCGTCTCCTTGCGGCGAGTGTCGGTGGTCATGATCGCCTCGGCGGCTGCGACCGCCCGGGCCCGGTCGTCACCCCGGTCCGCCACCAGACGGGACACGCCGGCGTCGATGGCGTCCATCGGCAGCGGGTATCCGATCAACCCGGTGGAGCACACCAGGATCGCCTCGGGGCGGCAGCCCAACGCCCTCGCAGTCAGCGCGCACATCCGCTCGGCGTCGGCCTCGCCCTGCGCCCCGGTGCCGGCGTTGGCGTTCCCACTCGACAGCACCGCCGCCGCCGCCCGGCCCCCGCTCGCGGCCAGGTGGCGGCGGCTCACCACCACCGGCGCCGCCAGCACCAGGTTCTGGGTGAAGACGCCGGCGGCCGCCACGGCCGCCCCGCCAGCCGCGGCCACCAGCGACAGGTCGAGCTCGCCGGATGGTTTGATGCCGCACGCAACTCCGGCGGCCGTGAAGCCTCCCGCCGCGACGACGCTCATCGGCTCGCCTCCGGCTCGCCAGTGAGCGATTGCCGCTTCGCGGCGATAGACACACTGTGTTCATGGTTCGCTCGCACTTCGTGCTCGCTCACGGGTAGACACCCACCGTCGGGAGGCCTGTGGCCTCGGGAAGGTCGAGCATCAGGTTGGCGCACTGGATGGCCTGGCCCGATGCGCCCTTGACCAGGTTGTCCAGGGCGGCGATGGCGACCACCCAGCCCGTGCGGGGGTCGGCCACGGCGGTGACGTGGACGGCGTTCGACCCCAGCGTGGCCTTGGTAGAGGGCGGCCCGTCGGTCACGACCAGGAAGGGCTCGCGGTCCCAGGTGCGGCGCACCGCGTCCGTGACGTCCCCGGTCGTGGTGCCGGCGTCGGTAGGCCGGGCGTAGCAAGTGGCGAGGATGCCCCGGTTCATCGGCGCCAGGTGGGGCGTGAACAGCACCTGGACCCGGGCTCCGAGCGCGCTGCGGCTCAGGACCTGCTCGATCTCGGGCGTGTGACGGTGGCTCAGCAGGCCATAGGCGGTGAAGTCCTCGTCAGCCGCGCAGAACGCGGTGGTCGGCTTGGCGGACCGCCCGGCACCGGACACACCGCTGGCGGCGTCCACCACGATCCCGGTGGGCTCCACCAGCCCGCACCCAAGCAGCGGCGCCAGCGCCAGCACCGCGGCGGTGACGTAGCACCCGGGGACGGCGACCTTTGTCGCCCCGACGACCTCGTCGCGGAACAGCTCCGGCAGCCCGTACGCGAAGTCGCCGAGCAGGCCGGGCTGGGTGTGGGCGGCGCCGTACCACACCGGATACAGGGCCGGATCGTTCAGCCGGAAGTCGGCGGCGAGGTCGACCAACCGGCCCACCCGGCCCGCGAGGTCGGGCACGATGTCCTGCGAGGCGCCGTGGGGCAGGCCGAGGAACACGACGTCGAGGCCGTCGCACGCATCGGCATCGAACTTGTCGAACGCCAACACCGGATAGGCGGCCGCCAGGCTCGGGTACACCTCGGCGACGCGCGCACCCGCCTGCGAATCCGCGGTGGCTGCGCGCACGTCGAGCTCCGGGTGGTGGCTGCACAGCCGCAGCAGCTCGGCTCCCGTGTAGCCCGAGGCGCCGACGATGCCGACCGAGGTCACCGAGCGAGCATACGGGCTTGTGCATAGTCATGCAAAGTGAGGAATGAGGGCGCCACCGGCGCCGTCTCCACCCGCGCGCGCCGCCCGCCGAGGCCCGTTAACATCGGCCACGAGGCGAGGCACCCAGGCGGAAAGGTGGACAATGGCTGACTTCCCTTCGATTACCCACGTCGCGGTCACGGTGAACGACCTCTCGGTGAGCGTGCCGTGGTATGAGCGACTGTTCGGCTCGACGCCGATCCTCGACGAGGACACCGGGCCGTTCCACCACGCGGCGTTCGCGATCGGGGACGTGCTGTATGCCCTCCACGAGTTCACGGAGCCGACACGGGAGCGGTTCGACGAGCACAGGACGGGGCTCGATCACATCTCGTTCGGTTGCCCCGACCGTGCGGCCCTGGAGGAGTGGCAGGGACGCCTCGACGAGCTCGCCATCCCGCACGGCGGGATCGTCGACGCCCACTACGGCTCGGCCCTCGCCTTCCGCGACCCCGACAACATCGCCCTGGAGTTCTTCGCCCCGCCGGGCTAGCGATTCGGCGACTGCCCGACCAGCTTTGCGACCTCGGGCAACATCCAGCCGGCCACGCGCCGCGCGGTCGGCTCGTTGAGATGCACCAGATCGCGGGTCGTCGGCTCACCCGTGGTGCGCTGAAGGTCGGCCACGAAGCGGTTCAAGTCCAGTAGCCGAACGCCGGCCCGGCGGGCAGCGATCTCCCGGAGGGTCTCGTTGCGACAGTCGACCTGCGCATCGCTGTCATCTGTGGGCACGTCGACATAGGGGCTCGTGGCCAGCACCACCAGCGCGCCCCTCCCGGCGAGGACGTCGACGTCCGCCAGCAGGGTCTCGGCGATGTAGGAGTCGAACGCCGCGTCGCAGTCCGTCACCCACTCGCCGTCGATGCGCAACTCACCCAGCCCGCCGGCGTTCGCCAGGTAGTAGACGACCACGTCGGGCTCGTAGCGGTCGACGACGCCGGCCCAGCGCGCCCGCCGCTCCGGCGAGCACGGGACGACCTTCACGACCTTGTCCGGAAAGCGCACCTCGTCGCTGGCATAGAGCGGCGAGCAGAACAGCGAGGTGGACATGGCCACCGCGAAGTCGTGAGTCTTGGCGGCCTCGCGCACCAGCTCCGGGCCCAGGAAGACGGGTCCGCTGTCGCCCACAAGCAGCAGGCGGGTGGCGCTCGGCGCGACGCGCGCGGGCTCGATGTCCGACGTTCGTTCGGCGGCCCCGACCGCCGCGGCCTCATCCGACCCCGCCGGCACCCGGACGGTGCCCTGCGTCGCCGCCAGGACGGCCACGAGCGCGACGGCGATGGCGCCCGCGGTTGCCGGCCACCGCCAGCGCACCCGCCAGCTCCCCTGGCGGATCGGCAGTTCGACGACGCGGTACGACACGGCTGCCACCGCGAGCGTGACCAGGATCCGGGCGGCGTCCAGGCGCCAGCCCCCCACGCCCAGGCGCTCCTCGGTGAGGTACACGATCACCGGCCAGTGCCACAGGTAGACGCCGTAGCTGACGATGCCGAGCAGGCACAGCGGCCGCCACGACAGCAGCCACGCGACGCGGCCCGGCGGACCCCCGGTCGTGGCCCGGATCACCGCCAGCGCCGCGAGGATCAGCAGGCCGAGGCCGCCTCGGTAGTACCACTCGTCCTGGCCGTCGACCGTCACCAGCGACCAGCCGATTAGCGCCAGTGCCACGGCACCGATTGCGTCCATGGCGGCGGACGGCCGTCCGCGCCGTCGTGCCCGTCCCGCGACGATCGTTGCCAGCGCCGCACCGCCGAGGGTCGCGCTGATGCGCGTGTCCGTCCCGAAGTACGCGCGGTTGGTGTCGACGGCCGAATAGCTCAGGCCCAGCATCACCAGCGACAGCACGCCACCGGCGATGGCGACCGCACCTAGCCACCTCGCCCGTTGCGTCGCCGCCACCGCCCGCGGCCGCCGGCACAAGACCGCCAGCGCGACCAGCGGCCACAGTAGGTAGAACTGCTCCTCGATCGCCAGGCTCCAGGTGTGGTCGAGCGGGGACGGCTGGGTGAAGATGTCCCAATAGGTCACGTCCGTGGCCATCCGCTGCCAGTTGGCGGCGTACCCCAGGGTGGCCAGCGCCTCGCCGCGGAACCGGGGGCGGTCGCCGGCGGGTGTGAAGGCCACCAGCAGGACGGCCACGCCGACCAGCATGACCAGGAGCGCCGGGAGCAGGCGGCGGGCGCGGCGGGCCCAGAAGCGGCGGAGGTCGATGGTGCCGCGGCGGCGAGACTCCGTCAGCAGCAGCGAGGTGATGAGGAACCCCGAGAGGACGAAGAACAGATCGACCCCGAGGAAACCGCCGTCGAGGTGGCCCAGGTGGAAGGCCAGGACCGCGGCCACCGCCACACCGCGCAGGCCGTCGAGCGCCGGCTCGTGTGCGAGGTGCGGGTCGGCATCGGGCACGGTCGTGGGGACTGGCGCGACGCTCTCCCCGCTGCCCTTCACCCCCAGCCCCGGCGTCGCCACCCGATGAAGCATCGCGCGACCCCGGACGGAGTGCGCTCGGGCCGCCGCTGACGGGCTGGAAGGTGGCGTCAGCCCCGCAGCGTCGCGGGGTGTGCCGACTCGACCGCGTCGATGCAGCGGCGCCGGATCTCGGCCACCTCGTCGTCGGTGAGCGTGTGGTCGAGGGCGTCGAGCCGTAGCGAGTAGGCCAGGCTGCGCCTTCCGCCGGCGATGCCCGGTCCCCGATACACGTCGAACAGGCGCAGCGCCGCCAGGTGCTCGCCCGCCGCCGACCGTAGTGTCGACTCGATGGCCGAGGCCGGCACGGCGTCGTCGACCTCGAAGGCGAGGTCGACATCACTCGACGGATAGATGCTGACCGGCCGGTAGATGCGGTCGCGATGCGGCTCTGCCGCCGCAGCATCGAGATCGACCTCGAGCCACCCGACCCGCTCGCCGATGCCGTGGGTCTCGAGCACCTCGGGGTCGATCTCCCCCACGGTGCCGATGACCTGCGCCGCGTGCCCGATCAGGCTCCCCGACCGCGTCGGGTGGAGGCCCGGCACGACGCCGTTGACGACCTCGACGCCCGCCACGCCCAGCACCTCGGCCACGGCCCGCCATTCGCGCATGGCATCGGCGGCGTCGCGACCGCCGAGCGCCACGCCCAGCACCTCGCGCTCGTCGGGTAGGGGTTCTTCGGACCCGCTCGGCCCGGCGTCGGCTTCGCCCGCACGGCGGCGGAAGACGTGCCCGATCTCCCAGAGCCCCACCCCCGTGTTGCGTCGGGCGGCGTTGGTGGCCAGCGCCTTGACCAGGCCGGGCAGCAGCGACGTCCGCAGGATCGACTCCTCCTTCACGAGCGGGTTCGTGATCTCGATGCCGTCGCCCGGCAGCGCACAGCGCTCGAGGTCACCCGGGGCCAGGAAGGGCAGCGGCATGGCCTCGGAGAGTCCCCGGCCCACCAGCAAGGACCGCAGGCGCCGCCGCTCCTGCTGGCGGGCGCTCAGTCGCCCGGCGTGGGCCGACGTCGGCATGGTCCGCCCGATCCGCGCGTACCCGTAGAGGCGCGCCACCTCCTCCACGACGTCGATCTCGGTGGACGAGTCGTAACGCCACGGCGGCACGGTGACGTCGAGGTCGGCCGTCGGCTCGCCGGCGGCCCCCCCGGCCGCGTCGGTGGCGAACCCGATGGGCGTGAGG
This sequence comes from Actinomycetota bacterium, assembly GCA_046726215.1. Lineage (GTDB taxonomy): Bacteria > Actinomycetota > Acidimicrobiia > Acidimicrobiales > VFJN01 > DASQUK01. The sequence continues at coordinate 62,966 of JBKPAA010000059.1, read as the reverse complement.
AGCTCGCTGATCTCGCCGGACGTCAGCTCGGTGCCCAGCAGGCGGTTGAGTCGATCGGTGCGGACCCGGATCGGTTCCCGCCCCGGAAGCTCGCCCCGCACGTCGACCATCCCGGCCTCGAGGCGGGCGCCCGCAGGCGCCAACAGCTCGGCGAATCGGGCGTGCGCCAGCTCGATGACTTCGGGATCGGTGCCCTTCTCGAACCGGGCCGACGCCTCCGACCGCAACCGCAGCCGGCGCGACGTCGCGGCGATGCCGATGGGCAGGAACCAGGCCATCTCCAGCAGCACATCGGTGGTGGTGGCGTCGATCTCGGTATCGGCCCCGCCCATGATCCCGGCGATGCCGACGGGCGTGTCCTCCCCGTCGCAGATCAACAGGTCGTCGGCCGTGAACCTGCGCTCGGCGTCATCGAGGGTCACCAGCGCCTCGCCGTGCCGTGCCCGGCGCACGCGCAAGCCGCCACCCCGAACCTTGGCCAGGTCGTAGGGGTGGCTGGGCTGGCCCAGCTCGAGCATGACGTAGTTGGACACGTCGACCAGCGAGTTGATGGGCCGCATCCCGAGGAGCGTGAGCCGCCGGGCGATGGCGGGGTCCGACGGACCCACCGTGACCCCTTGCAACACCCTGGCGCTGAACCGCCCGCACAGGTCGGGATCGAGCACGTCGACACGGACGGAGTCGACGTGCTTGCCCCCCACCTCGTCGACCTGGGGGTTGGGGAGGCTGAAGGGCACCCGGAGCCGGGCGGCCAGGTCGCGGGCGACGCCCGCCACCGACATCGCGTCCGGCCGGTTGGGGTTGACCTCGAGGTCGTAGAGCACGTCGCGCTCGATGCCCATGGCGTCGGCGATGGGGACGCCCGGTGCCGAGATGCCCGGCGGCAGGATGAAGATCCCGGCGTGGTCGCTGCCCAGCCCGATCTCGCGCGCCGAGCACAGCATGCCCTTGGACCACTCGCCCCGCACCTTGCGGCGACCGATCGCGAGGCCGTCGGGCAGGACCGTGCCCACGGTGGCCAGCGGCACGAGGTCGCCGCGCCGCATGTTGAAGGCGCCACACACGACCTGCAGCGCCTCCCCGTCGCCGCCATCGACGTCGACGAGCTGGATCTTGTCGGCGTTGGGGTGTGAGCGGGTCGCCAGCACCTCCGCGACGACGATGCCGTCGAGACCGTCGCCCAGCCGGTCGAGGCGCTCTACGGCCATGCCGAGGTCGCTGAGCTGCTCGCCGAGCTCGACGGGATCACCCGCGATTGGCGCGAAGTCTTGGAGCCAGGAGAGAAGGACCTTCATGGGTGTTCCCGGAGAGTCACACCGCCCCGACGGTCAAAATTGAGTCAGGAAGCGGATGTCGTTGGTGAACAGGTCGCGCAGGTCGTCGACCCCGTGGCGCGCCGCCACCAGGCGGTCGATGCCGAACCCGAAGGCGAAACCCTGCCACTCGTCGGGATCGATGCCACAGTTGCGCAGCACATTGGGGTGCACCATGCCGCTGCCACCCAGCTCGAGCCACGTGCCGTCGGGGCGCTGGATGTCGAACTCGGCGGACGGTTCGGTGAACGGGAAGTACGACGGGCGCAGGCGGGAGGTGAAGTCGCCGCCGAAGTAGGCCTTGGTGAATGCGTCGATCGTGCCCGCCAGGTCGGCGAACGTGATGCCGCGGTCCACCACGAGCCCCTCGATCTGATGGAACACCGGCATGTGGGTGGCATCGGCCGTGTCGGACCGGAACACCCGCCCGGGCATGACCGTGTAGTACGGCGGTGGCGTGCCGGTCATGACGCGCACCTGCACCGGGGACGTGTGGGTGCGCAGCAGCGTGGTCCCCGGTTCTGCGTAGTTCACGTACAGCGTGTCGTACATGTCGCGAGCGGGATGGCCCTCCGGGAAGTTGAGCGCACCGAAGTTGTTCCAGTCCGTCTCCACCTCGGGACCCTCGGCGACCGTGAACCCCATGCCCACGAAGACGTCCTCGAGCTCCTCGATGGCCTGCGTCACCAGGTGCAGGTGGCCGGCCGGGTGCCCGCCCATCACCTCGGTCAGGTCCAGCCGCTCCGCCAGCAGCCGTTCGGTGCGCTCGGAGGCGGCGAGCACGGCCCGTCGCTCCTCGACGGCGGCTCCCAGCGCCTGCATGGCGGCGTTGAGCACCCTTCCAACCGTGCGCCGGTCGTCGGGTTCGAGCGCCCCCAGGCGCTGGCGCAGGCCGGCCAGCGCCGAGCGGCGGCCGACCGCCTCGATCTCGACCGAGCGCAGCTCGTCGGCCGTCGTGGCCGCGTTGATGCGCGCGCGGGCCTCGTCCTCGATGCGCTGGATCTCGCGGGCGGCGTCGCCGGTCGGGTCTTCGGTCATGGTTCGGTGCACCCTGCCCCCTCCGGCCGCGTCGCGTCCAGTCGATTGCCCTGCTCGGGGGCCCGATCGCGTTGCCGGCGCTGGCGCGACGACTCGAAGCAGACGATCGTGCCCGCCATCCCGACATTGAGCGAATCGGTACGCCCGGCCATGGGGATGCTGACCGCCCGCAGCACCTGCGCCGCCACGGGCTCGGGCAATCCGTGGGCCTCGCTGCCGAGCACCAGCGCCAAGGGGCCGGTCAGGTCGACCTCGTCGTAGGGCTGCGCGCCGTGCGCCGCCATCGCCACCGTGGTGAGCCCGGCCGACGCGAGGCACCGCAGCGCGTCACCGGCGTCCGCCGAGCGGGTCACTGCGACGCGGAACACGGACCCGGCCGACGCCCGCACGCATTTCGGGCTGTAGGGATCGACTGACCCGTCACAGAACATCACCGCCCCGGCGCCGGCCGCCTCGGCCGAGCGCAGCAGCGTGCCGGCGTTGCCCGGATCGCCGACGCCCACCAGCACGAGCGCCAAAGGCCCTGCGGCCGAGGCGGCGGATCTTCCGGATACCTCGGTGAACCGCCCGATGGCGGCCACCGGTTGGGGCGTGGCCGTGTCGGTGACCCGCGCCAGCACCCCGTGGTCCACTGACCGGACCACCGCGCCGGCCGCAGCGGCGCGGGCCAGCAGGTCCGCCGGGCAGTCGGGCTCCGCCACGACCTGCTCCAACGGCACCCCCGCATCGATCGCGTCGCCGAGCAGCGTGGGGCCGTCGATCACGAACGCGCTCTCCGCGGAACGCACACTGCGGCGCCCCGAGAGGCGCCGCAGCCGCTTGATGGTCGGATGCCGGATCGAGACGTGATCGGGCACCTGGCGGACGGCCTCAGGTCGAGGCGTGTTCCGCTCCGTTGTCGAGCGCCTTGCCGGCGGTGGTGGCCAGCGCACTGAAGGCGGCGGGATCGGTGACGGCGAGGTCGGCAAGCACCTTGCGGTCCACCTCGATGCCGGAGAGTCGCAGCCCGGCGACGAATCGGCTGTACGTGGTGCCGTTCTGGCGGCAGGCGGCGTTGATGCGCTGGATCCAGAGCCTGCGGAAGTCGCCCTTTCGGGCACGGCGGTCACGGAAGGCGTACTGCAGGCTGTGCATCACCTGCTCGTTGGCGGCGCGGTAGGACCGGCTCTTGTTGCCGTAGTAGCCCTTGGCCCGCTCGAGCGTGGCGCGGCGCTTCTTCTTGCTGTGGACGGATCGCTTCACCCGGGCCATGGGGAGCTCCTTTCGTCGATCAGGGGATGGGCGAGGGCGCCGGGTCAGCGCCCCAGCATGCGCTTCATTCGCGCCTCATCACCCGGGTGCAGGGTCTCGGGCCGCGCCAGCCGCCGCTTGCGCGACGACGGCTTCTTCCCGAGCATGTGGTTGAGGTTGGCCTGGCGGCGCCGGATCTTGCCGGTGCCGGTGATCCTGAATCTCTTGGCCGCACCGCGGTGGGTCTTCATCTTGGGCATGGGGGAACCTCTGGTGTCGGGCGCGAGCCAGAGCCCAGTCGTGGCTCACACTCGGCGGGTCGTCAGCTGCTGTCGGTCGTCTAGCGACCACGCTCAGGCGGTGCTGCACTCATCCTCTGGGCCGGCGTGGCGGCGGAGGCCGCCTGCCCGTCGGTGCTGCTGGCACTGCCCGTGCTGTTGGTCGTCGGTGTGCTGTTGGTGCTGTTGGCTGGCGTTTCGGCGGCTTGCACGGCTTGGCGCCTGGCTCCCCGCTCGCGTGCCGCTTGGGCCTTGCGATCGGGCGCCAGCACCATCGTCATGTTGCGTCCGTCGACCCTCGGGAAGATCTCTACCCTGGCCAAATCCTGCACGGCCTCGACGACCTCGTCGAGGATGCGGCGCCCGAGCTCGGGGTGGTGCATCTCCCGCCCCCGGAACGTCAAGGTCACCTTGACCTTGTGCCCATCCTGCAGGAACCGCTCGACCTTGCGGGTCTTGGTGTTGAAATCGCCCTTGGAGATCTTCGGTCGGTACTTCATCTCCTTGATGGAGACGTTGCTCGCCTTGCGCCGGGATTCCTTGGCCTTCTGCGCCGCCTCGTACTTGTACTTGCCGTAATCCATGATCCGGCAGACGGGCGGGTTCGCCTGGGCTGCGACCTCGACCAAGTCGAGATCGGCGTCCCGGGCGATGGTCAGGGCCTCGGGCAAGGGAACAATGCCGATCTGCTGACCGTCCGGACCCACCAATCGCACCTCGCGGGCGCGGATGCGGTCGTTGATCCGGGGTTCGTTGTTGGTCGGCGTAGCTATCGCCGCTCACTCCTCATCGATGCGCAGACACCTCCGTCGCATGTGTTTTCGGGGATTCGCCACATCCGTGCCCCAAAACGACGACACGGACGCCGGGAAGCCGACGTCCGCGACGGGCACAGCCCGCTGCGACCGATCGACCCGGACGCACAAGCCCCGCTGGGGCCGGTGGCCGGGTGGGGAACCTCGGTGGCAGACCGAGATCGTGCCCGAGGACCCACTTCCCATGAAGTTGTCCGGCGTAGGGTACCAGCGAGGAAGCACCTGTCCACACACGTCACGCAGGAGAACGGTCGCATATCCGTGAGCGAGCCTAAGCGAGCAGACCCATGAGCCTATGGACGCCTTCCGGTGAGCATCCCGTTGGCCGCCCGGAGCGCCCTGCGCCCGACGACGCGGCCCCCCCGACCACCGCGCCACCGTCCGCCGGTCCGACGTCGCTCGACGACCTCTCGCCCGAGGAGCGGGCCCAAGCCGAGGAGTACGCGCGCCAGGTCGACTCCGCCCGGCGACAGCTCCTCGATGCCCCCGCCGGCTCGGTCGTCGGCCAGCAGGCCCTCCAGTTCTACGAGCTGGCCGCGCTGCACCTGTCGCAGCCCCAACCCAAGCTCGACGACGCCCGCGTCGCCATCGATGCCTTCGCCGCCGTCGTGAACGGCCTGGGATCGCGTCTGGGCGACGCCGAGGCGCCGCTGCGGCAGGCGCTCAACCAGATCCAGCTGGCGTTCGTCGAGGTGTCGCGCACAGCCGGCGGGGCCGCCGAAACGACGCCCACCCCCTAAAGCTTCTCGATCCGCGCCGCCTCCCAGCGGCCCAAGAGGCCGGGCACCACGCTGAACTGCACCCTGCGGCCGACCTCGACCGTCCGGCTGCCGTCGGCGATCGCCGTGCAGTGGAACGGCAGCGCCGCGCCATCGTCGGCCACGATCGTGCCCAGGCCGCGCTGCTCGTCGAACTTCTCGACCACACCGGTGCCGGATTCGAAGGCGGCCATCGGCGGACGCCGTCAGTGGACGATCTTGGCCAGCGGCAGCTCGATGATGTCGGTGGCGCCGGCGTCCTTGAGGGCGGGGATGAGCGTGTTGATCTCGGACTTGGCCACCACCGTCTCGACGGCATAGCCACCCTGGCCGAACAGCTCCGCCACCGTCGGCGCCTTCATCGACGGCACCAGCCGGATGACGTCGGCGAGGCGGTCGGCGCCGACGTTGAGCTTCACCAGCACCTTGCCGCGTGCCTCCAGCACACCGTCGAGTAGGACCTTGAGCTGGAGCATCGCCTGCCGCTTGGCCGGGTCGTCGTGGGAGGCCGGGTTGGCGATCAGGGCCGTGAAGCTGGGCATCACCTCGCCGATCACCCTGAGGTTGGCCGCGCGAAGCGCCCGGCCGGTCTCGGTGCCGTCGACCACGCAGTCGACGATGTCGGGCACCTTCGCCTCGGTGGCGCCGTAGGAAAGGCGGACGTCGGCACGCACGCCCCGCTCGGCGAGGAACCGCCGCGTGAGGGCGGGGTATTCCGTCGACACCTTCACGCCGTCGGGCAGGTCCTCGACCTTGTCCCACGGGGCGTCATCCGCCACGGCCACGACGATCCGGAACGGGTTCGAGGAGGCCTTCGAGTACTCGAGCTCGCCCAGGACCACGACGTCGCTCTCGGTCTCCTCGACCCAGTCCCGCCCGGCGATCCCGAGGTCGAAGAGCCCGTCGGCCACGTACCGGGGGATCTCCTGGGGCCGCAGGATGCGCACCTCGTCGATTCGGGGATCCGCGATCGACGCCTTGTACTCCACCTGGGACGACCGCCTGACGGTGAGGTCGGCGGCCTCGAACAGGGCGAGCGTGGCCCTCTCCAGCGAGCCCTTGGGGAGCACGAGCTTGAGCACGATGTGGAGGGTAGGCGGTCGCCGACGTCCGGCGGCAACGTCAAGGCGTCAGCTCAGCGGGGACCCCACCCGGCGGAAGCGACGGACGTGCAGCGCCATCTCGACCGCGACCAGGGCCGCCTCCTCGCCGACGTTGTGCCCACCCGGCCCTTGGGAACGGGCCAGCGCCTGCGCCTCGTCCTCGGTCGTGAGCACGCCGAACGCCACCGGGACCCCGGTCGCCAGCTGCACGCCCTGGATGCCGCGGGCGCACTCCCCCGCCACCAGGTCGTAGTGCGTGGTCTCGCCCCGGATCACGGCGCCGACGCACACCACCGCGTCCACCTCACCGGACTCCGCCAGCACCTTGGCGCCGAACGGGACCTCGAACGAACCCGGCACCGAGACCTCCACCACCGCGTCGTCCGCCACCCCCGCCCGCGCCAAGCCCCGGCGGACGCCGCCGACCAGACGCTCGACGATCGCCGCGTTCCAGCGGGCCCGCACGACCCCGACCCGCAACCCGGCGCCGTCGAGCCCCTCGGGGACGACGGCGCGGGCGTCCTCACCCGCCATGGCGACGGGGCCGCCTAGAGGACGTCATCGAGGCCCTCGAGCATGTGGCCCATGCGCTCGCGCTTGGTGCGCAGGTAGGCGATGTTCTCGGCATTGGGTGCCGTCTGCAGGGGCACCCGTTCGCTGATCTCCAGGCCGAACCCCGCCAGCCCACCCTTCTTCGACGGGTTGTTGGTCAGCAGCCGCATGGTGGTGATCCCCAGATCGACCAGGATCTGGGCACCGATGCCGTACTCGCGGCTGTCGACCGGCATGCCCAGCGCGATGTTGGCGTCGACCGTGTCGTGGCCCTGGTCCTGCAGCTGGTACGCGAGCAGCTTGTGCCCGATGCCGATGCCCCGGCCCTCGTGCCCCCGGAGGTACACCACCGCGCCCATGCCCTCCTCGGCCACCTGCTTCATGGCGGCCTGGAGCTGGAGTCCACAGTCGCACCGCAGCGACCCGAACACGTCGCCGGTGAGGCACTCCGAGTGCACCCGGACCAGGACGTTGTCCTGACCCTGGACCGCCCCCTTGACGAAGGCGATGTGGTGCTCGCCGTCGAGCACCGATTCGTACGCGTAGCAGGTGAAGTCCCCCCACTCCGTGGGGATGCGCGCCTCGGCGACGCGTCGTACCAGCTTCTCGGTCTGGCGGCGGTAGCGGATGAGATCGGCGATCGAGATCAGCACCAGCCCGTGCTCCTCGGCGAAGCTGTGGAGCTCCGGCAGGCGGGCCATGTCGTTCTTGCTCTCGTTGACCAGCTCGCACAGGACCCCGGCCGGGTAGAGGCCCGCCATGCGGGCCAGGTCGATGGCCGCCTCCGTGTGCCCGGCCCGCTTCAGCACGCCACCGTCGCGCGCCTCCAGCGGGAAGATGTGGCCGGGGCGCAACAGGTCCAGGGGTCGCGTCGCGGGGTCGACCAGGGCTCGCACGGTTGCCGCCCGGTCGTGGGCCGAGATGCCCGTGGTCGTGTCGTGACGGAAGTCGACGCTGACGGTGAAGGCCGTGCGCATGGTCTCGGTGTTGTTCGCGACCATGAGCGGCAGGTCGAGCTCGCGGGCCCGCTCGCGGGTCACCGGTGCACAGATCACGCCGGACGTGTGATGCAGGAAGAAGGCGATCTTCTCGGGTGTGGCGAACTCCGCCGCCATGATGAGGTCGCCCTCGTTCTCTCGGTCCTCGTCGTCGACGACGACGACGATCTCGCCCCGCCCGACCGCCGTGACCGCGTCCTCGACTTTGGCGAAGGCCATGTTTAGACATCCTTCCAGGCAAGGAGGCGTTCGACGTATTTCACGGTCACGTCCACCTCCAGGTTCACGCCGTCGCCGACCTGCTTGGTGCCGAGGGTGGTGACAGCGGCCGTGTGGGGGATGACGGCCACCGTGAAGCCATCGTCGAGCACGTCGACGACAGTGAGGCTCACGCCGTCGACGGCCACCGAGCCCTTCTCGACTATGTAGCGCAGCAGTTCGCGGGGCATCCGGATGCGCAGGTCGGGGGCGGGCTCGACGATCTCTCCCACGCCGTCGACGTGGCCCTGCACGATGTGGCCCCCGAGTCGGTCGGTCATCCGGACGGGGCGCTCGAGGTTGACCGGGTCGCCCGGTACCCGGTCGCCGAACGTCGTGCGCTTGAGCGTTTCGTCGGTGATGTCGGCCTCCCACCACCCGGGGCCCTGTTCGACAACGGTGACGCAACAGCCGTCCACGGCGATGGAGTCGCCGGTCTTGGCGTCCTGGGTCACGAGCGACGCCGCGATCCGGACGCGCTGGCCCTCGATCGAGGCGATCGAGCCCAGCTCCTCGACGATGCCGGTGAACATCAGCTGCTCCTGACTCGGGGGTACAGGTCGACGCGAAGGTCGTCGCCCAGGTGCGTGACGCCGGCTATGCGGCCACGCCAGACGTCGGACATGGTGCTGGCTCCGGGTCCAGTGAACAAGCCACGGGCGTCGTCTCCACCGAACAGGACCGGCGCCAGGTAGACGACGTAGCGATCGACCAGACCGGCCCGGTGGAAGGCCCCGGCCACCGTGGCGCCCCCCTCGACCAACAGCTGGATCACGTCGCGTCGGGCCAGCTGGTCGAGGACCTCGCCGAGATCGCCCGCCAGCTCGAGGGCGGGGCGGACCCTGGCGCCCGGTGGCGCCTTACCCAGCACGACACGCAAGGGATCGCGGCCGCCGACACGGCGGACCGTGAGTGCGGGGTCGTCGGCCCGCACGGTGCCGGCCCCGACCAGCACGGCGTCGCTCTCGGCCCGCAGGCGGTGGGCATCGGCCCTGGCGGCCTCGCCGGTGATCCACCGGCTGGAACCGTCCGGCGCCGCGGTGCGTCCGTCGAGGCTGGCGGCCAGCTTGAGCACCACGTAGGGGCGCCCGGTCTCGCGGTGCTTCACGTAGGGGGCGAGCAGCTCGGCCACCACGTCGCCGGCGACCCCGGTCGTGACCTCGACGCCGGCGGCGCGCAGCCGCTCGATTCCCCGGCCCCTCACGTGCGGGTCGGGATCAGCGAGGCCCACGACGACCCGGGCGACGCCGGCGTCGATCAGGGCGTCGGCGCAGGGTGGGGTGCGGCCGTGGTGGTTGCACGGCTCCAGCGTCACGTATGCCGTCGCGCCCCGGGTGTCGATGCCCGCCGTCGCGGCCTCGGCCAGGGCGGCCGCCTCGGCGTGCGATCCCCCGGGCGGCTGCGTGGCGCCCTCGAGCTCCCGGCCGTCGGCGGCCACCAGCACGCAGCCCACCCAGGGGTTGGGCGACGTGGAGGCGCGGACACCGGCGGCCAGCTCGACAGCCCGCAGCATGTGGTCGTGGTCGGTGTCGACCATCACCGGCAGCGTATGGGCGAGCGTCACGGAGCCAAATTAGAACACGTTCTAATTTCTGTCGAGTGACGTCCGCCACGGTCAGTGCGGCCTGCCTCCCCCGAGCAGCTCCAGGGCGTGGGGCACGACATCGATCACGGCGTCCAGGCACTCGACGGCGCCCGTGGACGAGCCCGGCGTGTTGAGCACCAGCGCCTGCCCCACGGTCCCGGCCACCGCCCGCGACAGGCGACCGAGGGGGTTCACCAGCCTCATGGCCTCGCCCAGCCCCGGCGCCTCGCGGTCGAGCACGGCGCGCGTCCCCTCGGGTGTCAGGTCACGGGGACCGAACCCCGTCCCGCCGGTCGTCACGATCAATCCCGCGTACCCGTCGGCCAGCGCCCGCAGCGCCTCCGCCACGGCTTCGGTCCCGTCGGGGCTCACCACCCGTCCCACGACGTCGTAACCCGCGGCCCGCAGCCGATCCGCCAGCGCCGCACCGGAGCGATCCTCACGGGTGCCGGCCACCACGCCGTCGGACACGGTCAGCACCTTGGCCGGCCATCGCCGGCGCGCCTCGGCCTCGCTCATCGCCCGGCCGCGCCCGGTCGGACCCGTTCGACCGTCTCCGCGACCCGGCGGGCACGCGTCGCCGGTCGCTTGGCATCCGCGACCCACTCCACGTACTCGCGCCGGTGCGTGTAGGACATGCGGTCGAAGGCGGCCCGCGCCCCGGCGTCACCGTCGAGCGCCTCTGCGAGGTCGGGTGGCACCTCGACCACCCGGGGCTCCTCGTCGAGCGCCACCTCGACCTCGAACGTGTCGCCAACGTCGATGCGGGCCGCGGCCCGGTGCTGCTTGTTGACCCCGATCATTGGCTGGCCGCCGTAAACGGCGGCGGTGGTGCGAAACGTGTGGCCGCCAATCGTCACCCTGACCGGCGGGCGCTTCCGCTCGCTTAGCGGCACGGCCGCCTGAGCCGGCACGTCGAACGCCGCGCCCCCGCCGCCCGCGTCCCGGAGGCGGGCGCGGAACCGCTGCGGCTTCTGCACGCCGGGAAACTACCCCGGCCCCGCACGCAGCGGAACTCTCACGGCGGCTCGGACCCCGTCGGGTCCCTCGCACCGCCTCCCGGTCACGTGTCCACCCGGTCTCCGGGCCGCCAGTGGACCCCATGCGCCCACGCCCGGGCCGGTATCCGTCGCCGCCCCTCGGGTTGCACCTCGACCAGGTGGATCGCTCCGTCACCGGCGGGCATCTCGATGCCGTCGGGTCCCGCCGGGCCGAGCGCCGTGCGCCACACCTTGAGCCGGTGGCCCCGGAAGGTCGTCCAGGCGCCACCGATCCGGACCAGCCGATGGATGTCGACCGCCGGCCGGTCCCAGTCGATCCGCAGCTCTGCGGGACCGATCTTGTGGGCATAGGTGGGCTCACCCTGTTGCGGTTTGGGCTCGGGCAGACCGTCGCGCAGGTTGGCGAGCAGCAGGTCGGTCCCCAGTGCCGCCAGGCGGGCCCGCAGCTCGTCGGCCGTCTCGTCGGGGTCGATCGGCACCTCGGCGCGGGCGTACACGCCGCCCGTGTCCAAGCCCTCCTCGATGACCATGAGGTCGACGCCCGTGCGCTCGTCGCCGGCCAGGATCGCCCGCTCGACCGGCGCCGCGCCCCGCCACCGGGGCAGCAGGGAGAAATGGAGGTTCGCCATCGGCAGACGCTCCAGCACGTGGGGCCTGATCAGGCGGCCGAACGCGGCCACCACCCCGAGGTCGGCACCCGTGTCGAGCACGTCGTCGACGCGGTCGGACACCGGCAGCCCGAGGTCGAGCGCCGCCTGCTTCACCGGTGACGGCAGCAACCGGCCACCGCGGCCCCGGCGTTTGTCGGGCTGGGACACCACGAGCGCGATGTCCCGGCCAGCGTCGACCAGCGCGCGCAGCGGCAGGGTCGCGAACTCGGGGGTTCCCAGGAACACCAGCCGCCGGGGGTGCGTGGGTGCGGGTGCGAGCGCCATGGACCGGCCCGGCTTCACCCCGGCCTAGCGGAGAGAGAAACCGCCGCCCTTGGACTCGGCGTGCGCCGGCACGGAGCGACCGATGCCGAGCTCCCTGATGGTCTTGAGCGCCTGCTTGCGGGTGTCGGCGTCCAGCCGCTCCAGCAGCAGGATGCCGTCGAGGTGGTCGAGCTCATGCTGGAAGCAGCGGGCGAGCAGCTCGTCCGCCTCGATGGAGACGTCGTTGCCGTCGAGGTCGAGGCCCGTGAGGTGCACCCGCTTGGCACGGACGATCTCCCACGACAGCCCGGGCACCGACAGGCAACCCTCCTCGTACGTCCACTCGCCGTCGCGTTCAGAGATCTCGGGGTTGACGATCGTGAACGGTCCCTCGCCCACGTCGTACACGAACATCCGCTTCTCGACCCCCACCTGGGGGGCTGCCAGGCCGACGCCGGGGGCGTCGTACATGGTGGCGATCATGTCCTCCGCCAGCTTGGCCACGCGCCCGTCGATGGTGGTGACCTCGGTGGCGCGTTGCCGCAGGACCGGGTCACCAACCGTGCGGATGCTGTAGGGGGCCATGGCCCGCAAGGCTACCGTCGCCCGACGTGGGCCGGCCCCAGCACTACTTCTCGCGCTCACCGGACGTGGCGTCGCGCCCGTCCACCGTGCAGCTCGACCTCCCGGACCTGTCGCTGGCCCTCCGCACCGACCGGGGCGTGTTCTCCGCGGCGCGCATCGATCCCGGCACAAGGTACCTGCTGACCGAGGCACCCCCGCCGCCGCCAGGCGGTCACCTTGCGGACGTCGGTTGTGGCTACGGGCCGATTGCGCTCACGCTGGCCAAGCGTTCCCCCGGGGCCACGGTGTGGGCCGTCGACGTCAACGAACGGGCCCTCGAGCTCACGAGGGCCAACGCCGCAGCCGCCGGTCTCACCAATGTTCGGGTGGCGACGCCGGATGACGTGCCGGCCGACGTGCGGCTCGCGGCGCTGTGGTCGAACCCGCCGGTGCGGGTGGGAAAGGCCGCCCTCCACGACCTTCTCGACGGCTGGCTCGGACGGCTGGACACCGACGGCACGGCGCTGCTGGTCGCGCAGAAGCACCTCGGCGCCGATTCGCTGCACCGTTGGCTGGAGGGGCGCGACTGGTCCGTCACGCGCCTGGGGAGCCGCGTCGGCTACCGACTCCTCGAGGTAAGGAGATGACGCGGCAGCTCGATCCGACGGGACTCAAGCGCCTGCACCGCTCCTGGCGCCGACGCACCGTGGCACCGGTCGCGCTGATCCTCGACCACGTCCAGTCGCCCTACAACGTGGGCGCCATCCTCCGGACGGCGGCGGCGTTCCGAGTCGACCATCTGTGGCTGGTCGGCGACACGGCGGCGCCCACCAACGCCAAGACTGCCAAGACCGCGCTGGGGTCGCAGCGCTTCGTCGAGTGGACATGGCACGACACCGCCGCCGAGGCGGCGTCGGCGGCCCGGGACGACGGCTACTGCGTCATCGGCCTGGAGCTCACCGACGATGCGGTGCCGCTCCCCGAGCTCACCGTCAGTGGGCCGGTGTGCCTCGCCATCGGCCACGAGGACCGCGGGCTGCCGGCAGCCACCCTGGCCGCCTGCGACCGGGTGACGTACATACCCCAGCTCGGACGCGTCGGGTCGCTCAACGTGGCCACCGCTACCGCCATCGCGCTGTACGAGCTGCGCCGCCGGGACTGGGCCGGCGACGCCTGATCCCGGCGCCGAAACCCCTGCGGCCCGCGGCCGGGAGGCTGCCTACCCTGGCGACGGTGACCCCCGACACCGTGCGCACCATCACCGACGACGAGTTCGGCGACTTCGTCAACGTCGTCCTCACCGCGTTCCTGGCGCCACCGTCCCCGGCCGAGGACATCGAAACCCGGCGGGCCGCGTTCGGCATCGACCGCTGCCTCGGGGCCTTCGACGGCCACGGCCGGCTCTGTGGCGCCGCCCGAGCCTTTCCCACCGAGCTGACCGTCCCCGGCGGCGCGGTGGCGGCGGGCGCCGTCAGCAGCGTGGGTGTCCTGCCGACGCACCGCCGGCAGGGCCACCTCAGCCGCATGATGCGGACCCAGCTCGACGACATCGCCGACCGCGGCGAGCCGGTGGCGGTCCTGGTGGCCGCCGAGTACCCCATCTACGGGCGCTACGGCTACGGCGTCGGCGTCGAGGCCTGCGAGCTGCACCTCGACGCCGCGCAGGCACGGTGGCTCGACGGGCCCGCGGGCACCGTCGAGCTGGTGGACAACGACACCTTCGCCAAGGTCGTGGTCGACGTCTACGACCGGGCCCGCCGCACATTCCCGGGTCACATCAGCTACGACGTGCCGCGCTGGGAGGTGTTCGCCGGCGTGCGCGAGTGGCCCGACGGCGACAACGACTCCAGGCGCAAGGCGACCAAGGTCGTCTGGTCCGACGAGCGGGGCGAGCCCCAGGCGGCCACTGCGTACTCGGTCGACGAGCGCTGGGAGCTCAACCGTCCCGCCGGAACCCTGTCCGCCGGCGTGCTGATGGCGACATCCGGGCGCGCCGAGATCGAGCTGGTGCGGTTCCTCGCCTCGGTCGACTGGGTGACACGGGTGCACGTGAGCCTCCGGCCGGTGGACAATCCAGTCCCGCTCGCGCTGGCCGACGCCCGGATGGGGGCGCTCGTCAACCGCTCCGACCACCTCTGGGTCCGGGTGCTGGACGTCCCGGCAGCCCTGACCGCCCGCTCCTATGGCGCCGAGGGGTCCCTCGTGCTCGAGGTCGTCGACCCCCTCGGCCACGCCAACGGCCGCTTCGCGCTCGAGGGCGGACCCGACGGTGCCACCTGCGCGGCGACCGATGCCGAGCCCGACCTGGTCGTTCCCGTGGCTGCCCTGGGCGCCGCCTACCTGGGTGGTACCGGCTGGGGCCGCCTGGCGGCGGTCGGCGGGGTGGACGAACGCCGCGACGGAGCGACCGGCAAGGCGGCCGCAATGTTCGCGTCACCGCGGGCGCCGTGGTGCGTGTTGACGTTCTGACCGTGGCGGACATCGAGCTGGTCGATCTCGAGCCCGGCAACGACCGCCTGGCCGAGGTGTTGGGGGTGCTCCGGGAGCTCCGGCCGCACCTGACGGCGACGAGCTTCTCGGCCGTCTACGCCGAGGGCCACCCCCAGGGATTGCGGTTCACGGCCGCCTACGACGCCGGGCGCGGCGTGGGGGTGGCCGGCTGGCGGATCGTGGCGACGACGGCCAATCTGCGCAAGCTGTACGTGGACGACCTCGTCACCACTGTGGACGCCCGCAGCACCGGCGTGGGGCGGGCGCTGCTGGCGGCGTTGGCCGAGCGGGCCGAGCGCGCCGGTTGCAGCGTCCTCGATCTCGACTCCGCCGTGCACCGGGCGGACGCCCACCGTTTCTACATGCGCGAGGGCCTGACGATCAGCTCGTTCCACTTCGGCCGCCAGTTGCGCTGATCGAGCTCACCACCGCTGGGCGCGGGTGGCTGGCGCTGCCGCGACTCAGGCGGGGCGCTCCCCTGCCGCCGGCCGGACGACCCGGCGCTCGGTGACGATGGCGGTGACCAGGTCGGCGGGCGTCACGTCGAACGCCGGGTTCACCGCCCGAGCACCGGCGGGCGCCACGGACCGGCCCTCCCACGCGATGACCTCGCGGTCGCCGCGGTCCTCGATCTCGATGCATGCCCCGTTGGGTGTCGCCCCGTCGACGCTCGACTCCGGGGCCGCCACCACGAACGGGATGCCGGCCCGCCCCGCCGCCAACCCCAGCGAGTACGTTCCGATCTTGTTGGCCACGTCGCCGTTGGCAGCGATGCGATCCGCCCCCACGACGACGGCGTCCACCAACCCTCGGGCGATGAGCGAGGGACCGGCACCGTCGATCACCAGCCGGTAGTCGACCCCCATGCGCTCGAGCTCCCAGGCCGTGAGGCGGCTCCCCTGCAGCAGCGGTCGGGTCTCGTCCGCGTAGACCCGACCAAGCTCGCCCCCCTCGTGGAGGGCCCGCACCACACCGAGCGCGGTACCCCACTCCACGCAGGCCAGCGCCCCAGCGTTGCAATGGGTGTGGAGCCGGAGGCCGTCACCCGCGTCACCGGCCGCCGCCGACCTGCACAGCCCGGTCAGCAGGTCTGCGCCGCGCTGGGCGATCGCCCGGTTGGCGGCTGCATCCTCGTCCAGGACGGCCCGGGCTTCCCGTTCGACGGCCTCGTCGCCGTCGCCACGCCGGGCGAGCGCGCGGTCGACGCCCCAGCCCAGGTTGACGGCCGTGGGCCGGGCGCACCGGATGCGCTCGATGGCCTTGGCCACCTCGTCGTCCGTCCAGGCCTGCCGTTGCCCCTCCCGAACCGCCAGCAGCACGCCCAGGGCCCCGGCCGCCCCCAGCGCGGGCGCACCCCGCACCGCCAGCCGCCGGATGGCGTCGACGAGTTCGTCGACGCCCGTCAGCCGCAGCGTGCGCAGCTCGTGCGGCAGCGCCGTCTGGTCCACGATGACGACGGCGCCGTCCGCCCAGTCGATGGTCCGCACAGCGGTGACTCTATGTCGCTCGTGGGACGCCACGCGGACGGGGTCAGACCCGCGGCGGGTCGACGGCCACCCGCAGGCGGCCCGGCGGGCGTGGCGCCTCCGCCAGCGCGTCGCACAGCGTCTGGTGGTCGGCGGCGCGGACCAGCCAACGGCCACCGGAGGGGCCGAGGATCTCGACCTCGAGGTGTCCGCCCAGGGCACCGACGAACGCGCCCGCCGCCGCGCCCGAGACCTCGGCCATCGCGGTGACCGGAGGGAACCGCAACTGCGCGCGCTGGACCCGTTCGGCCGACGCCACCCGCGCCGGGTCGCCGTGCAGCGCGGCCTGGACCACCTCGTGCCGCGGCACATGGGTCTGGACCAGGAGCCGACCGGCGCCGGCCCTGCCGCCGACCACCCGTGCCGCCCGTGCCAGCAGGCCGAGCGCCTGCTCCGCAGCCCGGTAACGGGGCGCGAGCAGCTCCTGGTCGAAGTCGAGAAATGCGACCACATCGGCGCGATCGATCTGGTGCAAGGTCGCTTCGGTGCCGACGACCACTCGGGAGCGGGACACGTCGGCAGCGCCCGAGGCCGCCGTCACCTCGTCGACCTGTTCGCCGACCAGCGCCGCGATCTCGTCGCGCACCCGGGTCACACCCTGGCGCAGGGCCCGCAGGCGAGTAGCCCCGCAGGCGGCGCACACCACGGGCCGGACGGTGCCGCAGCGGGTGCACACCAGCTCGTCGCCGGGCTGGGCCACGGCGGCGTCGCAGCGCTCGCAGCGGGCCAGCTCACCGCACGCCCTGCAGGCCAGCAATCGCGCCCGCCCCGTCCGGTTGAGCACGCACAGGACTCGCCGGTCGCTGCGCAGCAGCCGCACCAACGGCGCAGGCAGCAGGCCCGTGCGGGGATCCTCGTGGCGCATGTCCACGATGTCGACGGGCGGCCAGCCGGCGCGCTCGTCGGTCCGCGATGGCGCGAGCAGTCCGGCCGCGTCCAGCGCCTCCAGCGACGGGCACGGCGAGGTCAGCACGCAGGGGATCCCGGCGCGCCGGGCCCTCTCCAGGGCCACGTCCCGTGCGTGCCACGTCGGCGCCTGCTCCTGCTGGTGTGCCTCGTCGTGCTCGTCGATCACCACGATCGCGGCCAGGTCCGCCACCGGCGCCCAGGCGGCGGCGCGGGTGCCGACCACCGTGGCGCCGGCCGCCCCCCGGGCCCAGTCCCGGGGATGCAGGGCCGTGGGCACGCCCGACCGACGCAACGCGGCGGCGACCGACCGTGCCGACGCCGCCGTGGGGCACAGGACCAAGGCGTTCCCCCGGCTCACCACCGCCAGGACAACAGGGTCCACGGCGGCCGCCGGCGGCAGGCGCACCAGCAGCGCCGGCGAACCGGCGGCGGCCAGCGCCGCCACGACCTCGACGTCCGCCGCCGGGTCGGGTGCTAGCGGTCGCCGGGGGACGGCCGGCGCCGGCAAGCCGGACACGACCCGGTCGGGCGACGCGGTCCGCAGCAATGACGCCGGCCGGCCCGCCCAGCGCCACGCGGCCCAGTGCGCCAGCTCGATCAGGTCCGGGGTCGGTCCGCGTCCGGACCACTTTGCCAGTGGCCGCAGGGCGACGCCGGCGGGCGGGTCGACGTCCGCGGCGACGATCCATCCCCCGACCCGGCGACCGTGCAGCCCGACCCGGACGCGGTCGCCCACGCCCACCTGGTCCCCGAGGCCATCGGGAACCAGGTAGTCGAACGTCTTGTCGATCGCGGGCTCGTCCGGCAGGACGCGGACGACCCGCGCCCCGGTCAGAGACCCAGCGCCGACTTGAGGTCGTCGACCCGGCTCGTCTGCTCCCAGGTGAGCTCCTTGTCGCTCCGGCCGAAGTGCCCGTATGCAGCCGTTTTCTTGAAGATGGGCCGCCGCAGGTCGAGGTCGCGGATGATCGCCGCCGGCCGCAGGTCGAAGATCTGCTGCACGGCATCGGCGATCTTGCCGGGATCGACCGCGGCGGTGCCGAAGGTCTCGACGTAGACCGAGACCGGGTGGGCCACGCCGATGGCATAGGCAACCTGCACCTCGCAGCGCCTCGCCGCGCCGGCCGCCACCACCGTCTTGGCCACCCAGCGGGCAGCGTAGGCGGCGGACCGATCGACCTTGGACGGGTCCTTGCCCGAGAACGCGCCGCCACCGTGGCGGGCGGCGCCGCCGTACGTGTCGACGATGATCTTGCGGCCGGTCAGACCGCAGTCGGCGTGGGGCCCGCCCAGCTCGAAGCTGCCGGTGGGGTTGACCAGCACCCGGTAGTCGTCGTCCTGGAACTGCGGTGGCACCAGCGGCCGGATGACATGCTCGATCAGGTCGGGCTTGATGAGCGTCTCGGCATCGAGACCCGGCTGGTGCTGCGTGGAGATGAGGACCGTCTTGAGCCCGATGGGCACCCCGTCCTCGTACTCGAGCGTGACCTGTGTCTTCCCGTCGGGACGGAGATACGGCAGGATCCCGGCCCGGCGAACCTCGGCCAGGCGGTGCGCAAGCCGGTGCGCGAGCCAGATCGGCATCGGCATGAGGTCGTCGGTCTCGTCGACCGCGTAGCCGAACATCATGCCCTGATCGCCCGCGCCCTGGCTGTCGAGGTCCTCGTCGGCGCCGGCGGTCCGCTTCTCATAGGCGGTGTCGACACCCTGGGCGATGTCGGGCGACTGCGGGTCGATCGACGTCATCACCCCGCACGTGTGGCCGTCGAAGCCGACCGCCTCGCGGTCGTAGCCGATGCCCTTGATCGTGTCGCGGACGATGTTGGGGATCTCGACGTAGGCGTCGGTGGTGATCTCGCCGGCGACGATGGCCAGGCCGGTCGTCACGAGCGTCTCGCATGCCACCCGGGCCATGGGGTCCTGCGTCAGGATGGCGTCGAGTATCGAGTCACTGATCTGGTCGGCCATCTTGTCGGGATGGCCCTCGGTGACCGACTCGGACGTGAAGGTCCAACGGCTCACGGTTTCGTTCTCCTCTGTGTGACGGCATCGAACACGGCACGGGCGATCGCCCGCTTGTCGGCCAATGGCACCTCGCGCTCGGTGCCGTCGGCATCCATGATCACGACGTGGTTGGTGTCGTGCTCGAACCCAGCGCCCGGGGCGGTCACATCGTTGGCCACGATGAGATCGATGCCCTTGGCGGCGAGCTTGACTGCGGCATTCTGTCGCACTTCGTCGGTCTCCGCAGCGAAACCTACGATGGTCTGCCCGGGCCGCTTGCGCGTCCCCAACCCGGCCAGGATGTCGGGCGTCGGCTCGAGGGTGATCTCGGGCACGCCCGCCTGCTTCTTGAGCTTCCTCTCGGCCACCCGCGCCGGCCGGAAGTCGGCGACGGCGGCAGCCATGACCACGACGTCGGCCGAGGCGTCGGCCGCGTGCACGGCGTCCGCCATCTCGGCCGCGGTCTCGACCCGCACGACGTCGGCCTGCGGTGGGACCGGTAGGTCGACGGTGCTGACCAGCGTGACCTTGGCACCCCGCGCGGCCGCTTCCGCCGCCAGCGCGTGACCCTGCTTGCCCGACGAGCGGTTGCCGACGAAGCGAACCGGGTCGATCGGCTCGCGGGTCCCGCCGGCGGTGACGAGCACGTGCAACCCGGCGAGGTCCCGACCCGGGCCGAGCGCAGCCTCCACCGCCTCGACGATCGTCTCCGGCGCCGCCAGGCGCCCCTTCCCGACGTCGCCGCCCGCCAGGCGCCCCTCCTCGGGGGGGACGATGCTGACCCCGCGGCGCGCCAGCGTCGCCACGTTGTCCTGGACGGCCGGGTGCTCCCACATCTCGGTGTGCATGGCGGGCGCGACGACGACCGGCGATCCCTCCCGCACCGCCAGCAGCGTGGCCGTCAGCAGGTCGCTCGAGATGCCGGCGGCGTAGCTGCCGATGAGCCGGGCGGTCGCCGGCGCGACGACGACGGCGTCGGCCGACCGGCCCAGCCGGGTGTGGGGTATGGGGTCATCGTCGTTGAACAGCGACGTGTGGGCCCGCTCGGAGGCCAGCGCCGAGAACGTGGCCTCACCGACGAATCGGGTGGCGCCCCGGGTCAGGACCGGGATCACGTACGCCCCCCGGTCGACGAGGCGGCGGCAGACATCGATCGCCTTGTAGGCCGCGATGCCGCCCGAGACCCCGAGGACGATCCGGCGTCCCTCCAGCATGGGCGTCCGAGCGCCTACTCGGCGCCGTCGGGAACGTCGCCCTCGGCGGACTGCCCGGCCCCGTCGACGGCTTCGATGGCCTCGACGCCCTCGGCGCCGCCCGGCTCGTCGGCGCTGGTCTCGCTGGGATGGGCGAGGACGATCTTGTCGCCGGCGATCTCCTCGAACGCGATCGACAGCGGCTTGCGGGCCACCGACGTGACCTGCGGCGGCACGATGGCGCCCAGACCCTCCCCCAGCTGGTTGAAGTAGGCGTTGATCTGTCGGGCGCGCATGGCGCTCAGCGTCACCAGCGAGAACTTCGACCCGGCGCGGTCGAGCAGCTCCTCGATGGAGGGATTCATCATCGTGTCCTGGCGTGAAGCCATGCGGGCGCGCACCTCGGTCGGCCGGTTGATCGGCCGACCAGGTTATCGTCCGGGCCCGTCGAAGCGTGAAATCCCCGTGACACCCGAGGCAATACGGTCCGGCCGGTCGTGCTCGAGGCACCAGGGTCCGGGGGCCGGTCCGTATCGCCTCGAGAGGCCTGGAGCGGCCGCTATTGCCTCGAGGCGACGAGCGGGACCCTCGCTGAACGCCGCGGTCAGGCCGCGAACCGCTTCTCGGCGGCGTCGACGATCCGGTCGGCCAACGCCGGCGGCCGCAGCTCGCCGGAATCGAGCATCAGGTCGTATATCGACAGGTCCGCCAAGTCGAGGCCGTAGAGCGCCAGATACCGGCCGCGCTCGACCCGCTGGCGCTCTTCGTTGTCCGCCAGGGCCCGCTCCACGCTCACGCCCTCCCGTCCGGCCACCCGTTGCGCCCGGACCCGGGGGTCACAGTCGATCCAGACCACGACGGCCGCCAAGCCCTCGTTGTGCGCGATCCAGCCGGCCAACCGTGACTCGATGACGACGCCGCCGTCCCGGGCCCGCCGGGCGAGACGGCCGTCGAGCTCGACGTCGACCTCGGGGTGCTCGGCGACGTAGCGCCCGAACTGCGGCAGGGTCATGCTGCGCTCCGCGGCCAGCGCCCGGAACACCTCGCCGCCCGGCACCAGCCCGAGTGAGAGCCGGTCGGCCACGCGCTGGGCGGCGGTGGTGGTGCCCGAGCCCGGGGGGCCCGAGACCGTGATCAACAAATTTGGCCGGTGCGGAGAGGGTCGGCCCTAGAACGCCTCGAGCAGGGACCGGCGCTGCTGCTCACCCAGGCCCCGGACGCGGCGGGTGTCGGCAATGCCGATCTCCTCCATCGTCCGGCGGGCACGGACCTTGCCCACGCCGGGCAGCGACTCGAGCACGGCAAGAACCTTCATCTTGCCCACGATGTCGTTGGCGTCGGCCTGATCGAGGAGCTCCTTGAGGCTCAGCGAGCCCATCTTGAGCTTCTCCTTGAGCTCGGCCCGCGCGCGGCGGGCCTCGGCTGCCTTAGCGAGTGCTGCTTGGCGCTGCTCGGGAGTCAATTCCGGTGGCTGCGGCATGCCGCGCACCCTAGCGCGACCCCGCAGCCAAGCGGTGACAATCGCCTGTTGGGCGGCCTCAGACGAGTGGCGCCACCAGCGCCCGAGCCGCCGCCACCGCGTCGTCGGCCCGGGTGACCGGGCGCCCGATCACCAGCAGGTCGGCGCCCGCGTCGAGCGCCTGGCGCGGTGTCGCCACGCGTCCCTGGTCGTCGATTGCCGCCCCCTCGGGGCGGATGCCGGGGGCCGCCAGCACCGCCGCCGGCGCGATCTGGCGGACCGTCTCGATGTCTGTCACGGCACAGACGAAGCCGCCGCAGCCGCCGTCCAGGCCCGCCGCCACCCGCTGCTGCAGCAACCGCGGTGACGCCTCGGGCTCGCTGGTCAGGACCGTCACGCCCACGCCCACGGGCTCCGGCAGGTCGGCCCCGGCCGCACCCTCCCGCAGCCCTTCGACCCCGGCACGCAGCATCGGCGCACCCCCGGCGGTGTGCAACGTCAGGTAGCGGGCGCCCAGCGCCCCGAATACCCGGGCGGCCCGGCCGACGGTGTTGGGGATGTCGAGCAGCTTGATGTCGCAGAAGACGTCCAGCCCCATGCCCGCGAGCAGCGAGATCGCCTCGGGCCCGGCGGCGCTGTAGAGCTCGAACCCCACTTTCATGGTGCCGAAGAAGGGATGGAGCTGCCGTGCGAGGCGCCGAGCCGCAACCAGGTCGTCGACGTCGAGCGCCAGCACCAGCCGGCTCCGCAACGACTCGGGCACTTCGCCCGTCGTCGCTATGCCCTGCCCCTGTTCCTCAGCCATCAACCTCTCCGATCACCTCGTCGATGTGCGCGACGCCCTGGCGCGCCGCCCACCCTTGCAGCTCCCGGAGCACCCGGTGCGGCGCCCTCGGATCAGCGAACGTGGCGGTGCCGACCTGCACGGCGCTGGCGCCCGCGAGCATCAGTTCGGCCGCGTCGGCGCCGCCGCTGACGCCGCCGACGCCAACGATCGGCAGATCGGGAAGCGCCCGGTGCACGTCGAACACCGCCCGCACCGCGATCGGGTGGATCGCAGGGCCCGAAAGTCCGCCGCCCCGCGGCCCCGATCCCAGGCGGAACCGCCGCGTCTCCGGATCGATCGCCATCCCCAGGACGGTGTTCACCAACGTGACCGCCTCGGCCCCGGCGACGTGGGCGGCGGCGGCGACCTCGTCGAGGTGCGTGACGTTGGGGCTGAGCTTGGCCCAGCGCGGCCGCCCGCAGCCCGCCGTCGCCTCGACCGCCGCCCGGGTGCCGTCGGCCGAGTGTGCGAACAGGTCACGGCCGGCGTCGGTGTTGGGACACGACAGGTTGACCTCGACGGCCACCACACCGTCGGGCGCCGCCGCCAGCATGTCGGCGGCGCGGCGGTACTCGTCGACGCTGCCTCCCCAGATCGACGCCACGACGCGGGCGCCGGTCGCCATCAGCGCCGGGAGATCGTCGGCGAGCCAGGCCGCTACGCCGGGACCCTGGAGCCCCACCGAGTTGATCATGCCCGCCGCCGTCTCGTGGACCCGCAGGGGCGGGTTGCCGGGCCACGGATCGGCGTGCTGCGACTTCACCACGACCGCCCCGAGCGCGGCGAGGTCGCCGTAGGCAGCGAGCTCGGCACCGTGGCCGGCGGTGCCCGACGCCGTCATTACCGGGTTTGCCAACGCGACCGAGCCCACCATCACGCTCATGTCCACGGTGGACGCTGCTGCGGCCCGTTCCCCGCGGGCGCTGATGCGCCCGATCATGGGGCGCACCCTCGGTGGACCTCCTGCAGCGTCCGGACGCGGACGTCGTGCCGCGACCGGTCGACCGTGCTCTCTGCCGCCGCCACCGCCGCCGCCGCCGTGGTCAGGCACGGGATGCGGTGGAGGTTGGCGGCGCGCCGGATGTAGGCGCCGTCGGCCCGGGCGCCGCGGCCCCGGGGGCTGTTGACCACGAGCTGAACCTTGCCGGCAGAGATGAGGTCGAGCGCGGTGGGCAGCCCCGCCTCGTCCTGCAGCGGCGCGGCGCCGTTGTCGGCCGCCACCTTGGCCACCCGCTGCGCCACGGCTACGCCGTTGCGCTCGAGGTGGTCGGCCGTTCCGGCGGTGGCGGCGATCTGGAACCCCTGCTCGACGAGTCGGGCCGCCGCCTTCAAGCCCGCCGCCTTGTCGCGGTCGGCCAGCGACAGGAACACCATCCCTGCCTCGGGCAGCCTTTCCCCCGCCGCCAGCTGCGCCTTGCCGAACGCCAGGCCGAAGGTACGGTCGAGACCCATCACCTCACCGGTGGAACGCATCTCGGGCCCCAGCAGCGTGTCGGCATCCGGGAAGCGGTTGAACGGCAGCACCGCCTCCTTGACGGCGATGTGGCCGCCGCGGGCCATGCCTCCCGCCCCCCCGGCCCGAGTGACCCCCGGAGCCGAGGTCATCCCTCGGGCCGGGTCCCGGAGCAGGCCCTCGGCCCGCAGCTCTTCCAGCGTGGCGCCGACCATGACCCGCGCGGCTACCTTGACGAGGGGCACGCCCGTGGCCTTGGCCACGAACGGCACTGTGCGGCTGGCTCGGGGGTTGGCCTCGATCACGAACACCTCGCCGCGCTGCACGGCGTACTGGACGTTTATGAGGCCACGCACGTCCAGCGCGTCGGCCAGCCGCCGGGTGTGGTCCTCGATGACCGCAACCGCGTCGCGCGACAGCGAGTGGGGCGGGATCGAGCAGGCCGAGTCCCCGGAGTGCACGCCCGCCTCCTCGACGTGCTCCATCACCCCACCGATCACCACGTCGCCGGCGGCGTCGCGGATGGCGTCGACGTCGACCTCGGTCGCGTCCTCGAGGAACCGGTCGATCAGCACCGGCCGCGATGCCGACAGCCCGCCCTCCCGTCCCAGGCTGCCAAAGCTCGCCAGCTCGGCCATGGCCCGGCGCAGACCGTCCTCGTCGTACACGATCTCCATAGCCCGCCCCCCGAGCACGTAGGACGGCCGCAGCAGCGCGGGATAGCCGATGCGCTCGACAACGGCCAGCGCATCGTCGACGCTCGTGGCGGTGCCCCCGGCGGGTTGGGGGATCTCGAGACGGGCACACAGCGCGTTCCAGCGTTCGCGGTCCTCGGCGGCGTCGATCGAACGCGGCGAGGTTCCGAGGACCACGCCCTCCGGCAGCGCCGACGCCAGCTTGAGCGGTGTCTGCCCGCCCAGGGCCACCACGACACCCACCAGGTCACCGGCGGCCTCCTCGGCCTCGATGACGTTGAGCGTGTCCTCCAGCGTCAGCGGCTCGAAGTAGAGGCGGTCGGACGTGTCGTAGTCGGTGGAGACCGTCTCGGGGTTGCAGTTGATCATCACGGTCTCGTAGCCGGCCTCGGCCAACGCGAAGCTGGCGTGGACGCAGCAGTAGTCGAACTCGATCCCCTGGCCGATCCGGTTGGGCCCGGACCCCAGGATCAGCACCTTGCGCCGACCACTGGCCACGGTCTCGTCCTCGTCCTCGTAGGTCGAGTAGTGGTACGGCGTTGCCGCCTCGAACTCGGCGCCGCAGGTGTCGACCGTCTTGAAGGTCGGCCGCACCCCCGCCGCCGCGCGCCGCCGGCGCACCTCGGCGACGTCGATCCCCCACAGCCACGCCAGCTGGGCGTCGGCGAAGCCCAGCCGCTTGGCCCGTTTCCAGTCCCGACGACCGAGGGCCCCGGGGCTCGCGGCCGCCAGGTGGGCCCGTTCCTCGACGATGCGGAGGATCTGGTCGAGGAACCAGGGGTCGACCCTGGTCCGATCGGCCAACTCGTCGACCGTGATCCCCCTGCGCAGCGCCGCCTCCAGCTGGAAGGGGCGGTCCGGCGTCCCGAGCGACGCCCGGGCGACCAGCTCGTCGTCGGTCAGGCCCTCGAGTGCCGCCTCGCCGGGATCGCAGTTCAATCCCGCCCGCCCCACCTCCAGGCTGCGCAGCGCCTTCTGGAGGGACTCCGGAAACGTCCGGCCGATGGCCATGGCCTCACCCACCGACTGCATCGAGGTTCCGAGCACGCCCGGGCTGGTGGGGAACTTCTCGAACGCCCAGCGGGGCACCTTCGTGACCACATAGTCGATGGTCGGCTCGAAGCTGGCGGGCGTCTTGCGGGTGATGTCGTTCGGAATCTCGTCGAGCGTGTAGCCGACGGCCAGCTTGGCCGCGATCTTGGCGATCGGGAACCCGGTGGCCTTCGACGCCAGAGCCGACGAACGGCTCACCCGGGGGTTCATCTCGATGATGACCATGTCGCCGTTGGTCGGGTCGAGCGCGAACTGCACGTTGGACCCACCGGTCTCGACGCCCACCCGGCGGATGCAGGCGAACGCTGCGTCCCGCATGGCCTGGTACTCG
The DNA here is from genome assembly GCA_046726215.1 of Actinomycetota bacterium. Classification (GTDB taxonomy): domain Bacteria; phylum Actinomycetota; class Acidimicrobiia; order Acidimicrobiales; family VFJN01; genus DASQUK01. The sequence continues at coordinate 36,620 of JBKPAA010000059.1, read as the reverse complement.
ACGTCGCTGAGCGTCTGGGCCGGCGCCACCGTGATCGAGTCCCCGGTGTGGACACCCATCGGATCGAGGTTCTCAATCGAGCAGATGACCACGCAGTTGTCGGCCCGGTCGCGCATGACCTCGAGCTCGTACTCCTTCCACCCGGCGATGGAGCGCTCGATGAGGATCTCGCTGATCGGGCTGGCGGCCAGTCCCGTGGCGGCGATCCGGCGAAACTCCTCCAGGGTGGCGGCGATGCCCGTGCCCCTGCCCCCGAGGATGAACGCCGGCCTGACCACGACCGGCAGCCCTATGCGTCCGACGACGGCGAGGGCCTCGTCCAGGTCGTGGGCCGTCGCGGAGGCGGGCACGCGGAGGCCGATCTCCTGCATGGCCGCCTTGAACCGCTCGCGGTCTTCGGCGGTGGCGATGGCGTCGGCCGTGGCCCCGATCAGCTCGGGCGTGCCGGGTCCGCCGGCGACGGCCTTGCGCTCGACCAGCTCCATCGTGAGGTTGAGGGCGGTCTGGCCGCCGAGCGTCGGGAGGACCGCGTCGGGCCGCTCCCGCTCGATGATGCGCTCCAGGTGGTCGGCATCGAGCGGCTCCACATACGTGGCGTCGGCGAACTCGGGGTCGGTCATGATCGTGGCCGGGTTGGAGTTGGCCAGGATCACCCGGTACCCCTCGGCCCCCAGGACCTTGCAGGCCTGGGTGCCCGAGTAGTCGAACTCGCACGCCTGGCCGATGACGATGGGCCCCGCCCCGATGAGCAGGATCGACTCGAGGTCGTCGCGCCGGGGCACTCAGTCGCCCCCTGCGCGCCGCCCGGGTCCACCCGAGGCGATGGGTTCCGGTGCGGCGAGCCCGAGGTCATCGGTTCCGCCTACGGAACTCATGACCTCGCCCTCCCGCCGGTGGAACCCATTGCCTCGGGCACCGTCCATCGACCGCGCGAACTCCGCGAACAGGTAGGCGGCATCGTGGGGGCCGGGTCCCGCCTCAGGGTGGTACTGCACCCCGAAGGCTCGCAGCCACGCGCTGCGGATCCCCTCGATCACGCCGTCGTTGAGGTTGACGTGGGTGACCTCCACATCGCCGCCGATCGACCCCTCCACCAAGGCGTAGTTGTGGTTCTGGCTGGTGATCTCCACCCGCCCGGTCGCCAACCGCCGGACCGGGTGATTGCCACCGTGGTGGCCGAACGGCAGCTTCCGGGTGGACCCACCGAGCGCCGTGGCCAGTAGCTGGTGGCCCAGGCAGATGCCGAAGATCGGCACCTCGCCGAGGAGCCCGCGGATGGCATCGATCGCGTAGTCCACCGCCGCCGGGTCCCCGGGACCGTTGGAAAGGAACACGCCGTCGGGCGCCCGGGCCAGCACCTCGACGGCTGGCGTGTCCGCCGGGACGACCGTGACCCGCCCAAGGCCTGCGAGGTGCCGCAGGATCGTCCGCTTGATGCCGAAGTCGTAGGCGACGATGCGGCGGGGTGGTGGGACGGACCGACCGAAGCCCACCCCGGCGGGCACCGTGTACGGCTCGGCACAGGTGACGGTGGCCACCAGGTCGCGCCCGTCGGTGCCGGGCTCTGCGACCGCCGCTGCCCGCAGCGTCGCCTCGTCCGCGCTCCCGAATGCACCCGCAAGGGCGCCGAACTCCCGGATGTGACGGGTCAGGCGGCGGGTGTCGACCCCCGCGATGGCGGGAACGTGGTGGCGGCGCAGGTAGGCGTCGAGGTCGTCGCTGGCCCGCCAGTTGGAGCGGCGCCGGGCCAGGTCCAGGACCACCACGCCCCGGCAAACGGGCCTGCGGCTCTCGTCGTCTTGGGCGTTGACGCCGTAGTTGCCGATGTGGGATGCCGTGAACGTGATGATCTGACCGGCGTAGGACGGGTCGGAGATCACCTCCTGGTAGCCCGACAACGCGGTGTTGAAGACCACCTCGCCGGTGGCGACGCCTCCCCTCGGTTCGGCGCCGACCAGCTCGCCCTCGAACGTCGTCCCGTCCGCGAGGACCAGCAGCCCCTCCCGGTAGGCCCTCACAACTCCACCCAGTTCTGCATGGTCATGCAAGCTAACGCATGACTTGGCATCACCGCTGGGCCTCGGCGTCGACCACGACCGGCTCCCCCGCCAGCACGGTGTGCCGGACCCTGCCGGTGAGCGTCATCCCTGCGTAGGGGGTGTTGCGGCTGCGGCTCGCCAGCGCCGCCGGATCGACGGTCCAGGTCGCCGCTGGATCGAGCACGCACAGGTTGGCGGGCCGCCCAGGCTCGATCGGGCCGCCATGGAGATCGCCGACCCCCAGCATCGCCGCGGGGCGCCACGACAGCAGCGCCAGAACGTCGGCGATCGGCAGGTCGAGGCGCGTCAGCGCCAGGGCGAGCGCCGTCTCCAGGCCGAGCATGCCCGGCGGCGCGTGATCGAAGGGCTGCTCCTTGGTCTCGGGCGCATGGGGGGCGTGGTCGGTGGCGACGCAGTCGACGGTCCCGTCGGCGAGGCCCCGCCGGATCGCGGCGACGTCGTCCTCGGTGCGCAGCGGCGGGTTCACCTTGAACACCGGGTCGTAGGAGGCGCACGACTCGTCGGTGAGGGTGAAGTGATGCGGCGTCGCCTCGCATGTCACCGGCAGGCCCTCGGCCTTGGCCGCCGCCACCAGCTCGACCGATCGGCGGGTCGACAGGTGCTGGAAATGGGCCCGGCCGCCCGTGAGCCGGACCAGCGCGACGTCGCGCATCACCATCACCTCCTCCGCCTCCGCCGGCTGGCCGGGGATGCCGAGCCGGGACGACCAGGCGCCCTCGTGCATGGCCCCGTCCGCGGCCAGCACGTCGTCCTCACAGTGCTGCGCGAGCGTGACGCCCAGGCCCCGCGCGTACTCCAGCGCCCGGCGCATGAGTCGACCGTCCTGCACCCCGTTGCCGTCGTCGGTGAAGAACCGGACGCCCAAGGCCGCCAGCTCGGCCATCGGCGTGAGCTGGCTGCCCTGGCGCCCCACGGTGATCGCGGCCGAGGTGCGAACGTCGCAGCACGCATCTCGGCCGAGCTCCAACACCTCGCGGGCCACGCCGGCGGAGTCGATGGGGGGATCGGTGTTGGGCATGGCGAGCACGCAGGTGAACCCGCCGAGGGCGGCGGCACGGGCTCCGGTCTCGACGGTCTCCGCCTCCTCCCTCCCCGGCTGCCGCAGGTGGGTGTGGAGGTCCACCAGGCCCGGCGCCACGACACAACCCCCGGCGTCGAGGACCAGGTCGGCCGTGAGGTCGGACCCCTCGGCCACAACCGCGGCGATGCGACCGCCCTCCACGGCAACGTCCGCCACCCGCTCGCCGCCGGCGTCGACGATTCGGCCTCCGCGGATCAGCACCGACTTCACCGTTCCCCTCCCGATCCCAACAGCTCGAACAGCACCGCCATCCGGACCGCCACGCCGTTGCGGACCTGGTCGGTCACGACCGAACGAGGCAGGTCGGCAACGTCGGCGGCGATCTCGACGCCGCGATTCATGGGGCCCGGGTGCATCACGATGGCCTTTTCGCCCATCAGGTCGACGCGCGCCCTGGTGAGGCCATAGCGGGCCGTGTACTCCCGCAGGGAGGGCACCAGCGCCTCGGTCATGCGCTCGCGCTGCATCCGCAGCAGGTACACCACGTCGACCTTCGGCAGCACCGCGTCGAGGTCGTGGCTGACGGTCACCGGCCAGCCATCCAGGCTCGGCGGCAGGAGGGTCGGCGGCGCCACAAGGGTGAGCTCGGCGCCCAGCTTGGAGAACGCCCACGCGTCGCTGCGTGCGACCCGGCTGTGGTTGACGTCGCCGACGACGGCGATGCGCAGCCCGTCGACGCCCCCCAGGTGCTCACGGATGGTGTAGCAGTCGAGCAGCGCCTGGGTGGGGTGCTCGTGCCAGCCGTCTCCGGCGTTGATCACGCTGCCCGACACCCACTGCGTGATCTGCTGGGGCACGCCCGCCGAGCGGTGCCGCACTACGATGGCGTCCACGCCCATGGCCTCGATGGTCTCCACGGTGTCCCGCAGCGACTCGCCCTTGTTTACCGACGACGCCGACACCGAGAAGCTCAGGGTGTCGGCCGACAGGCGCTTGGCCGCCTGCTCGAAGCTCAGTCGCGTCCGGGTGGAGTCCTCGTAGAACAGCCAGGTGACCGTGCGTCCCTGCAGCGCCGGCACCTTGGGCATCCGGCGCTGGCTCACTTCGACGAAGCGGTCGGTCAGCTCGAGCAGGTGCTCGATGTCGTCTCCGTCGAGGTCCTCGATGCCCAGCAGATGCTTCATCTTGCCTTTACCACCTCGCCCAGTTCGACGCCGTCGAGCGTGGCGTTGACCATCTCGTCGCGCCGCGTCGGCAGGTTCTTGCCGACGAAGTCGGGGCGGATCGGTAGCTCGCGGTGCCCCCTGTCGACCATCACCGCCAACTGGATCGCCTGCGGCCGCGCATAGGTGTGCACGGCGTCGAGCGCGGCCCGGATTGTGCGCCCCGTGAACAGCACGTCGTCGACCAGGACCACCACCTGCCCGGTGAGGTCGACGGGGATGTCGGTCACCGCCGTGGGCAGGACCGGCCGCAGCCCGATGTCGTCGCGGTGGAACGCCACGTCCAGGGAGCCCAGCGGCGGCCGCGCGCCGTCGATCTTCTCCAGGGCATCCGCCAGCGCCTCGGCGAACTTCACACCGCCGGTCTGCAGTCCGATCAACACCACCTGCTCGGGCCCGTGGTTCCGCTCGAGGATCTCGTGGGCCATCCGCCAAACCGCCCGGCGCACGTCGTCGCCGTCGAGCACCTGCGTCCGGGCATGGAAAACGCCCCCGAACGGGGGCGTGCTACGTCGTTCGCGTTCTGCCAATCGGGGACCTCCCCGTGTCCTGTCCGTGCGGGTCTCGCAGGACCCGCTTCACGGTCAGGAGAGCACGCTAGCAGCGCGCCGGGCGCGGCACGCGCATCCCCACGCGCAGGTCAGGGCCGGGCCCACACGTCGGCGCCACCGGCTCTCCCCAGGAGGCGGAAACCGGCCCCCGCGGCCACGCGGGCCGAGGCCGCGTTGTCCGGGTCGACGCGGGCCCACACCTGCCGCAACCCCAGCCGCGGGCCCAGGGCCCACGTCGCCACCAGGCCGACCGCGACCGCCGCCAACCCCCGGCCCCGGGCTTCGGGGGCGAGCCACCACCCGATCTCGGCACGGCGGACGGCGGCGTCGAGCCCCCGCAGCCCCACCTCACCCCAAACCAGGTCGCCGTCGAGGGGGCTGATGACAAGGTCGAGCGCCAAGCCCCGGAAGCGCCGCTCCGACTCGCCGGCGATCCAGCGCCGGGCCCCGGCGGGCGAGGATTCCGGTGGCACGGCGCCGGCACCGACCAGCGAGGGATCCCGCCACGCCGCTACCAGGGCGGCGATGTCCCCGGGGTCGTCCCGCCACCGCCGCAGGCGGATGCCGCAGCCGGCGTCGGACAGCTCGGGCTCGGGCAGGCTCAGCGTGAGGGGCTCATTCCGGGCGCACCTCGGCGGCCACCGACGACAGCACGCCGTTCACGAACCGGGGGGAGTCGTCCGTGCCGAACCGGCGGGCCAGCACAACGGCCTCGTTGATCACCAGGGCCGCCGATCGGTCGGGCACCGCCAGCAGCTCGTAGGACCCGAGCCGCAGGGTCGACCGGTCGACGGCCGCCAGACGGTCCAGCGACCACTTGGGGGCGACCAGGCGGCGCAGCAGGTCGTCGATGCGATCGCGGTGGGCCTCCACCCCGCGGACGAGCTCGATCGCCAGCGCAGCCGGGGCGATCGGCTGCTGGTCCAGCAGGTCCCCCACGGCGACTTCCTTGATCTCGGCCTCGTAGAGCAGCTCGAGCGCCCGCTCCCGAGCCGCCCGGCGGCTCTCCACATCGGTCGGCTCGAGCCCACTCATGTCACTACGCCCGGGTCAGGTACTCGGCGCTGCGCGTGTCGACCTTGATCCGATCACCGGAGTTGACGAACAGGGGCACCTGCACCACCAGGCCGGTCTCCAGCGTGGCGGGCTTGCGGGCACCCGACACCCGATCGCCCTGTATGCCGGGCTCGGTGTCGGACACCGCCAGCTCCACGGCCGCCGGCAGGTCGATGCCGATGATCTCGTCCTTGTAGAACTGCACCACCATCGTCGACCCGTCGACGATGTACCTGGTGGCTTCTCCCAGGGCCGCCGCCCCCACGTGGAGCTGCTCATAGGTGCTGCTGTCCATGAACACGTAGTGGTCGCCGTCGTGGTAGAGGAACTGCATCTCCTTCTTGTCGACGACCGCCCGCTCGACCCGTTCGTCGGCCCGGAAGGTGCGCTCGAGCTGACCGCCGGTGCGGGCATTGCGCAGCGTCGTGCGCACGAACGCCGGTCCCTTGCCGGGCTTGACGTGCTGGAACTCGACCACCTGGAACAGGCCTTCGGGCAGGTCGAGGGTCATGCCCCGCTTGAGGTCGTTGGTGGTGGTGGCAGCCATCGGCTCGGCTCCTGGCGCGCAGTGGGATCTCTACAGATGGGGCTCCTTGGGCGCCCGCGTCAACGTGCGGCAGCCCTCGGAGGTGACCACGACCGTGTCCTCGATCCGGACCCCGCCGTGCTCGGCGAGGTACACGCCCGGCTCGACGGTGACGACATGGCCGTCGGCCAGCATATCGTCGGCCGTCCTCGCCACCCGAGGCGGCTCGTGGATGTCGAGCCCGACGCCGTGGCCGGTGGCGTGCAGGAACGCGTCGCCCCAACCGGCGTCCCGGATGATCGAGCGGCAGGCGTCGTCGACCGCCCTGGCCTCGGCGCCGGCCTTCACCGCCGCCACACCGGCCGCCTGGGCCTCCCTCACCACCTCGATCATGCGGGACTGCGTGCCGCTGGGCTCGCCGACCATCACCGTGCGGGTCATGTCCGAGTGGTAGCCGTCGACGAGGGCCCCGAAGTCGAGGACGACCAGGTCGCCCTCCACGATGCGGCGGGCGCCGGCACGATGGTGCGGCAGGGCGGCGTTGGGGCCGGAGGCGACGATGGTCTCGAACGAGGGCCCCTCGGCACCGAGCCGCCGCATCTGCCACTCCAGCTCCAGCGCCACTTCGGCCTCCGTGGCGCCCTCCCCGAGGCGATGGCGCACTGAGGCCAGCGCGGCGTCGGCCATGGCGCACGCGGCCTCGATGCGCGCGACCTCGCCGGCGTCCTTGACCAGCCGCAGCGACTCGACCAGGCCGACCGTCGGCACCAGCTTCGTGTCGGCAAACCAGTCCTCGTCGAAGCGGCGCTTCTGGGCCCAGGTGACGTCCTCCGACTCCAGGCCGAGCCGCGCCATGCCGGCGACGGCGTCCGCCAGCGCCCGGCGGCGGGCATCCTCCTCGAGGCCGACCACCGTCCTGGCCTCGACACCGGCCGTCGCCAGCTCGGTCGTGGCCTGGTCGCGGTAACGGCCATCGGTCACGAACACGAGCTCGGCCGCATCGTCGGCGGGGAGCAGCAGCAGCGCCGCCGACCCCGTGAAGCCGGTGAGATAGCGGACGTTGGTCAGGTTGGTGACCAGGAGCGCGTCGCAAGGAACCCCGGTGAGCCGGGATCGCAGCCGGGCCGCGCGGTCGGCGACGTCCATCGGGGGCAACGAGGCAGGGTCGAAGCTCACTCCCCAAGGGTAGGTGGCGCCGCCGCCCGCGCCGGTCAGCCGAGGAGGCGCCGGATCGCCTCGACCGCCAGGACGTAGCCGTGGCCCCCGAAGCCGGCGATCGTCCCCGTAGCCACGGGGGCGACTACCGACGTGTGGCGCCACGACTCCCGGGCGTTGGGGTTGGAGATGTGGACCTCGACGACCGGGCCGTCGAACATCGCCAGGGCATCGTGGAGCCCCCAGGCGTAGTGTCCGAACGCCCCGGGGTTGATCACGATGGCCGCACAGCGGCCGCGGGCGGCCTGGATGGCGTCGATGAGCTCGCCCTCGGTGTTGGACTGCAGGTGCTCGACGGCAAATCCGGCGGCGTCACCGGCCTCGCGGGCGGCCGCGACGTGGTCGTCGAGGGTCTGGCGCCCGTAGATCTCCGGCTCGCGCTGGCCCAGCAGGTTGAGGTTGGGACCGCTGAGCACGAGGATGACCCGCCGCCCGGTCATGCCGCGGCCCCGATCCGGTCGAGCACGACCCTCACCGTCTCCGGGTCCACACCCGTCACCACCTCCAGCCCGTCCGGCCCGTCGAGCACGAACGTGAGGCCGTGCACCGCTTTCTTGTCGCGGGTCATGAGCGTCACCAGATCGGCGCGATCGACGCCGGGCGGGAGGGCCGAGGGCAGCCCGTACTCGCCGACGACCCGGCGGTGCTCGCCCACGCGGTTGCGGTCGATGCGACCCAGCTCCGCGGCGAGCTCGGCGGCGTAGACCAGCCCGACGGCCACCGCCTCGCCATGGCGCAAGTCGTAGCGCCCGGCCGTCTCGAGGGCATGGGCCAGCGTGTGCCCGTAGTTGAGGATGGCCCGTCCCGGGGCGTTGGCTGTCAGGTCCTCGCGCTCGTCGGAGGCCACCACCTCGGCCTTGATACGCACGCAGGTGGCGATGCGCTGTGCCAGGGGCTGTTTCGACAGGTCCTCGCCGGTCAGAAAGTGGTATTTGGCCATCTCGCCCAGGCCCGACCGGCGCTCGCGCTCTGGCAGGGTGGCCAGGGCGTCGATGTCACACAGCACCGCCGCCGGCTGCCAGAAGGCGCCCACCAGGTTCTTGCCCTCGGGCAGGTTGACCCCCGTCTTGCCCCCGATGGCGGCATCGACCATCCCCAGCAGGGTGGTGGGCACGTGGATGACACCCACGCCACGGTGGTACACGGCGGCAGCGAACCCGGCGGTGTCGGTGACCACGCCGCCGCCCACGGCCACCACCTGGTCGGCGCGGGTGAGCCCCCAGCGCGACCACACCCGGCACAGGTCCGCAACCGTTTCCAGCGACTTGGCGGACTCGCCGTCGCCGATGGTGAACACCTCGTGCTCCCGCCCGGGATCCACCTCGAAGCCGATGCCCGCCTGAGTGACGACTGCGACCCGGCGGGCTGCAGGGTGGAGCAGCTCCTGCAGGCGCCCGCGCACCCGGGTGCCGACCAGGACCGGGTAGGAGCGGTCACGCAGCCGGACCTCGACGGTGAACTCGTCGGTCACCCCGGCGCCTCCGCGTGGACGCCGACCAGCTCCACGATGTGGCGGGCGAGCGCTCGCTTCGGCTTGTCGCCGGCGGCATGGAACGGCTCTACGTCGACGACGGCGTTGGCGACCTTCTCGTAGAGCGGTGCCCGGACCGCGACCAGGCGTTGGAGGGTCCCCGCCGGGTCGGCGTCCGCGGTGAGGAGCGGCCGGTGGGTCGGGTCGGCGCGAGCGGCGAGGAACGCGGCCGACGCCCGCAGCCAGACGACGAACGCCCGGCGACCCAACAGCGCCCGGTTGCCGGCCCGGATCACCACCCCGCCGCCCGCCGCCACCACCAGCGGATGGGTGCAGCCCAGCAGGTCCGCAAGGATCTCGGACTCGAGGCGCCGGAACGCCTCCTGGCCGTCGTCTCGAAAGATCGCGGGGATGGTGCGCCCGGCGCGCAGCTCGAGTTGCTCGTCGGCGTCAGCGAACGGTCGCTGCAGCTCCCTGGCCAGGCGTCGCCCCACCGTGGTCTTGCCCACGCCCATCGCGCCCACCAGCACGACGTGCAGGCGGCGGCCGCCGTCGCCCATCGGATCCATCAGGACTCGCGTAGCGAGGCGTCGAACGCGTCGCGGTTGCGCACCACCTCGGCCAGAGAGTCGCCGCCGAACTTGCGGAGCGCCTCCCCCGCCAGCACCAGGGCCATCATCGTCTCGGCCACCACGCCCATGGCGGGGACGGCGGTCACGTCGGTCCGTTCCTTGAAGCTCACCGTCTCCTGCTTGGTCACCACGTCGACGGTGGTGAGAACGGGCCGGTTAAGCGTCGCCAACGGCTTCATCGCGACCCGGCACGCGATCAGCTCCCCGGTGGACATGCCGCCCTCGATGCCGCCGGCCCTGGTGGTCGCGCGCCGGTAGGACCGGCGGTCGGCGTCCCAACCGATGGGGTCGTGCGCCTGGCTGCCCGGGCGACCCGCGACGCCGACGTCGCCGATTTCGACACCCTTGACCGCCTGGATGCTCATGAGGGCCTGGGCCAGGAGGCCGTCGAGCCGCCGATCCCAGTGGACATGGCTTCCCAGCCCGACGGGCACGCCATAGGCCAGCACCTCGGCGACGCCGCCCAGGCTGTCGCCCGCCCTGGCGGCCGCCTTGATCTCCTCGACCATGGCCTCCTCGGCCGCTGCGTCGAAGCAGCGCAGTGCGGAGGCATCCACCCGATCGATGTCGGCCGGCGTGGGGCGATCATCGGACTTGGATCGCACCGACCCCAGCTGAACCACGTGGGACAGGATCTCGACGCCCAGCCGGCGCAACAAGGCCTTGGCCAGGGCCCCGGCCGCCACCCGCGCTGCCGTCTCGCGGGCCGAGGCCCGTTCCAGCACGTCGCGGGCGTCGCTGAAGCCGTACTTCTGCATGCCGGCCAGGTCGGCATGGCCGGGACGTGGCTGCGTCAGCGGTGCCCGCGTCTCTCCCGGCTCGACGGCCATCTCCTCGTGCCACTTGTCCGACCGCGACCACTCGGTGTTGGCGATCTCGATCGCCACCGGTGAGCCCAGCGTGCGACCGTGGCGGACGCCGCCGAGGACGGTCACCTCGTCCTGCTCGAAGCGCATGCGGGGTCCGCGGCCGTAGCCGAGCCGCCGGCGAGCCAGCTCGCGGCTGATCTCGTCGACGGTGATCGGCAGGCCGGCCGGCAGCCCTTCGACGATGGCCACCAGGCCACGGCCATGGGACTCGCCGGCGGTGAGGAACCGGAGCACGGCACGACGATACCGACGCTGAGGCCGAGCGCAGGCGAGGCCGGGGCCCGAGCGGCCCGCCGCCGCAGGCGGCAAGAGCGGGACACATGCTTGGCCGAGCGCAGGCGAGGCCCCGAGCGGCCCGCCGCCGCAGGCGGCAAGAGCGGGACACATGCTTCGGGCTACAAGGAAGCCAGAATCACCACCGCCGCCCCCAGTGCCAGCGAGGGGCCGAAGGGAAACGGGTCGTTGCGCCGGCGCATGAGCAGCAAGGCGATGCCCACCAGGGCCCCGACGAAGCCGCCGAGCAGCGCGGCGTCGAGGGCGTCCTCGACCGGGCTCAGCAGCGGGTGCTCCGGGGTCCACGCCAGCCAGCCGACGACCAGGCCCGCAATCGTCGCCAGCCGCACGTCGCCGAAGCCCAGCATGCGGGGCGAGATGAGGTGCAGCACGAGGAGGCCACCGCCGAGCACCGCGGCCCCCACCAGCGCCCCGCGCAGCGTGTCGGTGCGGATGCCGCCGTCGATTGCGGTCGCCGCCAGCATCGTCAGCCCGACCGCGAGCGCGGTGACGTGCGCGAACCGGGTGGGGATCCGCATGGCCCAGATGTCGACCGCCGACATGGCCACCAGCCCCGCGAACAGGCTGAGAACGGGCGGCAGCGTCGCGGACCAGCCGGCCCGGACGGCCGCCAAGCCGAACGCGAGCCCCGTGGCCGCCTCCACCGCGGCGCACCACCACGGCCGGGCCGCCCCACAGACCGAGCAGCGCCCGGCGGCCAGGGCCCAGGGCAGGGCCGCCGGCACCAGCTGGGGGGCGAGGGAGTGGCCGCAGGAGCCGCAGCGCGCCACGGACCGCCCCAGCTCCCCCTCCGCCGGGACGCGGCGGAGCAGCTGCGGCATGACCACCCGCCACCCGACCCAGCGGAGGATGGCGTGGTTGAGCGCAGGCCCGACGATCCCGACGCCGACCACCACGGTGCCGGCGACGAGGGCTGCCTGCGACAGATCGCTCAGCGGACGGACGAGAGGAAGTTGATCAGCCTGCCCCGCTGGGCCACGTCGTCACCGGTGCTGGGCCCACGAACCCCGGCCGATCCCCCGGTGGAGCCGACGGCGGCCTGCACCGCCGCACGTGCCTCGGGGCTCATGGCGGCGAGGTGGGGTGCCAGCTCGCCGTCGGGAACCGAGCGCCGTGGACCGAACGAGCTCAGCCCGGCAAACGGCGAGGTGATGGGGCCGGTGGTGCGGCCCGGCGCCTCGTCGTCGGCGGCCCAGTGCATCTCGGGGGGCAATGCCGACGACGACACCGCCCGGATCTGGCCCGTGGGGATGGAGTCGACGGGCGGGAGCAGCCCCCCACCGGTGAACGCCGACTGATCATCGCCGAGTGAGCTGGTGTCGGGCAGCCCCGGAAGTGCAGGCGGGGGGGCCGGCACCGCCGGTAGGTCGACCGGGAAGCGGGAGCTGAGGCCCGCGTCGGTGGACGTCGCCTCCCGGGGACGCGGTGCGCCCGCCGAACGACCGCGACCCTGGCGGCCGGCCGGCCGGCCACCATTGGACGAACCCGACGGGCGTGAGTCCGAGGGGCCGGGAGCGGCCGACGGCGGTGCCGCGCCGTCGGCATCGGCGCGACGGGACCGCGAACCCGGGCCCGACGTCCGGCCCTGACCGGCCGAGCGCCCCTGGCCATTGGTCGCCCGGGCGGACGGCGGCAGGCTGTCGGGCCCGACGGTCGGGGGGGACCCGCCGGTGCGGTCGGACTGCCGCCACCCGGCGCGTGGCGGATCGCCGGCGAGCGCCGGTTCGTGAACATGCTCCCCGCTCCCACGGCCGCCCGGCACACGCTCGCCGCCCGGGCCGGGCAGCGGGAGTCCCGGTATGCCCCGAGGGGGCGTGGGCCGGGACCGTGAGCCCGAGCTCCGACGCGGACGGTCCATGGGCAGGTCGGCCAGCTCGCTCAGTCGGCTCGGTTCCGGGATCGGGTCGGGGCTGTCGACGTCCGCCACCCCCAGCTCGACCAGGTCGCGCACGGCGCGGGACACGTTCAGCTCACTCAGACCCAGGGAGCTCGCGACCTCGCCCACGGAGCGACCTCCGGCCACCGCCACCAGTGAGCGCCAACGGTCGGCGTCGATCGTGACCTCGTCGCTGGACAGCTCGGCGGTGAGGCGCACGCGATGCTGTAGCGAGGGGACCACGGCCTCCAGCTCGGTCCACTCGCTGAGCAGCGCACCGGCGCGCCGCAGCAGGTCGTCGACATCGTCGGGACGCTCGGCGTTGGGCGTGTGGTTGTCGGCATCGAAGGCGAACGAGCCGGTGCCGAAGCGAAGCAGCTCGAAGACGACCTCCTCGGTCGGGGCGCCGTCGACGGCACGTTCGGCGTCGGCGTCGACCACCCGACCGTCGCGCAGCCAGACGCTGCCCTGGCCGCGATCCCCGTCTATCCGGAGACGTCCGGTCTTGCTGGTGGTGGCCAGCAACTTCAGCACGTCGTGGAGAGAAAACGTGTCGAGAGTCCCTTGGAGCGCCAACGCTGCACCTCCGTTGTGCTTGGTTCCCAGCCAACATCCCCAGCGTTGGCTCCACCCTAAACCGCGCGTCCACCGCGCGCCCAGCTGCGTTTTCGCCACCGCCGCCCACTGCGGGTGGCGTCAGCCCATGAGCCGTGTCAGCTCCACGACGGCGGCGGCAGACATCGCCTCCAGCGGTGGGTCCTCCCCCGTCCAGCGGCGAAAGCCGTGGGCGGCCTGGTGGATGAGCATGCCCAGCCCGTTGACCGCCACCGCACCCCGGTCGCGGGCGGCGGCCAGCAGCGGGGTCGTCGCCGGATGGTAGATCAGGTCGACCACCACCTGGCCGCGATGCAGCAGGGCGGGGTCGAGGGGTAGCGGCTCGGGCGTGCCGTCCGCAGCGGTCACGACGCCCATGCCGAGCGGTGTGGCGTTGACCACCAGGTCGGCACCGACGACATCGGCGGGAGTTCCGACCCGGCCCCGCTCCCCGGCCAGGATGGCAGCCCGGGCCGCGCGCTCCGGGGTCCGGTTCACGATGGCGACGTCCGCCGCCCCCGCTTCGCCGAGGGCCCGTGCCACCGCCCGGCCGGCACCCCCGGCACCCATCACCACGCAACGCAGCCCGGCCGGGTCGACGCCCTCGTCGAGGCGGAGGGCGTCGACGAAGCCGGCGCCGTCGGTGTTGTCCCCCACCAGCCGGTCGCCCCGCCAGCCGACGCAGTTGACGGCACCGAGCGCCGCCGCCACCGGGGTGAGCTCGTCGACGGCGTCATGGGCGGCTGCCTTGTGGGGCATCGTGACCGACAAACCGCCGATCCCGAGCTCGCGCACGGCCGCGATGGCCCCGGCCCCGTGTCCCTCGGGCACGTCGAACACCAGGAAGACCCAGTCGGCGCCCACCGCGGCGAAGGCGGCGTTGAGGATGGTCGGTGACAACGAGTGGCGCACCGGCGCGCCGATGAGCGCCGCCAACCTGGTCGACCCGCTGATTGCCCGCCCCACGGCCACCCTACGAACTTGCGGTGGTTGGAGGCGTCATGACCCGTCTAACCGCCGCGAGTGCGATCGGGGACATCAGGCGCCGCAACCGAGGCCGGCATCGGCGCAGCGCTTCCGGGCATCGACGAACTTGTCGTAGTCGGCGGTGAAGAAATGGGATCCGTCGTTGGCCTCGGCGTCGAGGACGTAGTAGAGCCAGTCGCCGTCGGCGGGGTTGAGGGCCGCCTCGATGCTGGCGCGGCCCGGCGAGGCGATGGGCGTGGGCGGCAATCCCTGGCGGTTGCGGGTGTTGTAGGGCGAGTCGGACGCGAGGTCCGCCTCGGTCAACGAGCAGCCTCCCGGCTCGTTCTTGACGTAGCAGCTCGTGGCGTCGATCTGCAGCGGCATCTTCTCGGCCAGCCGGTTGTAGATGACCCGGGCGACACGCGGACGGTCTTCGTTGGTGCCGGCTTCCTCCTCGACCAGCGACGCCACCGTGAGCACCTGATAGGGCGACAGGCCCAACGCCTCGGCGCGGCCCTGCATGTCCAGCTCGGCAAGGGCGCTGTCGAGCTGGGCCACCATGCGCTGGATGACGACCGCCTCGGTGTCGCCCTCCTCGACCGCGTAGCTCTCGGGGAAGAGGGTGCCCTCGAGCGACCGCTGGTCGGCCGGCAGCACGCTCGAACGGGACGCCGGATCCCGCAGCGCAGCCTGCAGCCGCTCGTTGGTGAAGCCCTTGACGCCATGCTCGGGATCGGCCAGGCGGGCCAGCGTCTCGGTTACAGTCAGTCCCTCCGGCACGGTGATCAGGATGGCGTTGGGGGGCAGCGCACCCTCGTCGAGGGCGTCGATGGCCTCGGAAAACGAGGAGTTGAGCTGCATTCGGTAGGCGCCGGCCTGGAACTCGCCCGGATCACGGAAGCGGATGTACCAGTCCCAGACCGTGGCGTTGCTGATCACGCCGGCGTTGGCGAGCTCGTGGCCGACGTCGCTGGTCGAGGCTCCCTCGGGGATCGCGACCAGCACGGTCTTACCCGGCTCCCCGGCCGGGTCGATCTCGTCCTCCACCCACGACCACGCGAACCACGCGCCGACGCCGGCGGCGATCAGCAGAACGACGAACGTGACGAGCACGGCGCGACAGCCACGCCGGCGGGACAGCCCCTCGCCGTCATCGCCCTCGTACTCGTCGTACTCGTCCTCGTAGTAGTCCTCGTCGTAGCCGTCGTCGGCGTAGGCGTCGGCGGCATAGCCGGCGCCCTCGTTGGGCACCGTCGGGTATGCGCCGGTTCGCGGGCCGCCCGCCATGGGCCCGCCCCCATAGGCCCCGGTCGACGGGCCCGCCGCCGCGCCACCCCCGTAGGCCCCCGATACCGGCTGCCCCCAGGCTGGGGGCTGTTGGGGCGCAGGCCCGCGACTGTCGCGATTGGCCGGCCCTTCCCAGAACTCCTCGTAGGCATGGCCCTCGTCGGCGTCGCGACGACCGCGACGGCGGCGGCGCTCGGGCGGAGCTGGCTCATGGGACAAGGGCATGCGGCGTGGCGGGAAGGAGCGGCGGGCTTGGCGGATCATCCCCGTGGCTGGCCTGCGTCCAACCACGACTGGAGGATCACCGTAGCAGCGACCTGATCCACGACCCGGCGACCCCTGCGGCCCTTGACACCTGCGGCGCGCAGGCGCCGCTGGGCCTCGGTCGTCGACAGGCGCTCGTCCCAGGTCGTGACCCCGACCGGGAGGCATTCCCGCAGCTCCTCGGCCTCCTGGAGGACCTCCCGCGCCGCGGGGCCGATGGACCCGTCGAGCGAGAGCGGCAACCCCACCACCACCACCTCGACGCCGGCCTCGGCCACCAGGGCGGCAATGCGCGCGTGGTCGCGCCTCCGGTCGGCGGAGCGCGTCACGACGTCATAGGGCGTGGCCACCGTGCCGGCGCTGTCGGACAGCGCCACACCGATCCGCCGGGTCCCGAGGTCCAGCCCGATGGCCCGCACCGGTCACCCCGGCAGGCCGCAGCCCGAGGGGAAGGCGCGCGTCACCTCGCGATGCCGGTGGCGGCGCGGGCCTGGTCCAGCGCCTCGTCGAGCCGAGAGGCGTCGCGGCCGCCGGCGAACGCCAGGTCGGGGCCCTTGCCGCCCCCGCCCCCCACGGTGCGGGCGGCGTCGGCGATCAGCTCGCCGGCGTTGAGCCCGCCGTCCTTGGTGACCGCCGCCACCAGGGCCACACCGCCGCCCGGCGGCTCGCCGCCGATGACGACGGCCCGCACGCCCGGATCGTCGCGGACCGCGATCGCCAGGTCACGCAGGTCGTCGCGCGCGACGCCGTCGACGCGCGCCACCACCACGCCCTCGACGGCGCCGGCCGCCAGGTCACCGGCCCGGCTGCCGGCCGCCTGGCGCCGCAGGTCCTTGAGCTCGTCGCGCAGGGACTTGAGCTCCCCCCGCAGCCTCTCGGCGGCGACCGGCAGCTCGTCGGGCGTGGTGCCCAGCGCGTCGGCCGCCCTCGCCACCAGGTCCTCCTCCTGGCGCAGGCGCTCGATGGGGCCGAACCCGGTCACCGCCTCGATGCGGCGCAGGTTCGAGCCGATCGAGCCCTCGCTGACGACCTTGATCGGGCCGATATCGCCCAACCGGCGTACGTGCGTGCCGCCGCACAACTCCACCGAGTGCTCGCCGGCCTCGAGCACGCGCACGATGTCGCCGTACTTGTCACCGAAGAACGCGATGGCGCCCATCGCCCGGGCCTCGTCCATGGTGGTCTCGAAGTGCCGCACGGGGGCGTTGTCGAGGATCTCGCGGTTGGCGAGGTCCTCGATGGCCCGCAGCTGCTCGTCGGTCACCGGCTCGAAGTGGCTGAAGTCGAACCGGAGCCGGTCGGGCGCCACCAGCGACCCCTGCTGCTTCACGTGGCTGCCCAGAACCTCGCGCAGGGCCCAGTGGAGGACATGCGTCCCGGTGTGGTTGCGGCGGATGGCATCGCGGCGCTCGCCGTCGATCCGTGCCACCGCCCGCTGGCCGACCTCGATGGCCCCCTCCTGCAGCTTGACGAGGTGGGCGTGCAGCCCCGGCAGGGCGTAGGTCGTGTCCACCACCTCGGCCATGCCCGTGTCGGTGGTGATGGTCCCGGTGTCGCCGATCTGGCCACCCGCCTCGGCGTAGAACGGCGTGCGGTCGAGGTAGACGGCGTCGCCGATGACTCCGATCACGGTCGCATCGGACTCGTACTCCCGGCGACCGGTGAACTCGGTGGGTCCGTGCTCGACCAGCAGGCGGCGCTGGGCGTCGACCTCCTCCCCGGTGGCGACGCCGCCGCCCTTGCCCGCCTCGCGCGCCCGCTGGCGCTGCGCGGCCATGTCCGACTCGAACCCGGCGACGTCGACCTCGAAGCCCCGGAGCTGCGCCATCTCCTGCGTGACCTCGAACGGGAAGCCGTAGGTGTCGTGCAGCAGGAAGGCCACGTCGCCGGAAAGCGTCCCGCCCTCGCCGAGGCGGTCGAGCTGGGTGTCGAGGATCTGCGAGCCCCGGGCCAGCGTGCGCCGGAACGACTCCTCCTCACGGGTGATGATCGGCACCACCAGGTCGCGGCCTCTGACCACCACGGGATAGTCCTCGCCCATCAGGTCGATCGTGCGCTCGACCATCGGCGGCAGCACCGGGCGCTCGACGCCGAGCAGGTACGCGAAGCGGATGGCGCGGCGGATGATGCGGCGCAGCACGTAGCCGCGGTCCTCGTTGGACGGGATCACGCCGTCGACCACCAGGAAGGTCATCGTGCGGGCGTGATCGGCGAGCAGCCGCAGGGCGATGTCGCCGAGCTCGGACTCGCCCAGGCGGTGGCCGGTGACCGACTGCGCCTCGCCCACCAGGTCGCGCAGGATGTCGGAGTCGTAGAGGCTGTGGCTGCCGGCGAGGACGGCCACGATGCGCTCGAGCCCGGCGCCTGTGTCGATGTTCTTGCTCGGCAGGTCGCTGAGCTGACCGTCGGCGCCGCGGTTGTACTGGGGGAACACGAGGTTCCAGAGCTCGACGTAGCGCTCCTCGGCCCCGCGGTTGGCGGGGCCGCCCTCGGGACCGAAGTCCGGGCCGTTGTCCCAGAAGATCTCCGACGAGGGGCCACAGGGCCCCGTGTCGCCCATCTCCCAGAAGTTGTCCTTGTCGAGCCGCTGGACACGGTCGCGCGGGAAGCCGACGGCGTCGGTCCAGATGTCGGCCGCCTCGTCGTCGCTCACATGGACGGTCACCCACAGCCGGCCCGGGTCGAGCTCCAGCACCTCGGTCACGAACTCCCAGGCCCACGCGATGGCCTCGGCCTTGAAGTAGTCGCCGAAGCTGAAGTTACCGAGCATCTCGAAGAAGCTGAGGTGCCGGTGCGAGCGCCCGATGGCGTCGAGGTCGTTGTGCTTGCCACCCGCCCGCACGCAGCGCTGCACCGACGCCGCCCGGGGGGGATGGAAGGGCGCCGGTTCCTCGCCGAGGAAGTAGGGGACGAACTGCATCATCCCCGAATTCGTGAACATCGGCGCGCTGGGGTGGGTCGGGATGAGGCCGGCCGACGGGACGAGCGTGTGCTGCCTGGCGGCGAAGAACTCGTTCCAGGCGCGGCGTAGCTCGGCAGATGTCCGCGGTGCCATAGGTGTTGTCAGCCTAGGCGCAGGCGTCGATTGCCGACGCCAGGGTTCCAGCTAGGCCGGTGCCTGCGGCGTCGACTCCGGGCCCTGTGTCAGTGCGCGCCCGGGCGCAGCTCCGCCCGCAGCTCGGCCTCGCGTTGCCGCATGGCGCTGCGGCCCTCGGCCACGGCGTCCCGTACGCCCGAGCCCAGTCGCCTCGCCGAGGCCGTCGCGTCGGCGTGCAGGTGCTCGGGCGAGTAGCGGCGCACGGTGCGCACGATCCGCCGCCTGATCCACAGGGCACCACCGACGCCGGCCGTCGCGCCCGAGGTGAACCAGACGAGCCGCCGGATCAGGAACATCAGCGCCCGCTCCCGGCGGCATCCTCGTCGGTGGCGCCGCCATTGTTGCGGCGGCCGCGGAGCCGGCGGGCCGCCCTGGCGGTCCCGCTGGCGAACGCCACCCCCTTGATCACCGGGTTGGCCATGGCGATGTAGGCGAGGCGCGACGCCGAATCCACGGTGCCTGTCACCGACTCGGCGGTCGTCACCAGCCGGTCGAGCCGCTCGATCTCCTCGTTCGCGGCGTCGACGGTGTCCCGCAGATCGTCGAGCACGGGAGCGGTCTCGGTGCGCAGCAGGTGGGCGACGTCGCGCAGCGCCCGCAGCGTCCGGAGCAGCGCGACCACCCCCACCGCCAGCAGCACGACCGCCACCACACTGGCCGCGGCGACGATGACCGCCGCCAGGTCGGGGGCGCTCATCGGCTCGCCTCAGGCACGCCAATGAGCGATCGTCGCTTCGCGGCGAGCAACGCACCGTGCCGATGGTTCGCTCGCACTTCGTGCTCGCTCACTCCTGGGCCTCGTCGGCCTCGGCCTGCTTGGCCAGCCGTTCCATGCGCGTAGCGATCTCCTGCTCGAAGCCGTGGTCGGACGGCCGGTAGTAGACGGCGCCCGCGGCGTCGTCCGGAAGGTATTGCTGGCCCAGCCATCCCCGCGGGTCGTCGTGAGGATACTCGTAGCCCACGCCGTGACCGAGCGAGTGGGCCGAGCGGTAGTGGGCATCCCGCAGGTGCACGGGAACCTCCCCGCCGATCCCGTTGCGGACGTCCTCGCGGGCCCGCCAGATGCCCATCGCCGACCGATTCGACTTGGGCGCCGTGGCCAGATGGACGACGGCCTGCGCCAGGTTGAGCTGCGCCTCGGGGAGGCCGACATACTCGACGGCCTGAGCGGCGGCCGTGGCGACCACCAGCCCCAGCGGATCCGCTTCACCGATGTCCTCGCTGGCGAGGATGACCAGCCGGCGGGCGATGAAGCGGGCGTCCTCGCCGGCCTCCAGCATGCGCGCCAGGTAGTGCAGCGCGGCCTGCGGGTCGGATCCCCGCACGCTCTTGATGAACGCCGAGATCACGTCGTAGTGCTCGTCGCGGCCGTAGCGGTGAAGCTTGGTGCCCAACGCCGCCTCGGCGTCCCCCAGCGTGACCCGAGGCGCGTCCCCTCCGTCGCGCCCGGCGTCACCGGCGCCGCCGGCGGCACCATCGCGCCGGACCCACGCCAGCGCCACCGCCACCTCGAGGCTGGTGAGCGCCTGGCGGCCGTCCCCACCGGCCCGGTCCGCCAGGTGGGCCAGCGCCTCCTCGTCGGCCTCCGCCCCCTCCGCCTCGAGCCCCTTGTGTAGCAGCTGCTCCACCGCCGGGGGCTCCAGTGGGTGGAGGCGGAACAGCGTCGAGCGCGACAACAGCGGGGGGTTGACCTCGAAGTAGGGATTCTCGGTCGTGGCCCCGATCAGTACGAGCAGGCCGCTCTCCACCGACGGCAGCAGGGCGTCCTGTTGGGCCTTGTTGAAGCGGTGCACCTCGTCGAGGAACAGGATCGTTCCCTGGCCTCGCTCTCCCAGCCGTTGCTCCGCCCGGCCGAGCGTCTCGCGCACGTCTTTCACGCTGGCCGACACCGCCGACAGCTGCTCGAACGCCTTGGCGGTGTGGCGGGCGATGACCTGCGCCAACGTTGTCTTGCCGGTTCCCGGTGGGCCCCAGAAGATCGCAGAGGACAGCCGGTCGGACTCCACCAGGACCCGCAGCGGCTTGCCCTGCCCCACCAGATCGTCCTGGCCCACGACGTCGTCGAGGCTCTGCGGTCGCAGCCGCGCCGCCAGCGGCGCCTGCCGCGCCAGCCGCTCCGTGGCCGCGGCCGCGAACAGGTCGTCGCCCGCGGGACCGGACTTGCGCGGCATCGCGGGCGAGGGTACCGGCGTTCGAGCAGGTGCTTCGTCGGGTGTCGCGTTGGCCTCGACGCGCACGGCCATTGCCACACCCTGACCGGGGGGTGCGACAATCTGGCCCGTGTCCGAGACGCGGCGACGGGTCACGCTGACGCGCGACGAGGTGGCGCAGGTCCTGCACCGCGCCTCGGAGATCGACGCCGCCGCCGATGGTCAGTTCACCGGCGACCGATACGACACCGAGGCGGTCGAGCAGGCCGCGGCGGAGGTGGGCCTGTCGCCGGCTGCGGTCCGCCAGGCGGTGGCCGAGCTGCGGATCGGCGCCCTCCCCGGGGGGCGCGCCGTCCCCACCAAGCGGGTCGACCGCAACCGGGCCGCCGCGTCGCGCTTCGTCACGCAGCAGCGCCTGGTCGACCGGCGTCCCGAGGCGGTCCACGCCGCGGTCGACCGCTTCCTGCGCAGCCAGATGCTGGAGCTGCGGCGCCGCAGCGGTGACCGCTCGCTGTTCCGGCCCCGCCGCGACCTGGTCGCCGGCCTGCGGCGGGGACTCGATTTCGCCGGCGCCATCAAGCTCGACGGCATCCGGACGGTGTCGCTGCTGGTGACGCCGGCCGACGAGCGCACGCTGGTGCGGCTGGAGGCCGAGCTGGCGTCGAGCCGGGGCAACGTCGTGGCCGGCGCGGCCGGGACCGGGGCGGGCGTGGCGCTCGTGATGGGCCTGGCCGGGGCGCTGGCAGCCGAGCCCGGGTTGGTCATCGCCGCGGTGCCGGCGGGGGCGGCCGTGGGCGCGGGCGGCCTCCGGGTCGCGGGTGGCCGCTGGCGCCAGCGCCGCGACGACGTGGACGAGGTGCTCGCCGCCCTCCTCGACCGGCTCTGACCCGGCCCGCAACCCGAACGTGCGGCGGTTGGCGGCGCGATGACCCCTCTATCGGCCGCAAGTTGGGAGGGGTCAGGCTTTGGGCGGCAGCGTCCGCAGGCCCAGCTCGGCCATGTGGCGAGCGTCGATGGGTGTGGGTGCCCCGGTCAGGGGGTCGGCGCCCGACTGGGTCTTGGGGAAGGCGATGACCTCGCGGATGTTCTCCTCGCCGACGAGCAGGGCCACGAGCCGGTCGATCCCGATGGCGAAGCCGGCGTGCGGCGGGGCGCCGTAGCGGAACGCGTCGAGCAGGAACCCGAACCGCTCCTGCGCCTGGTCTGCGGAGATGCCCAGCACCGAGAAGACCATCCGCTGCACGTCGGCCCGGTGGATCCGGACCGAGCCCGAGCCCAGCTCCCAGCCGTTCAGCACCAGGTCATAGGCCTGCGACCGAACCCGCAGCAGGTCCTCGTGGTTCTGCGACGCCAGCAGTTCGAGGTCGTCGGGGTGCGGCATGGTGAACGGGTGGTGGGCTGGCACCGGCCTGCCATCGTCATCGAGCCCCTCGAACAGCGGGAAGTCGACCACCCAAAGGAAGTTCAGCCCACCCTCGGTCACGGGCGGCCGGCCCAGCTCCAGGCGCAGCAACCCGAGCACGTGGCCGACCAGCGGTCGGTCGCCGGCCATCAGGAACAACACGTCGCCGGGCTCGGCGCCAATCTCCTGGCGTAGCTTGGCCAACTCGCCGTCGGTCAGGAACTTGGCCACGGGGCTGTCGAGGCCCTCGTCCGTGACCCGCATCCACACCAGGCCCTTGGCGCCCCACCGCTTGGCCCGGTCGGTCAGCTCGTCGAGTCTGTTGCGCGACGTGGTATCGCTGCCGCCCGGCAGCCTGATCCCCTTGACGCACTGGCCGGCGAAGGCCTTGAACCCGCTGTCGGCGAAAACATGGGTGAGCTCGACCAGCTCCATCCCGAAGCGCACGTCGGGCTTGTCGGATCCGTACCGCTCCATGGCGTCGTGCCAGGTGATCGACGGCATGTCACCGACCTGCTCGCCGGTCACGGCGGACACGCACGCCCACACCGCCTCGGACACGAACTCCAGCACCTCGTCGCGGCCCACGAAGCTGGCCTCCAGGTCGAGCTGCATGAACTCGAACTGGCGGTCCGCCCGGGGGTCCTCGTCACGCAGGCAGTGCGCTATCTGGTAGTAGCGGTCGATCCCGCCCACCATGCACAGCTGCTTGAACAGCTGCGGGCTCTGCGGCAGGGCGTAGAAGTTGCCCGGCCGCAGCCGCGACGGGACCACGAAGTCGCGCGCCCCCTCGGGGGTCGAGGCGATGAGCAGGGGTGTCTCGATCTCGACGAAGCCCTGGCGCTCCATCGACTGCCGGAAGGCGGCGTTGGCCTCCGCCCGGGCCCGTAAGTTGCGGAGCATCCGCTCGCGCCGCAGGTCGACGTAGCGATGGCGCAGCCGCAGGATCTCGTCGGCCTCGACGCGCTCGTCCACGGGGAAGGGCGGTGGCTCGGCCGCACCCAGGACCTCGACCTCGCAGTCTCCGAGCTCGACCTCCCCGGTGGCCAGGGCGGAGTTGACGGTGCCCTCGGGGCGGGCGCGCACGGTGCCCGTGACGCGCACGACCCATTCGTTGCGCACGTCGACCGATCCGTCGACGACACACTGCACGACCCCGTCGCGGTCGCGCAGGTCGATGAACGCCAGGTGCTCGCCGTGCTCGCGGCGGCGCGCCACCCAGCCGCACAGCGCGACCCGCTGACCGACGTGCGCCGGGCGTAGCTCGCCGCACCAATGCGTCCGCAGTCCCCGGGCCGCGCCAGGCTGGGTCACGTGCTCGCTCACGCGCCCAGCTCCTCTTGGGCCGTCAGCAGCTTCCTCACGACGTCGACGACCTGGTCGCGGCCCACGACCTCCTGCTCGCTCTGCGCCAGGTCGCGCACGGTGGCGGTTCCGTCGGCCGCCTCCTGCTCACCGACGATGACCGCCACGTGCGCGCCCGAACGACCGGCGGCCTTCATCTGGGCCTTCATCGAGCGACCGTCGAACGCCCTATCCGTCCGGATGCCGGCGGCACGCAGCTCGGCGGTGATGTCTCGGGCTGCCCGACCATCGGTGGTGTCCACCACGAACACGTCGAGGCTGGAGGCCGGCGCTGCGAACACACCCTCGGCGTCGCACGCCAGCAGCATCCTCTCGATCCCGGTGCCGAATCCGATGCCGGGCGTGGGCGGACCGCCGAGCTGCTCGACCAGACCGTCGTAGCGCCCGCCACCGATGATCGTCGACTGGGCGGTGTCCAGCGCCTCGCTCTGGAACTCGAACAGGGTGTGTGTGTAGTAGTCGAGGCCCCGGACGAGCCCGGGCTCGACCCGGTAGGGAATGCCCAGCGCCCGCAGGCCGTCCTGGACGCGCTCGAAGTGCCGGCGGGAGTCGTCGTCGAGCACCTCGGAGATGCGGGGGGCGTCGGCCACGACGGCCTGGGTCGCCGGCCGCTTGGAATCCAGCACCCGGAGCGGGTGACTGTCGATCTTCTCGCGGTCCTCGGCGGCCAGGTCGCCCGGCCGGCAGCGCAGCCATGCGGCCAGGGCCTCGCCGTAGGCGACCCGGTCGGCGGGCGTGCCCATGGTGTTGACGATCAGCCGCCAACGACGCAGGCCGAGGGCGTCGAGGTAGGCGGCACCGAGGGCGATGATCTCGACGTCGAGGTCGGGGTCGGCGACCCCGATGGCCTCCACGTCGAGCTGGTGGTGCTGGCGTAGGCGGCCCGCCTGAGGCCGTTCGTAGCGGAACGCCGGGGTGACGCACCACACCTTCCACGGTGTAGGGGGGCGGTGCTGCACGTACGCCCGGACGATCGACGCGGTGGCCTCGGGCCGCAGCGCCAGATGGCGGTCGCCCTTGTCGTGGAAGTCGTACATCTCTTTCCGGACGACATCGGTGCCGACGCCGAGGCGCTGGAAGACGCCGAGATCCTCGAACAACGGACCGTGGACCAGCCCGTAGCCGAAGCGCTCGGCGACGCCGGCGAACGCGGCCACCAGGCGCTCCCAGCGCGCCGACGCCGGGGGCAGCACGTCCTGCGTGCCGATGGGGGCGCGGAAGCTCTCGGGCACGCGCCGAGGCTAGCGGTGCCCGATTCGCGATCGAACCCCGTTGTCACGACGCCGCGGCCGGGACGTCAGGTGGCGCTGGTCAGCGGAACCGACGCGGCTGGCTCGGCCGGCGACCGCATGCGCTGGGCCTCGGCCGCGAGCCACGCGAGCGCCAGCGTCAGGGTCGCCCACAGCGACAGGTTGGCCCCCAGCGAGGCCACCCGGAAGCGCCACACCAGCGTCGCCGGCACCGACACCTCGTCGGGCGCCGGCGGAAGCAGGGCGTAGGCCGCCAGCATCGGCATCGCCACGGCCGCCACCACCACCGCCAGCCGGCGGTGCTCGGCCCAGCCAGCTGCCCGGAGGCGCCGGCTGAGGATCGTGGCGCCCAAGCCCAGCGCGGCGGCGATGCACATCACGGTCACGTACAGGGTCTGGCGCTCCGCCAGCGTCCCGGGATCGCCCACGGCGGGCGGGTTCGGCGGGTATTTGAGCCACGGAGCGACCGTGAACGCCCCAGCCAGGATCACCCCGGCGAGCACCACCCGGCGCGCCGGGTCGGGCCGGCCCCGGCGCAGCCCGTGGGCGGTCAGTGCCAGCAGGGCCCCGAACGCGGCGCCCGTCAGGGCGTACGCACCGAACAGGCCCACGCCCCGCTGGTCCGAGCGCGACACCGAAGCGTCGTCCTCGTTGCGGGCCGCGGGATCCCCGGGCCGAGCGGCGGCGTTGGCCTCCTCGATGGCGATGGCTTCGTCGATCGCCGGCTCACCAGCGATGGACGCGAACGTGGCGGCGACGATGCCGGCGAGCAGCCCCACCAGCGCGGCCGCCACGGCGAGGGACCGCAGGCGTGACGGGTCGACCCGCCGCCACATGCTGTGCCGCGACCGGGGCTCAGTGGCAGGGAACGCCGATGAGGTGGCGTCCATCGTGGAACAGCTCGTGGAAGAAGCTCCCGGCCTGGCCGATCGCCTCGGAGACCGGGCCCGCCTCGAATGCGACCAGCCACAACACGGCCACAGCGAGCGCCAACAGCAGGAATCCTGCCCGCGAGATCGGCGCTGATGCGCCCTCGGGGACTGCGGTGATCGCAGCCATGCGTGACCTCCAACCTCGTGGGGTCGGCACCCTACTCGGGGTACCGGACGCGCCGCTAGGGTCCCGCGTCGTGCCGACACTCGGACCCCGGCTCGTCGTCGCCGGTACGCATTCCGGGGTCGGCAAGACCACGGTTGCGACCGGCCTTCTCGCGGCGCTTCGGGCCGCCGGGTACCGCCCCGCCGCCGCCAAGGTCGGTCCCGACTTCATCGACCCCGGCTACCAT
The DNA here is from genome assembly GCA_046726215.1 of Actinomycetota bacterium. Taxonomy (GTDB): domain Bacteria; phylum Actinomycetota; class Acidimicrobiia; order Acidimicrobiales; family VFJN01; genus DASQUK01. Next base: position 10,166 of record JBKPAA010000059.1, on the reverse strand, counting down.
GCCCTCGCCTGCGGCCGTCCACCGCGCAACCTGGACCCTTGGCTGTGCGGCACGGACGCCATCGGACCGCTCGCCGCCCGCGCCGGGGAGGCCGCCGACCTCCTGGTCGTCGAGGGGGTCATGGGCATGTTCGACGGCGCCGCCGACGGCACGCCGTCGTCCACCGCCGACGTCGCCCGCCTCATCGGCGCCCCGGTGCTTCTGGTCATCGACGCCGAGGCGATGGCCGGCTCGGTGGCGGCCGTGGTCCACGGCTTCGCCACGCTCGACCCTGCGGTGCGCCTGGCCGGCGTCGTGCTCAACCGGGTCGCGTCCGACGGTCACGAGACCATGCTCCGCGAGGCCATCGCCCCCATCGGCGTGCCCGTGCTCGGGGCGCTCCGGCGGGACGATCGCCTCGTCTGGCGGGACCGCCACCTCGGACTCGTCCCCGTGGCCGAGGACCCCCGAGCCATCGAGCGATCGCTCGCCACGCTGGCCGCCGCGATCGTGGAGCAGCTGGACCTCGACGCCGTCATCGCGCTGGCGCGGGCCGCGTCGCGGCCGATGGTCGACGACGTCGCCCTGCCCTCCCCCGCAGGACCACCCGTGACCGTCGCAGTCGCCGCCGGACCGGCCTTCACGTTCACCTATGCCGACGCCCTCGACGCGCTTCGAGCCGGCGGCGGCGAGATCGTGGCGTTCGATCCCTTGGCGGACCGGCGGCTCCCCGACCCCGTCGACGGCCTCATCGTCGGCGGCGGGTTCCCCGAGGTCCATGCCGGCCGCCTGGCGGACAACCAGCCGCTACTGGTCGCCGTCCGGCGGGCCGTCGCCGCGGGCCTGCCCACATGGGCCGAATGCGGCGGCCTGCTCTGGCTCACGAGATCCATCGACGGCCGGCCGATGACCGGCATCCTCCCCGCCACGGCGCGGATGACCGACACGCTCACCCTCGGCTACCGCGAGGCAACGACAACCGTGGACAGCCCGCTCGGCCCCGCCGGCACCCGCCTGCGGGCCCACGAGTTCCATTACGCCAGCGTCGAGCCCCCCGGCCACGCACTCGACATGCGCAGCCGCTTCGGGCACGGACGGGCCGGCTTCGTCAGCCCCACGCTGCTGGCCTCGTTCCTCCACCACCACCCCGGCGGTGATCCCTCGGCCGTCGCCGCGTTCCTGGCCGCGTGCCGAGCCGGTGCTCGCGCGAGGCGCCTCACATGAGCGACACTGCGTCCCCGTCCCGGATGGTGCCTGCCGAGGCCACGGTGGCGTAGACGCCGGCGCAGGGGTACAGCCCGCCCGCCACGTCGATCCGGTTGTGCTGGGCGAGCGTTCGCAGGACGTCGCGGTCCTGGGGGAGCTCGTCCTGGGCGAGCGTCGTCATCACGCACCGGGGGTCGGGGATGACGACGTCCAGGCGCACGGTGTCGCCGATACTGAGTCCGCGACCGACCCAGTCGTTCTCGATGAACCCGGGTTCGCGGGTGTCCACGATGATGTTCATGCGAAACCGCCGCGCGTCGAACCGGGTCTCGGGACGCAGCTCGTTGAGGCAATCGAGGGTGGAGCTCGTCAGGACCGATACGGGGAAGAGATCGAAGAACGCTCCGACCGGGACTGCGGAGGGCAGCCCCGCTTGGGCGAAGAACGCCGACCCCAGCTTCGACTCGGTCACGGTGTCGCGGTGTCCTTCGGGGTCCAGGTTCTCGATGTCCGGGTGGTACTGGTCGATCGTGAAGTCTTCGGGAGCGGCCCGCTCCAGCCTGACGGGGCGTCCGAGGAGCTCCGAGAGGGACGCTTCGATGTCGGGGGCGTCACTCGTGACCGACGTTCCATCCGGAAGGGTGATGCGGACGGGTGGCTGCTCGTCGCCCTCCCCGGGGGCCTCGACGAAAGACGCCCGGCAGCCGAGCAGGTCCCGTCCGAGTCGCGGGGTCTTGGCGCTCATGACCTTGCCCGTCTCCGTGTCGACGAGCGCGTAGGCGCGGTCGCCTGCGAATCCCCGTTCGGTCAGGTCGGCCACGTTGACCCGCTCCCCGCGCATCGACTTGACCGGAAATCTCCACAGGGACTTGACCGCACCGACTGCGTCGCTCATGGCAGCCACCCCTATCGCGTCGACTCGCGCCCATGGTCGCCCGGCGACCCGGGCCGGGCAAGGGTGTGGCCGATCTCCTGGTTCACAGCCAGTCGTGTCGGCGGAACAGGAGGTACAGCCCGAGCGACGCGAGCACGAGGACCACGGCGGAGACGATGAAGCCCCACGTCTCACCGGAGCCCGGGTACGGGACGTTCATCCCGTAGAAGCCGGTGATCGCGGCCGGCACCGCGATGACCGCCGCCCAGCCACTGACCTTCTTCACGATCTGGTTCTGACGAAAGTCCCGGAGGCTCAGGTTGGTCTCCACGATCGTGGCCACCAGATCCCGCAGCGAATCCGAGGACTCGCTCACCCTCAGGATGTGGTCGTACACGTCCTGGTAATACGGGTAGAGGTCCTCGGGCACGACCCCATGCTCTCGGCGCAGCAATGCGCTCACCGCCTCGCGCATCCCCGCCACGATCCGGTTGAACTTCACGAGCGCGCGGCGCATGTGGAACCAGTCCCGTTGTTCGGCGGGGTCGAGGGGCCGCTCGTCGAACAGGCTCTCGCTCATCTCGTCGTAGTACTCGTCGAACGCCCGCACCACGTCGAAGTACTGGTCGATCACGACATCGAGCAGCCCGTACAGAAGGAAGCTCACACCGTGGGCGGCGAGCTCGGAAGACGGGTCCCAGCGCTGGAGGACGGCGTCCATCGAGAACTGATCGTTCGTGCGGACGGTGATCAACCAGCGGTCACCCACAAAGGAGTCGATCTCGGTGAGGTCCAGTCCCGTGCCCTCGGAATCCAGCCGCACCGCGTGGCACGACAGGAAGCGGTGGGTTGCGTAATGATCGAGCTTGGGTCGCTGATGAGGCCCCAGGGCATCCTCGACCGCCAGTTCGTGCAGGCCCAGCTCCGGTGCCAGCGCGTGCAACTCGTCCTTGCTCGGGCCGCACAGATCCACCCAGACGACCGTGTCGGGGTCTTCCAGGTGCTCGGAGACGTCCGCGATCGCGAACGCCTCATCCTCCAACACACCCTTCCGGTACATCCTCGTCTGGACCTGGCCCACCAGCGCCTCCATGTCCCGCGGACTCGATGGGTCTCGCTCTCCGCCCAGTCTGGCCGATGCCGTGATCGGACCCTCGGCAGGGGTCGAGGTGGGCGTCCCCCGAGCGGGCGCCGCCGTGACGAGCCGGCCGCTACTGGCCCGCTCGGAACAGCAACCAGGCGTCGCTCATCCGTTGCGTCTGGCCGGCCGTGAACTCCGTGTAGCAGGAGTCGAAGGAGTAGTCCATGTAGTTGTGAATCGGATCGAGCCCCGGTTCCGAGCAGGTGTCCTTGCCCTCGGGGCAGCCGGAGGTCGGTGTCTTCTGCGCCGGGGTGTCGTCCACGAAGTCGCCCTCGGCGTTGCAGCCGCCGAAGAAGGTGTGCTCGAGGTTGAGCCAGTGACCGACCTCATGGGTTGCCGTCTCGCCCTGGTCGAACCTGCCCGCGTAGGTCGTCGACGTGCCGAGCATCGAATCCCAGTCGATCACCACGCCATCCAGGTACGCCTGCCCGGGCTTGGTCAGGATGTCGGGCAGGTACGCCCAGCCGAGGAAATCGCCTGCGGTCGTCGAGTACAGGTTCAGCGCGTCCGGGCCGCCCTGCCGAAGGGCCTTCTTCATCGAGTGCTCGTTGACGCCGCCGGGGTTGGTATAGAACCAGCCGGCGTTGTCCGTGCGCGTGACGCCGGCGAGCTGGAACGAGAAGCCGGTGTCTACGCCACCCTCCCCGCCTGCGAACGTCACGTTGAGCACGCGGATCTGGTCGTTGATCTGCTTCGTCGTCAGGTCCCTATGGCGCCGTCGGTGACCACGCGGACGTACACGGGGACCCGAGCTGTGAAGTCCGCCCCGGCGCGGCCCTTGGCCGAGGCCGGCAGATCCTCGTGAGTCTGGCCCAGGTTCGGCTCGCGGGGGCCGCCCCGCCCGGCGTATCCGGAAGTCGGCGCGCCCGACTGTTCCGAGGCGCCGGCGGGCGCGCAGAGCGACGCGCCTAGCAGCACGCCGGTCGTGCCCCCTGCCGCTCCCAGGGTGGCACACATGACCGTCGCGACGATGAGACCCCGAACCGGCTGTGCATCACGTCGTCCCCTCCGTTCGGGCGCGCCTGCGGCGCACGCGAGCGACGTGGTATGTCCGCAGCGCGGTTCGATTCAGCCGCCCGTCCTGGCGCGACGACTATCCGGTCGGCTGCGCCATACGCGATGCCGTGAGGGGGCCAGCCGCTGCCGGTCGAGCCGCGGCAGCAGCTCGACCTCGCTGAGACCGCGCTGGATGAGACGGGGGTGTGTTTCTCGACTTCTTCGACAGCGGGCCGTGGGTCCCAACGCGTCAAGTCCGCGGTGACGGCTTCGCGTGGACTCGGGTTCATAGAGTGGCACACGCCGCGTCGCGACCCCTTGTTGCGAGGCGCCACCCCCAACAGGAGAAGATCCGATGTCATATCCCGAGGCCCGCTACTTGGGCGATGGTGGCGAGGTGTCCGCCAGCTACAGGGCGGCGAGCGACCCGGCGGGGGTGGTGCAGACGCCGGCGAACCAGATCCGCTATCTGGCGACCCATGCGTCCACCGAGGGCGAGTTCGGCCTGTACAAGGTCGACATGGGGCCGCGGGCCCCCGGGCCGACAACGCACTTCCACCGCTCGATCTCCGAGTCGTTCTACGTCTTGTCGGGAGAGGTCGCGCTGTACGACGGCAAGGACTGGATCGCCGCCGGACCCGGTGACTTCCTCTACGTGCCCGTGGGCGGGCTCCATGCCTTCAAGAACGAGACCGATCAACCCAGTTCGATGTTGATGCTCTTCGTGCCAGGCGCGCCTCGCGAGGAGTACTTCGAGAAGCTCGGCGAGATGGTCGAGCGAGGAGGTCGGGAGCTGGACGAGTTCCTCGTTCGCCACGACAGCTTCTTCGTCGACCCTCGCTAGGCGAGCGGGCGCAGCCTGGACACGGCGCCCACATCTCAGGGCGCGAGTCGAGTCACACGTCTCATCTGGAGGCGGGCACACTCACGCTGGATCGTCGACCTGCTGCGCCGAACTTCCCGGTCCCCCGCGGAAGCGGGAGTGATCGTGTCTCCAGCAACGCTGGTCCGCTTATGGGGCGCCAGATGCGCCTGGACGCAGGCGGGCCGAACACCCTGAAACTCGAGGGCGTCCCACCTTCGAGCGCGCGCAGCGATCCCGAAGTCAGTCGTCGGGATCGCGCCGGCCCCGGACGGCACGGCTACTGGCTCGTCGCGTCGGACGGCGGCATCTTCAGCTTCTCGGCCCGAGCCCTCTGGGGTCGCTTGCTGGGAATCCGCCCCGCGAACCCAAATCGTCGCTCTGGCGACGTGGTGGGCATGACGAAGGGAGGTCACCGCCGAGACGGCCGGGTGAACCGGAACAGGACCTTGTCCCGCCCGTAGTAGTCGAGCCAGTCCATCAAGGCGCTCCGATGCTCGTGTCCACCTCGCCGTGCCGAGACGGGAACGAACCGCATCTGGAGCCTGGCGACGGACACCTCGAAGCCGGCACCGTCGAAGACCTCGACCACCTCGTCGAGGTCGTACAGCCTGGGGAGCGCAAGCTCGCGCGCGACGGAGTCGTGCCACGCCGACATCAGGCGGCTCCCGGCGTGGACCCCCATCACCGCGAAGTACGGTGCCCCCGGCTCGAGCGCGGCGAACGTCGCCGCCGCGTGGGACGCCAAGTCGTGCAGCAGGTACAGAACCTCGTGGCTGAAGGCGGCGTCGAACTCGGCCCATCCGGCGGGCACCGTGACGGCTGTCTCGAACGTGAGCGGACGCTGGCCGGCGAGCCGGCGGGCTTCGTTGATCGCCCCCGACGCCGGGTCGTAGCCGTAACCCTCCGCGATCCCCGTCTCGTCGACGAGCAGCCGCAGGAAACCACCCCGGTTGCACCCGGCGTCGAGCACCCGGCGTCCCGCCAGGTCGATGCCGATGGTGTCGAGCATCGCCTGCCAGAGGAAGCCGTGCTCCTCCTGCATCGCCTCGTCCTCGGCGGCACCCCGCCAGTACGGCTCACTCACGGCAACCACGCTAACGACGGACTCCCGCTTGCATCCGGGTGGGGGTCAGCGCAGGCATCCGCGAGGTGGCGGCGCCGGGCGGCCGACGACGACGATGACCGGCCGGGCAGACGCAACTCCAGGACACGCTGCTGACCCACTGATGGCTCGGCCATGGCGGCGTATTCGGCGGACGAATCGTCAACGATCTGTGGATTGGCTGCACTGGACGTTGCCGTTTGGCGCCACCGGCATTGACGCCGCCATCGGTCAGCGGGTGCCGTTGGTCGTCGTGTTGGCGTCGGGGGAGTCGAGCCATTCCTGGAACGTGGGGCCGGCAAGGGTGGCGTGGGGGTTGGCCAGCAGGCTGCCGTCCTCCCAGAGCTTGTCGTCGGGGTCGTTGGGGTCGGTGATGCCCTGGATCCGCAGTGGGCTGCGGCGGCGGGCCACGAACCGCTCGGCCATGTCCACCAGGCTCTCCTGGCGGGGACCGGCGATCTCGGGTAACGGTGGCTCGGCGCGTGCCGGCGACGCCGCCCATGCGGGGTCGGTGGCCAGGTCGACGAGCACTTGGGCAACGGCCCGGGACGCCACCGACTGGATGCGCATCTTGCGCACGTAGGCCACGTCACCCCGGGTACCCCACTCGATGAGCTGGGGAACCATCTCGTGGAACTGCGCCGCCCGCAGCACCCGCACAGGGATGGGTCCCGCCAGCATGGCCCTCTCGTGGGCGTACTTGGCCGCGCCCTGACTGGCAGTGAAGTGGTCGATACCGATGACGGACACCTCCACTATGCGGTCCACACCCGCCTGCTCGCCGATCTCGTGCAGGTTGCGGGCCGACGCAGTGAAGAACTCGCTGGCCGCCGCCGGCGCCCGTCGCCGCGGTCCCGTTGCCGTCCCGCTGGCCACGTCGATGACACACTCGGCTCCGGCCAACGCCGCCGCCATACCCTCGCCGGTCACCACATCCACCCCAGCGGACCGTGACATCGGCACCGCGTCATGGCCGCCCGCCAGCAGCAGTTCGACGACCCGACTTCCCACCCGTCCCGTGGCCCCCGCCACGGCAATCCTCATGGATGCTGGCATGGATGCCTCCTCGTTTTGGTATGCGCCGGAAATGACACGCCACTACAAAGGAATATGACGATCTGACGAGCACCCGGCGGCTAGGCGTCTCGAACGCGCTCGTAGGTGAGGAAGGCGACGTCGCCATCGACGGTCTGGGTGTCCACGAGGCGCATGGGTTTCTTGTCGCTGGTCTCGCCGAAGAGGCGCTCGCCGGCCCCGAGCACGACCGGGTAGATCTTCAGGCGCAGCTCGTCTACGAGGTCATGCTCCATCAGCGTGCGCACGAGCTGGAAGCTGGCCCAGACGACGATTTCCCCGTTTAGCTCTCGCTTCAGCTTCGAGACCTCGTTCACCACGTCGCCCTTTAGTACCGTCGAGTGGTTCCAATCGGGATCTTCGAGGGTCGAGGACACGACGTACTTAGGCAGGCTGTTGATCCTTTCCGCCAACTCCCCACTCCGGGATGGCCACCGGGCGGCGAACCACTCGTAGCTCCGCCGACCCAGCAGCACGGCCTCGGTGCTCAGCGCCTCGTCGAGCGTGAGCTTGTTGACCCCTTGGCGGTCCTTGATCTGGCCGACCCAGCCGCCGAGCCTGAATTCCTCGTCACCTGCCGGGTCCTGGACGACTCCGTCAAGCGAGACGTTGTCGCTCACGACGATCTTTCCCATTTCGGTTCTCCTTCGTTGGCCTTGTCAGCTACCACTCATGTGGACACCGCGACGGCGGGAAACTGGGCGCCGTCCAACCGCCCAGTTCGCCCCTCGGCCGGTGTCTACCGAGGGTGGAAGCGCGCCAACGGGAAGCGGGTGACGCGAGGGTGAAGGTGACGACATCCGACCTGATGACCAGGGCGCGGGCCGGGGACGGCAACGCGTTCCGAGAGCTGACCGAGCCGCACCGCCGAGAGCTCCAGGTGCACGGCTTCATCACCCGCTTCGACAACAGCGTGCTCCCATGGTTCGGGCTACTGCGATCGCTCCCGAGCCGATAGCCGGCTTCCGAGCGGTGCAGGTCGGGGTCTCGCTCCGCTGCGCGTACACCGTCGGCGACGCCCGCACGGGCGCGCGCTGGATGATCGAACGCGCTGCCGCGGCGCGCGTGGCCGGACTCGACTCGCTGTTCGTCGGCGACTACCACGTGATCGGCACGCCCTACTACCAGAACACGCCGATGCTGGGCCGGCTTCTGGCCGAGTGGGGCGACGCGCCCGCGGGTGCGCTGTACTCGTTGCCGCTGTGGAACCCGGTGCTGCTCGCTGAGCACATCGGCACGCTGGCGTCGATCGCCGAGGGGCGGTTCATCGTCCAGTGCGGACTTCGGCGACGGGCGCAGGCAGTTCGCGGCGATGGGCGCAGACATCCACCGGCGGGTGTCGGCGTTCGAGCGGGTGCTCGCCACGGTGCGCACGCTGCTCGCCGGCGGCGAGGTCGACGGCGCCCGCGTCGCGCCTGTTCCGAGCGAGCCAGTGGAGGTCTGGATCGCGGGGTCGGCGGACCCGGCCATCGACCGCGCGGCGCGGCTCGGCGACGGGTTCCTAGCCGCGCCGTACCTCACCCTCGACCAGGCCCGGGCGCAGCTCGGCCTATACCGCGAGCGCTGCGCCGCGCACGGGCGACCGGTGGGTGTCGCCGCGATCCGCCGCGATATCCACGTCGGCGCCGACGCCGCCGACGCCGAGCGGGTGGCGGCGCCCGTCCTGGCTGCCGGCTACCGGGGCTTCCCGCCTGACGCCCCGGTGGTCGGCGGACCGGACGAGGTGGCGGCCGGCTTCCGGGCGCTGGGCGACATCGGCTACACGGACGTGATCGTCCGTCATCTTGCCGAGGACCAGGCCGAGGTGCTGCACTCGCTCGAGCGGCTCGCCGCGGTCCGCTCGAATCTGTCGTGACTTCAAGTCGGGGCTGACTCTCGAGCGGCATTTGGAGAACCTCCGGACGCTCGTCGGTTGTAAAGCGTGCTCACTCGGCGATGAATCCCGGACACGACCCGCCGTGAGCGTCGACACGCCAGATTGTCCGATCCGCCTGTACGGGTGCTTCGTGCCGCCGCACCGGCCAGCCCGCCCATGTCGCCCTCGGGCGTGCAGTCGCACCGCCAGCGGCCGCGGTGCCCGCTACTTCAGGACACTGAACCGCAGGTCAGTGATCTGTCCGGACTCAACCAACGTCGTGCGCCTGAGGGGGACACGCTTGCTGTCTGACGTCCCGAAGAGCCGGATGCCCTCGCCGAGCAGCACCGGCGCGAGGTGGATCACGATCTCGTCGAGCAGCCCCTCGGCCAGGCACTGCTGTGCGAGGTTGGCACCGAAGATCACGACGTCCTTCCCGTCGGCCGCGGCACGCGCCGCCGCCACTGCCTCGGCGAGGGACATCGACACGAACGTGACCCTGGCATCTGTCGGGTCCTCCGGCGGCCGGTGCGTGAGCACCAAGATCGGCCCCTGCCACTGGCCGCCGTAGATGCCGTCGACGCCGTCGAACAACCGCTCAGCGACGTCGTACCAGCGCCGACCCCCGAGGATCGCTCCGGCGGAGGCCAAGACCTCGTCAGCCATCGAGCTGCGGTCGACCTCGATGTCGCGCGTGTTGGTTCCGTCCTCGCTCCATTCCCCGACCACCCAGTCCATCGAGTCGTCAGGCCCGGCGATGAAGCCGTCCAAGGACATCGTGATGTGCCAGATCACATTGCTCACGGTGGAACTCCTCCCGCCGTCGCCACAAGTAGACACGACGCGCACGACGAAACCTGATCGCCCGACGACCACAGCACAGCTCGCCCACACTAGGAGACTGCTGAGCAATCCGGTCGGCGGTGCTCGCGTTTTCGTGGCCGGTGAGGTAGACCGCGGGTGTGCTGGGGTCGTCTGGTCGGGATCGGGAGTTGCTTGACGCGGCTGCGCTGTGCGGTCACCTGCTCGGGGAGGGGTCGGTGCACGAGTTCTTGGCCGAGCACCGCCGGCGCC
>JBKPAA010000058.1:0-3313 GCA_046726215.1 Actinomycetota bacterium | reverse complement strand
TTGAGCATGTGGTCGATGATCAGTGCGCGCATTGGATCCTCCGTTCGCTGTGTGGTGCGCTCGGTTTACGACTGTGGGGCGAGGACCTCGATTCAGGCGGCGATGCGACGGGCGGTCACCCAACGCGAGGCTGCGTCGCGGGCCTGCTGCTCGGCCGCGCGCCGCTTGGCGTCCAAGTCGGCACCCATGAGGGTGGGTTGGAAGCGCGCCACGTCGACGTCGGTGATGCCGCCGAACCGCAGCCAGTCGAGAAAGTAGGTCGAGTGGAAGTCGGTGCCGAACTCCGGTCCGAGGTCCGGCGCCCAGACCCCGCTGGTGAACACCACCATCGCGCGGCGGCCGGTCAGACGACCGGTGTAGCCCGTCTCGGGGTCGAGCTCGAACAGCATGCCGCGCTGGCTCACCGTGTCGATGAAGTGCTTGAGGATCCATGGAACGCCGTGGTTCCACATCGGCACGGTGAACAGGTACTCGTCGGCGGCCGCGAAGCGGGAAAAGACGCGCTGGACATCGGCCCACGCCTTGGCGGCAGCACCAACCGGGTCTCGACCGGCGAGCGCGTTCATCTTGGCTTCGACACCGCGCCCGTAGTAGCCGGGCAGGCTGCCGTCCCACAGGTCGAGGGTGTCGACCTCGACGTCAGGGGCGCCGGGGAGGTACGCCTCGAGGAACACGGCGGCGATGCGGTTGGACTCGGACTCCTCACCCCGAGGTGAGGAGATGACGTGGAGCAGTCTGGTCATGGTCGCCTCCTATGACAATCGCATAACGGCGAACATAGCACACAATCAGATTGTGGACAAGGTAAACGTGAACGCTTTGATTGCGTGCTAGAATCCGTCGCGTGAGCACAACCGATCGCAGCCCGAGGACACGCGGCCGCGCCGCGGCCGGTCCCAAGCACGATGCCCCGATCGAGGACTACCTGTGCCTGGCGCTGTACACCGCCTCCCGCGCGGTCACCGGCCTCTATCGAGAGCTGCTGGAAGAGCTCGACCTGACCTATCCCCAATACCTCGTGATGCGGCTTTTGTGGCAGCGCGGAGCCGTTCCCGTGAAGAACATCGGCGCTGCCCTGGCGCTCGACTACGGAACGCTCTCCCCGCTGCTCAAGCGCCTCGAGGCGCGCGGCCTCGTCCGGCGTGTACGCCGATCAGACGACGAACGCTCGGTCGAGATCACCCTCACCGACGCTGGCGATGCGATGGGCCCGAGGGCCGAACGCATCCCTAGCGAGCTCAGCCGCGCACTCGGTCTCGACGAACAGGCGAACGAAGAGCTGCGCGCGACGCTCCGGCAGCTCACGAACGCGGTCAACGCCGCCGCCTCTTAGAGCCGCGGCGCGCGGCAGCCGGCACCGGCAGGCGGCTGGTCGGATCGGAGCCGGCGGCTACCTCGTTGTCCAAGCTCGTCTACGATGCGTAGTTCGAGCGCCTCGCGCTCGTGTGCAGGGATTGTTCTCGCGTACGAATCCGGGCCGCTGCAAGTGGACGAGGCCGGCGGCTCCGCGCCGGCAATCGGTAGCCGCAGCACGAGCGAGCGCCAGCGCGATGTTCGGCCTGCGGTCACAGGTTGCTGCCTGACGAGCTCTTGGATCGGCGCGAGCGTCGCGCGCGGTCGGCGGGTCGGGCGAGGCACCGTTGGCCACCCCGTCGAGGCAATGAACTGCTGCGAGACTGGTCGCTTCGAGAGGTCGGCCGTCGCGCCGTGGGCCTGAACACCGAACGGCGCTTCGGTGTTCCTTGCTGGTCATCCCTTCCGAGGACTCAAGGACCGATACGTACCTCGAACGCGGCGCCATCGACCGCTGCGGTCGCCCAACCCTGCGCAGGAGCCCATACCGCCGTTCGGCCCGACCAGGCGATAGGTTCGACCGCGAACTAGCCCGCGTGGCCCGGAGCACCGATGGACCAGCCGGTCAACCCTGACGAGCGCGACCCGTCGGTCACGGCGGTGGCCGCCGTGAGCCTGCCTTGTAGCCGGGCTGGCGTGCACAGTGGCACCCGCCGCCACAGCCCGCCTTGCCGGCATCGACGCCACCCCCGCCGTGATGCGCGTGGTCGGCCTGGTGGACCTGGCCCTAGCACTGGGCCTGTTCGTCGGGCAGCCGTCCTGGCCATGGCTGCTAGCCCGCGCGGCCTCGCACCCGGCCATCGCCGCCGTGTCGCTGGCAACAGCCCGATCACCTCGCTCCCGTCTAGTCGCTGCCGGCCTTGTCGTCGCCACCACCTCTGACCTCCGGACCGTCGCCCGGCTCCGCGCCGCCCACCGCTGACGGCCAGCAACCCCCGGGGTCCCCACCGCCCCTTGCCCGGTCAGTCTGCGCGCCATCGTGAGGCCGAGACTCGGGGAGCAACTTCGCGATTGCCTCGTGGTGCTCACTCCACGTTGGCTGGGTTCGACCAGCTCTGCCGGCTACCCGGCGGTAGGGGGACTATCTGGCGTCGATGTCTGGATGTCCCGTCGTGACGAGGTGACGCCACTCTGCGCTGTAGGTACGCGCCGCCCTGACCACCCCTCGTAGCCGCGGTATTGCCAATGATGGGTGCTCGCTGTGACCGATGGCCATACCGCGTAAGGCGTCGATAGGGATTCGGCCTGGCTGCTCCCCGCGACCGGAAGTCGCGCCCAGAAGCCTACGTACCGAGCGCGGCGCGGATCGCCGCGACTGCTTCGGACTCATTCCTGTGGGCGGCCGTATCGACCTCGACGAGGCTGCCACCCGTGACTCGCAGCGCTGTGGTCGACGCAACCCCGGACGGGCCCAAGGAGCTGGGCCGCCGACCCGCCGACAGATTCGTCGAATCGAACTGCCGGCGCCTGGCGCCGGGTGATCGTGGTGACGCTCTGCATCGTGCGCGGTGACGGTTGCGACAGCAAGGACGTTGCGCAAGGCGTGTGAGTCCTCCGAGCTGCCGCCATCTTTCCGCCATAGGAGGCGCGAAATGGGTTTCACAGCACACCAGCCGGTGGCCCATAGGGCCGAAAGCGCCTCGTAGCAGGGTTGCAGACCCGTTCGGGACGCAGAGGTCGCCGGTTCAAATCCGGCCCACCCGACATTTGCCCTGCTCAGAAGGCCTGTAATCGTGCATACCTGCCCGGGGTATGTCGCCATTTCCGCCGTACGCCGTGGTGTCAGGACATGAATGGCCAAAGCTGTGCGGGCGGGGGGCTCCACGGAACCCGTTGCCCGCCCGTGGCGGCGGAGCTTCAGCTGGCGGCGCCCTGACCTGCCGTGGTTGACATCCCCGCGAGCGTGTGGAAGCGGGGTCCACCAGACGATGGGCCACCGGAGACGTGAGGCGAGCCGCAC
>JBKPAA010000057.1:0-15280 GCA_046726215.1 Actinomycetota bacterium | reverse complement strand
CGACGAGCTGAGCGTCGACGAGGAGAGCGTGACCGTGAAGCTGTGCCCGCGGGCGACGGCCACGGCCTGACACCCGTTTTCTTCGCGGAAGTGGTCGCCCCGACGGCCGATCCCGCGAACAAAACGTGGGGGGTGGGCTAGGGGACGTCCTTCTCGTAGGGAAAGCCCAGGTCGGGCGCGGTCACCAACGGGTGGTAGGTGAGGCCCGCCTCGGCGGCCAAGCCGGCGCAGGTGCCACCCCGGTCCACCACGGGGACCAGGAGCACGGGCTCGGCGCCGCACTCCCGCACCACGCGGGCGGCTTCGAGCAACGACACCCCCCGGGTGGCGGCGTCCTCGGTGAGCGCGACGCGGTCACCGGGCTCGAGGGCACCGGCGATCCGGCCGCCGCCGCCGTGGTCCTTGGCCTCCTTGCGCACGCTGAAGCTGCGCAGCGCCCGCCCGCGAGTGGCGGCCACGGCGGCGGTGGCAAAGGCAACGGCATCCGCACCCATCGTGAGGCCGCCGATGGCGGTGACGTCTTCGGGCAGGACGGCCAGCAGGGCGTCGGCCACCAGCAGCATGCCGTCGGGGCGGCAGGTCGTCTGCTTGGCGTCGATAAACCAGTCGCTGCGCTTGCCGGACTTGAGCACGAAGTCGCCCCGGCGGACGGCGTGGCGCAGCAGGTGGTCGATCAGCGCCTGCGTGGTCGCGCCGGCAGCGGCCGTCACCTGATAAGCACCTCTCGCCCTCCACCGTCCCCGCTGGCGACCAGGCGTCCGACCTCGACGGGCGCGTGGCCGGCGTCTCGCAGCATCGCCAGGGACCGTCCCACGTCGTCCGGGGGGACGACGACAACCATGCCGAGGCCCAGATTGAAGACCCGAGCCATCTCGTCGTCGGCGATGTCGCCGCGTCGTTGGATCTCGGCGAAGACCCGCGGCGCCTCCCACGCCGATCGTTCCAGCTCCGCGTCGACCCCCTCGGGCAGCACGCGCGGCAGGTTGCCGACCAGCCCACCCCCGGTGATGTGGGCCACGGCGCGCACGTCGACGTCGCCCAGCAGCGCCCGCACGGCCGGGGTGTAGATCACCGACGGGCGCAGCAGCTCGTCGGCAACCGTGTGCCCGGGGAACAGCTCGTCCTCGAGAGCCAGCCCGGCGCGTTCGAACAGCACCCGCCGGGCCAACGAATAGCCGTTGGAACGCAGTCCCGGCGACGGGATCCCCACCAACACATCGCCGGGCCGGGAGGTGTCCCCGGTGAGGATGCGGTCACGCTCGACCACGCCCACCACGAACCCCACCAGGTCGAACTCGCCCGGCGCCAGGGCACCCGGGTGCTCGGCCATCTCCCCGCCCACCAGCGCGCACCCGGCCCGGCGGCAGCCCTCGACCACGCCGGATACGAGGGCGTCGATCTGGTCGGGATCGAGCTTGCCGACGGAGATGTAGTCGAGGAGGAACAGCGGCTCGGCGCCGAGGCAGACGATGTCGTCGGCGCACATGGCCACCAGGTCGATGCCGATGGTGTCGAAACGGCCGGCGGCCCACGCCACCATCGCCTTGGTGCCGACGCCGTCGGTCGACGAGACCAGCACGGGTTGGCGGTAGCCGGCCGGCATGGTGACGAGGCCGCCGAATCCGCCGATATCGCCCAGGACCTCCGGTCGGTGGGTGGAGCGGACCTTGGCCCTGATGCGCTCGACCGCGGCCTCGCCGGCCGCGATGTCCACACCGGCGTTCCGGTAGGTCTCATTCATGGGCCCACCGCGGGCGCCAGCGACGGCCCCCACCCGAACTTGCGACGGTACGCGACCCCATGACCGCCGTTTCCGCCGCAGGAAGGGGAGGTCGGCCATCAGGCGATGGTGCCGTCGAGCGCCGGCTGGACCACCTGCCGGTCCAGCGCACCCTCGTCCGGCTCCAGCACGTCCTTGCGCAACGTGACCGGCGCCGGCACCGGGTAGTCGCCGGTGAAGCAGGCGTCACAGAACCCCGCGCCGGCGGCTCCCGTGGCCTCGACCAGCCGATCGAGGCTCAGGTAGGCGAGCGTGTCGAGGTTGAGGTACCGGCGGATCTCGTCGATGCCGAGCTTGGCGGCGATCAGCTCGTCGCGGTCCCCCGTGTCGATCCCGTAGTAGCAGGACCACGCCACGGGCGGCGACGTGATGCGGAGGTGCACCTGGCGCGCACCGGCCTCGCGGAGCATCCGCACCAGCTGCTTCTGGGTGGTGCCACGCACGATCGAGTCGTCCACCACCACCAGCCGCTTCCCGTCGATGTTCTCGCGCAGGGGGTTGAGCTTCATGCGCACCGCCTGCGCGCGCATCTCCTGGCTGGGGGCGATGAAGCTCCGGCCGATGTAGCGATTCTTCACCAGCCCCTGCCCCAGCGGGATGCCGCTTCGGCGGGCGAACCCCTCCGCCGCCGGGACGCCCGACTCGGGCACCCCCATCACCATGTCGGCGTCCACCGGGGCCTGCTCGGCGAGCTGCTCGCCCATGCGGATGCGGGCCTGGTGGATGCTCTGGCCGTAGAGGCGGCTGTCGGGCCGGGCGAAGTAGACGAACTCGAACAGGCACAGCCGCGGATCGGAGGCGGTCGCGCCGTACGGATGCAGCGATCGGACCCCGGCGTCATCGATCACCACCATCTCCCCCGGCTCGAGCTCGCGGACGAACGTGGCGCCGACGATGTCGAGGGCCGGTGTCTCCGAGGCCAGCACCCATCCGCCGGAGTCGGCGTCCCCGTGGTCGAGGCGGCCCAGGCACAGCGGCCGGAAGCCGTGCGGATCCCGAACGCCGATCACGCGAGCTTCGTCCATGATCACGAGCGAGAAGGCGCCCTCGAGCCGGGGGACGACGGTCACCACCGCCCGTTCCAATCGGCCTCGAGGCGCTTCCTCGGCCGCCGGCGGGACCGGGGCGCCCAGGTCGGCCAGCCGCTCCGCCTCCACGTCGATCGAGAGCTCGGCGGCGATCAGCTCGGCGACCAGGTCGCTGTCGCTGGTGACCGTGCCCTCGAGCATGCCGGCATCGGCGGCCAGCTTCTCGGTGTTCACGAGGTTGCCGTTGTGACCGAGCGCGAACATGTGCTCACCCACCGAGCGGTACGCCGGCTGGGCGTTGCGCCACGTCGACGAGCCGGTGGTCGAGTACCGGCAGTGGCCGATGGCGAGGTGGCCGGTGAGACCGGCCAGAGTGCGGTCGTCGAACACGCTGGCCACCAGGCCCTGGTCCTTGACCACGGTGAGCGTGTCGCCATCGCTCACCGCCATGCCCGCCGCCTCTTGACCCCGGTGCTGCAGGGCGAACAACCCCAAGTAGGTCAGGCGCGCCACCGGCAGCGACCCTGGTGCGTAGACCCCGAACACCCCACACGCCTCGCGGAGCCGGTCGACGTGCGCCGCCGGCCGGCGGGGATGGGGGTCGATCATGTGGCTCATTCTGCCCTAGAGGCAGCGCCGATCGGCGCAGCCGGGGCCGAGCGGTCCGGCGCCGTAGGCGCCAAGAGCGGAAGACATGTTTCGAGGGCGCGCCGGCGCACCGACCGCATCCCGCCATAGGCTCGGCGCAATGGTCATCGACCTCCGCTCACCAACGGTCGTCAAGCTGACCCGTTACTGCGCGGCGTCGATCGCCGGCGTGAGCGTCGGGGTGCCCGTCCTGGCCATCGGCTACGGCGTGCTCGGCTGGAACGAGCTGGTCGCCAACCTCGTCTCGGTGACACTGGGCGCGATCCCCAACTACCTGATCAACCGCTACTGGACCTGGCACCAGACCGGCAAGAACCGACTGTGGGGCGAGATCGTGCCGTTCTGGGTGATGTCGGTGTTGGGGATGATCCTGTCGCTGGTCGCCGTCAACTACGCCGACCAGCGCTGGGGCACGACCGTGGCCGTGGTCGCCGCACAGCTCAGCGGCTTCGCCGTCGTCTGGCTCGCCAAGTTCCTGGTGCTGGACCGGATCATGTGGCGCATCGTTCACGAGCTGCAGCCCGACGTCGCCATCGACGAGGCCGAGGCCGGGCTCATCGGCGCCCTACACCGCGACGGCCAGGATGGTGAGCCGCCGACCCCCGATCAGCAACGTCGCCAGGCGGGGCTGGCCCGCAACCCGAGGCGATAGCGAGCGTTTGACTGAGCCCGAGGCAGTGGCTCACGGGAACCGTCAGCTATTGCCTCGGGCTTGGCGCACCGTCAGTCATTGCCTCGGGCCGGTGGCCGCGCTCGGCAATTGCCTCGGGCCGGTGGCCGCGCTCGGCAATTGCCTCGGACACAACCGTGTCAGCCCTGGGTGGTGCCGTGGCCGAGCAGCTCGGGCAGCCGACCCCTCCAGGCCGCCACAGCGTCGGCAACCGCCACGTCGACAAGCCCCTCGACGGTGATGCGATCACCCCCGGCGTCGCCCACCGCCTCGGCCTCCCTGCCGGCGCCGCGGCCCCGGCGCTCCACCTCGGCGAGGGCCGCCGGATCGACCGCGAGCACGAACCGGCTCGGTGACTCCCCGAACAGCCAGCGGTGGCCGCCACCGTCGCCGGGCGCCCGGACCCGCGCGCCCACCCCGCTGCGCACCGCCATCTCGGCCAGCGCCAGCCCCAGCCCCCCGTCGGCCGTGTCGTGGACTCCGAGCACCAGCCCGTCGGTGACCAGTCCCCGGACCAGTTCGCAGACGGACCGGTGCCGCGCCAGGTCCAGCGCCGGGGGTGAGCCGGCCTTGTGGCCGCGGCGCCATGCCCACTGCGATCCCGACAGGGTGTCCGGCTCCGGGCCCAGGACCACCAGGCGGGTGCCGTCGACCAGGCCCACCCCGGGCGGTGGGGTGGCGAGCTCGTCGACGATCCCCACCAGCGCCACGATGGGTGTGGGATCGATGTCGCGCCCCCGGCTCTCGTTGTAGAGGCTGACGTTGCCGCCGACGACCGGGAGCGACAGCGCCCGGCACGCCTCGGCCATGCCGTCGACGGCCTCGGACAGCTGCCACATGGTCTCGGGGTGTTCGGGACTGCCGAAGTTGAGGCAGTTGACCAGCGCCAGCGGGCGAGCCCCGACGCAGGCCAGGTTGGCCACCGCCTCGGCCACCACCAGCGCCGTGCCCCGCCGCGGGTCGAGCGCGCACCAGCGGTGGTTGCCGTCGCAGGTCATGGCCAAGCCACGACCGGTGTCGGCACCGGTGAGCGGATGCTTGAGCCGTAGCACCGTGGCGTCGCCGCCGGGCCCCTCGACCGTGTTGAGGAACAGTTGGTGGTCGTACTGCGACCACACCCACGAGGTGTCGTAGAGCAGGTCCAGCAGGTCGGCCCCGGCGTCGGCGGGCGGCGCCAGCGCGGCGTCGGCGCCGTCGGCCAGCCGGGCGGCGTGGCCCGCGGGTTCGGCCCGCGGCCGGTCGAGCAGGGGCGCGTCCTCGTGCAACGACGCCGCGGGCACGTCGGCGAGCAGGCGGCCGTCGGGGCGATCGAAGATCCGGAGCCGGCCGCCGGCGGTGACCGTCCCGACCACGGCGGCGGCCACGTCCCAGTGGGTGCAGATCGACAGCACCTCGTCGAGGTGCCGGGGCTCGACGATTGCGAGCATGCGCTCCTGGCTCTCGCTGGTCATCACCTCGAACGGCTCCATCCCCAGTTCGCGCTGGGGCACCTCGGAGACGTAGACGTCCATCCCCACGCCGCCGCGGCTGGCGGTCTCGCTGGTGGCGCAGGTGAGCCCGGCGCCGCCAAGGTCCTGGATCCCGACGACCAGGTCGGCGTCGAGCAGCGCCAGGCACGCCTCGATCAGGCGCTTCTCCTCGAACGGGTCTCCCACCTGCACGCTGGGTCGCTTGGCGGCATCGGCCTCGTCGTCGCTGAAGCCGGCCGAGGCCAGCACCGACACGCCCCCGATGCCGTCGCGCCCGGTCATTGCACCCACGAGGACGGCGAGATTGCCAACGCCCGATGCACGACCGAGCACCAGCCGGCTCGTCGGCATGATCCCCAGGCAGAAGACATTCACGAGCGGATTGTCCTGGTAGGTCTCGTCGAACACGATCTCGCCGCCAACCGTGGGGACGCCGACCGAGTTGCCGTAACCGCTGATGCCGGAAACGACACCTTCCGTAATCCAACGACTACGGGCGTCGGATAAGGGGCCGAAGCGCAACGGGTCCATCAAAGCCACGGGCCGCGCCCCCATGGTGAACACGTCGCGAAGGATTCCACCGATGCCCGTCGCCGCCCCCTGATAGGGCTCGATCGCCGATGGGTGGTTGTGGCTTTCGATGCGAAACGCCACCGCCACGCCATCGCCAACGTCGACCACACCGGCGTTCTCACCCGGACCGACCAAAACCGCGGTGCCCTCGGTCGGCAGCCGGCGGAGGTGCAGCCGGCTGGACTTGTACGAACAATGCTCCGACCACATCACCGCGAACATGGCCAGTTCCAGATGGTTGGGTTTTCGCCCGAGTATGCGCGCGACGGCGGCGGCCTCGTCGTCGGAGAGCCCCAGAGCCCGGTGGATGGGTTCCTCGGCGGTCATCGGCACGCCGTGTCGGTTGGCTCGCTTCGCTCGCTCACGAACCGAAACTGTAGGCGACGAGGTCCGACGCCCGGAGCTTCCCATGAATCGTTTCGTGGGACCCACAATGCGTTGCCATCGCCGTCACCAGCGCTGAATGGAAAACCGAGTCGATGCGAAATATGCTGCTCACCCATGCCACAGTCCACACGTAAGCGCACACCGATGAGTCGCGAGCACAAGGCGGCTTTGGCGGAAGGTCGAGATCAAGGTCGAGCGGTTCGTCGCTACCTCGAAGCGTTGGAGGCCCACAAACCACGCCGCGGTCGTAAGCGCACTCCCGATTCGATAAAGCGGCGCCTTACGGCCGTGGAGGCCGAATACGCGTCGGCCGATCCGCTGAAGCGCCTGCATCTCGCCCAGGAGCGCCTTGATCTGAGGGCCGCCTTGGCCTCCAGCGAGTCCAAAGTCGACCTCGACAAACTCGAAAAGGAGTTCGTCAAGGCGGCCGCTCCTTACAGCCAGCGCAAGGGCATCTCGTACTCGGCGTGGCGCGAGCTCGGCGTGCCGGCACCGACCCTGGAGAAGGCCGGCATCGGCCGCGGCAGCTGACGGACCGGCCGATCAGGCCACAAGGCACCCGCTCCTGACCAGGAGCGAGCGCAGCAGTGGGGCACCATCGGTCGACCCGAGCAGCGGATGGCAGGCTCGCTCGGGGTGGGGCATCAGGCCGACGACGTTGCGCGCAGGCGAGCAGATCCCGGCGATACCGTCGATCGATCCGTTGGGATTGTCGGCGTAGCGGAACACGATCCGATCGTCGGCGCGCAGCTCGGCCAGGGTCGCTGGTTCGCAGGTGTAGTTGCCCTCGAAGTGGTTGATCGGAATGTGGAGCTCCGTGCCCACCGGAACGTCGCCCGTGAGCACGGTGGTGTCGGTCTCCACCCGAACCAGCACCGGCTTGCAGAGAAACTTGAGCCCCGCATTCTTCTGCAGCGCACCGGGCAGCAGCCCCGCCTCGCACAGCACCTGGAAGCCGTTGCAGATGCCGACCACGGGCCCGCCGGCGGCGGCGAATGCGTCGACCGCCCGCATGACCGGCGAGAACCGGGCGATGGCACCGGGGCGCAGATAGTCACCGTGGGCGAACCCGCCGGGCAGCACCACTGCGTCCACATCTCCGAGCGTCGGGCGGCCGTGCCACAGGAGCTCGGCCTCCCCGCCCAGGCAGCGCACGGCCTCGACCACATCGAGCTCGCAGTTGGAACCCGGGAACACGACGACGCCGACGCGAGACGCCATCAGGCGGACCCGCCCGCGTCGACCGAGATCGTGGCGTCCTCGATCACCGGGTTGGTCAGGAAGCGCTTGCACATGTCCTCGACCTCGGCGCGGGCGGCCGCCTCGTCGTCGGACTCGACGGTGAAGCGGAACGCCTTGCCCACCCGCACGCCCGACACGCCGTAAAACCCCAGCGCGGGCAGTGACCGCTCGATGGTGGCACCCTGCGGATCGGCGATGCCGTCACGCAGGCGGGTCTCCACCAGCACCGAGAAACGCACTACGCCCCGGCCTTGTCGCTCATGCGTTCAGCGTAGATGGCCGGCCGATCGGGGCGTGGCACCGACGAAGGCCGCGCCCATGAGGACCGGTGCGACCGCGTCCACGTCCAGTGCGGCGGCCGCCACCACGTCGTCGCGCCGGCCCCGGGCGTCGAGCTCGCGGCCCGATGCGCACGCGAGCAGCCACGCACGCAGGTCGTCCCGCGCATCGTCGAAGGCGGCCATGGCCGCCCGCGCCTCGGGCGAAGCGCGATCGGGAGCCACACCCGTCAGCACCCGCAGCGCCCGCAGGACGGCACCGCCGCCCAACAGGTCCTCGACGGCCGGACGGAGGGCGAAGGCCTCCCGGCACTCAGCGAGCGTTGCGGGCTGCCCTACCCATTGCTCGCCGGCGGCAATGACCGCGACGGGCCCGGCGCGCAGCACCGCCGCCGCCTGGCGCGCCACGGCCGAGGCGTTGCGTAGGCAGCCCGCGAGAACCAGGGCGTGGGGCGCACGCTCCCGGGCTCGGTAGGCCAGCGCCGATCCGTTGGGCGAGGGCAGGACCAGCCGCGTGCCCGGTTGGAGCCGGGCGAGGTCCGTGGGCGAGAGCGACCAGCGGGCGCCCTCCGGTTCCCGCGGGTCGGCACCGGCCAGCAGCGCGTTGTGCTGCGCGGCGTAGGTGGCGGCGCGATCGTCTGCCCACCCGTACGGCAGCACGGTGGCTCCCCGCCCGATGGCCACCGACACCGCAGTGGCGAACCGCAGCACGTCGACGATGACGATGCCCGCGGCGCTCGGACCGAGCTGGTCCAGCCCGTTCGGCCCCCACTCGAACTGGAGGTCGAAGAACGTCGGCGGGTAGGTCACGTCATGTCGGTGAGCCGGTGCTGTGTACCCCGCTCTTGGCGCTTCGCGCCGGGGCCGCTCGGGCTCCGGCGTGTGTCGCCCGCTCCACGGCCGCTCGGGCCGGGGCTGCGCCATCGGCGCAGCCTCGAGGCCGTCGGCGTCAGGCACCCGCACCGGGCCAGTCGGTGAACGACCGCCCGGTCACGCGCTCGTACGCCTCTACGTAGCGGGAGCTGGTGGCCGAGACCACCTCGTCCGGCAACGGCGGGGGCGGTGGCCTCTTGTCCCAGTCGAGCCCGTCGAGGTAGTCGCGCACCGGCTGCTTGTCGAACGATGGCGGCGTCGTGCCGGGCGCGTAGGCGTTCGTGGGCCAGAACCGGGAGGAGTCGGGCGTCAACACCTCGTCGCAGAGCACCAGCTCGCCCTCGACCAGGCCGAGTTCGAACTTGGTGTCGGCGATGATGATCCCCCGTTCCCGGGCCCAGTCGGCACCCCGCAGGTACAGCTCGAGCGAAACGGCCCGCACCTTGGCGGCCAGGGCCTCGCCGATGAGCCCGGCGGCGGCGCGGAACGAGATGTTCTCGTCGTGGCCCTGCTCGGCCTTGGTCGACGGCGTGAACACCGGTTCGGGCAGGCGGTCGGACTCCTGCAGGCGCTCGGGCAGCCGGGCGCCGTGCATCGTGCCGCTGGTCCGGTACTCCCTCCACGCCGATCCGGTGATGTAGCCGCGCACGATGCACTCCACCGGGAGCATCTGGGCCTTGGTCGTGAGCATCACCCGCCCGGCGAGGTCCGCGTCGGCTGCCGCCGCCTGCGCCGAGGGCGGCAGGTCGGCGATCTCGGTGGAGACGAGATGGCCGGGCACGACGTCGGACAGCGCGGCGAACCAGAAGGCCGACATGGCGGTGAGCACCCGGCCCTTGTGGGGGATCGGTTCGGCCATGACGACGTCGAAGGCCGAGATGCGGTCGCTCGTCACCATCAGTAGGCGGTCGTCGCCGACGGCGTAGATGTCCCGGACCTTGCCGGAGTGGACGTGGGGCAGGCCGAGTGCTGGGGCACTGGTCACGGCAGAGCCTCCCAGGGGCTGTGACGGTTGCTGGCGCGCCGAGCTACAGGATCGGTTCCGGACGGTAGCGGGCCGCCTCTGGGTGGTCGGCGACGATCGCCTCGACCCGGCGGCAGAACCCATCGACCTGGTGCACCGCGGTTCCGACGAACCCGGCCCGCTGGGCGAGAACGGCGTCGATGACATCCCGATCCAGGCGCAACCGGTCGTCGGCCGCCAGGCGCTCGGCGAGATCGTTGGCCCCGGCCCCGTCCCGCATCGACCGTGCGACCGCCACCGCGTGCTCCTGGATCGCCTCGTGGGCCCGTTCCCGTCCCACGCCAGCGCGCACCGCGGCCATCAAGACCTTGGTGGTGGCCAGGAACGGCAGGTAGCGCTCGAGCTCGCGTTCGATCACGGCCGGGTACGCCGCGAAGCCGTCCAGGACCGACAGGAACGTCTCGAAGAGCCCGTCGGTGGCGAGGAAGGCGCCGGGCAGCGCCACCCGCCGCACCACCGAGTCCGACACGTCGCCCTCGTTCCACTGGCCACCGGCCAGTTCGGAGACCATCGAGAGGTAGCCCCGCACGACGACCGCCAGGCCATTGACGCGCTCGCACGACCTCGTGTTCATCTTGTGCGGCATCGCCGAGCTGCCGACCTGGCCCGCGGTGAACCCCTCGGTCGCGAGCTCGTGGCCGGCCATCAACCGAATTGTGTGCGCCAGCGTCGACGGCCCCGCAACGGCCTGGGCCAGCGCCGCCACGACGTCGAGGTCGAGCGAGCGCGGATAGACCTGGCTGACGGAGGTGAGCGCCGATCCGAACCCGAGGTGCTCGAGCACGAACGCCTCAAGGCGGTCGACGGATGCCTCGTCGCCAAGCAGGTCGAGCATGTCCTGCTGCGTGCCGACCGGTCCCTTGATCCCCCGCAGGGGGTAGCGCGCCAGCAGCTCGGTGACCCGGCGATAGGCCTGCAACACCTCCTCGCCGGCATTGGCGAACCGTTTGCCGAGCGTCGTGGCCTGTGCCGGCACGTTGTGGGTGCGGCCCGTCATCACCTGCGCCGCGTGCTCGGCGGCCCGTTCGGCCAGCCTCGCCAGGGCCGTCACCATCCGGTCGCGCACCAGCTCGAGGGCCAGCCGCGCCTGGAGCTGCTCGACGTTCTCGGTGAGGTCGCGCGAGGTCATGCCCTTGTGGGCGTGCTCGTGGCCGGCCAGGGTCGAGAACTCCTCGATCCGGGCCTTCACGTCGTGGCGGGTCACCCGCTCCCGGGCCTCGATCGACGCCAGGTCGACGGTGTCGATGACGGCCCGGTAGTCGTCGATCGCCTCCGCCGGGATGTCGACGCCCAGGTCCCGTTGCGCCTGCATCACCGCGACCCAGAACTCGCGCTCCAGCCGAACCTTGCGCTCCGCCGACCACAGCTCGACCATCGGCTGGCTGGCGTACCGCGATGCCAGCACGTCGGGCAGTACCGGTTTCACAAAGCCAAGTCTGGCGGCCGGGCCGGCCGCCGGCGAGGACGGCCGGCCCGTGGCGCCGGATCAGCCGCTGCGGCCGCGGAAGATCCGGGTGGTCGCGAGCAATGCGCCGCCCCCGAGCACCAGGACCCCACCGAGTGCGAGCAGCAGGCCCGTGTTGTCGCTTCCGGTCTTCGGCAGCGTGTCCGACGGGGTGGCCATCGGGACCGTTGGCCCGGGCGGGGTCGTGTCCAGGGAGACGATCGGCGTCCTCGAGGTGCTGGGCATCGTGGTGTCGGTCGACGACGTCGTCGTCGATTCCATCGACGTCGTGGTCGACTCCACCGACGTGGTCGTCGACTCGATCGTCTCGTCGCTGGTCGGGGGGGTCTCGTTCTCGTTGTCGAAGCAGAACGAGATCGACTTGATCTTGTTGGTGTCCCACTCGTGCCAGGGCGGGGTACCGAGGTCGACGTCCTCGGTGGCCTCGTTCTCGATGGCGGCGTCGGGCGCATAGAGGTAGAAGTAGGAGTTCGGGCTCAGGTTGGCGTCACGACCCTGCACGTAGATGGCGTCGATGCCGAACGTCGAGCTCCAATCGAAGGTCTTGCCGTTGTGGACGGTGACGGTCACCGTGCCGACGCCGTCGACCTGGTGGCTCTCGCTGTGGTCGCCACCGGCGACATCGTCGATCGTGAACTGCTGCCACGCCTGGCCGCCCGCGTGCCCCTCGGCGAGGTCGGGGCAGCTGAGCCCCTCGTCCTCGGGCTCGGGCTCGACGGTCGACTCGTGGGCCGCGGCCGGACCCGCGAGCGCCGCGATCAGCAACCCTGCCCAGGCCACCAAGGTGGTCAGACCGACGACGCCACGCACGCGTGGTGTCATAGCTCCATGCGCCATTGCACTGTCCTTCCCCACTGCGCGGGGGGCGTGGCCCGGCCCCATGTCCAGCCGCGGTAGGCGCCGTCGTGCACCCCCCCGACAGGGCGTTGCATCCCCAGCGGTCCGATTCGGCGGGGCATGTTGACACCTCGCAGCAGCCACCGCAACACGATCGGCGGCCACTCTGACCAGCACCTCTGAGGGCGCGCGAACTGCTCACCGAGGGCGGTCGGGCGGCCCTCGGAGGCCCCTCAGCCCGGGTGGGGCACCATCTCGTCGCGGTGCTTCGCCAGCGCGGCCGCCAGGTCGGCGTCGTCGATGGCGAGCATCTGCACGGCCAGCAGCGCGGCGTTCATGGCGCCGTCGATGGCGACGGTGGCCACGGGGATTCCCTTGGGCATCTGCACCGTGGCGTAGAGCGCGTCGACACCATTGAGCGCGCCCCCGGACAGCGGCACGCCGATGACCGGGAGCGTGGTCTGCCCGGCGACGGCCCCCGCCAGGTGCGCCGCCATCCCGGCGCCGCAGATGATGGCGGCGTAGCCCCGCTCGCGCGCGGACGAGGCGAAGTCGGCCACCGCCGCCGGCGTGCGGTGCGCGGACATGACGCGGACATCGGCCTCGACGCCATAGCGCGCCAGAGTGTCGGCGGCGGGGGCCATCTTGGCCTTGTCGCTGGCCGATCCCATGAGGACGGCGACCTTCTTGTGGCTCATACGATCGGTGCCCCCTCGCTGGCGGATCGGGCGATGTCGGTGCGGTAGTGCATGCCCGGCCACGAGACGCAACCGGCGGCGACGTAGGCGTTGCGGCGAGCGGCGGCGACCGTAGCGCCGGTGCCGGTGACGGCCAGCACGCGTCCGCCGGCCGTCACGAGCCGGTCCTCGTTGTCGCGGGCGACCCCGGCCGCGAACACGGTGGCGCCCCGGGCGATGGCGGCGTCGATGCCCTCGATGACGTCACCGCTGCGGAGCTTGCCCGGGTACCCCTCGGCCGCCAGCACGACCGTGACGCAGGCGTCGGTCCCGAAGGCCGGCCCCGCCGACCGGCGCAGGTCGCCGGCGGCCGCCGCCGCCAGCAGCTCGGCCAGGTCGGTGGTCAGCCGGGGCAACACCACCTGCGCCTCGGGATCGCCGAAGCGGACGTTGTACTCCAGCAGCCTCGGGCCTTGGGGCGTGAGCATGAGCCCGGCGTAGAGGACGCCCCGGTAGTCGATGCCGCGGCTCCGGAGCTCCGCCAGCGTGGGCTCCACGAACCGGTCCATCACCTCGCCGACGACGTCGTCGCCGGCGAACGGCACCGGCGAGTAGGCACCCATGCCGCCGGTGTTGGGCCCGGCGTCACCGTCGCCCACCCGCTTGAAGTCCTGCGCCGGAGCCAGGGGCACCGCGCGGGTGCCGTCGCAGATCGCCAGCACCGACAGCTCGGGCCCGGTCAGGCCCTCCTCGATCACGACGGTGCGCCCGGCGTCGCCGAACGACTCCCCTGCGAGCTTCGCCCGGACGTCGTCCACCGCCTCGTCGATCCGCCCGGTCACGAGGACGCCCTTCCCCGCCGCCAGCCCGTCGGTCTTGACCACCCAGGGGCCGGGCAGCGACCGCAGGAAGTCGACCGCCGCGGCCTCGTCGGCGAAGCTGCCGTAGCGGGCCGTGGGCACGGCGGCGGCGGCCAGCAGGTCCTTCATCCACGCCTTGGATCCCTCCAGCCGCGCCCCATCGGCGCCCGGCCCGAAGACGAGCCGCCCCGCGGCGCGCAGGCGGTCGGCCATGCCGTCCACGAGGGGAGCCTCGGGGCCGACGACGAACAGGTCGGCATCGACCTTCTCGGCCGGCGTCGCCACCGAACCCGGGATCCCGGGGTTGCCCGGCGTCAGGACCACATCGGCCGTGCGCCCGAGCACGTGCGCGAGCGCGTGCTCCCGGCCTCCGGATCCGACGACGCAGACGCGCATGAAGCGATCCCCTGCCTACGGCTGGAGCTGCACGTACTGGTCGCGCCCGGGACCGACTCCGAGCAGCCGGATGGGCACGCCCACCTGCTCTTCGAGGAAGCCGATGTAGTCGTGCGCGGCCGCCGGCAGGTGTCCCGGCTCGGTCGAGGCGGTGACGTCGGTCGACCAGCCCGGCAGGTCCTCGTAGACGGGGGTGGCCCGGTGCAGCAGCGACTGGTCGTCGGGCAGGCGGTGAAGGCGGCGGCCGTCCGCCTCGTACGCGATGCACACCTTCACGGTGTCGAAGGCGTCGAGCACGTCGAGCTTGGTGATGGCGACCTCGGAGAGCGAGTTGAGCCGCACCGCATGGCGCAGCATGACGGCGTCGAACCAGCCCGCCCGGCGGCGGCGGCCGGTGTTGGTGCCGTATTCGCGGCCTCGCTCCACGAGCGCGTCGCCCACCTCGTCGAACAGCTCCGTGGGAAACGGTCCCGAGCCGACCCGGGTGACGTAGGCCTTGGCCACGCCGACCACGCGGTCGATGTAGCGGGGACCGACGCCGGCACCCGTGCAGGCCCCGCCGGCCACCGGGTTGGACGAGGTCACGAAGGGATAGGTGCCATGATCCAGGTCGAGGAACGTGGCCTGGGCGCCTTCGAACAGCACGTGCCGGCCGGCCTCCAGAGCCTCGTGGACCAGGTTGACGGTGTCGGCGACGTGGGGTCGGACCCGGGGGGCGAGCTTGTCCAGGTAGACCTCGGCGATCTCGTCGACGGTGGGCGGGAGCTGGTTGTAGACCTTGGCCAACACCTGGCCCTTCTCCTTGAGCACCAGCTCGAGCTTCTGGCGGAAGATCTTCGGGTCGTACAGGTCGGAAACCCGCAGGCCGACCCGCGCCGCCTTGTCGGCGTAGGCAGGCCCGATGCCGCGCTTGGTGGTGCCGAGCTTGTTCCGGCCGAGATGGCGCTCGACCACCCGGTCCAGGAGCTGGTGGTAGGGGAGGATCAGATGGGCGCTCGACGACACCTTGAGCCGGCTGCAGTCGACGCCCCGGTCCGTCAGCGTGTCGATCTCGTCGAGCAGCACCTTGGGAT
>JBKPAA010000056.1:0-61007 GCA_046726215.1 Actinomycetota bacterium | reverse complement strand
CGCCCGAGCCTCTCGCAGCAAGCGGGAGTGGCGCAGGGCCCGCGGCCCGCTCGGGCGCCCGACCCCCAGGGCCGTCGCGGCCCGCTCGTCGAGCGGCAACGTGCCGAGCGGGCTGGCGCCGACGGCCTCCGCCACCTCGGCCACGGAGTAGGGGCGATCACCGACCAGGAGCAGCGACAACGATCTCGGCCGCAGCGCCGCCAGCCGGGCTGCGAGGTGATGGACCTCGGCGACCACCGGGCGCGCGACCACCACCAGGAGATCGGCTTCGGCCACGATGTCGTGCGCAACCGAGTTGGGGTCGAGGCGGCCGCAGTCCGCCAGCACATCGGCGCCCAGCGACGACAGCACGCCCGGGAGCGCACCCCGCAGCGCCCCCAGGGCGGCGCCGGCCTGATCGGCCGCGACCGGTCCCACCAGCACGCGGCGGACGGCGGCCCGGGGGTCGCCATCGGTCGTCGTCGGCGCGGCGAACGGCAGCGCTTGGGTGTGGCCCACGAACGTCGAGCGGTCGAGCTCTCGGCGCCCGGCGGCGGCCAGGGTCACGAGTCCGGGTTCGGTGGCAAGGTCGAACCGCACCCCCAGGTCCCCGCCGGCGGGGTCGACCTCGGCGACGACCAGGTCGCGGTCCCGCGGCCAGGTGGCGGCCAGGGCGGTGACGCTCGTCGTGACCCCCGGCGACGCCTTGGCCGAGGCGAACGCGACATAGGCCATGCGTCAACCCGACGCTGCCTGCGCCACGGTGATGGAGTCGGACTGGATCGCAGCGGCAATCTCGGGAAGCAACAACTCCGACACCCGCACCGACACCGGCACGGTCGATCCGCGGTCTTCGTCGCGCTCGATCGCTACGACCGTCCCGTCGCCGATGATCTCGGCCGGGGGTTCCTGGCCGGCCGACGCGTTGGTCGACGAGCGGAGGAGCACGACCCGGTCGCCCCCTTCGAGGTCGGCCGGCAGTTCCTCGGGAGACACCGGCACCGCGATGACCGCCTGGCCGGCCTCGAGCCCGCTGGGCGTGCCGACCGCCCCGGGGACGAGGAGTGTGCCGGCCAACAGGTCGGAGGCGGCGGGGCGACCGACGACGTCGTCGCGCGCCGACGAGGCGATGGGGTCGATGCCGGGATCGGCCGCGACCCGCACGACCTGGAGATCGTCGCTTTCGATGATCTGGCCCGCGGTCACGTTCCGGCGCAGAGCGAGGACCGGTTCGCGGCCGCCGGCGTTCATCCACAGGACGACGAAGCCGAGGGCCGACGCGAGCGTGACCAGCACCGCTAGCAGAGCCAGGGACCACCGCCGCTGCCGTCGGCCGCCGGGCACGAGCGCCGGCGCCGTTCGTCCTGGGCCGCCCGGGGCCTGGGTATGGGGGGAAAGCGTTGGCGTGGCCATGGTGTCGAGCTCCTAGCCCTCGCCCGCAGCAACCTGCTGGCCCGGCGGCTGGGCTGCGGGCGGCGGGACCGGCGGAGGGCCCGACGCGCCGCGGTCGGGCAGCAGCACCATGCCGCCGCCGTCGCTCTCCGTCGCGCCGGTCCCGGCCCGGGCGGAATCGGCAACCAGGTCGACCTCGCCGGGGCCTCGCCCGTCGTCGAGCAGCACCATTCCGCGGTCGTCGGCGGGGGGCCTCGCGACGTCGGGGGCGGGCGCCGGCGGCGCGGGCGGTGCCGGCGGAGCCAGGCCGCGGGCATCCACGGGGAGCTCGAGCCGCCAGCCCGCATAGATCAGGTCGGGGTCGGTCAGGCAGCGCCCGTCGGGCTGCAGCTTGCCCTGGTTGAGCAGGAAGATCTCCCGCCAGCGAAAGGGGTCGCCCAGGTGTCGCTCGGCGATGTCCCACAGCGTGTCGCGGCGCCGCACCTCGTAGGTCGGCGACGCGGCCAGGCGGGCGCCGACCGCCGCGCCGGCTCGGGCCACCGGGTCGTCGGGGGGCTCGTCCGCCACCAGCGTCACGACCGGCCGTGTCGCCGGCGGGGACAACGCCCGCAATCCGAGGCCACCCGAATCGGGCAGCGCCTTGGCGGCGAACAGCGATCCGAGCAGCGCGACGGTTGCCACCAGGCGGGCCGCGCCCCGCTGCAGTCCGCCCGCCAGCGGCACGGCGCCGGCCTTCCGGCCCCGAACGTAGGCGACCGCCTCTACGAGGAGCGATGCCGT
This sequence comes from Actinomycetota bacterium, assembly GCA_046726215.1. Classification (GTDB taxonomy): domain Bacteria; phylum Actinomycetota; class Acidimicrobiia; order Acidimicrobiales; family VFJN01; genus DASQUK01. The sequence goes on along the minus strand of JBKPAA010000056.1, from coordinate 58,856 downwards.
CAGCTCGATCCAGACCAACCAGCAGACGACGGCCAGGGCCTTAACCAGGAACTCATCGGGGATGTAGGTGTCGCGCAACGCCGCGCCGACCTCGGACAGCGTGGGAGCCTCGGTGGGCAGCGGCCAACCCACCCACGCGATCAGCGCAACGGGTACACCCACGACGAGGATCGCGACCCCGACCAGCGCCACGAGTCCACGGCCGGCATCCGACCAACGGTTCGGCATGTCGACCTGCGTGTGGGTGCTCACCGCGTCACCGTCCCCCAGCAACCAATCCCGATCACGAGATGCCCTCAGATGATGCCACCTCGATGCGGTCGCAGCGGTCGCCGTCTCCTTCGGCGAGCGACGCGCTCCCACCGGGCCCGGCCGGCTCGGTGCGGTCGGGTTGGTAGAGCCGCTGTTCCACCCGGGGCCACGCGTCGAAGTACTGGACGTCGCCGGCGGCGGCCCGGTACAGGCCGGGGGTCTCGACCCCGTCGCAGTCCCAGTCGCCGAGCACGAGTTGGTCGCCGGGCTCGCCGATCGCGATCCGCTGCTGATCACCATCGATGCGGATGCTGAGGACCATGCGTTCGATGCCGCCGACCGTCGCCCGCTGGTAGACGCCGACGGTCGGGCAGCCGTCGCCCTCCGGGTCGCCCTCGACCTCGACCGACGCCCGGCCACCCCGTACGCCGGTCGCCACATCCGGCGAACAGTCCGAGCCTTCGTCGTCGGAGGACAGCGGACCGCGCATCAGGAAGAGCACCGCCGCCGCGCCCAAGCCGACGGCCACCAACACCGGGATCCGGCTGCGGGCCCGTCGCCGCGCCTCGGGCTCGGGCCGTGGGGGACGGGGTCCGAAGGTGCGGGTGGCCCCCGGTGGCTCGGCACCGTCCACCCCGACGCTCGTCGCCGGGCCCGGCACCCGGATGTCCCCGGGCGGGACCGCGGTCCGCAGCGCGTGGGCGAGGTCTTCGGCGGAGGCGAAGCGCCTGTCGGGGTCGCGGTCCATGGCCCGTTCGACGACTACCGCGAGTGCTTCCGGCACATGCGTGAGGCTCTCGAGACGCAGGTGCTGACCGCTGTCCGCCGCCCGGACGACGGCCACGGGCACGGGCCCGGTGTACGGCGGCTGCCCTGCCAGCGCCCGGTAGCAGAGCACGCCCAAGGAGTAGACGTCGGCCCGCGGTTCGGGGCGCGCCCCCTGGAGCAGCTCGGGGGCCACGTACTCGGGGGTGCCGCTCACCTGGTCGCCGGTGACGTCGCCGAGTGTCCGGGCCACGCCGAAGTCGGACAGCAGCGGCTCGCCGTCCGATGTGAACAGCACATTGGCCGGCTTGACGTCGCCGTGGAGGATGCCGCGCCGGTGGGCCGACGCGAGGGCATCGGCGACAGGCGCGGCCACGGCGACCAGCTGACCGGCCGTCAGGCGGCCGCGCTCGGCGAGCAGCTCGTCGAGGGATCCCCCGGGCGCGAACTGCATGGCCAGCGCGACGCCGTCTCCGTCCTGCAGCACCTCGAGGACCCGCACGATGTGCGGATGGTCGAGCTCGGTGAGGACGATGGCCTCCCGCCGGAGCCGTTCCAGCTCCCGAGCGCCGCCCTCCACCCTCAGCCGCTTGAGCGCCACGACCCGGGTGATCGGGCCCCGGCTACGAGCCCGCCACACCGTTCCCGACGCGCCGGCTCCGATCTGCCGTTCGAGCTCGTAGTCGCCGACGGTGGGGCGGCTACCGGTTACCACCCGCGGTCTGGATGTTGGTGTTGACGGTCATGATGTCGTCGCTCATCATCGTGAGCCGCTCGATGGCGGTCTGCAGCGCGCGCTTGGTGTCGGGCCACTCGGCGTAGAAGGCGTCGGCCGAACCGCCGGCGAAGTTGTCGGGGTTGAGGCTGTCGCCGTGGCTCACGAACGTGCTGATGCTGTCGAGCAGCCCGCCGTTGATCGTCTTCTTCATGTTGTCGATGGCCTGGATGGCTTCGGTCGTCGACTTGACCACACCCTGCGTCATGTTGGCTCCCCTTGTGGTTGCAGCAACGCCGTCCCCCGGGTCGGTACGTCCCAGCCAGGTGCCCGCCGGCGGACACACTAGCCACCAGCCACGATGACTTCCGCGAGGGTCCACTAGGGTGACGCCGTTCGCTGGGGTGGGCGCTGCGGCAGATGGGGGGACACGACATGGCGGCCGAGATGCCGGCAAGAGTCGAGGCGGTGCCCGGCGCCAGCGTCGTCGATTTCCCCTGGGCGGACGCCGCCGCCGCGGTGACCGCCCTCACGACCGCGGCGAGCACCCTCGGCGCGCAGCTCGACTCGCGGGCGACGATGCTGCCGGCGATCGTCGACTGGAAGGGCACGTACCGCGACGAGTTCGACCGCGCGTACGGTCGCATCACGGCAACCGCCACGGGGTTGAAGGAGGCGCTGGCGACGCTGGCGTCGTCGATCGTGTCGGGCGCCGAGGGTGCCAACCAGGCGCAGCGCAGCTACAACCAGGCCGCGCTGGAGCCCGACCCGCCCGCGGCCACGGCGCGCCGCGCCGGCCGCAACATCCCCGTCTGAGTCGAGACGATGGCCACCAGCAGCGCCAATCCGTTCAAGCTCGGCCGCTATTCGAGTGACGGGCTCGCCCTCGTCGCCGCCCTGAGGACCCAGGCCGGGGCCGTGGCCGGCAGGCTCGGCAGCCTGCGGGCCAGCGGCTCGCCCTACGTGCCGGCCCTCGGCGACCCCGACGCCACGTTCACCGACTTGGTCGGCGACTGGCACCACCTCGACGAGTTCGCGGGCGATGTCGCCAACGCCTTCTTCCAGGCGAACCAGCGCCTTGGCGAGCGCCCGCTCAGCCAGGGGCAGCTGGATGCGATGGTCCTGTCGATGGGGGACGAATCCATCCTCCGCCTCGGTCACGTGGGCTACGCAGACCGCGACGCCGCCATCGCCGCCGCCGACCGGCTCACACAGGACATCCGGGCCGCCATGGAGGACGGCGTCTCGGCCGACGAGCTCGATGTGCTGGCGGATCGGGCGGGGCGGGGTCAGTTCGACCCGGCATTCGCGGTCACGTTCGTGGAACGCATGGGCGTCGACGGCATGGTCCGCATCCCGGCGCTCATCGAGGCCGCCTGGCCGGGCGGCGACTACGGCGACAATCCGGGATGGGGTCAGGACCGCCTGCTGCCGTTCGCAGCAATCCTCACCACGGCCATGGACACCCGGGCGGCGACGCAGCCGATCGACCGCCACGATCCGGACAACCAGAACCTCGCCGACGGCGACCGTCTGAACGAGGCCTGGGTCCGGGAGTTCACCGGCTTCTGGCGGCCGGACGAGTTCGACGCGCCCAACAACCTCCACTACAGCCTGCTGGTGGAGCACGCCGCCCTACCGAGCGACGTGCTCGTCAACGTGGCCAACCGCCAGCTCGACTACCTGCTGGCCCACGACGCCACGCCGCTCAGCTACAGGAACACCATCCCGTGGGGCATCAGGGATTCGATGGCGGAGGTCAACATCCTCGACGCGCTCGGGGCCAACCAGGACGCCTCGTTGGACTGGCTGGGCATGAAGAACCCCGGCGACGGGACCATCTATTACCCGGGCCGCACCGCCACCAACATGGAGATGCTGCTGCGCTACAGCCCCAACACCCTCGATCCCGTCGTGGGCGACGCGCTGGCGACCGTCGTGGACAACGGCCTGCAGCACTGGGAGCGGGCCAAGTCGGACGCCCTGTTCGAGATCGCGGTCGACACGGTCGGCGACCAGGACAGGGTCCATTTCGAGGAGCTGCTCCCCACCCTCGGGGAGGGCGCCCGCACCCACGTCGACCAGCTGGCCGATCGCACCCACGAGGTCATGCCGTCGACCGTGGGTGATGTCGATCAGAACGCCCAACAGGGGCTCTACAACGCCCATGACTTCCTCAAGGTCCTGATGGACAACGACGAAGCCGCCAACTCCGTCTATCAAGGGAGCCTGGAGTTCGTCCGGGACACCCTGAACTCGGACACCGGCGACGGCTTCGGCGGCGAGTCACGCGAGATCGGTGGCCTCATGGGGCTCGTCACCGAGGCCGACGAGAACGCCCGGGTCGAGGCGACCGAGACCCGCATCGCCGCCCGCCAGAGCTTCCTCGACGGGGTGGGCCTGGTGAAGGACGTCGTGGGGCTGGTGCCGGTCGCCGGCCAGACCGCCAGCTCGACCATCAGCATCGGCAGCTTCGCCCTCGACCAGGTGATCGACAACTTCGGCATGTCGGGCCTGGAGGGAGCCGTGGACCGGGACTACGCCAACATGGCCAACGTGCGCGACGGGATAAGGGCCGAGCTCACCAGCGCGACCGCCGCCTACGAGTACGGCGTCAGGGGCACGTGGACGTCGGGCCAGGTGATCGACGCCACCACGGCGGCGCTCGCCGGTCGAGCGGGTGGCATGGACATCGATTTCTTCGCAGACGGCACCACCGGTGACCATCGCCCGATCAAGGCGTACGCGGACATGAGCGCGGACGAGCGGCGGGCGTACAACGAGTGGCTCAACTCGGACCCCGTCGGCGATGCCATCGCCGGTGACCGCACCGCCGCCGGCCAGCGCATGGACGAGGTCATCGACAGCCTCGAACATCGCTGATGCCACGTCCGATCCGGTCGACACCGGTTCTCACGCTGGCCGTGGCAGCGGTCGTGGCGACGGCGACCGTCGAGGTGTCCGCCTGCTCCGGCGACGGGGGTGACGACGCCGACGATGTCGGCCGCCTCGCGGCCGTCGTCGAGGACGACCAGCTCGGTGACGCGGTCGACCTGGCGGCCAGCAGCGACGGGACATGGGTGGCACTGGGCGACGGCCGGGTGCTCGAGGTGTCCGGTGACGGGCTGGAGGGCCTGAACGGCCTCGGTGAGGTGTCGACGGCCGCCGGCATCGCCGCCAGCGACGACGGGACGCTGTTCGCGACCGATCCCGAGCGCCAGAGCCTGCTGCGCTACCGCGCCGGCGCGCTCGACGGCGGCGCCGTGCCCGCGGTCCAGGAGCTCAGCGAGCTGACGGCCGACGCCGGCGGCACGGTGTTCGTCGCCGACTACGACGGGCGCCAGGTCGTGTCGATCGGCCCCGACGGCGCGGCCGCGGAGGTGGTCGACGACGCGATTGCCGGCCCGATGACGGTCGCGCCCGACGGGACCCTCTACTACGTCGACGATCAGGTGATCGACGGCCGGATCGTGGCGCTGGAGCCGGGCGGTGCGCCCCAGCGGCTCACGAAAGAGGTCGAGCGCGACGAGGACGGCAACCCCGTCGAGCCGCCGTCGGAGGGTGCATCCGCCCGCGACTCCTACATCGACGCCCGCGACCTGGCGGCCACCGACGACGGCCTCCTCGTGTTGACGTTCGACAACGAGGTATGGCGGATCGGCGAGGACGACGAGCTCGAACTGGTCTTACGCCGCGGCGGCGACTCCGCGCTGGTGGCACTCGGCGCCTCCGGCGACGATGTCTTTGTGGTCGACGCCGGCACCGCCACACTCTCGACGCTGGCATGAGCCGTGAGCGGTGCGAGGCAATACGGTCCGCGCCGGGACTCTCGAGGCAATAGGCACCGGCCCCCGGACCTGGTTACCTCGAGATCGTCTTGGCGAACCGTATTGCCTCGGGTCCTTACCGACCGCCACCGGTCAGTTGGGAAGCGCCACCTGGATCAGCTCGGCCTCGCCGCTGTTCACGACGTAGCCCCGGCCCGGCACCATCGCCACCGGCGCCCGGCGGGGCAGCGAGGCGCCGAGGATGTCACCGTCGAGGTCGACGTCCGGGCGGAGCAGCACGCCCAGCTTCGAGCGGCGCAGCGGCCGGGTCCAGTGCGAGTAGCCGGTGCGGATGCCGTCGTTGCGGCCGGCGGCGACGAACAGCAGCCCGGGCAGCTCGGACGTCGACAGCCGTTCGAGCACGCCGCCGGAGTCGTCGAGCGACTCGGCGTCGTCGACCAGCACGAGCGCTCGCCGACCGGTGCTCGCAGCGTCGTCCAGGAGCGGCATGAGCCTGTCGCCGACGGCAACGGGCGCCAGCACCTCGTCGATCGGGGCCGCGCGCGCCAACGGTGACCGGGGCCCGGCCACGGCGATCACGCTGACATCGGGTCGCCCTTGCCGGCAGGCCGCGGCGATGGTGAGCAGCGCGGTGCTCTTGCCCGACCGGGCCGGCCCGGTGACCAGGGCGTGCTCGCCCTCGTAGACCGCGAGGCCGGCGGCGGACAGGGTGCGCTCGGCCAGCCCGATCGGTATCGACCACGGCCGGTCGTCGAGTTGGGCCGGTGCCCCCAGCTCGACGAGCCGGACGGCCGTGGCGAGGTTGGCGATGGGAACTGGCGGGCGGGCCCTCCCGGCCGGCGTGGTGGCATGCGCCGCCAAGCGGGCGGCGGCCGCCGCGATGCCGTCGGTCGGTCGCGCGATCTGGACTACCTGGCCCGTCCCGGCCACCAGTGCGCGTCCCGAAACCATCTGGGGCACGGCCGTGGAGCGCACGCCGAAGCCGCTGTAGTCGTAGGCGTCCGCCAGCCTGAGGGCCATCCGCTGGCGGACCAGCGACGCCAGCTGGCCGGGCACCGCATTGGCGCGGTCGGCCGCAACCACGGTGTACATCCGCAGCTCGGGCCCGTCGGCGAACACCCGCCCGAACGTCTCGAACACGGCGCTGCCGGCCAGGTCGTTGTATTCGGCGGCGAACGCGCTCCAGCCGTCGATCAGCGTGACGATCATCGGTTCGTCGCGCAGAGCCGCGCTTCCGAGCAGGCGGCGGCGATCGAGCTCGGTGCGCAGGTGGCGGATCAGCCGGGTCTGGCGCTCCCGCTCGTTGGCCAGGATCACCGCCCCGACGTGCGGCAGCGGCTCGAGGGCGCTCAGCTCCCCCGCCCCGAAGTCGAGGGCGTAGAGGTGGGCGTCGCCGGCGGGGTACAGCCGCGCCGCCGACAAGGCCAGGCTCGACAGCGTCGTCGTCGTGCCGCTGCCACCGATGCCGTAGACGATCAGGTTGCCGTCGGCGGGCGTCCAACCCATCGGGTACTGGGTCTGGGCGTCGGGGTCGTCGGCCAGCCCCAGCGGCACGAGCTCGGGCGCGTGCCCGCCGTCGAGGTCGTCCGCAACGCCGTCGATCAGCTCGTCGAGGTCGACGTCGCCGGGCAGCGGATCCGGCCAGGGCCGACGCGGAGGTGGCCGTCCGGTCCGGGCAAACGCGTCCCGGATGGCCGCGACCAGCACCGACAGGTCCGTGTCGCCGTCCGTTGTGACACCGGCCCGGGCACCGGGCACGAGCGGGCCGAGGTCGGGTGGCGCCAGGACGGTGGCGGACCTCGGGGCCGGCCCGTAGACGAACGGTGCCACGTCCACGGGGGCCGGAGCCGCCTCCCGGCGCGGGCCCGTGGACAGCGCGGTCTGGATCGCCACCACCTCGCCGGGCCCGAGCCGCACATATGCCCGGCCCGGAGACGTGCGGGGGATGCCGGCGGCATCGGGCACGTCGATCACGTCGGTGGAGTCGGCCTTGTCCTGAACCCGCAGGGCGATGCGCAGGTTGGTGTTGGCGCGGATGCTGTCGCTGATCGCCCCCTGCGGGCGCTGGGTGGCGAGCAGCAGGTGCACGCCCAGGCTGCGGCCCCGCTGGGCGACCCCCACCAGGGCGTCGATGAAGTCGGGCAGCTCGGCCTTCACGGTGGCGAACTCGTCGATGATCACCAGCAGCCGTGGCAGCGGCCGGGGCAGGCCCTTGCGCAGGTAGTCGGGCAGGTCGACGGCGCCGGCGTCGCGCAGCACCCGCTCGCGATGGCGCAGCTCGGCCTCGAGGCAACGCAGCGCCCGCTCGGCCAGGTGCTGGTCGAGGTCGGTGACCATCCCGACCGTGTGCGGCAGCCGCGCGCACTCGTCGAAGGCGCTGCCGCCCTTGAAGTCGATGAGCACGAACGTGAGGTGGTCGGGGTCGACACCGGCCGCCAGCCCGGCCACCAGCGTGCGCAGCAGCTCCGACTTGCCGGCACCGGTGGTGCCGCCCACCAGCCCGTGGGGGCCGTCGGCCACGAAGTCGATGCCGAACATGCCGTCCTCGGCCACCCCGATGGGCCCGGCGATCGGCGGGTCGACGCCGGCCGCCTTCCAGCGGGCCAGGACGGCATCCGGGGTGCAGTCCTCGAGGTCGAGCAGCGGCAGCAGCCGGATCGATGCCGGGAGGCCGGCGCCGACCAGGTCGAGCTCGGGATCCTCGAACCTCGCGAGCGACCGGGCGCAGTCGCGGGCGACATCGTCGGGGACGCCGGCGGCGAGGAAGCCCACGACGCGCTCGCCTCGCTGGGGCAGGGCCAGATCGGCGCGGCCGTCGGGGTCGGCCATATCGATCACGGTGGTGCACACCGCGGGCAGCCGATCGACGCTGGCGGCGACGACGACGCCCGCCACCAGCCCGCCCTCGCCGCGCAGCAGGGCGCGCGTCGGCGCCTTGCGGCCCTCGGTCAGCGACTCGTCGTCGACCACCACGAGCACGGTGGGGCCGACCGCGTCCTCGGAACGATCCCGGCGGTCCCGCCCGCCCGCCGGCCTCAGGTGCGGCTCCACCAGGCGGGCCGACAGCTCGGGATCGTTCGACAGCATGCGGCCGACGCCGCCGGTGTCGCGGGTGTGGGGCAGCCACTTGGCCCAGTCCCAGGCGGGCGCGGCGGCCGCGCTGGACAGGATCATCACCGGCATGTCGGCGGGGCCGTGAAGCACCGCCGCCTGGCACAGCAGCGAGCGGGCCAGCGACAAGGCCGCCGCCCGGTCGCCCACGATGCCGACGACCCCGCCCCCGGCCAGGTCGACCGGCACCGGCGCGCCGCGCAGGATCTCGGACTCGGCCAACGCCGCGGCCAGCTCCTCCAGTGCGTCGAGCCGCAGCCCGGACGCGGCCACCGGCGGCGACCACGGGACCTCCCCCACCCCGGCGCGCAGCCGCAGGAAGTCGGGGTGCGCCGGCCGCCGCTGCCACAGCGTCGTGCTGGGCAGTTGGACCCGCCGCACGATCTCGGCCGGATCGGCATACGCGGCCAGGCGGCGGCGGCGCTCGTCGTCGGCCAGCGTCGCCAATCGCTCCCGGAGCTCGGTCAGCTCACGGCGGAAGCGCTCGGCCTCCCCACGATCCGACCGGCGCCCCCGCCGCTTGGCGTCGATCGCGTTGCCGATGCCCATGACCGGGGTCAGCAACCCGAACATGAGGAACTGCGGCGACCGCGTCACCGCGAACATGGCGCCGGCGAAGATCAGCGGCGTCAGGATGGCGATCAGGGACAGGGGCACCTTGCCCTGGCCGGTCCGGGGCGGCGCCGGGAGGCCGATCTCGGCGGGCGGGGGTGGGGCCGCCGGGCGGGGCGGGCGGTTGAACGGGATCGTCCCGGCCGCGTTGGTGTGGCGAGCGGGGTCGACGGCGACGGGCCGGTCGCCATCCACCACCGGACGCCGTTCCAGCTCGATGGCCCCGAGCCGCACGGGCGCCCCGCCGTCGAGGGTGGCCGGCTCGAGCACCGCCCGTCCGCCCATCCATGTGCCGTTGTGCGAGTCGAGGTCGGCGATCGTCGCATCGCCGTCGGCGCCCACCGTCAGCTGCGCGTGGCGCTTCGAGACGGTGGGGTGGTCGAGCACGATGTCGCAGGCCGACGCACGCCCCAGCACCATGGTGCCCGACGCCAGCGGGAATCGCCGCCCCGCCTCGAGCCCGCTCACGACCACCAGCTCCCACGAACTTGCGGCGGTTGAGGACGCCATGGCGCCGCCAAGCGCCGCAAGTTCGGAGCGGCGGGTGGTTCCGGCGTCCCCCAGGCGCACGATCGCCCCCTCGTGCAGGCCGGCCTCCCGCAGTTCGAGGTCCGGGTCGGCCGCGTGGTCGCCGATCAGCAGCGCGCGGTCGTCGTCGTGCGCCTCCGGATCGAGCGCGCGGACGAGATCGGCCACGCTGGCCGACGGATTGTTGACCCGGACGTCGAGCTCGCGACGCGCGTCCCCAGCGACATAGACGATCTGCATCCCCGCGCAAAGCTAGTTGCGGCCCTCAGGCCGCGACGCCGAGCTGGTCGAGCACGAAGGCGAGGACGAGCGCCTCATCGCGCCAGGCGTCGTAGCGGCCCGACGGGCCCGAGTGCCCGGCCCCCATCTCGGTCTTGAGCAGCACCGGGGCGTCGCCGGTGGCCACGGCCCGGAGCCGCGCCACCCACTTGGCGGGCTCGTGGTAGGAGACCCGCGGGTCGTTCAGTCCGGCGGTGGCGAGGATGGCCGGATATGGCCGCCGGGCGACATTCTCGTAGGGGGAGTACGAGCGCATGTACTGGTACGCATCGGGGTCGGTGACCGGGTTGCCCCACTCTTCCCACTCCGTCACCGTGAGGGGCAGGCTCGGGTCGAGCATGGTGTTGACGTTGTCGACGAAGGGCACCTCGGCGACGATGGCGCGGAAGCGGTCCGGCCCGAGGTTGGCCACCGCCCCCATCAACAGCCCCCCGGCGCTGCCGCCCCTCGCCACCAGGAGCTCCGGGCGCGTGTAGCCCCGATCGATGAGATGGTCGGCGGCGGCGATGAAGTCGCCGAAGGTGTGGCGCTTGCGGAGCAACTTCCCGTCCTCGTACCAACTCCGTCCCATCTCGCCCCCGCCCCGCACGTGGGCGATGACGAACGTCACGCCACGATCGAGCAGCGACAGCCGAGGGATCGAGAACCCGGGGTCCATGCTCGCCTCGTAGGCCCCGTAGCCGAACAGGAGCGTCGGCGCCGGCCCGTCGGGATGATCTCTCCGCCGCACCAGCGACAGCGGGACCAACGTGCCGTCGGCAACCCTGGCCCATTCGCGGATGGACTCGTAGCGGTCGGGGTCGAAGTCGCCCAGCACCGGCTGGCGCTTGCGCAGCGCCCGGGTGCGGGCGTCGAGGTCGTAGTCGTAGACGGAGGCCGGCGTCACCAGCGACGTGTAGTGGAACCGGTAGACGGTGGAGTCGTATTCGGGGTTGTCGTCGAACGCCATCACCGTGTGGACGGGCTCGTCGAACTCGACGTCGTGGGCGGTGCCGTCAGCCGTCCGGATGACCCGTAGCCCCTTGAGGGCGTCCCGGCGCAGGTGCACGACGACATGCCCGGCGAAAGCCTCCGCGGCCAGGATCCGGGTGCCGGGCTCATGGCGGATCACGTCCCGCCAGTGCTCCCGCCCGGGGCTCGTGACCGGAGCCTCGACGAGGCGGAAGTCCAGCGCCTCGTCGTTGGTCACGATGACGAATCGGTCGCCCTGATGGTCGACGTAGTACTCGACGCCCTCGCGCCGGGGCTCCACCACGCGGAACCCTCCAGCGGGCTCGTCGGCGGGCAACACCCGCACCTCGGTCGTCACCATGCTGCTGAGGCCGAGCACGACGAAGCGCTCGCTTCGGGTGAGGTGGACGCCGAGGAAGAACCGCTGGTCCTCCTCCTCGTACACGAGCTCATCGGTCGAGATGTCGGCGCCGAGGCGGTGGCGCCACAGCCGGTGCGGGCGCCTCGCTTCATCGGGGGTGACGTAGAAGAGCGTGCCGCTGTCTGCGGACCAGGCCGCGCCGTAGTAGGTACCGGGGATCTCATCGGCGAGGTGCTCGCCGCTTTCGAGGTCCTTGAACCGCATGGTGAAGAGCTCGTCGCCGTCGAAGTCGACGGAATAGGCCACGATCCGGTGGTCCGGGCTGACCTCGAAGTCGCCGACATCCAGGTAGGGCGAGCCGCCGGCCACCTCGTTGAAGTCGACCAGTACCTGCTCGGTCGAGGCGTCCTGTTCCTCGCTGCGCCGGCAACGGATCGCGTATTGCTGCCCTTCGACGGTGCGGCCGTAGTACCACCACTGGCCCTTGCGCGCCGGCACGGTCAGGTCCGTCTCCTTGGTCCGCGCCTTGATCTCGCCGAAGACCGTCCGGCGCAGGCCAGAGGTCGCCGCCAGCACCGCCTGGGTGTAGGCGTTCTCGGCCTCCAGGTGGCCCATCACCTCGGGATCGCCGCGGTCACGGAGCCACGCGTACTCGTCGACGACGGTCTCACCGTGGACGTGCCGCTCGACCGGCACCCGCTTGGCGGTGGGCGGGGCGACGGTGCCGGGGACCGGGGCGTCCTGGGAGGCGGGCTCGGTCACGATCGCCTCACGCTACGTCCCCCGCCGCGAACGCCGCGACGCCGCCGAGTCAGCCGGGCCGCACCGCCAGTCCCGCCAAGCGGTCCGACAGCTCGCGCAGCCGGCGACGGGCCGTGGCGTCGCCCGCCTGGGCGTCAGGTTGCGACTCGCGCCGGCCGTCGAAGTAGCGCCCGGTCACTCCCTCGAGCGCCGGATCGCTCACCAGCCAGGCCGTGGCATCGATGCCCTGGTCAAGCGGGGTCAGGGGGTCGACACCCGCGTGGGTCACGATCTTGGTGGGCATGAAGGTGCCCGGGTGCAGCGCGTTGACCGTCACGCCTCGCCCGGCCAACTCGCCGGCCAGGTCGATGGTGAACATGACCTGGGCCAGCTTGGACCGGCGGTAGGCCAGGTACCCCTCGTAGCGCCGCTCCAGCATCACATCGTCGAAGTCGATCGGCGCCTGCCCGGCCGAGCTGACGTTGACGATCCGGGATCCAGGTGCCGAGCGCTCGATGAGCGGGAGCAGCAGCCGCGTCAGCAGGTAGTGCGCGAGGTAGTTCACCTGGAAGCGCAGCTCGTAGCCGTCGGCGCTGACCTGGCGGGCGCCGTCTCCCGGGAGCGTCGTCCCGATGCCGGCGTTGTTGACGAGGGCGTCCAGCCGGGGCTCCCCGGCCGTCACCCGGTCGGCCAGTGCCCTGACGTCCGCCAGCGACGCCAGGTCGGCGCGGTACCAGCGCAACCGCTCGTTGCCGGTGGCGGCGCGGATGTCGCGGATGGCGGCGGCGCCACGCTCGTCGTCGCGCCCGTGCACCAGCACGGTGGCCCCGCCCCCAGCCAACCGCTCCGCCACGCCGCGGCCCAGCCCGTCGGTCGCACCGGTCACCAGGATGACTTGCTCGTCGAGTGGTCGCATCGCGTCGACGGTAGGAGTTGGAGCGCGCTCGAAGTCAAGGGCGGCTGGCCCGAACCACGACGAACGCCTCTAGTTTGTCGGCCGATGCCCGACGATCCCGCTGTGATGTTGGTGCACGGCTTCGCCTCGTCCTTCGCCCACGGCTGGGAGCACAACGGCTGGACGGACCTGCTGGCCGACGCCGGTCGCAAGGTCCTGCGCTTCGACCTGCCGAGCCACGGCGAGTCACCGGCCACGACCGATCCGGCGGCCTTGGCCGACGTGGAGGCCACACTGGCCGGGGCCATCGCGCCGCACGCCCCGGTCGACGCCATCGGCTTTTCGACCGGAGCCCGCCTGCTGTTGGGGCTGGCGGCCGACGACCCGGCACGGATCCGCAAGCTGGTGGTGATCGGCGTCGGCGACAACCTGCTCCAGGTCGAGGATCGTGAGCCGTTGGCCCGGGCGCTCGAGTCCACGGACGGGGGCCAGGTCGCCGCGGAGGACATCGGCATCCAGCTCTTCGTCCGCCTGGCGCGGACCGCCGGCAACGACCCTGCGGCTCTGGCGGCGTTCCTGCGCCGCCCCGAGCGGCCGCTGTCCGAGGCCGACCTGGCCCGTGTGACGTGTCCGGTGCTTGTCGTCCTCGGCGACCGCGACTTTTCGGGGCCGGCCGATCGCCTGGTGGCCGCGCTCCCGCATGCCGAGCTCGTGGTCCTGCGCAACGTGGACCACTTCGCCGCGCCACGCGACTTCAACTGCATGAACCGGTCCCTGGCGTTCATCGACGTGTGAGAGCCGCGACCCGGCTAGGGCGTGCCCAGCGTCGCCGTCCGGTAGGCCTCCAGGCGCTCCACGAGGTCCGTCGGGCGCGCCAGTGCCGGCAGGTGGCCGCCGTCCATCTCGTCGGGCGTGATGCCCAGGCGCTCGCGCACGACGCGGCGCATGAACTCGGCCGGGAAGAACCGGTCCTCCCGACACAGGAGGAACCTCGTCGGCACGTCCGGCCACGCCCCCAGAGGCCACGGCTTCTCCATCGGGGTGCCCGACTGATCCCGCTCCCCCCTCGCGTACGCCTCGGCAACGACGTCGGGGGGAACGTCGTGGAAGAACACGGCCATGGGGTCGAGGCCGCCGTCGACGGGCAGACCGTCGCGCTCGGCCTGCTGGCGCCTCGCTTGCTCGAATCCGGTGGTGGCCCACCAGTCGCCGGGCCTCTCGCCCGGCAGCGGCACCATCGCCGCCACCAGGACCATCAGACGCACCGGCACCCGGTCGCACACCAGCGGGGCCGTGAACCCGCCCAGCGACTGGGCCACGACGATGAGGTCGGTGCGGTCGCCGATGGCGCCGACGACGGTGTCGGCGTACTCGGACAACCCGGCCGAGTCGTCGTCACTGGGCAGGTCCGGCGCCACCACCTCGTGGCCCCGCGCCCGCAGCTCCGGGACGACCAGGTGCCAGTACCACGAGTCCGAGGCCGCCCCGTGGATCAAGACATAGGTGGTCATGGAAGATAGGACGGCGAACCACGACCGATCTCATCGGTCGGACGCCGGTGCGCCCCCGGGCGTTGGCACGGCCGCCGCTCACCCGCCGTATCGCTCGCGGAGCGTGGGCTTCAACACCTTGCCGGTGGCGTTACGGGGCAGGGCATCCACCACGATCACCGAGGTCGGCTTCTTGTAGGACGCCAGGCGCTCGCGGCACCAGGCGACGATCTCGTCCTCCGTGGGCGGCGAGGCGGGGTCGGCGGCCACGACCACGGCGAGCGGGGTCTCGCCCCAGCGTGGGTGGGGGACGCCGATGACGGCCGCCTCGGCGACGCCAGGGTGCGCCGAGATGGCGGCCTCGACCTCCGGGCAATAGATGTTCTCGCCGCCCGAGATGATCATGTCGTGGCGCCGGTCGACGACGTAGATGTAGCCCTCCTCGTCCATGCGGCACAGGTCGCCCGAGTGGAACCAGCCGCCGGCGACCGCATCCTCGTTGGCCTCGGGCATGTTCCAGTAGCCCTGCATGACGGTCGGCCCGCGGTATACGATCTCGCCCACCTCGCCGGGGGCGACGTCGTTCATCGCCTCGTCGACGATGCGCGCCTCGACGTTGATCACCGGCTTGCCCACCGACCCTCGCTTGCGCTCCGCGTCCTCGGCGTGCAGCACGCACGTCACCGGGCTCATCTCGGTCTGCCCGAAGAAGCTGAAGATCGGCACTCCCGGGAGGGTCTCGCTCATCTTCTCCAACACGTGGACGGGGGTGTCCGCCGCCCCCCACGACACCCGCCGCAGCCGGAGGTCGCGGTCGGCCGCAGCCGCCACATCGCAGACCTCGTCCCACTGCATGCCCACGAAGACGCAGCCGGTGACCCCGTGGCGTTCGAGATCGTCGACCGCGGCCTTGGCGTCGAACTGCCCCGACGGCACGATCACCGAGGTTCCCCCGGCCATCACGTACGGAAGGATCCCCACCAGCCCGCCGATGTGGAACAGCGGCAGGTTGGCGTACCAGACGTCGTCGGAGCCTTCGATGCCCTGCTGGATCATCGAGTTGAGCGTCTGCATCACCACGTTGAAGTGCGTGAGCACCGCCCCCTTGGGTCGACCGGTGGTCCCCGAGGTGTACATGATCAGCGCCGGTGCCTGTTCCGGCACGTCGATCACCAGCGGATCGTCTGACGACGTGGCCAGCACGTCGTCGTAGCGTCCCGCTCCCCGCCCCCCGTCACCCGCTGCGCCCGGTTCGCCCAGCACCACCACCGCGTCGAGGGCGGGCAGCGAGGACCGGGACGCATCCACCAGGGGGAACAGCGCCGCGTCGACGACGACGGCCCGGGCCCCGGAGTCGGCCAGCACGTACTCGACCTCCGCCGCCACGAGCCGGAAGTTGACCGGCACGACGATGGCCCCCAACCGCCAGCCGGCGATGATCGCCTCGACCATCTCGATGCTGTTGCCCATGAGCACGGCCACCCGATCGCCCTGAACGACGCCCCGGGCTGCGAGGCCGCGCGCCAGCCGGTTCACCCGGGCGTCCACCTCTCGGAAGGTCCGCACGTGATCGCCGCACACGAAGGCCACCCGCTCCGGGTACTTCCGGGCCGTGCGGGCCAGCTGCTCGCCCTGCGACATGCGCCGCGCCGCGTTCAGCGCCAGCGTCCCGCCGCCGGCGGTCACGCCGGCCGCTCCCCCCATGTCACGCCTCCTTGTCGCCGGCCGCTCGAGACAAGACTATCTTATGTATCATACCGAAGTTAGCTAGACTGGCGGCCGAACAGGGCGGATCAAGAGCTGTCCGCTGCATCGCACCGCTAGGGGGCCGGAGCCGCATGGACTACGACCTTGGTGAGCAGGCGGAGGGCCTGCGGCTACGGCTGCGCGAGCTGGTCGACGAGCATCTGCCAGAGGGATTCCTGGGTGCCTGCACCGACGACCCGGACCACCTTGCCACCACCCAGCGATTCTGCAAGCTGCTGGCCGCCGAGGGCCTGCTCGCCAAGGCCTGGCCCCGGGAGTACGGCGGCGGCGGCGGCTCGGTGTGGGAGCAGACGGTTGTGCGCGAGGAGATGTGGGCGCACCACGAGCCCCGGGGCCCGCAGTACATGGGCATCAACTGGGTCGGCCCTGCGATCATGCGCTTCGGCACGCCCGAACAGCAGGCATGGCACCTTCCCGCGATCGCCGCCGGCGACGTCATCTGGTGCCAGGGGTTCAGCGAGCCGGACGCGGGGTCCGACCTGGCCGCGCTCAGCACGCGGGCGGCGCCCGACCCGGCCGGGGGCTGGCGCATCACTGGGCAGAAGGTCTGGACGTCGTACGCCCTCATGGCGCAGTGGTGCATCCTCGCGGCCCGCACCGCGGTCAAGGCGGTCAAGCAGGACGGCATCACCATGTTCCTGGTGCCGATGGACAGCCCCGGCATCACCGTGCGGCCGATCCCCAGCCTGCTGGGCCCGCACCACCTCAACGAGCTGTTCCTCGACGGGGTCCACGTCGCGCCGGACCACGTGCTGGGCCAGGTCGACGAGGGGTGGAGCGTGATCCGCCAGGCGCTCACGTTCGAGCGGATCGGCATCGCCCGATACGCGCGTTGCGACCGGCTCCTGCGCCTGCTTCGCGAGGCGTTCGGCCAACGCTGGTCCGACCTCCCGGCGGCGCTCAGGGCTCGCTGGACCCGGGCGCGCGTCCATACCCGCGCGGCGATGGTCCTCGCCTACCGGGTCGTCGACGCTCAGGCGAAGGGGATCGTGGTCGACGCCGACGCCAGCGTCGCCCGGATCGCAGCAACCCTCTGCGACCAGGAGGTGGCCGAGGTGTTGCTCGAGGCCCTGTCGGCGCGGGCCGTCGACGGCGGCGACACCCGGCATCCGGTGCTCCATGGCGCGGTGGAGGACCACTGGCGCTATGCCCAGGCGGCGACCGTGGCGTCGGGGACGATCGAGATCCAGCGGATGCTCGTGGCCCGGGCGGCCTTGGCCCAACCCCGATGAATCTCGAGCTGCCCGAAGTCGCGGCCGACTTCGGCGTCTCGGCCGAGCGGGCGTTCACGGATGCGGGAGGCGTCGACCTGGCCCGTCGCGCCGAGGACCGGCCGGCCACGCGGACCGACGTGGTGGCGCCGCTGCTCGAACGGCTGGGGGCGCTCGATCTGTGGGCGGCGGACGACCTCGACACCGCCCTGGCAGCCGGCGAGCTCTGCCGGGTCGCCGGGCGATGCGCCCTGCCCTACCCGGTGGCGGCGGTCGTGGGCGCCGGGTCCCGCGACCTGCCGCCGGCGGCGCTCGTCGATCCGGCGCTGCCCCGTGCCGACCACGGGGACCTGTTCGGGCGTTGGCGCCTGGCCAGCATCGACGGCGGCCGCTGGGAGGGGCGTCCAGCGGGTGGCCCGCTCGGCACCGAGCTGGGCCCGTTCGTGGTCGACATGGCCACCACGACGGGCGACCCGGACCCGGTCGACGTGCCGATGCTGCTCACGCTTGCCGCATGGCAGACGCTCGGCACCCTCGAGCGGGCACTGGAGCTGGCGATCGAACACGTCACCACGCGCCACCAGTTCGGCGGCCCGCTGGCCCGTTTTCAGGCGGTGCAGTTCCATATCGCCGACGCCACCGTGGCGGTCCAGTCGCTGCGCGAGCTCGCGCACTTCACGCTGTGGCGCCTGTGGGCTGCGCCGCTCGACCGGCACGTGGACGCCCTGGCCCTGCGGGCGCACGCCCTCGAGAGCGCCCACGGCGTGCTGCGCACGTGCCACCAGCTCCACGGCGCGATCGGGTTCTGCGACGAGCACGACCTGTCCATCCTGAGCCGTCACGCACAACCGCTGCTCCGGCTGTCGGCCGGCCTCGAGGCCACTACCGAGCAGCTGATGACCGCCATCGACAACACTGGCTTCGACAGCCTGTTCGACGCCGGCGCAAGCGCACGCGCCGCCCGCCAGCGGTGACGGGGAGGGGAGATGAGCAAGGTCGCGCTGGTCACCGGGGGGAGCGGTGGGATCGGCTTCGCGTGTGGCGAGGCGCTCGCCGCCGCCGGCTACGACCTGGTCCTGACCGCTCGCCGGCCCGAGCCGCTGCGGAAGGCGGCCGACAAGCTGGGCGCCCGCTGGGTCGCCGCCGACAGCGCCGACGAGGAGCAGTTCGCGGCCGTGGCTGGGGCCGTGGACCACGTCGACTTCCTCGTCCACGCCGCCGGCATCCTCGACGGCACCTTCGTGCGCAAGGAGGCACCGAGCACGTTCGACCGCGTCATCCGGGCGAACCTGCGCTCGGCGTTCGTGGCCACCGCTGCGGTGCTCCCGAAGATGCCACCAGGAGGACGGATCGTCTTCGTCTCCTCGATGGCCGGGTTCCAGGGAATGAAGGGCAGGTCGGCCTACTCGGCATCCAAGGCGGGCATGAACGCCTTCGCACAGTCGCTGGCCGCCGAGGTGGCCCGCGACGGCATCAACGTCCACGTCGTCGCGCCCGCACCCGTGGACACACCCATGCTCGATCGGGTGACGTTTCCCATGCACGTGCTGCGGCCCCGCGACGTGGCCGACGTCGTCGCGTTCCTCGATCGCCTCGACCCCAGCGTCGTGCTGCCGGAGATCGTGCTACGGGCGGCCGCCGAGGGCCCCCTAGCCTCCGCGCCGATCATGCCGGAAGCGGCCGCCCTCAAGGCCTCGCGGTCACGCGGGCGGTCCTGAGGCGTGGGAAGTCAGTACCCCTCTGCCCGATCGACCACGCCCGTCAGCGGCTCGCCGGCGGCGTAGCGACGCAGGTTGTCGATGAAGCTCGCGACGAGCCGATCCAGCGCCCCCGGCGCCGCCCACGAGACGTGCGGGCTGAGCCGCACGCCCGGGTGCGCATACAGCGGGTGGCCGGCGGGGAGCGGCTCGGGCTCGGCGACGTCGAGGGTGGCCGCCGCGACGCGACCCGAGTCGAGGGCCTCCAGCAGGGCGCCCTGATCGATCAGGCTGCCCCGGCTCACGTTGATCAGGTGAACGCCGCGCTTGACGCCGGCCAGGGCGTCGGCGCCGACGAGGTGGCGGGTCGCAGCGGTAGCCGGCGCCGCCACCACCAGGTGGTCGGCGGCCGCCAGCACCTCGCGCAGCGTGCGCCGCTCCATGGAGGCCAGCGGCGGCGGGGCGTCCGTGCGCCGGACGAAGCACACCCGCATCCCGAACGGCAAGGCCCGGCGGGCGACCTCGGTGGCGATGCCGCCGGCGCCGATCAGCCCCAGGGTTCGGCCCTCGAGCCCGCCGAGGTCGGCCATGGCCCACTGCGCCGGCGGTTCGCGCACCCAGACGTCGGGCAGGTGCTTCTCGAACGCCAGCATGGCCGCCAGCACGAACTCGGCGATGGGCACGGCGCTGGCGCCGCGGCTGCAGGTGAGCGTCACGCCGTCGGGCAGCAGGTCGATGGGGAACCGGTCGACGCCCGTCGACAGCGAGTGCACCCAGCGCACACCCCGTGTGACCACGTCACCGAGGTTCCGCGTCCCCCATGGGAGCGTGAGCAACACCTCGCCCTCCACGTCGTCGGCGAGGGATCCGCGGCCCGCCACCGACGCCACCCTGGCCCCCGGCAGGGCGGCGACGATCTGCTCCGCGGCCTCGGGGCCGAGGTGGCTCAGCACGATGGGCGGGTCGGCGGCGGCCCCCACCTCAGGTCGCGCGTCCCCCCTCGACCGGCGCTTCGCCCTCGGGCTGCTTGATGAACACGCTGACGTGGCGGATGAGGCCGGCGTCGTCCCGCTCGAACAGGATGCACTCGGGATAGCTCCTCGGCGTGCCGTCGATCTCGAACGTCTCGCTGAGCTCCACGTACGACAGCCGGTCCGATGCGTGCGACACGCGGCTCACCCGCAGCTCGTAGCCCCGCAGGGATGTAAGGATCCCCCTCAGGAAGTCGACGTACGCCCGCTTGCCCTCCACCACGTCGCAGAACGGGCCATCACGCACCAGCCCGTCATCGGCGATCGTCGCCGCCACCCCGTCCCAGTCGTGGGCCGCCAGGCACGTCAGGTAGCGCTCGACGGTGGTCGGGCTCGTGGCATCGGTCATGGCCGGATCATCGTAAGGGCACGCCGGCAACCGCGGCGTTGTCGGTGGATCGGGATTCGCGGGCCTCCCGGCCTGATGTGTAAACCTTTATGACGATGAAGGGGGCCGCAGGATGATCGACGGCCGGTTCCAGGGGCGCACGCGCCAACTGAGCCAACCGCGGGTTGCGGAGATGGTGGCCGACATCCTGCGGGCACGGATCGTCGATGGCGAGCTGGCCGACGGGGACCTGCTTCCCAAGCAGGACGACCTCCTCGAGGAGTTCCGGGTGTCCCGCCCCTCCATCCGCGAGGCGATGCGCATCCTGGAGACCGAGGGCCTCATCAGCGTCCGCCGAGGCAACATCGGCGGTGCCGAGGTCCACGCACCCAAGGCCGGCAACGCCGCCTACATGCTCGGTCTGGTGATGCAGTCCCGGCATGTCGACCTGGCGGACCTCGCGGACGCCCTGCGGATCCTCGAGCCGGACTGCGCCGCGCTATGCGCGGCCCGGGACGACCGGGGCACGGAGGTCGTGCCGCGACTGGAGGTGCTGAACGAGCGGGCGGAGGCCCATCTCGACGATGGCCCGGAGTTCACCCGGCTGGCTCGGCAGTTCCACGACGCGATGGTGGAGTCGTGTGGCAACACCACGATGATCCTGCTGGTGGGCACGCTCGAGACCCTGTGGTCGTCGCTCGAGTCGCAGTGGGCCGAGAGCATCGACGCCGAGGGCCTCTACCCCGAGGTCAAGCTCCGCAAGCTGGTGCTGAGGGCCCACGCCCGCCTGACCGACGCCATCGACGCCGGCAACCGCGAGCTGGCGCATCGCACCGCGCGCAAGCACCTCGACGAATCCCAGCGCTACGTGCTCGCCAGCGACGGCGGCCGCCGGGTGAACATCACCGGCCTGCGGTCGCACCTGGCGCCCGCGCCGGGCCGCGGTCCCGACGCCTACCGCGGGTAGGCGGGCGGGGGCTAGAGCCCCGTCGGCCGGTCGCCGATCACCTGGGCCGCACGCAGGCGGGCGAGCTCCGCGGGGGTCAGGCCCAGCTCGCCGCCCAGGACTTCGTCGTTGTGCTGTCCCAGCGTGGGCGCCGGCCTTCGGCACCATCGCTCCACGCCGCGCAGCCGGGCGAGCGGTAGGCCCGCGTACTCGGTGGGCCCGGTGTGGGGATGGTCCAGCGTCTCGAAGAAGCCACGCGCCCGCAGCTGCACGTTGTCCACGACGTCCGGCGGCAACACCACCGGTGCCGCGGGGATCCCGGCGGCCGCCAGCCGCTCGACCACGTCGTCCCGGTGCCGGGTGGCGAACCAGGCCGACTGCTCCCGGTCGAGCACATCGTGCGCCGCCCGGCGGCTTCGGTGCGTCGCCAGCGACGGGTCCGCCGCCCAGGACGGGTCCCCCAGGACGCGCCGCAGCGCGGCCCATTGCTCGTCGGTGGCGACGGCCAACGCGACTCATTGCTCGTCGCCCGCGCAGGCGTAGACGTTCTGCGGCGCGGCGGCCGACCCGCGGTTGCCGTCGCGCTGGAGCACGACCCCGTGCGCATCGTGCTCGATGACCTGCTCGGCAGTCACGTTGAGCGCGACCTCGATCATGGGCACCTCGACCAGCGCACCGTCGCCGGTCCGGTCGCGCCGCGCGAGGGCGGCGATGAGCGCGAACGCGGCGTGGAGCCCGGCAAGGGGGTCACACGCGCCCCGTGGGGCCATGGGCGCGCCGTCGGCATAGCCGGTCATCCACGCCATGCCCGACAACTGCTCCATCGTGGGGGCGAATCCGACCCGGTCCCGCCAGGGGCCGTCGAGCCCGAAGGCGGGCATGCGCACGACGACCGCCCGGGGGTTCACCTCGTGGAGCGCGTCGTGGCCGAGCCCGAACGCCTCCATGACCCGGGGCGAGAAGTTCTCGATGACGGCGTCGGCGCCGGCTATCAGCCGCCGGGCGAGATCGACGCCCTCCGGCCGGCTCAGGTCGAGCGTGACCGCGCGCTTGCCCACGTTCACGCCGTGGAACAGCCAGCTGTACTCCCACCACCGCTCGGTGCCCTCGGGTGGGCCGGCGGCGAAACGGATGCCGTCCGGCCGCTGGATCGACTCGACCTTCACGACGTCGGCGCCGAGCGCGGCGAGCGCGTGGGTGGCCGAGGGCCCGGCCCAGAAGGCGGTGAAGTCGACGATCCTGATCCCGGCGAGTGGCAGCCCACTACGGGCGTTTTCTTCGCGGGAACGGCCGCCCCGGCGGCCAATCCCGCGTACAAAACGCGGAGACATGCGCCACGGCGGCCGCGGCTGGCGGAAGCACGCCGGATTGGGTTGGAACACGCCACGCTCCACGAAGTGGTCCATGTCCGGGATGGACGCGCCGTTGCCCAGCGGGGCCATGGGGATCCGGAACAGGCTGGCGGTCTCGACGATCTCCTGGACCGTCCGCGCGGCGAACCAGGGATGGATCAGCTCGTACACCTCCTGCCGCCGCGGCCAGCGCCCGAGCTGGAACCGCAGCTCCCTGTCCTCTGCCAGCTTGGCCTGGCCCACCATCGCTGCGAAGTCGAGCCACTGCTGGCCCGTCACCATCGACGTGCCCACCCATCCGTCCTTGGCCGGCTCGATGGACGGCACCTCGATCGAGCGAGCGAACCCCGGGAGGTCCATGAGCCGCACGTGCAGCCACTCGAAGGCCTGCATCGCCAGGGTCATGCATTCGAGCAGCGACACGTCCACGTGGTCGCCGTCGCCCGTGGCCGACGCCCGCCGCCACGCCGCCAGCGCGCCGACGGCGGCGCAGACGCCCCCCACGTACTCCCCCACCCCGCCCCCGACCGACACCGGGGGTCGCTCGGGGACGCCGCGGAAGCCGGTGGAGCCGCACCATGCCTGGAGCGTGAACTCGGTCGCCGGTCGCTCGACCCACGGACCGGTCCAGCCGAAGTCGGAGATGGTCACGATCACGGCGGCGGGGTTGGCGGTCCGCACGGTGTCGAGGTCCACGCCCAGGCGGGCCGCGGTCGCGGGCGTCGCAGTCAGCACGACGATGTCGGCGCCGGCGCAGAGGGCGTTCCGGCATCCATCATCCGGGGTGCGTGACGTGGGAGACACCGAAACGGTCGGGGTCTTTCCCGCGTCGAGGTACTGGAACCGCGGGCGGCCTCCGCCTGCGGTTCCAGTAACGCCCGGGGGATCGAGCTTGGTCACCTCGGCGCCCGCGTCGACCAGCAGCTTCCCGCAGTAGGCGCCTGCCACGCGCCCGCTGAGCTCGAGGACCCGCAGCCCCGTGAGCGCGCCGTCAGGGTCGAACGACGTAGCCGGCGCGCTCACGATCCCAGGTGGCGTCGGTGACGCCGCGCGCCCGGAGCTCGTGCTTGAGGACGCGCCCGACCGCGTTCTTGGGCAGCTCGGCACAGACCTCCACGTACCGGGGGACCGCGAAGTAGGGCAGCCGGTCCCGGCAGAAGTCCATGAACGGGACGATCTCCACCGCCTGCCCGGGCTTCGCCACGACGCACACCATCACATCGTCCTCGCCCAGCTCGCTGGCCACGCCGATGGCGGCGATCTCGGCCACGGCCGGGTGCCGCGACAGTGCCTGCTCCACCTCGAACGACGAGATGTTCTCGCCGCGGCGCCGCATGGCGTCCTTCTTGCGATCGACGTAGCTGAAGTTGCCGTCGTCGTCGAACCGGCCCAGGTCGCCGGTGTGGAACCAGAGGTTGCGCATCTGCTCGAGCGTCGCGTCGGGCTGGCCGTCGTAACCCTCGAACATGACGTGGGGCCGCCGCGGCCGGCACACGACCTCGCCGACGGTGCCGGCCGGGACCTCGTTGTCTTCGTCGTCGAAGATCTTCACCTCGAACCCGGGGTTCGCCCGCCCCGACGCGCCCGGCGGGTTGTCGGCGGCGACGCCCGCGTACGTGAGCGGGAATGCCTCCGTGGTGCCGTAGACGGTGACGACGCGGCAGCCGTAGCGCTCCTCGATGTCGCGGTAGATCTCCTTCGGCACCGGCGCCGCGGACAGGAAGCGGAGAGGCAGGTCCCTGTCGCGCTCGTCCGGGGGCAGGTTCCAGAGCATCACCACCAGTGCCCCGGCGAGCGCGATGCCGGCCGCGTCGTAACGACGCACCTGGTCCCAGGTGTTGGTCACGCTGAACACCTTCTCCAGCACCCCGGTGCCGCCCGCCAGCATGGGGCCGAGGACGGTGCCGACGGCACTCAGGTGGAACAGCGGCAGCGGGCCGTAGACGGTCTCGCCCGGCTGGAGCTGCCAGCAGTCGACCATGGTCTGCGCGGCGGAGAGCAGGTAGCGCTGGGTGACGAGCGCGCCCTTCGACCGACCCGTGGTGCCCGACGTGTAGAAGATGGCGCCGGGCCGGTTCCAGGCGGGCGCCACCCCTCCTGCAACCTCCCCGGTGTCGCCCTCGCGCAACCGGCCGATCGGCTCCACGTCGACGCCGGCGGGGGCCGCCGCCTGGGGGGTCGTGTCGGCCTCACCGTCGGCCCGGACGAACGCCGTCCGCAGGCTCGGGACGTCCGGCAACACCGCCAGCAGCCGCTCGGCCAGGGAGGCGTCGACGGCGATGGCCTTGGCCTCGCTGTCGCGGAGCTGGTTGGCCAGGAAGTCGCCGCGGTAGGCGGCGTTGACCGGCACGGCCACCGCGCCGAGATAGGCGGAGCCGAACCAGGCGTCGATCCATTCGGCCGACGTGCCCATGTATATGGCGACGCGGTCGCCGGCCTCGATGCCGCTGGCGGCCAGCACGTTGGCGCTCGACACCGCCCGGGCGCGCATCTCCGCGTACGTCACCGGCTCGTCGAGGACGTACAGGAACGGCTGGTCGGGCCGCTTCTGCGCCTGCTCGTCAAGGACCGAGGGGATGGTCAGGCGCTCCCCCAGCGACCAGCTCCCACCCGTCATGACCGGTCCTCGTGGTCACCGTCGACGGGGCCGTCCGGCGGCAGCGTGTCGGGCGGATAGAAGCGCTGGGCCCACCGCCGGAGCGCGGCGTAGTCCTTGGCCTCTTCGACGGCGAAGTTGGGCTTGGGCAGGTACTTCATGTTCTCCCAGGTGAAGAAGTCCTGCTTGACGATCTCCTGCTGGAGCTGCATCCACTTGGCGGCGCGGCCCGTGGGCCTGTCGCCAGTGTCGCCCGGCTCGCGGATGCAGGCCATCGTGAAGTAGTAGTCGGTGTAGTCCTCGTCGACCGGCGTATGGCCCGTGATCTGGACGGAGGCCAACACCTCGGGCGGGAACCGCACGAACCCGATGCTCAGGCCGTAAGTGTCGTAGACCACCGTCCCGTCGACGGGACCGCCCGGCGTGAGCCATGTCGTCTCGTGCGCGCCCCCGTAGTTGACGTCCACGGTTGCGTGGAGGTGGTTCTCATGCAGCTCGAACGACGTCGTCTGGGCGGGCCGATCGCCGTGGTGCACGGGCTGGATGTGGTACGGGTCGGCGGCATTCTCGACGATCATCTGCGGATGCACCCTCACCCGATTCAGCATGCGCGAGTGGGGGTGCAGTGGGTAGTAGTCGCCGGTCTCCAGCTCCGGCACGTCGGGCGGTTCCCATGTCGGCTCGCGACCGTCGCGGTCGAACCACGTCAACACCATCCCGCACCACTCCATGACGGGGAACGACTGGATGCGGACGTTCTGCTTGCAGCGCTCCCTCGAGTAGGGGATCAGGGCATTGGAGCCGTCGCCCCGCCAGTGCCAGCCGTGCCACGGGCAGACGATGTCTTCGCCCTCGACGTGCCCGCCGACGCCCAGGTGCCCACCCAGGTGTTGGCAGTAGGCGTCCAGCACCGAAACCCGCCCGGCCTCCGTCCGGAAGCAGACGAGCTCCCGGCCGAAGTAGTGGAGCCGCCTGACGTCTCCAGGCTCCACGTCCGACGACCACGCCACCACGAACCATCCGGTGGGGTAGCGGTAGGACGACACCGCCAACGGCGATACGGCATGGCTCTCGTTCACGGCTGACATGATCCTCCCTCAGCGACCGAAGCCGCCGCCGTCGACCGCAATCCGCTGCCCGGTCACCAGGGTGCACCGTTCTCGTCCATGCTCGGCCCCCTCGTGCTCGGTTGCTCAGTCCAGGATTGTGGGATCGCGGCGGAGCTCGCGCCGCGCCATCGACTCGAACAGGCCCGTGAACGGGTGCGTGTTGAAGAACTCGCCGTAGTTGCGCGCCGCGTCACGGTTCATCGGCGTCCCGCCCCCCGCAGCGGCCACGTGCCATGCCTGGCGGCAGCGCCACTCGAACGACATGGCCCGCAGGTAGGCCTGGTCGATGTCCCTAGCCAGCACCAGGACACCGTGGTTGGCGAGCAGTCCGACGTTGGCGTCGCCCAAAGCCTTAACCGCAGCCTGCGCGTTGCGCGGATCGTCGACCGCGCCCCAGTACTCGTCGTAGATCGCCACCTCGCCGTGGTAAAGCGCGCTTGTCTGGTCGTAGACCTCGGGCGCCCGCCCGATGTCGGCCCAGATGGTTCCCCAGCGGGAGTGGTTGTGGATGGCCACCCCGACGTCGTGGCGGGCCTTGTGCAGCTCGACGTGAAGAGTGATGGCCGGGGTGATGGTCCAGGGGCCCTCGAGCTCGTGGCCGTCGGCGTCCATACGCATCACGTCACTCGCCCGCAACTCGTCCCACGTCAAGCCGAACGGATTGACCAGGAAGCTGCCGTCCGGCTGCTTGTAGGTGATGTGGCCGGCGAGGTGGTCGTTGTAGCCCTCCGAAAAAAGGCAGCGGGCGAGCAGCGCCAGCTCCTGAGCCGGGATGAGATCCGGCAGCGCCGGCGCGTAGGCCTTGGTGACCTTCATGGCCCTCATCGGGGTGGGTTTGGCGCCTTCGGCGGCGGTCATGGCGTGCTCACCTCCCGGTGTGGGTCGCCGACGATCCGTTCGAGCCGGGGCCCGTAGAAGCGGAGCGCGTTGTCGCCGAGGATCCTGCGCTCGAGGTCCTCGGGGAGCCCGCGCTCGCGGACGTGCTTCACGGCGCCCGGGTACACGGCGTCGTGGTGGGGATAGTCGGAGGCGAACATGACGTTGTCGGCCCATCCCAGCCCGAGGGCGGCGTCCAGGCCCGGCTCCTCGACCTCGAAGGTGAGCCACGACCGGTGGTTGATGGTTCCCCTGGGGTCACCCCCGCGGAAGTCGCCGGGGGCGAGCCCGAAGTGCTCCTCGATGCGGTCGACCCAGGTCGGCGCCCAGCCGCAGCCCGCCTCCAGGAATCCGATCCGGAGGTTGGGGAACCGATCGAACGTCCCGGCCAGGGTGGTGACGAGCATGCCGGTCATCTGCTCGAAGACATGGCTGACCACATGGCAGCCGGCATAGCTCGGCATGCGGTCGACCCCGACCGTGTCGATGCCCGAGAGGTAGGCCTCGTGGAGCCCGACGGGGACGTCGAGCCGCTGCGCCGTTTCCCAGAGCCGGTCGAAATCGGGATGGTCGACCGTGCGACCACCGATCTTGTTGGGCCGGATGACACCGCCGACGAAGCCGTGGCGCTCGACCGCCCGTTCGAGTTCGGCGGCGGCGAGGTCGGGGTCCTGCTGCGGCAGCAGGGCGGCGCCGACGAGGCGAGTGGGATCGGTCGAGCAATAGGCGGCCAACCAGTCGTTGTAGGCGGCGCACAGCGCGGCCGCGATGTCGGGGTTCTCGAGGAGCCCGAACATCATGCCCACGCTGGGGTACAGGACGGCGGCGTCGATCCCCTCGTCATCCAGGACCTGCAGCCGAACCTTGGGGTCGCGGCCTCCCTCGCGGCGCTCCCCGCCGGCCGAGACGTGGTTCTGCAGTCCGCCGGGATAGGGATACTTGGAGCGCCAGAGCCGCCCCTCGATCTCGTAGGTGACGTGGCCGCCGGCGACGGCCACGAAGCGCATGGCGCGAGATCGCATCGCCGCCGGTATGGCATCCACGAGCCCGGCCAGGTTCTCCTCGACGTGCCCGTCAGCATCGATGACCAGCGACATCGAGCCCCCTCGAAGCGTCGATCGACCGGCCCATCATAGGTCAGGGCAGGAGCCTTCATATATAAGATTGCTACCCTGGCCGGCTGGGCGGCGCCTACTTCGAGGAGATCGGCATGGGGCGTTGACCGAGGACGAGCGCTGGCTGGCGCTGGCGTTGGAGCAGGCACGGCTCGGGCGGGCCGAGGGCGGCATACCGATCGGCGCCGTGCTGGTGGCGGACGGGCGCGTGCTGGGTGCCGGCCGCAACCGGCGGGTGCAGCTCGGCAGTGCGATCCGCCACGGTGAGACCGACGCCATCGAGAATGCCGGCCGGCTGGCGGCGGCCACGTACCGCCGCGCCACCATGGTCACCACGCTGTCGCCGTGTTTCATGTGCGCGGGCACGATCCTGCTCTACGGCATCCCCCGGGTGGTCATCGGCGAGAACGCCACGTTCGTCGGTGCCGAGGGCCTGCTGCGCCAGCGGGGTGTCGAGCTCGTCAACCTCGATTCGGCGGAGTGCCGCCAGCTCATGCGGGAGTTCATCGCCGCCGAACCGGCGCTGTGGCACGAGGACATCGGCGAGGTGCAGCCGAGATAGGTCGCGGGTGAGGGCCGGCCGTGCTAGCGCGGCCCATCGGCGACCGTAGGCTCGCCCGCGGTCTTCCGTGCCCGGTCGAGCCGGGCCAGGCGCACCAGGCCCAGCCGCTCGTAGAAGCGCCCGGCGCCGGCCCGCTCGTCGTCGATGGCCACGCTCACGAGCATCCGATCGCAGCCGCCCATGCGCAGGTACGGCGCCGCCGAGCGGACCAGCCACGAACCGACGCCCTGCGACCGGTAGCCCTCGTCGACCCACAGGTTCCAGGGGTCGGCCCAGCCGGCGAGAGCCGGGAGCATGCCGCCGGCGGTGACGTCCGAACCCACGTCGAACAGCCCGATGCTCTCGCCGGCGAGCTCGGCGGCGAACCGCGGAGCGAAATCGCACATGCGGCGGGCGAGCACCAGCCCCTCGATCGGCGGCGCGGGCGGTGGCTCGAGGCGCTCGATGCGGCCGGCGTACAGCACCTCCTCGCGCTCCGGCTCGGGCGCGTAGCCTGCCGCCCGCAGGATCGCAGCGATGTGCGGCCAGGTATCGGGGATGCCCGACACCGTCGGCACGAACATGCTGCCGGTGCAGAGCCACTGTGCCTCCGCACCCCAGTCGGCGAGCCGGCGCAGGCCGGCCGCCAGCACGGCCTCGGCTGCGTCGCAGGCCGACGGCCAGGCGAGGAGCCACGCGATCTCGCCCACGTCGCGGAAGGCGGGACCGACGTCGACCGTCGCCCCGTACCGCAACAGGTGGGCAGCCGCGACCACGCGGTCCCGCTCGACGGCCACCAGTGTGCGGCGGCGCAGGACCCAGGGGTCGACGATCGCCTCGCCCGGGTCACGGGTCAGGCGCTCGGCAAGGTATGCGGCCGGCAGCGCAAACCCGGGGACGACTGCGTCGAGGTGGGCGTTGAGGAGCCCGGTGAGCTGATCGAGATGGTCGGGCGCGAGCGGCACGACCTCGGTTGTCGATGACATGGGTGATGGACCTCCCGAAGGTGGACGAATGCGTTCCTGGTGGGGACACGCTCCGCCACGGAGGTCCACGCGCTCGCGCGACGGCGCCCGCGGGTCGGCCGGTCGGGCCGCATCAACATCGGCGCATGGCGCGAGCCTAGGCAGGGGCTCCTGGCGGTCGCCCGCATGATTTCCGGATCACTCGGTGAGACCCCGAGCGGCGGGATGCCTCGTAGACATGGACGTGTCGACTACGACCGGCCAGACGTCGCTGGGGCGGGTCGGCCGGCTCGGTCGTCACTCGAGCGGTAACGGTGGGGCCCGGTCGGGGTTGGGTGGGGTGGTGGTGCGGACCCGACCTTGGGGGTCGGTGACCTCCAGGGTGGCGTCGGGGAGGAGTTTGGTGTGCCAGCGGGGGTGGTGGAACAGGTGGTGATGGCGGGTGCAGACGAGCACGAGGTTCGAGATCTGGGTGGGGCCGCCGGACTGCCAGGGTTGGACGTGGTGTGCTTCGCACCAGGCGGTGGGGCGGTCGCAGCCGGGGAACCGGCAGCGGCGGTCGCGCACGACCAGGGCGTTGTAGAGGGGGGCGGGGATGGTGCGGGTGGCGGTGCCGTAGTCCAAGATGGCGGAGCGGCCCTGGGTGAGGACCCGGTGTAGGGCGGCGTCGCACAGCAACCGGTCGACGGTTTTGCGGGTCAGGGGGGTGCCGTCGACGCTGCCGGCTCCCGCAGTCGCCAGCGCCTGGTAGCGGTCGATGTCGATGACGAGGTTGAGGTGGGGGCGGTGGCGGCCACCGCGGCGGCGGTGTTGGTGGTCGAGGAAGAACCGGCAGATGTCGCCCAGGGTGTCGGCGCGGCGGCTGGCGGCACGGCGGGCGGGTTCACCGTCGGCGTCGGGGGACTGGGCCAAGCGGAGGGCGGTGGCGAGGAGTTCTCCGGTTTCGGGGTCGAGGTTGGCGTCGAGCCGCCAGCGGCCCCCGAGGCTGCGGGACAGGTGCAGGGCGTGAGGCGGTTCGGGTTTGGGGTCGCGTCCGGCGCTGGCGGCGTCCCGCCAGGCCCGCATGACGCCAGCGACGTCGCCCACCGGCAGGTCGGCCAGGGTGGGCACCATGGCGGTTTCGTGGTCGGCGAACAGGTCGACGGTGTGTTGATCGAAGTTGGTGGCGATGGCTTCGACCTGACCGCTGGACAACAGGCCGTCGCGCCAGGCTGCGGTGGTGACGGGCAGCCGGGCGAGTTTGCGGGCCCGGCCGGTGGTGGCGGCGGCCCGGGGCCGGGGCATGGTGGCCCGGTCGGTGAGCCAGGCGGTCATGGAGGTGGCGCCGTCGAGTTCCCACAATCCGGCCCGGTCGCAGGCGGCGACGGCGGCGCTGATGTGGGCGTCGAGCCGGTCGCGCAGGCCGATCACGGTGGCCAGGGCGTCGCCGTCGAGGGGGATGTCGAGCCCCTCGATGGCGTTCCCCAGCTGCTCGAACATAGCCACCATCGTACACGTGTTCGCATATCCAGATCAACCCATAATCCCTGCTCAAACCGCATTTCTGGCCTCACGGCGAGCGCACCGATCCGGCCCCGCCCGGCCGCCGTCGAGCCGGGGTCAAGGGCGGCCGCAGGCCGGCGCAGCGAACCCTTGACGCCGGCGCTCCCGAACCCGTCCGAGACCCCACAATCACACAGGTCCCGGACCCGGGCCGGGGCCTGCCTGACGTACGAGCCTCAGGCTGGGATCCAGTTGCCGTGGAACCCGTAGGGGACCCTCGCCGGCAGGTGGACCTGCGCGACGTCCTCGAGCGTTCCGGCATCCACCAGGACGAGATCGGTTCGGCCGGACTCGTCGTCATGCACGAAGCCCATCAGAACCCCGTCGTCCTCCGCAGCGTCGGGCCCCGACGGCACGAACACGAACTCCCCCGCCCGCCGGGCCGCGCCGAAGGACCGCACCTCCGTACGGCGCTCCACCAGGTCGTGCTTGAGCAGCGAGCCCGTGAGGTCGATGTCTCCGACCTCGGTCCCGACGGCGGGGGCGTATCCGAAGCGGTGACGCCGACCGGTCAGGCGCTCGTCGACACGCGGGAACTCCTGGCCGCGATCGTCGAGCCGCTCTTCGAGCACCTTGTCGCCCGACAGGTCGACAGTCCAGCGGTCGAGGGTGGGCGCGCCCTCGTTCGGCCCCTGGCGGTCGGTGGCGAACATCTGCGGATGGCGGACGACGTCGAGCACGATGCGGTCGCTGCCGTCGTCGTAGGCGTTGAGCGGGTGGTAGACGTAGCACTGCTCGACGTCGAACCAGCGCACGTCGCTGCCGTCGCCGTCCCGGGCCATGACGCCGACCCGGGCGGGATAGCCCGGGTTCCAGGCATACGGGAAGCCACCACCGTCGCCCGATCGCATGGCGGCGGACGCGACGCCGATGGGAATCGAGCGCTTGCCGATGAACCTCGATGCGAGCCATCGGCTGGGGCGGCCGAGCGGCCCGGGCGCGGCCTTGGCCACGAAGTCGAGGTCGAAGGTCACCGGGAGGTCGTAGATGACGACGTGCCCGTCCGTGAGCGAGAAGTCGTGCATCATCGGGCTGCCGCCGACCTCGATGTCGACGGTGCGCCGGACCCGGCCATCGGTACCGGTCACCGAGTACTGCACCTTGTTGCCCCACCCGAAGAAGTAGGAGACGGCGTGCAATTCGCCGCTCTCGGGGTCACGGTGGGGATGCGCCGTGTACCCGCCGGGCAACGTGCCGTCGAAGTCGCATGGCCCGACGGTGTCGAGCTCACCCGTGAGCTCGTAGGGACGGCCGCCGGCCTCGACGATGGCGAAGAAGCGACCAGCGTGTCCGATCACGTTGGTGTTGGCGGCAAAGTCGAACCCGGCGAACACCGGCCCGGGCCTCGCCGCCTCGCCCAGCGCCTCGGCTACGTCCGCGGAGCGCACCCAGCGGTTCCGGTACCACTCGGCCTTGCCGTCGCGGAGGCGGAGGCCATGCACCATCCCGGAGCCGAGGAACCAGTGGTAGCTGGCGGGGTCGGGAGCGACGACGGGGTTCGGCCCGTTGCGCAGGTAGCGCCCGTCGAGGTTGTCGGGAATCGTGCCCGTGACCGACAAGTCGGTCACGGTGATCTCCTCGTGCACCGGGGCGAAGTTGCCCTCGAGGTAGCGGTTGCGGGTTCCTGCCATCACCCACTCCTCCCTTTCATAGCGTCGTTATGGAATATTCGATAGCACCGTTATGGCATGCTGTCAAACGATGAGTCCTAGACCCGCCGACCCCGGCGTGCGCATCGCGCTCCTGGAGACCGCGGCACGCATCATCGCCACCGAAGGCCTGGGCAAGCTCACGCTGCGCCGCCTGGCGCGCGAGGTGGGCACGTCGACGATGGCGGTGTACACCCACTTCGGCGGCATGACCGAGCTGCGGCGGGAGATAAGGCGAGAGGGATTCGCACGGCTTGGGGCCCGCCAAGCGGCGGTCGCCACGACCGGAGATCCGGTCGCCGATCTCTGCGTGCTGGGCTGGGCCTACTATCGAAACGCCGTCGAGAACCCCAACCTGTACCAGGCGATGTTCATGGACGGGCCCATCGACGACGCCGACGCCGGCGTCGGCCTCGACACGTTCGGGCAACTCGTCACGACCGTGCAGCGCGGCATGGACGCGGGGCGGCTGGATCCGGCCGACCCCGTCCGGCTGGCGACGCAGCTGTGGGCGCTGATCCACGGGCTGGTGACGCTGGAGCTGGCACGCCTGCTGTCGGCGGATCGCGTCGTCGCCTGCATCGACGACGGGGCGCGCAACCTCATCACCGCGTTCGGGGATGATCCCCGCGCCTTCGGCCGGTCACTGGCCCGCGCCGCCGACCGGACGGCGCGGGCCGCGGACGGCAGGAAGGTGATGCCGACTGTCGATCCGGCCGGCAGCCGTTCGTATAGGGGGTAGGACGCCGGATCGGTGCCGGCGGCAACGGCCAGGAGGGAACTCCCATGAAGCAGTACCTGCTCAGCATCTATCAGCCCGATGGAGATCCGCCGCCATCGGTGGATCTCGAGCAGATCTCCCGCGACCTCGACGCGTTCCACGAGGAGCTCAGGGCCGCCGGTGCCTGGGTTTTCGCCGGGGGGCTCCACGCCGCGAGCGCGGCCACGGTGGTGCGGGACCAGGGCGGCGACGTGCTCATGACAGACGGCCCCTACACGGAGGGCAAGGAGCACGTCGGCGGTTGCTGCATCATCAACGCCCCCGATCTCGACGCCGCGCTCGAATGGGGCCGCAAGGCGGCCCGGGCGACCACCCTGCCGGTCGAGGTGCGGCCGTTCCAGGGCGAACACTGACCCCGGCGTGCCGGCCCTCTCCACCTCCGACATCGGACGCGTGTTCCGCGAGGAGTACGGGCGCGCGGTGGCGGTCCTGGTCCGCGTCTTCGGTGACATCGACGTCGCCGAGGAGGCGGTCCAGGACGCGTTCACCGCGGCCGTGGAGCGCTGGCCCGACACC
Source organism: Actinomycetota bacterium (assembly GCA_046726215.1). Classification (GTDB taxonomy): domain Bacteria; phylum Actinomycetota; class Acidimicrobiia; order Acidimicrobiales; family VFJN01; genus DASQUK01. The sequence goes on along the minus strand of JBKPAA010000056.1, from coordinate 24,346 downwards.
GGACTGCCCGCGAGGCCGGCGGGATGGATCATCACCACCGCCCGCAACCGGGCGATCGACCGCCTCCGACGGGAGTCGTCCCGCCACGACCGTCACAGCCAGGCCGCCCTCCTGCACGCGGCCGATGAACCGCTCGAGGAGGCCGCCGTGCGCGACGAACGGCTGCGCCTGATCTTCACCTGCTGCCATCCTGCGCTCGCCGTCGGTGCCCAGGTGGCCCTCACCCTCCGGCTGCTCGGCGGGCTCACGACCACCGAGATCGCCCACGCCTTCCTGGTGCCGGAGCCGACCATGGCCCAACGGCTCGTCAGGGCCAAGGCCAAGATCCGGGACGCGGGAATCCCGTACCGGATCCCGGTCGATGCCGACCTCCCGGATCGCCTTCGGGCCGTGTTGGCCGTCGTCTACCTCATCTTCAACGAGGGTTACACGGCGAGCTCGGGCGGCCGGCTCGTCCGCGACGACCTCTGCGCCGAGGCCATCCGCCTCGGACGCCTGCTGGTCGACCTGATGCCCGACGAGCCGGAGGTCATGGGGCTGCTCGCGCTCATGCTGCTGGTCGAGTCGCGGCGAACCAGCCGCACCAGCCCGGACGGCGCCCTCGTGCTGCTGGCCGACCAGGACCGCGGCCTTTGGGATCAGAGCCTCATCGCCGAGGCCCAGGACATCGTCCGGCGATGCCTCCGCCGCAACCAGCCGGGCCCGTACCAGATCCAGGCGGCGATCAACGCCGTCCACAGCGACGCACCGGCGGCCGCCGCCACCGATTGGGGGCAGATCCTGCAGCTGTACGACCAGCTCCTGTCGCTCGCCCCCAGCCCGGTGGTGGCGCTCAACCGCGCAGTGGCAGTGGCCGAGGTCGAGGGACCGGCGGCGGCGCTCGCCCTCGTCGACGACCTCGATCTCGGCGGCTACCGCCTGTTCCACGGCATCCGAGCCGACCTGCTCCGGCGCCTGGGCCGCGATGCCGAGGCGGCGGGGGCGTACGAGGCGGCGATCGCCCTCACCGAGAACGCGGCCGAGCGCCACTTCCTGCGCCGCAGGCTCGAGGCCCTAGCCGACGCGCGCTGACGGTGGCACCCCGCGCGATCCGGCGGCCTCAGTCGCCGGGGGCCCTGGCGATGGCGAGGAGGTGAGCGCTCAGGCCCATGAGGGTGGGTTCGGCTTCGACCAGCCGTGTCGCCACGAGGATCGTCTCGCGGTCGTTGTCCCGGGCCCAGCGACGGTCGAGGTGTGGCAGCCACCCGGCTATCCCCTCGACACCCAGGACCTCGACGGGCACGAGGCCGGCGGCGGTGATCTCCTCGATGAGCTGGTCGGGGTGGTGGAAGAACGCCGTCGTGAGCCAGTGCGGGCGGTTGGCGGGATTCGCGTGGCGGCCGTCGATCAGGTCGCGACGGACGATCTCGCGGAACTCCGGTTCGAACAGGAACTCCCGCACGAGCCCGTCGATCAGCGACGCAAAGCGGCTGATGGCGGCGACCGCCACCAGCCCCGCCGGCGTCACGACCCGGCGGGCTTCCTCGAGCGCGGTCACTCGGTCGGCGCGCTCGACCAGGTGATAAAGCGGGCCGAGCACGAGGGCGGCATCGAAGCTGCCATCCGGCGCGGCCAGGCGCCGGGCATCCCCTACCTCGGCCGTGAGCCCGCGGGGACCGAGAGAAGCCCGCGCCCGTTCCACGTGGCTCGGGGTGATGTCCACCAGGCGCACGCGGTATCCGTCCTCCAGCAGCCAGGCCGCGTGCACGCCGGTGCCGCCCCCCACATCCAGGATGCGGCAGGGCGGTGGCGGCAGATGACGACGAAGGATCTCACGGGTCCGGACGAGCTCCAGCTCGGCGATGCCACCGACGAGGCGGTCTTGCTCGCGGCTCGCCTCGTAGTGCCCAACCACGCCGCCGAGATCGCTGGCCATCCCGCACGACCATAGAGCTACTGCGCGATGAGCGATCCGAGCGTGCGGAGGTGATCGTCGCGGGAGCCGAACGTGAGCGCCGCCGCCCGGGCTCGGTCGGACCACAGGTGGAGGTCGTGCTCGACCGTGAACCCGATGCCACCGTGCAGCTGGTGGGCCATGAGCGTCGCCTCGACGTAGGCATCACCGGCGGCAACCTTGGCGATCGCCACCTGTGCCTCCACCTCGCCGGCAGCGGTGTCCGCGTCGCCGAGGGAGCATCGCCATACGGCCTGCCATGCCGCCAGCCCCGCGGCATCGACACGGGTCGACACGTCTGCCACGTGGTGCTGCACGGCCTGGAAGCTCCCGATCGGCCGGCCGAACTGTGTCCGATCGGTGACGTATCGCACCGTCAGGTCCAGGACCTCCCGCGCACCGCCGACCATCTCCACGCAGTGCAGGGCGGTGGCCAGGCGGCGGACCCCCTCCGCGGCCGACCAGGCCTCCGTGGGCCCGGCCAGGATCCGGTTCACCGGCACCCGCACGGCCTCGAGCGAAACCTCGTGCTGGGCATCGTGGGCGAACGTCGCGAGCCGCGACCGGCGCAGGCCCGGGGCGTCGGTGGGCACGACGACCAGCCGGGCGGCGCCGGCGCCGCTCGTCGCGGGATCGCGGGCCACCACCACGAGGTCGTCGGCGACCCCGGCGTTGGGGACGAAGAGCTTGGTTCCCTCGACGACGACGTCGTCCCCCTTGACGACTGCGGTGGTGGACAGGGAGTCGGGCGATGAAGGTGTCCCGACCTCGTGGCGCGCCACCGAGACGATGCGATCACCCGCGAGCACGGGCGGGAGCAGCCCGGCGCGCTGAGCGTCGTCCCCGGCCCTGTCGATCAGCAGCGCCCCCTCCACGGTCGAGTAGAGCGTCGTCGGCACCAGGGCCCGACCGGCCTCCTCGTAGAGCACGGCCAGGTCGAGCGGATCACCACCACCGCCACCCACCGACCCCGGGAACGCCAGGCCGACCCAGCCCAGGTCGGCCATCCCCCGCCACAGGTCCGCATCGTGGCCCTCGCCGCCGGGCGCACCCGCCCGCCGGACCAGCTCGGGGGGGCAGGCACGTCGCAGGAAGGCCCGGGCCGAGGTCCGCAGGGCCTCCTGCTCGTCCGACAGGACCGGCTCGGTCACCGCAGCAACCCGTGGCCGCGCTGGGCGATGATGTCGCGCTGGATCTCGTTGGTCCCCCCACCGAAGCGCAGGTAGGGCGCCGTCCGGTACATGAGCTGGGCGAGGCCATCCATGGGCGTCCGGTGGTCGTATGGATCCAGCTGCCCGGCGGGCCCGAGCAGGTCCAGCGCCAGCGAAGATGCCCGGGCCTGCAGCTCGGTGGTGAAGACCTTCGTCATCGACGCCTCCGTGGTGGCGGGGCGGCAGGCATCGATCATCTGCGCGGCCCGGTGGTTGAGCAGACGGGCCAGCTCGACCTCGACGGTCAGCTCGGCGAGCCGGCGCTGGACGTCCGCGCGGGCCAGCAGTGCCTCACGGTCGACGGTGGTGTCGCGGCACCAGGCCACCAGGTCGTCGAGCAGGCGGCGCAGGCCACCGGTGATGCCGACGGCGATGCGTTCGAAGTCGAGCGCCTCGGTCACGTAGACCCAGCCGTGGTCCCGCGCGCCCACCAGGTTTTCGCGGGGCACCCGCACGTCGTCGAACCAGACCTGGTTGGTGCGCATCCCCCGCCACGTGGTGATGCCCCGCACGCCGATCACTGGCGCATCGAGCGGAACGATGAGGACGGAGATTCCCCTGTGTCTCGGCGCGTCGGGGTTGGTGCGGCAGGCCAGCCATTCGTGGGTGCAGTACTCAGCGCCGGTGTTCCAGATCTTGGTGCCGTTGATCACCCAGGCGTCGCCATCGAGCACGGCCGTGGTTCGCAGGGACGCCAGGTCGCTGCCGGCGTCGGGCTCTGAGTATCCGATGGCGAACTCGACCTCGCCGCGGCGGATGGCCGGCAGCCACCGGGCCTGCTGCTCCGGCGTGCCGCAGCGGATGATCGTGGGCGCGACCGATGCTGCCGTCATGTCGATGGCAGGCGCCCCGGCGTAGGCCAGCTCGTCCATCAGCAGCAGGTTGTCGAGCAGTGACCGGCCGAGGCCACCGTGCTCCTCGGGCCACATGAGGCACAGCCAGCCCTTGGCCAGCAGCCGGCGGCGGAAGGCCCTGACGGCGTCGCCGCTCCATTCCCCTCCCCCGCGGCGCACCGCCTCGCGCTCGACAGGGCCGAACTCGGCGTCGAGGAACGCGCGCACTTCCCCGACCCATGCCCGCTGGCGCGCCGTGAGCCCGAGGTCCATCGGAGCGCCCTTAGGGGGCGTCGCCGTCGCCGGGCGTGAAGCGGAACAGCAGGTGGCTGTAGCGGGCGACCGGCGTGCCGTCGCCCAGGCGGTAGGTGGCCGCGGTGGTGAGGAAGTGCCCCTCGCCCAGGCGGGTGCGCCTCAGCTCGGAGACGTCGACCAGCTCCTCCTCGAGGTTGAGCCGGTCGCCCACCCGGATCGGCCGGAAGAACTCGGCGTCGCAGCCGACGCTCACGACGGTCGTGCCGGGCAGCGGCCACGCCACCTCGTGGGTGGCGAACTCGACCTCGGTGCGGGTACCGATCATGGCCCGGGCTTCCTCGTATGTCCCCGTCGGTAGGTCGAACCCGGATGCATGCTCGACCGCCCGCCCGGCGCCGGGCGCCTCGGCGGTCATCCCGGGGCCTCTCGGACCGGCAGCTCCAGGGTGACCGTCGCCGGGCAGCACAGCTCGCCGTGCTGGTTCTTCACGGTCACCTCGAGGTCGACGAGGTGGCGCACCCGGGCACCGGCGGCGTCGGTGAACCGGCGCATCACCCGCCCCTCGCCGACCATCGTGTCGCCGGCATAGATCGACCGGCGCATGGAGACCTTGCGCCGGGCGATGAAGGCTCGCGGCCCGCTCCACTCGGTCGCCACTCGGTCGACGAAGCCGAGGAAATGCATGGTGTTGACGTAGATCGTCGGCTGGCCCTGCGAGCGCGCATACTCCGGGTCGTGGTGGCCGGGGAAGTAGTCCCACGTGGTGGCCGGGTTCATGATCACGCGCCGATACGTGATCTCGTCCTCCACCCGCGGCAGGGCAGCGCCCTCCTCCACGTCGTCCCAGTAGCGCTGGGCGTACGAGACTCCCGGGATCATCGGTCGTCCTCCGAGTCGAAGCGATAGAGCACGTTGGTGGTGCGGGCGACGAGCTGGCCGTCCTGGCGGCGGTACGTCGACAAGGTGGTGACGAAGTGCCCCGTGCCGAGGCTCGTCCGCTTCGCCTCCGACACCTCGACCAGCTCCTCGACGACGTTCAGGTGGTCGCCGACCCGGATGGCGGCGAAGAGCTCGGCGTCGTGGGAGACGTTGACGAACGTGTCGCCGGGCAGCGGGACCCGGGCGGTGAGCAACGGGACCGGCATGTCACCGCCCGGCGTCCACTCGAGCGGGATCAGCCAGGTCATCAACATGCCGGGCGGGGCGACGACGCCGCCCCAGTGGCGCTCGGCGAACTCGTCGTCCCAGTAGGCGGCGTTCCCGTCCCGCACCATGGCGGCGTAGTGGCGGATCATCGGGACGTTGACGTCGATCTCGCCGAAGTGCACCGGCGTGGTGGTGCCCACCATCGCCTTGGCGTCCTCATAGGTCCCGACGGGGACGTCGTAGCCGGTGGCCGCGGTGCGCCTACGCGCCATGGCCGTCGAGCCCGTACAGCCGGGCCGCGTTGCCGCCGAGGAGGCGGACGACCACGTCGTCGCCCAGCGCGGCGGCGTTGGCCCGGGCAGTCTCGACCGTGCCCGGGTAGTCGCAGTCCCAGTGGGGATAGTCCGATGAGAACACCAGGCTGTCGGCGCCGAGGTGCTCGACGTACGGCTCGAGCAGCCGGTCCTCGCACTCGAAGCTGAAGAAGCACTGGCCCCGCTCGATGAATTCGCGGGGGTCGCTGGTCATCTCCGGCACCATGTCGCCTCGCTTCTCCCGGTGCTCGTGCATCCGGTGGACGAAGTAGGGGACCCAGCCGACGCCCGCCTCCAGGAAGGCCACCCGCAGCGCGGGGAAGCGGTCCAGGACCCCGCCCATGGCCAGCGCCGTGAACGCCACCATCTGGTCGACGGGGAACGACAGCGTGTGGACCTGCGCGTAGTTGTCGAACCGCTCGGCGCCGGGCAGCGGCAGGTTCATCCCCGGGGCGCTGTGGATGCCAACCGCGAGGCCGTGGCCGGCGGCGGCGTCGAAGAAGGGCCGGAGCGAGGGATCATCGAGGTTCCGCGCACCCACCACCGGTGGGATCATCACACCGACCATGCTGAGGTCCGCGGCCCGCCCCACCTCGGTGACCGCGACCTCGGGGTGCTGCAGGGGCACGATCGCCACCGCCGCGAGCCGGTCGGGATGCCGGGCGCATACCCCGACCAGCCAGTCGTTGTACGCCCGGCAGAAGTCGAGCGCGAATGCCGGGTCCTCGAACGTCGTGGCCCCGATGCTCAGTCCCCCGTACAGGACCTGGACGTCGATGCCCTCCTTGTCGAGGTCGCGGATCCGGGCATCGAGGCGCGTGGCCCCCTCGGCCGCCTGGGGATGCATGGCCGACTCGACGGGAACGCCGCGCCCCGGCCCCTCTTGGGTGGGGAACAGCTTGCCCTCGATCAGGCTGACCGTCCTGCCTCCGGATCTGCCGGCCTGCTGCCAGCCCGGGTGCCGCTCGGACAGCTGCCGCCAGGGCGCCAGCTCGTCGTCCGGTGCGTCGAGGCGAACGACGGGCTCGTTGATGTGGGCGTCGGCGTCGATGACCGGCATCCGTGGGTCCATGTGTTGCCCCCCGCCCCGCCTCCGGGCTGACTTCCTAATCATATGATTGATAGGCGCCATCCGGCCAGATCCATGGGACCAGCGAGGCGAAGGGCGCGGCCAGCAACGGCGTGACCGGGGCGTCGCACCACGCCTCCTCCATCAGCGGCCCCAGGGTACGGGCGGTCTCTGCGGGGTCTCGGTCCAGGTAGCAGACGGTGACGCGGTAGTCGCCCTCGGTGTGGCGGCCCCGCCGATAGTGGGCGGCGGTCGCGAAGACCCAAGCCCCGGCGACTCCTGGGGTCGTGACCAGCCGCTCGAGGTGCGCCCCGTGCCGCCCGCGCAGGTAGGTGTCGAGCCGGCGGCGGTCGGTTGGTTGCTCGACGATGAGGTAGATGCCTCGGTTGGGCCGGAAGGGCACGACTTCGGCCGAGACGAGCACCCGCGGCGACGCGCGCGTCTCCAGGAGCCGCAGGGCCCCGAGGAAGCGTCGGGGGAGATCACGCGGGAAGCGGCCGAGCTGCGCCAGGCGGCTCCCGAGGTCGAAGAAGTCGTCGAGCGTCTGCTCGACCGGGTCACCCATCAGGTACAGCACGACGTGCTGGACGTGCTCGAACTCGCGCGCGGACGTGGCCTGCGCGGCGCGGCAGGTGTCGTTCGACACCCATCGCTCGCCGTGGACGATCCCGGGGAGCTGGTACTGCTCCGGCATGTGATCGAGCTGGTGCCAGGCGAGGTAGGCGCGGTCGTCGGGGTCGTCGTCGGATTCGCCTCGGTCGGAGACCGAGAAGAAGCCGACCTTGACGCGGTTCACGCGGCCCCCTCGCGCGTGGCCGCCAACCCCGCGAGCGCCTCGAGCTGCTCGAGGTAGTGGGCGAGCGAGTGGTGCACCACCCGGGCGGCGACGATGGTGGCCCCGGCCCCGGCCAGCTCGCCGAGCGCGTCCTCGCATGCGGAGACGCGGTCGCCCGGATCGAGCGCCCGCTCGGGACTGATCACGAGCTCGAAGCCGTCTGGCACTTGGACGTCGGCCACCCAGTGCGCAACCTGCGCCGCCGAGACGCCGAAGGGCGCCCAGCCGTCGGCCAGCGCCACGGCCCGCCGGAGCGAGCGACGGGTGCGACCGCCGACCCAGAGCGGGACCGGCGCCTGGACGGCGCGGGGGCGGATCACGAAGCCGTCGTAGCGGTAGTGGGGGCCCTGGTAGGCGGGCTGGTCCTGCGACAGCGACGCCCGCAGGGCGACCAGGGCGTCGTCCGCCCGCGCCCCGCGATCGGCGAACGGCGCGTCGAGCAGCTCGAACTCCTCGCGCAGGGACCCCACGCCCACGCCCAGGATCAGGCGGCCGCCCGACACCACGTCGAGGGTGCCGTAGCGCTTGGCGATCTCGAGCGGATGGTGGTAGCCGAGCACCAGGACGTAGGTGGCCAGCCGCACCCGCTCGGTCACCGCCGCCAGGTAGCCGAACGTCGCCAGCGGGTCCCAGTAGGTGGCTCCCCGCACCTTGGCCACCCCGGTGGGGACGCCCACGTGCTCGCTGCATGTGAGGTGGTGGTAGCCGAGGCGGTCGGCGGCCCGCGCGACCTGCACCAGCTCCGGCAAGCCGGCATCCTCCTCCCAGCGGGCGTGTGCGCCGGGCACGCGGGTCACGACCGGCGTGATGACGGACAGGCGCATCAGGAGCCGGGCACGAGGTCGGCGACCATCTCGCGCGTCGAGAAGTACCAGCGTCCGCGCTCGTAGACCAGCGCATCGAGATACCGGCCCACCGCATCCACCACCGGGCCGCCGCCGTTCGACTCCGGGCGCAGCGTCAGGAACCGGCACTCCTGGCGCGCATGGACGCCGTCGACGTCGACCTGCGCGTCGGTCGTCAACCGGACGCGGTCGGGCGGCGCGGCGCGGAAGAACTTGACCAGCTCGCGGTGCCCGGAGAACGACGCGCCACCGGTTGCCCGCAACACAGCCTCCTGCACGAACGTGCCGAGCCAGGTCTCGAGGTCGCCCGTGTCCAGCGCCCGGTCATAGCGGGCGGTGAGATCGCCGATCGCCATGCGGTTGGCCACCGTCATGAGCGTGGTGTGTTCCTGATAGCTCATGCCCACGCTGCGCCCTATCTGATGTATCTTTTGACTGTTAGCCACCCTAGCGCGCCGGCCCACCGGGGAAGGGAGACCGGGCTGATGCTGTTCCTCCACGAGGTGCATCGGGTCGCGGGCGCCAAGGAGAAGGAGTTCGAGGTCGCATATCGGGCCGGATGGATGGAGCTCCTGGCCGCCGAGGGCGGTGCTCGGCTGCTCTGGTTCCTGCACCATGCCCACGGCAGCGGCCCGTCCTACCAGGTGGTGACCGTCACGGCCTTGGCCGATGGTGCCGCCTGGGAGCGCCTGGCCGGGCGGGTCCAGCACGGCGACCTGCGTGACTGGGCGCGGGAGATCGACTCCTGCCGGCACGACGTCCGGGCCCGCCTGCTGATGGCCCTCGACTTCTCGCCGCTCGACGTCGACCTCGCCGCGGTTCCCACCGACGGCCGCCGTCACGAGCCGGCCCTGTACATGGAGGACACCATGTGGCCCAAACGGGGGAAGCTCGAGCAGTACATCACCGCGGCGGGTGACGGTTACACGAAGATGCTCGGTGCGGACACCGCCCACCGCCTCATGAGCATCGAGGCCGCCTACCAGACCATGCCGGGCGCCGGTCGGTATCCGGAGGTGACCCTGATGCAGAAGGTCCACGACATGCGGGGCCTTGTACGGCTGCTGACCACCGACATGCCCGAGGAGATGGGAAGGCCCGGCACCTGGATGCACGACGCGCTCGAGTTTCGCGACCAGTGGCGGAGCAAGCTGCTGCGCACCGCCTCCTGGTCTCCCCTCAACTGAAGGCGGCCGAGGAGGGACTGGTTGACGATGCTGTTCATGCACGAGGTGCACTCCGTCGCCGGCGAGCAGGAGCACGAGTTCGAGGCCGCGTACCGCGACGGCTGGATGAAGCTGCTGGCGCAGGACGACGACGCCCGCCTGATCTGGTACCTCAACCACGCCCATGGCAGCGGCCTGTCGTACCGGGTGGTGACGATCACCGCGATCCGCGACGGCGCCGCCTACGAGCGGCTCGCCGACCGCCTCCGCCGGGGTGACCTGCGCGACTGGTCACGTGCCGTCGGCTCCATGCGCCACGAGGTACAGGGGAAGATGCTTCTTCCCGTGTACTGGTCCCCGTTGCAGGGGGTCGACCTGGCCACGGTCCCGACCGACGGCTCGGAGCACGGGCTGTCGCTGTACATGGAGGACACGGGCTGGCCGTCGGCGCCTCTCGACGACTACATCCGGTTCTGGGACCGCGAGTACTTCCGCAACCTGCGGGCCCTGCCACCCGCGCACCGCATCCTGGAGATCGAGGCCTGCTTCCAGGTCGCTCACGGCACGCACTTCCGGCCCGAGGCCCTGCTCATGCAGAAGATCCTGAATTACGGCCTCTTGCTGAGCCTCATCTCCGAGCCGGAGGAGTACGACCCCGACGCATGGCCCGGCAGCTACATGCACCGCGGCCTGCGCTACCGCGACCAGTGGGAGAGCAAGCTCCTGCGCACGAGCAAGTGGTCGCCGCGTTACTGATTGCGCCTCGCCTGCCTCAGCAGCAGCGCTCGACGAACTCTTCGAGCTGGGCCAGATTGCGGCACTCGAACGTCTCGTGCGTCAGACCCGCGTACTCGCTCATCAACGAATCACCCGTGTCCCACGACGAGACGGGCTCGGGGTTGAGCCAGTACACCCGGCGGGCGCGCCGGCGCAGCTCGCCCAGCACCCATGACTGGGAGGGGTGGTAGTTGTTCCGGGCATCTCCCAGGACGATCAGGGTCATGCGCGGTGTCACTTCGGCGCCCCAGCGATGCCAGAAGTCGGCGAAGGCCTGGCCGTAGTCGGAGTGCCCATCGAACCTGGTGATGCCGGCTCTGGTCCCCAGAGCCCGCATCGCCTCCGTCATGTCCGCCCGGTCGCTGAGCTGCTCGGTCACCTCCTCGATGATGTCGACGAAAACGAACGAGCGGACCCTGCCGAATTGGCTGCTCAACGCGTAGACGAGCTGGAGGGTGAAGCGGCTGAAGTCGGCAACCGAGCGGCTGACGTCGGCGAGCACCATGATCTCGGGCAACGAGCGCCGGCGGCCCCGGATCACCGGCTCGAGCGGCACGCCCCCGTAAGCCAGCGAGCGCCGCATGGTGTGCCGGAAGTCCAGCCGCCCGGATGCGGCGCGTCTCGTCCTTGCCAGTCGGGCGGCCAGCCGCCGCGCCAGCGGCTGGATCGCGGCCCGGATCTGGTCCAGCTCGCCGGCCGACGCCCGGCGGATCTCCAGCTGGGTTGCCAGCAATCCGGCTGGCGCATGCTCGCGGTCGGTGAACGACATGCGGCGCCGGATCTCGGACTCGATCTCGTCGCGGAGCTGGTCGGCCCGCAGCGACACCGTGCGCCGGGCGAGGTGGGCCTCGAGCGGTGTCAGGACGCCGGCCTCGCTGTCGCCTCGGGCCCTGGCGGCGGTTGCCACGGCGAGCGCCCGATCGACCAGGGTCGCGAAGTCGATGCGGCGGAGCGTGCGGAACAGGTGGTAGTGGGCGCCCCCCGGCGGGGTCCCGAGCGCCGCATGGCGACGGACCGCCTCGCGGGCGACTGCCCGCAACACGGGCCCGTCGCCCTGCGCCACCACGTGCTCGACGCGCCGCCCGAAGGCGTCGTCGGCCTGCTTGTCGTGCGACTCGATCGAGAAGTACGCGTCAAAGACGGTCTCGAAGGTGACCCAGTCGGCCCGGCTCTTGGCCAACGTCGAGCCCAACGCCCGCCGGACGAGGGTGCGCTCGCCAAGCGACACGGCGTCCACGGCCCTCATCGCATCGATGTGCTCGGTGATGCCGACCGCCACACCGGCGGTGCGCAGCTCCTCGACAAACCCGCTCAGGATGTCGATCACCGGGGCATCACGCCCCTCGTCCGGACGATGAGGCATCTGTTGTATGAAACATTAGAAGGTAGGGGGATCCCAAGCGCTCCTGAACGCGCCGCGGCCGTCGCGTGCAACTCGCGTCATCGGGGGCGATCGAGGACAATGACGCGATGACAGTCGAGCACGAGGACACCGACACGTTCCGCGGGGCCCGGTTCACCGGCGCCGATTTCACCGGCGCCACCTTCCTCGACTGCGACCTGCGACGCCTGAAGATCGTCGACTCGTGGCTCGTCGACGTGAACGTCTCCGGGCTCGTCGAAAACTTCGTCGTCAACGACGTCGACGTCACCGCCTTCGTGGAGGCCGAGCTGGATCGGCAACATCCCGAACGCGTGCAGCTGCGACAGATGCAAACGGCCGATGACCACCGCGCAATGTGGGACACGATCGAACGCCTCTGGTCGGAAACGGTCGAGCGGGCGCGGCGACTGCCCCAGCCCGCTCGACACGAGCGCGTCGACGACGAGTGGTCGTTCGTCGAGACGCTGCGCCACCTGGTGTTCGCCACCGACGCCTGGGCCAGCCGCACCGTGCTCGACGAGCCGATGCCGTATCACCGCCTCGGCTACACCCACACGTCCTATCCGCCGGCGGACGCGGCCGCGCTCGGCATCGACCTCGGCGCACGACCGTCGTTCGACGAGGTGATGGAGGCACGGATCGATCGCATGGCCGTGGTGCGCGGTGTGGTCGACGGCCTGACCGACGACGAGCTCGAGCGGCTGTGCGCACGCTCCCCGGCGCCGGGCTATCCCGAGGAACCGCGCACGGTCGGAAGGTGCTTGCGGGTCGTGATGAAGGAGGAGTGCGAGCACCGCCGCTATGCAGTGCGCGACCTCGCCGTTCTGGAAGCGCGGGCCTGAGCGCACGCGGGCGCGCTAGCCCGCCCTGTGCCCCACCTACGGCAGGCCAGCGCCGGGCACTGCGACCTGGACGGTCTCGATCGCGCCGGTCCGCTTCCTGATCGCCTCGCCGGTGAAGCCCTCGCCCGTGAGCAGGAACAGCGTCGTGCGGTCGGGACCGCCGAGGGCGCAGGCGAAACAGCCCCGGCCGGTGTCGACCACGTCCGTGATCTCGCCGGTCTGCCGCACGCGCACGCACGCATTGCCGGTGGCGTCGGCGACCCACACCGCAGCCTCGGCATCCAGGGCGATCCCGTCCGGCGAGCGGCCCGGGAGGTCGGCGTAGGTCCGGCGGTTCGACAGCGTCCCGTCCTCGCCGATGTCGAACGCCGAGAGCCGCGCCGCCATCGTCTCAGCGACGATCAGCGTGCGTCCGTCAGGGGTCACCGCCGGCCCGTTCGGGAACATGACGGACCGGTCGACAACCTCGGCCGACCCGTCGGCCCGCACGAGCACGAGCTCCGCGGCCGGCAGCGGCGATGGCGGGTTCCGCATGTCGTAGCCGGGGTTGCCGACGTACGCGTTGCCGCGCCCATCGACGACCATGTCGTTGCATGGTGCGGACGCCAGGCCCGAGAGATCGGCGTGCTCCGCCAGCCTGCCCTCGGGCTCGAGTCGGACGATGCGCCGGTCGCTCATCGACACGACCAGCATCCGGCCGTCGGGCAGCCAGCCGATGCCGGACGGCCGCCCCTCGACGACGCACACCTCCCCGACCCTTCCCTCGAGATCGACGGTCAGGACCTGCTTCGATCCCATGTCGGAAAAGACGAGGTGGCCGTCACGCCATCGCGGCCCCTCGACGAAGCCGAACCCCTCAGCCAGCAGCGTTCGTCGCATGCGCCCATCCTCGCCGCCGGCACGGCGTAGCGTCGGGGCATGGAGGTCATCCTGATCCCCGGATTCTGGCTCGACGCCTCGTCGTGGGGCGAGGTCTTGCCGGCGCTCGAACAGGCAGGCCACCGCGTCCGCGCGCTCACGCTGCCCGGCCTCTATGCGCCGGATGTCGATCGCGGTGCGATCCGGCTGCGCGACCACGTCGACACGGTCGTCGCCGCCGTCGACGATGCCGACGGGCCCGTCGTGCTCGTCGGGCACTCCGGGGGCGGCGCAATCGCCCACGCAGCGGCCGACGCCCGGCCCGACCGGGTCGCGCGGGTCGCGCGGGTCGTGTACGTCGACGCCTGGCCGCTCGGCGACGGGCGGGCGATCAACGACCAGCTGCCCGTCGTGGACGGCGAGATCCCGCTCCCGGACTGGTCCGACTTCGACGGGGAGGACCTGCGCGACCTCGACGACGACCTGCGGGAGGCGTTCCGAGCGCGGGCGGTGCCTCAGCCCGCGGCGGTCGCGTACGACCCGCAGGTGCTCGCCGACCAGCGACGCTACGACGTGCCGGCCACCATCATCGCGTGCGAGTTCTCGAGTGCGGAGCTGCACGAGTGGATGGCGCAGGGGGAGCCGAGCCTCGCCGAGCTCGCGGCCATGCACGACGTCGCGTACATCGACCTGCCCACGGGCCACTGGCCGCAGTTCACGAAGCCGGCGCAGCTAGGGCGGGCGATCGTCGCGGCTGTCGAAGGAGGCTGAGCGCCGTGGAGTACATCCCCTCCGCGGACCGCTACAAGACCATGACGTACCGCCGGTGCGGGCGCAGCGGGCTGCTGTTGCCGGCGATCTCGCTCGGGCTGTGGCACAACTTCGGGCACGACCGCCCGTTCACCACCCAGCAGGACATCTGCCGCCGCGCCTTCGACCTGGGCGTGACCCACTTCGACCTGGCGAACAACTACGGCCCGCCGTACGGCGCCGCGGAGGAGAACTTCGGCAGGCTGCTGGCCACGGACTTCGCGGGTCACCGCGACGAGCTCGTGATCTCCACGAAGGCGGGCTATGACATGTGGCCCGGCCCCTACGGCGAGGGAGGTTCCCGGAAGTACCTGCTCGCCTCCCTCGATCAGTCGCTGCTGCGGTTGGGCCTCGACTATGTCGACATCTTCTACTCGCACCGCTTCGATCCCGACACACCGCTGGACGAGACGATGTCGGCCGCGGCGACGGCGGTGACGCAAGGCAAGGCGCTGTACGCCGGGATCTCGTCGTACTCGTCGGCACGCACCGTCGAGGCGGCGCGGCTGCTCGCCGACCACGGGGTGCCGCTACTGATCCATCAGCCGTCCTACTCGATGCTCAACCGATGGCTGGACGACGACGGGCTGCTGGACACGCTGGAGGGCCTGGGAGCGGGATGCATCGCCTTCTCGCCGCTCGCTCAGGGCCTGCTCACCGACCGGTACCTCGACGGCATCCCCGCCGACTCGCGGGTCGCCACCGGCGGCGCGATGAGTCGCGACATGATCACCGAGGACAGGCTGGCGCGGGTTCGGGCGCTGGCCGCGATGGCCGAGGCGCGCGGGCAGAGCCTCGCTCAGATGGCCGTGGCCTGGGCACTGCGTGACCCGCGGATGACATCGGTGGTCATCGGCGCAAGCAGCGTCGCCCAGCTCGAAGCCAGCCTCGCGGCACCGGACAACCTGGCCTTCACCGACGAAGAGCTCGCGGCCATCGACCAGTACGCCACCGACGCCGGCATCAACCTCTGGGCTGCGTCCAGCAGCCAGTGATGCACATATGGCTAGTCGCGGATGCGCTCCAGCACGATCTCGTCGCGGATGGGAATGCCGAAGCTACCCACCTCGGCTATGGAGGGCTTGAGAGTTCGCCGGGCCTCGTCGACGGCACCGGGCCGGATGTCGCTGATCCGGAAACCCCGACGTTGGTAGAAGCGGAGGGCGTCGAGGTTGTCGTTGGTGGTCACCAGCCAGAGGCGGTGCGCCCTTGTTCGAGCGTCGAGGGCGTTCAGCAGGCGCGTGCCGATGCCCTGCTGCTTGGCCACGACCTCGATGTAGACCACCTCGACGTCGGTCCCGTCGGCGTCGAAGGACAGGATGCCGGCCGGGCCACCATCCCGTTCGGCGACGAGCCCCGGGCAGGCGAGCGGGTCGACGACCGAGCCGAGCCGGACTTGGAGACGCCCGCCGAAGCCGTCGCCGAGCAGTCGCTCGGCCCACGGCCGGTCCGCGTCGGTGAAGGCCCGGATGGTTACGTGTCCCATCCCCTCAGCGTTGCACCACCAGGCGACAGGAGGAGCGAACCATGCATGTGCGGGGAATCACGTGGGTCGGCACTCGCACCGATCACTGGTCCGAGACCGTCGACATGTTCGAGGCGGGGCTCGGCCTACGCCGTAGTCACGACCTGCCGGGCGTCGCCGTGTTCACCCTCGACAACGGCGACACCGTCGAGGTCTTCACCACCGACGAGCCCGACCACGGTCACTTCACCACCGGTCCCGTCGTCGGGTTCGCCGTGGACGACATCGAGGCGGCGCGGGCCGAACTGGATGCCGCGGGCCTCGAGATCCTCGGACCGATCCAGCACGGCGGTGGCATGGCGTGGCTGCACTTCCGTGGGGCCGACGGCAACGTCTGGGAGCTGACGGCCCGGGGCTAGGGGTGGCGGCCGGTGAAGGCGATGAGCCTGGTCTGTTCGTCGGCATCGTCGGGGACCTCCACGCGCGGGCCGTAGTGGCCGGACTCGCGCATGGCGCCTTCGTAGGGCTCCGATCCCGCGAGGTACCGATGCACCTCCTCGCGGTCGAGCGTCTCGTCGAGTCCGGTCGCCCGCGCCAGGTCCCAGGTGTGAACCAGGACGTCTCCGGTGCAGATGGTGTCGATCGTCTCCTCGAACGTCGACGGGCCGAGGGGCGTGTCGCGCTTGCGGCCGGCGACCTCGGGGTCGTCGAGCGCCGCCTGGATCGTGCCGTTGACGGCGTCCCAGGCCCCGACCGGGTCATCTTCCACCGGCGGGATCGGGCGAGCCTCGATGTCCCACCGGCCGAAGAAGAAGGCCGGCAGCCACTCCACCAGATGGCCGACGACGTCGCGGGCCACCCAGCCTTCGCAGGGCGCGGGGTTGTCCCAGGCACCGTCCCGCACGGCACCGACCCGCTCCGTGAACTGCGCCGCCACCCTTCGGTAGCGCTCGGAGATCTCGCTCACGACCACCTCACCTGGCTCGTCGTTGACATCCTCTCGGTAGGACGATGCCGCCCGTCGGAACTCATCGGCCCCCGACACCCGGTGCGGGCTCTCCAGCCCGACCGCCCCGTGATGGCGCCGGTCTGACGACCGACTCATATCAGCTGCAAGCCGCCGTCGACGGTCAGGACCTCGCCCGTGGTGTAGGTGGAGCGCGCGAGGAACATGGCGGCGTCGGCCACCTCCTCGGGGCTGCCGACCCGGCGCAGGGGGACGCGGGCCGCCGGACCGGACAGGTCCCTCACCTGTGACCGGAACGCGGGCGTGTCGATGAAGCCGGGGGAGAGGGCGTTGACCCGGATGCCGTGCGCCGCCCACTCCAGGGCCAGGGTCCGGGTGAGGCTGACGACCCCCGCCCGCGCCGCCCCCGAGTGGGCCATTCCCGGGAATGGCCGCTGCCACACGCTGGCAATGATGTTGACTATGGCACCGCCCTTCCGGCACAGCAGCGGGAAGAGCTGGCGGCACACGAAGAACGTGCCCGTGAGGTTCGTGTCCACCACCGCGCCCCACGCGTTGGGCGTCAGCTGCTCGGCCGGCGCGGGGAACTGCCCGCCGGCTGCGTTCACCAGCACGTCGACCCGGTCCGACCAGGCCACGATCGCCTCGCGCAGGTCACCCAAACGGCCCCAGTCACGTATGTCGGCCGGGAACGCGTGCGCCGACCCGCCCCCGGTCACGATCTGGTCGGCCACCTCCTGCAGCGGCCCCGGTCGCCGGCCCACCAGGACCACCATCTGCCCGGCCTGCGCGAACGCCGCGGCACATGCGGCCCCGATCCCGGACCCGCCGCCGGTGACGACGGCGGTCGGGCGACCGTCCCGGCGGTCCGCCATCAGCCCTCGGGTGGCCCCGCGATCAGCCCCGCGTGTTGCTCGCGCAGGAACCGCGCCCAGTCGTCGTCACCGACCGCCAGCCGCCGTGCCGCCAGCGACCGTAGGTCTTCGAGCCGCACCTTCTGACTACCGGTGTAGGTCAACTCGTCGTTGTCGAAGAACAGCACCCGGCGGGGCACCTTGTAGGAGGCGAGCACATTTCGCAGATGACCGGTGATGTCCTCGGGCGAGACGGGGTCCACGCCAAGGACCGCGCACAGTACGACCGCCTCGCCGAACCGCGGGTGCGGCACCCCCACGACGCTCCCGAGACTCAGGCGGCCCCAGCTTGCCAGCGCCGCCTCGACCTCGGCCGGCGACACGTTGGCGCCAGAGGTCTTGATCATGCCCGACAGGCGCCCGTGCCAGTGGAGGTAACCCGCCTCGTCGATATGACCGGAGTCCTTGGTCCGGAACCAGCCCTCGGTGTCGAAGCACTCCTCGGGTTCGACCTTGTAGTAGCCCCGCATGAGCGTGACGCCCTTGACGGCTATCTCCCCGGTCTCCCCCACCCCCAGGAGATCGCCGCTCTCGGGGTCGACGATCCGGATGGCCATCCCCGGCAACGGAACGCCGTGCGTGGTCTCCCGCAGCTCGAGCGGCGAGTCCGACGGGATCGACGTGCAGATGGTGAACGTCTCGGTCAGTCCGTAGGCCGCCCGCGGGTCGCCGGGATCCTCGTCGATCCGGGCGAGCCGGCGCAGCGGGCTGTCGTGCGCGATCCGCCGGAGTGACGACAGGTCCCGCTTGCTGGCGTCCTCGTGTTCCACCAGCGCGGCCGCGGTGTGGGCAAACGAGTGCACGGTGGTGACCCGCTCCCGTTCGAGCAACTCGAGGGCCTCGCCGGCGTCGAAGGCCTCCTGGCATGCCAGGCAGGCGCCGGACGCCAGCGTCCCGCCCAGCACGAAGGCGAGGCCGGCGGTCCAGAAGAACGGAAATGGGCTCCAGACCCGGTCCGACGGATCGAGTCCCAGCTGCTCGGCCCAGCGCCAGCTCTGCACCACCGGGCCACGATGCCGGTGCAGCACCGCCTTGGGATGGGCGGTCGTGCCGGACGTGTAGATGATCAGCGCGTCGTCGCTCGGGACCACGCTGGCGGCGGCGGCATCCAGCACATCGTCGCCGACCGCCGCACCGGCCGCCACCACGCCATCCCAGGCGTCGACGCTCCGGGGACCGGCGAAGGTGCCGACGCACACGATCCGCCGCAGGTGCGGGAAGCGGCTGTCTGCGATCCGCCCCGGCTCGGCGTCGCCGACACCGGGATGATCGGCGACGAGCTCGTCGACGAATCGCCGATCGAGCAGCGTCGACTGGGTGACGAGCACCGAGGCGTCGCAGTGCCCGAGGATGTAGTCGCGCTCGGCGGCGGCCGCGAGCGTGCTCGTGGGCACGGCGACCGCGCCCACGAGCGCGGCCCCGTAGGCCGCCACCACGAACTCGGGACGGTTCCCGAGCATCACCGCGACCTTCGCCCCCTTGGTCACGCCCAGGGCCAGCAGGCCCTTCCCGAAGGCTCGCACCTCCTCGTGCAACCGTTCGTACGTCAGCCTCCGGTCGCCGAAGACCAACGCCTCGTGGCGGGGATAGCGCGCCGCCACCTGGGCGATGAACCGGCCGTGTGTGAGCTCGTCGGCGGCCACCGGCAGGCCGAGATAGCTCTCGCGCATCACTGCCGACCGATCGGCGGCAATTCGGTCGCCGGCATCAGATCACTCGTTGGGCAGCGAGATCTCCGCGGTGCCCTTGGCCATGATGGCGTCGTTCTGGTTCGTCATCGTGTATTCGACGAAGGCGAGGTGATGCCCGGTGCTGGGGTCGATGTCCTTGCCGATGACCGTGCCGTTGATGAACGTGGCATCTCCGGTGAAAGCCGGGTTGCGATATTGCGCGTTCGAGTGGACGATCTCGCCCCACTCACCCGCCCAGTTGGTGATGTAGTCGAGGATCCACGCCCCCATCGTGGCGCCGTACCCGTAGCCGCGAGGCATGCCGATGAGCCGCGCGTAGCGGGGCTGCACGTGTCCGCGCGAGGCGCCGTGATAGAGGCCGTCGGCGTTGGTCGGGTCTATGGCGGCGCGGCGCTCGTCGCGGCTCATCTCGGGGAGCCAGCCCGCATCGTTGGTGGTGGACACCCCCCAGTAGTCAGCGGCGCCCCAGATGTTCATGTTGAAGGCGCGCCACTCGGTGGTGAAGCTTATGAGGGTGTGGGGCCCGATCGGCCGCGTCGGCAGGCGATCCCCCTCGTTCACGTCCTTCCACAGGAGCATGTCGTGGCCGCGGAACGTGCCGTAGTAGGCGAACTTCTGCTCCTCGAGGTCGGCCAGCGCGTCGTCGCTCCACTCGGGGTCCTCCTTCTCGCTGAACTGGGCTCGCCTGCGCGCCTCATCGGCGAGGTAGCGGATCGACGTCGACCGCTGCTTGGCGATCATCTCGCCGCGCTGGTTGATGTAGGTCGTGTCGCCCCTGGAGAACATGGTCGGACCGGCGAACTTGGTCTCGGTGACCCGGTAGTCGAACAGCATCCGCTCGCCCCTGAGGCGGTCGCCAGGCTCGATGCGGGGACCGAAGAACCACCATTCGTCCCCACCGAAGATCATGTGCGAGCCTGGGATCGTGCCCTGGATTGCGGGTGTCGCACCGTGGCCGACGTCGGTGGCGACCGCGAACGACTGGGGCGCCACGATGCGACCGAAGCGCCCCTCGGCGGCGAAGCGGTCGTCGTAGCAGATGGGGTTCGGGTTCTGCATGCCCTGCACCCAACGCCGGATGTCGTTGACGTGGACAGGATCCTTGAGGTATCCGCCACCGAGCGGCACGCCCACCCAGCGGTCCACGTCCGAGGTGTCGAGCGTTGCGTTCCCCATGCGAGAGCCCCTCCTGGCGGTACTCGATTCGGTTGGCTCGGCGGTTCCGGAAGATTGCCGCCTTAGATGTATAAGAATGGAAGTCTACAGCAGACAGCGGGGCCGGGTCCGTGCGGTGCCACGCCGACAACCCGCTGCCTGCGGCCCAAGACCATCGGTCCGCCTCGCGTAGGACCACCCGTCGAGGGTGAGGACACGGCGACGGCGATGTAGCTCCGTGGCGGTAGGAGGCACCGTCGGGTGCCGTGCAACGGGAGGTAGCCATGGTCCTTGCGGACGTTCACCTGAGCGACCTGATCTGGACCACGATCTGGATCTTCTTCCTGATCATGTTCATCTGGGTCTTCATCATGATCGTGAGCGACCTGTTCCGGGACCACGGGCTGTCGGGGTGGGCGAAAGCCGCCTGGGTGGTCGGCCTGATCATCTTCCCGCTGATCGGATCGCTCGTTTACCTCATTGCCCGTGGTCAGGGCATGGCCGAGCGATCGGCGAGGGAGCAGGAGAAGGCCCGTGCCGAGTTCGACAGCTACATCCGGACGACGGCGGGGGCGACGGGCAGCCGACCGGTCGACGATCTCACGCGCCTGGCAGAGCTGCGCGACAGCGGCACCATCACCGACGCCGAGTTCGAGTCGATGAAGGCCCGGATCCTGGGCGGGACCTCGACCGGAGCGACCACCGGCACCGGCACCCCGACCACGCCGTAGGCCGCAGATCATCCGAGGGGTCGACCCTGCCCCGGCGCCAGGCGGTGCCGGGGCACTGGCGCGCGCGGGGATCGATCAGCTGGTGAGCTGAAGGCCGGCGACCGTCTGGACGAACCCGGGGGCCGCCTCGGCCGCCGCATCGGTGTCCTCGTCGTCGGCGGCGGTCCTCAGCATCTCCAACTGGGCCTCGACGTCGTCGACGTCGGCCCGGTCGAGGCTGTGGGAGATCCGGTCCCAGACCCATTCGAGCGAGGTGACGTCGCCGGCGACCTGTCCGGCGTCGGCCTCGTCGCTGGCGCTGTCGATGGCAAGCTGGTTGGCCCAGACGTTGAACCGACCGAGGTCGATCTCCGCCGGCGGCCGGTACTGCAGCTCGAGGTCGAGGGCCGCCATCTCCACGTCGAGCGCGGCATTGCGGGCACCTTCCGGGTTGTGGTCGTCGACCGCCGGCAGGAGCGCGTTGCCGCGGAGCGCGTCGAGCGCCTCGTCCATCTGGACCGCCAGCAGGGGTGGGACGGTCCCGCTCGACCGATGGGCCTCCCAGGCGCTGGACATCGCCGCCAACGCCTGGGTCGCCGCCGGCCAGTCGCCGCCCTCGGCCGCCACGAAGGTCTCCATCGCGCTCCGGGAGACGGCCTCGAGCTCGGCCGGCGCCCCACCGGGCTGGGCGTCGGTCGGAACCGCTACGGCGAGGGCCTCGAGGTTGCCCCCGACGCCGGACGTGAACTCGCCGTACCCGGGCGCGAATGTCTTGTCCTCGTAGTTCCCCTCGAGCAGGTGGTTCTCGGTGCCGACCATCGCGCCGGCGACCGGGCCGCGCGGCCCATCGACGGTGAGGTCCGTGGTCTTGACGACGACCTCCTCGAAGACGAGGTCGGGGATGTTCTCGGGGCGGTAGGCCTGCCCGACCGCAGGATCGGCGGGCATGATCATGCCCGGAGGCCCGTCCTCGCCGGCGATCCAGGTGCCCTCGGTATCGGCGACGACACCGTCCTCGTAGTTGAAGACGTCCTCGCCGAAGTACCAGACGTTGCGGGCGTCGTCCTGTGCGTACCGGTCGAGGGCGACCTCGTGGATGCGCCCATCGAGGTAGGACACGAACTGCGAGATGAGTACCTCGACCTTCTGGCCGTCGACGTCGATGACCTCCGACCCCGGCAACAACACGGTCTCGATCCGGAGCGGGTTGCCTTCGTCGTTGCCCAGCAGAATCGCCGAGTGGAGGTCGCTGATCGGGAACAGCGGGTTGTCCACGGTCGTGGGCGCCGAGAACGTCGGGTCCCCGAGATCGACCCGCTGGCTGTCGGGTGCGGTGGGCTGCGTCGGCATGTCCGGCGCCGGGGCCGCCGTCGTCGAACCGTCCTTCGCCGCACCGGTACCGCCCGAGCCGCCGGAGTCGCTGCAGGCGGCCGCCGCCAACGCCGCCGCCAGGCAGGTGCCCAGCAGCGTCCTCGACGGGCGCCGCGTCCGCCGCGATCGGTGAGTAACCCTCCGGTGATGGAGGTGATGGAGGTGATGGAGGTCCATGCCGTCGTCCCTTCGTCGCTCGGGGTTGACCGAGCTCGATCTCCGGACACGCATGATGCTGGGAGCCTGCTGAGCGCTGGCTGAATCCGCGGGTGACGCGCGGCCCCGCCTGTCAGCGGGCGTTCAGCGTCCGTTCCGATTCATCCCCTCGGGACGATGCCGCCGCACCGTGACCATGTATCCCATGGACCGACGAAACATCGCCGTAGTCTCGTCAGTCTCGTCGCGACCGACGCAAGGACCTCCCGTTGACCGATCCGCCCTCTGAGGCCGCCGCGTCGCAGGGCGCCGAGGCGAACGGTGTTTCCGGGCGCGAGAAGCGGTTCGAGATCTTCGCCACAGTCCTCCTCGCGCTGACGGCGCTGGCCACAGCCTGGAGCGGTTACCAGGCGTCGCTGTGGGACGGCATCCAGTCGAGCAACTACACCCAGGCGTCCGCGGCCCGCACCGAGGCCTCGCAGAACCACACCGAGGCCAACCAGTTCCGGCTCGGCGACCTCAGCGTGTTCGAGAACTACGTTGACGCCACGGTCGGCGGCGACGCGCAGCTGGCCGACTTCTACCGCCAGCGGTTCCGTGACGAGTTCGAGCCAGCATTCGCGGCGTGGATCGCCCTCGACCCGTTCACCAACCCGGATGCCCCGCCGAGCCCGTTGGCGATGCCCGAGTACCGGCTCGCTGACGACAAGGAGGCGAAGGATCTCAACGCCCGTGCCGAGGCAAAGTTCAAGGAGGGCGAGGACGCCAACAACTACTCCGACACCTACACGGCTGCGACCCTGTTCTTCGCCGCGGCTCTCTTCTTCGCCGCGATCTCCGAACGCTTCAGCTATGTGCGCGCCCGCGCCAGCCTGCTCGGGATGGCCGTCGTCGGCCTGATCGGCGGGACCGCCCTCATGCTCACGCAACCGGTGACGTCGGGCTGAGGCTCGAAGCCCCGCAGCTCGGCGGCGACCGCCTGCTTTCCCCCGTACGGGGTGATGCGCCTATGCCTCGGTTAGCCAGAGAATGCTGCGTGGCGAAGGACGGAGGACGACGATGACCATGCCTGCCGATCCGCGCGCAATCCTGCGAAGCCCGGACTACACCAAGCTCCTGGTGCTCGCCGCCGTCATCGGGGCGCCGATCGCAGCCGCTGCGTGGGGCTTCCTCTGGGTGGTCGGCGAGGCACAGGACTGGCTCTACACCGACCTTCCCACCGGGCTCGGCTTCGACGAGCAGCCGACGTGGTGGCCACTTCCCCTACTGGCGCTCGCCGGCCTGCTGGTCGCGCTGACCATCCGGTACCTCCCGGGCCACGGGGGCGAATCGCCCGCCGAGGGGTTCCATGCAGGTGGCCCACCACCGACACCCCTCGAGCTGCCGAGCATCTTCATCGCTGCGTTGACCGGCCTCGCCCTGGGCGCAGTGATCGGGCCCGAGGCGCCACTCATCGCGCTGGGCGCCGGGCTCGGTGTCTGCGCCGTGCGTCTCGCCCGCCGGGACGCGCCCGCGACGACCCTGACGGTCGTGGCCGCGGCAGGGAGCTTTGCCGCGTTCAGCACGCTCGTGGGCTCGCCCCTGATCGCCGCGTTCATCTTGATGGAGGCAATCGGCCTGGGGGGACCGATGCTCGGGA
>JBKPAA010000055.1:0-66600 GCA_046726215.1 Actinomycetota bacterium | reverse complement strand
GTGCCCGTCGGGGAACACGAACTCGTGCACCTGGGGCTTGATCTCGACCTTGCGCACGTCGCTCATCCGGGCCAGGCCGGCCATGTCGATCTCGTTGTCGAAGTGGCCGATGTTGCCGACGATGGCGTTGTGCTTCATCCGGGCCATGTGCTCGGCGGAGATGATCCCCTTGTTGCCGCTCGCGGTGATGAAGATGTCGGCGGAGTCGATCACCCGCTCCAGAGTGGTGACCTCGAAGCCCTCCATGGCCGCCTGCAGCGCGCAGATGGGGTCGATCTCGGTGACGATCACCCGGCAGCCCTGGCCCCGCAGCGACTGGGCGGAGCCCTTGCCCACCTCGCCGTAGCCGCACACCACCGCGACCTTGCCGCCAAGCATCACGTCGGTGGCGCGGTTGATGCCGTCGATGAGGCTGTGGCGGACGCCGTAGAGGTTGTCGAACTTGGACTTGGTGACCGAGTCGTTGACGTTGATGGCCGGGAACAGCAGCTGGCCGGCCTGGTGCATCTGGTACAGCCGGTGGACGCCGGTGGTCGTCTCCTCGGTGACGCCCTTGATGCCGCCGGCGATGCCGGTCCAGCGCCCGGGATCGGTGGCCAGCGACCGCTTCAACAGGTCGACGATGACGTGCCACTCCTCGGGATCGTCGTCGGTGGCTTCGGGGACGGCGCCCGCCTTCTCGAACTCGACGCCCTTGTGGACCAGCAGGGTGGCGTCGCCGCCGTCGTCGAGGATCATGTTGGGCCCGGCACCGTCGGGCCAGCGCAGGGCCTGCTCCGTGCACCACCAGTACTCCTCGAGGCTCTCCCCCTTCCAGGCGTAGACCGGCACGCCGCGGGGCGCCTCCGGGGTGCCCTCGGGGCCCACGACCGCGGCCGCGGCGGCGTGATCCTGGGTAGAGAAGATGTTGCAGGACACCCAGCGCACGTCGGCGCCGAGCGTGGTGAGGGTCTCGATCAGCACGGCCGTCTGGATGGTCATGTGCAGCGAGCCCATGATTCGGGCGCCCGCCAGTGGTCGGCTGTCGGCGAACTCGGCCCGCAGGGCCATGAGGCCGGGCATCTCGACCTCGGCCAGCTCGATCTCCTTGCGGCCCCAGGCCGCGAGGGACAGGTCGGCGACCTTGAAGTCGCCCTCGGAAAGGGTGGACATGGGTTCTCTCCCTGATGACGTCGTGACTACGCCGGCGGCGCGCCGGCTCTGCGTCACCGGGCTGGGTGCAGCAGCACCACCCATCGCAGCCCGAGGCCCATCGAGGCTAGCGCCGTTACTCCGGCCCGGGCGAGCACAGCCCCCGACTCCCCCCGAGGCGGGAAATTCGCTCGGGCCGCGGTGACTCCGGAACGTAGCGTCGAACCCCCATGCCGCAGTCCTCCCGAGGTGCGGCGCGCCTGCTCGCCGCCACGTTGCGTTCCGAGGCGAAGCCCCTGGCGGGTGTCCTCGCCGTCCTCGGCGCGTCCATGGCCCTGCGGCTCAGCCTGCCGCTGCTGCTCGGGCGCTTCGCCGACAACGCACTGGCCGGGCGCCCGACCGACAGCCTGACCCGGTTGGCTGCGGCCTACGTGGCCGTGGCGCTCGTCAGCGAGGCCCTGGGCCTGGGGGTCGTCTGGGGCTCGGTGCGGCTGTCATGGCGGGCCGGCAACCGGCTGCGGGAGCGCCTGGCGGCGCACACCCTGCGGCTCGAGCAGGCCTGGCACGGACGCCACAGCCCCGGTCAGCTCATCGAACGCATCGACGGCGACGTCGAGGCGATGGTCGTGTTCTTCTCCGGCATCGCCATCGAGATAGCGGGCAACGTGGCGCTCATAGCCGGCATGCTCGTCGTCGCCACGGTGATCGACCCCTGGTCGGGCCTGATCTTGGCGGTGACGGCGTTCGCGGGCGCCGGCGTCATGATCCGGCTGCGGATGGCGGCCGTGTCCGCCCGCGAGGCGGAGCGCCAGGTCAACGCCGAGCTCTACGGCGACCTCGAGGAGCGCCTCGGTGGCCTCGAGGACCTTCGCGCCAACGGGGCCGGGGCGTATGCCGTGCACCGCCTGCACCACCACAGTGCCCGGTCGTGGCGTGCGGCCCGGCGCGCTTCGCTGCACGGCGACAGCGCCCATGCTGTCGCCGCCATGGTGTTCGCCGCGGGGACGGCCGGGACGCTGCTGGCCGGCATCCTGCTCCAGCAGCGGGGCGCCATCACGGTCGGCGCCGTGCTCAGCCTGTACCGATACGCGGACATGTTGCGCCAGCCGCTCCAGCGCATCGCCGAGCAGCTCAAGGAGTTCCAGAAGGCCATGGCAGGGGCCCGACGGGCGGCGAGTCTCCTGGCCACCGAACCTCGCATCACCGACGGCCCCCTCGACGGCACCGTTCCCCCGGTCACCGGACAGGGGCGGAGCCGGGGGCTCTCCGTCGACTTCGACGACGTGACCTTCGCCTACGACGGCGGCGCCGCGGCACTGGAGGCCATCGACCTACACCTGGCGCCCGGACGACACCTCGGGGTCATCGGCCGCACCGGCAGTGGCAAGACGACGATGGCCAGGCTCCTGCTACGCCTGTGGGACGTTGACGCGGGCGCAGTGCGGATCGGCGGTGTCGATGTGCGCGAACTCCGGGTGGCCGCGCTGCGGCAGCGGGTCGCCATCGTCACCCAGGACGTCGACCTGTTCCGGGCGTCGCTGCGCGACAACCTCACGCTCTTCGGCACGCATCCGGCCGCCGATCGCGACCTGGAGGCGCTGCTGGGGCGCGTGGGCCTCGGCGCCTGGGCGGCGTCGCTGCCGCGCGGGCTCGACACGATCCTCGAGGGTGGTCAGGGGCTCTCGGCGGGCGAGGGCCAGCTGGTCGCGTTCGCCCGCGCCTTCCTGGCGGACCCGGACATCGTGGTGTTGGACGAGGCATCGAGCCGATTGGACCCCATCACCGAGGCCCGCGTCGGCGCCGCCACCCGCCGGCTGCTCGACGCGCGGACCGCCGTGGTCATCGCCCACCGGCTGGAAACGCAGGCCGAGGTCGACGAGATCGCCGTGCTCGAGAACGGGAGGCTGGTCGAGCACGGCCGCCGCCATCGGCTCGCCGCCGATGCCACCAGCCGCTACGCCCGCCTGCTCCAGACCGCCGCGCACGGGCTCCTGGTCGACGCGCCCCAGGAGGCCACCGCATGAGCCCGCGCCGCGGCAACGCCGGCTCGACCACCCGGGTGGCGTGGCGTCTCGCCCGCAACGAGCCCGCCGCCTACGCGCTCACCTGGATCGGCTGGGTCGCCTTCTTCACCACGCCCCTGCTCACCGGCCTGCTCGTCAAGGTCGCGCTCGACCGCGTGGCGGACGCACCCGAGGGCGGCGCCACCGCGCCGTGGGCCCTGCTGGCGGCCCTCGTGGGCATCGAGGTGGTCCGCTGGACGTGGCTCATCCTGATCGCCGTGCAGTGGCACGGATGCTGGGTGGGCTGGCAGACGGTGCCGCGGGTGAACCTGCTCCGGTCCTTGGTGGCGGCGCCAGGCCCGGCCGCCGGCAGGCTACCGGGCTCTCCAGGCGAAGCGGTGAGCAGGTTCCGCGACGACGTCCAGGACCTGGCGATGGTCCTCGACGTTTGGCTGGACCTCTCGGGCGCCGTCGTGGCCTCGAGCGTTGCCGTCGCAGTCCTCGTCGCGATCGACCCCCGCGCCACCTTGGCCATCGTCGTGCCCATCGTCATCGCCGCCAGTGGCACCGCATGGCTGGGCCCCCGGCTGCGACGCTGGCGCCGGGCCGCGCGCGAGGCGACGGCACGCGTCACGGGGTTCATCGGCGACACGTTCGGCGGCGTGCTGGCGGTGCGGGCCGGCGGCGCCGGAGCCGCGGTCGAGGAGCGGTTCGCGCAGCTCAACGCCGAGCGGGCGCAGGTGTCGCGGCGCGATCAGGTGGGCTCCGAGCTGGTGCGCTCGCTCGGCTACGGCACCGGTGAGGTGGCGGTCGGCGTCGTTCTCGTGGCCGTGGCGGCGGCGCTCCGGGGCGGTGACCTCAGCGTCGGCGACCTCGGGCTGTTCGCCGCGTACGCCACGGTGATCGCCGAACTGCCCAAGTGGGTGGGCCGCTACCTCGTCTACCAACGCCAGGCCGACGTGTCGGTCGACCGGCTGGCAGAGCTGCTACCCGACCCCGACCGGTGCGCCGTGGTGGCCCCGACCGTCACCCACCTCCGCCACGGCCCTCCGCCGTTGGCGCCGGTCGACACGAGCGACCCCGCGGTTGCGGCACCGGCTCCTTTCGAAGTGCTGGAGGTCGAGGGCCTGACGGTCAGCCATCCCGTGTCCGGCCGGGGCATCCGCGGGATCGACCTCGTCGTGCGCCGGGGCGAGCTGGTCGTCGTCACCGGGGCGGTGGGAGCCGGCAAGTCCACCCTGCTCCGGGCTCTCCTCGGCCTGGTGGCCGCCGACGCCGGCACCATCCGCTGGAACGGCGAGCCCGTCGAGGACCCGTCGACGGTGCTCGTGCCGCCGCGCGCCGCCTACCTTCCCCAGGTCCCCCGCCTGTTCAGCGAGCCGCTGGGCAACACGGTCCTGCTCGGTGCCTCGGGCGCGGGGCTCGAGCACGCGCTGTGGCTCACCTGCCTGGACGAGGACCTGGCGCGCATGCCTGACGGCACGGGCACCGTGATCGGGCCCCGTGGCCTGCGCCTCTCGGGGGGGCAGATCCAGCGTGCCGGCGCCGCCCGGGCGCTGGTTCGCTCGCCACAGCTGCTGGTCGTCGACGACCTGTCGAGCGCACTCGACGTCGAGACCGAGGCACGCCTCTGGGAGCGCGTCGGCGACGGCGGCTTCACCACCGCGCTGCTGGTCAGCCACCGCACCCAGGTCCTCGAGCGCGCGGACCGGGTGGTGGTGCTCAACTCCGGCCGGGTGGCAGAGGCCGTCTAGCGTCCGCCGCGCTACTGCTGGAAGTCGCGGAACATGATCGTCACGATGTTCTGCGACGTCGCCCAATTCGGGATGTTGACAACGTCTTCGTCGCCCCGCCCGAGCGGCCGTGGGGAGCGGGAAGCATGTTCGGCGCGCGCCACCATCTCGACCCGGACGGTGTCGTCCGGTGGGATGGTCGCCGGGACCACCAGGTCGACCGCCGAGATGAAGGGCAGCGAGAACCAGGGTTGGACAGGGGCGCTGAGGTCGGTCACGCCGTCGAGGTTGTCGTCGCCCACGAACATCGCGTTGACCCGCTTGGTCCGCGGTGCGGTGGCCGGGTTGAGGACGTTCACCCCGTCGATCTCGAGGGTGTCGTTGTTGGCGCCCTGGTCGCCCCACATCTCCTTGTAGCGGATGACGCCGAAGCCGGCGGAGGTGTCGCTGGGCTCCCTCAGCAGGTCGAGGCCCTCCCCGGGCCGGGACGTCAACAGCCGGACCAGGTGGTCGCTGCGCAGGAAGGGCTGGAAGTAGAGGTGGTGGACCGACCCGTCGGTGCGCGTCAGCGCGAACTCGTAGCTCTCGCCGGCGTCGGCCTTGAACGGGCCCCAGCCGCCGTCGGGACCGATAGCGAACGTGGCATCGGGGCGCCGGTGCTCGCGCTCGCCGGTGCGGCGGTCGATCTCGAAGATCCGCAGGGTGAAGCCGTCGGCCCCCTGGTTCTGGGGGAAGACGTTGGCCTCGCCCGACAGCCGGATCCGCCCGTGCTCCGGCACGACGTCAGTGGTCTTCGGCGCGCGGCCGGTGAAGAACTCGTAGATCTGCGCGAACGTCTCGGCAGAGGTCGCGACCTGCACGTGCGATTGGCCGGGCGCGTAGTAGTTCCGCGCCCCCACGATCTGGCGGGTCTGGTCGCCCTCGCCCCACACGGCCAACGTGTCGACGCCGCCCGGCGGTGCCGCCGCAGTGCGGCCATCGATGTTGACGTAGTGCGCCACCCGGGCCGCCCGCTCGGCGGAGCTGTTGAGGTAGCCCTGCGACACGGTCGTGCCGAGGGAGTGTCCCAACAGGTCGACGCCGTCGGCTCCGGTCTCGTCCAGCAGCTCGGTGATGAGCTGGTCGAGGCCCGCCCACACCTGGTCCATGGTGTTGGTGCCGAAGGTGGAGTCGTATTCGTGCACGGCGATCCGATCGGCCGGGTAGCCGTTGCTGGTCAGGCGCAGCGCCTGGGTCTCGAACTGGGCTCCCGACCCCGTCGAACCGTGGACGAAGATGACCGGCCGGGGCGGGGCGTCCCGCCGCCCCTGTGCGCCGACAGGCCCGGAGCCGGCGAGGCTCGAGACGAGCACCGCGATGACAACGCCCAGCGCGCCCAGCAACTTGCGGCTCATCGGTCTTCCCCTCGGACGATGAGTACACCGGTGTACTGTTTCAGGTTAGCCCGCCGGTGCCACCTCTACCGGGATCCCGTTGAGGACGGCATTGCCGGACACCGGGTCGACCAGCTCTTCGTCCGCCAAAAGGTTCGTGTTGACGCCCGCATAGCGACGGGCCACCGACATCTCGACTCCGGGCATGTCGTGACCCCAGCCGTGGGGGATGCTGACCACGCCGGGGCGGATGGCGTCGGTCACCTCGGCCGGGATCGTGACCGTGCCCGCCCGCGACACGACCGACGCGGGCCGGCCGTCGATCAACCCCAGCCGGGAGGCGTCATCCGGATGGACGTGGAGCGTGCACCGGGGGCGACCCTTCACCAGCACCTCCACGTTGTGCATCCAGGAGTTGTTGGACCGCAGGTCACGCCGGCCGATGAGCCGCATCCCGCCGGCCGGTCGGTCCATGGCCGACCGCAGCCGTTCGACGTCGGCCACGAGCGGTTCGGGCGCGAGCTCCACCATGCCCGACGGCGTACGCAGCACGTCGGGAAGCCGCGGCTCGAGCGGCCCCAGGTCGACGCCGTGGGGCCGGTCCAGGAGCAGGTCGAGGTTGAGCCCGCCGGGGTTGGCACCGAAGCCGTCGCCGTAGGGGCCGGTCCGCACCATGAAGTCGATGATGCGGGGCGGGCCGGTGCGCTCGCCAAGCAGGCCGATGATCTCCTCGACGTGTCGGCCGGCGACGGGGCTGGTCTCGTCGGCGACGGCACCCTCGACCAGGGCC
The DNA here is from genome assembly GCA_046726215.1 of Actinomycetota bacterium. GTDB lineage: Bacteria > Actinomycetota > Acidimicrobiia > Acidimicrobiales > VFJN01 > DASQUK01. The sequence goes on along the minus strand of JBKPAA010000055.1, from coordinate 59,570 downwards.
CGCAGCACCAGGTCGTCCACCAGCGCCGGATCGGCGTCGGCTCCGAAGCCCTGCAGCACCAGCGCGAGCCGGGCCAGGACGTGCCACTCGTCGGGCTGGCCCTCGTCCAGGGGGAGGACCGCCGGGCTGTAGTTGGCCACGTTGCGCAGCGCCAGCTGCAGCAGCGCGAGGTCGTAGTGAGGCCTCTGCAACGCCGAGGGAACCGGCAGGATCACGTCGGCGTGCCGCGTGGTCTCGTTGACGTAAGGGTCCACGGCCACCATGAACTCGAGCCTGGCCAGGGCGGCGTCGAGTCGTCCGGAGTTGGGCGTGGACAGCACGGGGTTGCCGCCCACCGTCACCAGGGCGCGGATCTGGCCCTCGCCCGGAGTGTCGATCTCCTCGGCCAGGCACGCGGCCGGCAGCTCGCCCATGGTCTCGCCAAGCCCGCGGACCCGGCTGCGGCGGCGGTGCAGCTTGATCCCCCGGCCGTAGCGGGGGGTGCCCCGGGTGTTGGCGGCACCGGCGGCGGCGGTGGCGAACATGGCGCCGCCGGGACGATCGAGATTGCCGGTCAGCACGTTGAGCACGTCCACCAGCCACGAGGTCAGCGTGCCGAACTCGGCCGTGGTCGTGCCGATGCGCCCGTACACGCAGGCCGACGGCGCCGCCGCCAGGTTCTGCGCCAACCCGCGGATCTGGTCGGGGTCCAGCCCGGTGGCGGCCGCAACCCTCTCAGGCGTGAACGGCTCGGCCAGCCGCACCACCTCGTCGACGCCGGTGACGTAAGGCTCGAGCCGGCGGAGGCGGACCAAGCCGTCAGTGGCGAGCACGTTGACGAGCGCCATCAGCAGGAAGGGGTCGGCACCGGGCCGGATGGCGAGGTGCTGGCTGGCGACCTCGGCCGTCTGGCTACGGCGGGGATCGACCACCACCAGCCGCCCGCCCCGTCCGAGCAGCGCCTCGATGCGGCCCGGCCAGTCGGGGGCCGTGGCCAGGCTGCCGTTGGAGGCGTAGGGGTTGGCGCCCAGCATCAGCAGGAAGTCCGTGCGGTCGACATCGGGCACCGGCACCGTGAGCGCCCCGCCGAACATGAGGCCCGACGAGACCTCCTTAGGCCGCTGATCGACGGTGCTGGCCGAGAACACGTTGGTGCTGCCCAGGGCCCGGACCAGCGGCCGGAGGAAGATCAGCCCAGCCAGCGAGTGCGCGTTGGGGTTGCCGAGGTAGATGCCCGCGGCGTCGCGGCCGTGCTGCCCGATGATCGGCAGGAGCCGCCGCTCGACCTCGGCGAAGGCATCGTCCCAACTCACCGGCTCGAACCCGCCGTCGCGCTTGATAAGCGGCTGGCGCAGCCAGTCGGGATCCTCGTGGAGCTGGCGCAAGGTCGAGCCCTTGGGGCAGATGAAGCCATGGCTGAACACGTCGTCGCGGTCGCCGCGGATGCGTCCCACGCGCTCGGAGCCGTTGCCGCTGTGGAGGGCGATCTCCAGGCCACAACCCGCTTCGCACAGTGGACAGGTGCGGAACGCGATACGGGTCTCGCTGGTCATTCCCCCAAACTAACTTCCTGGTGGCGTGGACCAGCCGTCGATGATCGCTCGACCCCACCTCGAGCGCCGACTCGACGGCGCGCTCGCACGCCGCGTGACCTGTGTCATCGCCGGCCCGGGCTTCGGCAAGACCACGCTGCTCAACCGGTGGGCGGCGGGCACCACGTCGGCCTGGCACGGACTGGGGCCCGGCGACCGTGCCCTGAGCGGGCTGGTCCGGCGCGTCACGGATGTGCTCAGGGCCCGCGTACCGGGCCTACCGCCGGACCTGTCCACGGCGGTGCGAGCGGCGCGGGGCCCCGACACCGGGACCGACGAGGCGGGGCGCGCGCATGCGTTCGCCACCCGGATCTGCGAGGCGTTGGCCACGGCCGGGCGCCGTGACCTGGTGCTGGTGCTCGATGACCTGGAGTCGGTCCACGGTGCCGTCGGGTCGGAGGCCTTCGTCGCCGGGCTGTGCCGGCAGGCGCCGGCGACGCTGCACGTCGTCCTGGCGTCGCGCACCGATCCGCCGTTCCCGCTCGCCCGGCTCCGCGGCCAGGGCCAGGTCCTCGACCTGGCCGCCGCGGACCTGGCGTTCACCGCCGCCGAGACCACCGAGGTCGTGCGGGCCACCGTCCGCCCCGCCGGCGAGGAGGGCAGCTCCAGACGGGGCGGCCAGCTCGCGGACGAGGTACACCGGGTCACGGCCGGCTGGCCCGCGGCGGTACGGCTCGCCAGCGAGGCCCTGGCCCACGAGGCGCCGGATGGGCACAGGGCCACCCTCGAGCGACTGCGCCGGCCCGGCGGCACGCTCTACGCCTACCTGACCGACGAGGTGCTCGCCAGCGAGCCGACCGACGCGCGTGAGCTGCTCCGCCGGCTGGCCGTCCTCGACCGCTTCACGCCCGACCTGGCCGCCGCCGTCGGACCGCCCGGCGCCGGCTCTGCGCTCACGGGCCTCGTCCGGCGGGGGCTGGTCGTGGCCACGCCCGGCGCCGGCCAGGAATGGCTGACCCTCAACGCGCTCATCCGCGACGTCCTCGCAGGCGGCGGGACCGATGGCGGCGCCCCCCGGTCCCCATCCGCGGACGCGGCCGCGGCGCGGGCCGACGCAGCCCGGTGGTTCGAGGAGCATGGTCAACCGGCCGACGCCCTGCGCTGCGCCCTGGCCGCCGATCCGGGCACCGGCGGCGACGCCGGGGAGCTGCGCCGCTTCGTGACCCGCTGGGGACCTCACCTGCTGTCCGAAGGCGATGCCGAGCTGATCCTGGCCGCGCTGGAACGGCTCGGGTCCGGAGACCGGACCGGTGACGTCCTCAGGATCGAGGGCGAGGCGCGGCAGCTGGTGGGCGACTGGGACGGGGCGCTGGCCTGCTGCGAGGCGGCCGCGGCCGGTCGCGATCGGCTGCCGGCGGGACTGGCGTGGCGCACCGGGTTGATCCACCACCTTCGCGGCGACCTCGACACCGCGCTCGCGGTCTATGCCTGCGGCGACCTGTCGGGCCACACGGAGGACCTCGTCGACGAGGCGCTGCTGGTGGCGTGGAACGCCACCGCGCACTGGCTGCGAGGCGAGGGTGAGGCGTGCCGATCGCTGGCGATCGACGCCATGGCCCGCGCCCGGAGCAGCGGGGACGATCGGGCGCTGGCCGCCGCTCACACCGCGCTGGCGCTCGTCGCCGCGCTCGACGGCGACCGGCTGGCCAACGACGGCCATTATCTCCGGGCGCTGGACCATGCGGAGCGCGCCGGCGACCTGCTCCAGGTCATCCGGATCAGGCTCAATCGAGGATCCCGGCTGAACGAAGAGGGCCTCTACGAGGAGGCCATCACCGAGCTCGACGTGGCCATCGGGCTGGCCGACCTCGGTGGCTACGCAGCGTTCAAGGCCATGGCGCTCGGCAACCGGGGCGAGGCCCGAGGGAACCTCGGCCAGCTCGAGCTGGCGGTCGACGACCTCGAGGGGGCCAAGGCGATCTTCCAGCGGCTGGGGTCGATGATGGTCAGCTACCCGCTGGGCCAGCTGGCCGACGTCTACCGGGCGCGGGGCCAGGTGGCGCTGGCGCGCATGGCGTGGAGCGAGGCCGCCGACGTGGCGCGGGCATCGGGCGATGTCCAGGGGATGGTGCCAGCACTCGCCGGCCTGGCCCGGCTGCTCGCCTCCGACGACCCCCACACTGCCCGCACCCTGGCCCAGGAGGCGGTCGAGGCGGGATTCGGCCTCGGCCAGGTCGACGCGCTGATCGGCCGCGGTTGGGTGCTGGCCGCAGGCGACGAGGTGGCGCGTCGGGAGGCGGCCGGCGTGGCCACCGACGCTCTGGCGCTGGCGCGGGGCCGCCGCGACCGTGCCGGCATGGCCGAGTCGTACGAGCTGCAGGCGGCCGTCGCCGCCGCGGCCGACAGTGGCGGCGTCGCCGATGTGGCGCGGGCCCGAGCCCTGCTCCTCGAGGCCTTGGCCCTGGCGGACGACCTCCGGAGCCCCTTGCGGCAGGGACGCGTGCTGCTGGCCCTTGCCAGGCTCGGCGATGCCGACGCAGCAGGGTTCGCCCGCCGGGCCGAGCGTCTGCTTCGACCGCTCGGCGCCCGCCGGCTGGCCGAGGAGGCGGCCACGTTGGGCTCGGCGGCACGGCCCGCCCCGGCGGTCGCAATCCGATGCCTCGGCGGCTTCGCGGTGCTTCGCAACGGGGACGCCGTGCCGCTGGCGGAGTGGAAGTCGCGCAAGGCCCGTGACCTGGTGAAGATGCTGATCGCACGGAACGGTGGGCCCGTGCATCGCAGCGTGCTGCTGGATCTGCTGTGGCCCGACGAGCCGCCCGAACGCACCTCCAGCCGCCTGTCGGTCACGCTCAGCACCGCCCGGGCCGTGCTCGATCCGGCCAAGGTCCACCCGGCCGGATGGTTCTTGGCAGCCGACAATGACACGCTCGGGCTCGACGTCGATCACGTCGAGGTCGACGTGCTTCGCTTCCTGGACGTGGCGGGACTGGCCCTGGCCCATCGCAAGGACGGGCCGTCGCCGGCCGCGCTCGACGCATTGGCCGAGGCCGAGGCCGCCTACGTTGGCGACGCGTTCCCGGAGGATCCGTACGAGGACTGGGCGGTGTCGCCGCGCGAGCGCGCCCGGGCGGCGTACACGGCGGTGTCCCGCACCTTGGCCGACGATGCCGCCGCGGCCGGCGACACCGCCACCGCCGTGCGCTGTTACCTGCGCGTCCTGGAGTACGACGCCTTCGACGAGGGCGCGCACCTCGGATTGGTCACGTCCCAGCTGGCCGCCGGACAGCAGGGCGAGGCGCGGCGCTCGTACCGTACCTACTGCACCCGCATGGACGAGCTGGGCGTCGAGGCGGCCCCGTTCCCTACCTGAGGCCGAGCGACCAGCGAGGCCGTGGCCCGAGCGGCCCGGTGCCGAAGGCACCATGAGCGGAAGGCATGTCGCCTGAAGCGGGGCCGAAGGTCGCCCGAATCTGCTCGGGCATGATGCCCGCTTGTGGAGACGTTCGTGGTACGGGCGTGGCGGGCGGCCACCGAGGTTCGCCCCGACGTCGACGACGGCAACCACGGTCTCCGGGGCGTGGTCGAGCACATCGGGTCGGGCGACACAATCCCGTTCCGCGATGCGGACGAGCTGGTGCGCTTCCTGGTCGGGCTGTCGGACGCCGGGGAGGTGGCGTCGGACCGGCCCGGATGAGTTGAGCAGCGGTTTTCGTCGGCTCATGGCGGACAGAGCCGGCGAACAGCCGGGTGGCGCCGTGGTGATCCCAGCGGTGGGCGGAGGATCCCCCGGGCGGGGCGGCGCCGCCCGGCTCTCCCCGACGTCGCCGGCCACCCCGTGCTGGCGTCTGGGCTAGCCCGCCAGCGCGCGCTTCATGTCATCGAGCACCGGGACTGGCCCCGGGTCGATGCCCTCTTGGGCCGCCATGTGCAGCGAGACGAAGTCGCCCACCAGAGTGAGGTCGAACAGCTGCGCCAGTGGGCCCTCGCCCTCCGCTCGAACCTCGACGATGTCGTGCACCACCTCGGCCATCACCTCCCGGACCAACTCGAAGCGGCGCAGCTCCTGGGGGTGCTCCTCGTCGTGGCGGAGCTCGACCAACGTAAAGACCTGGCGGGTCATGTCGCCGTGCTGGCCCCAGCCGCAGATCTCGTTGTGGCACAGCTCGGGGATCGTCGCCGCGAACGCCGGCGCCTTGGCATTCTCGTTGACCTGCGCCTTCCAGCGCTGCGCCGCCACGCCGCCCAAGGGACCGGCGCCGAAGACCAGGGGCACCGTGCGACCGATGGTGCGGGCGATCCGTGGCGCGAGGTCGCCGGCGACCAGGGCGTCGCGGCGAACACGGAGGCGGGTCACGGCGGCGTCGATCCACGAGGCCGCGCCCGGGAACAATCCGACCTGCTCGAGGACCAGCAGCATGGGGACCGCCAGCGCACCCAGCCCGGCCCGGGGCATGGGAATGTCACGGGGCAGCGGGATGTGGGGGGCCTGCCAGGCCGGCGCCAGCTCGGCCAGCCGCCCGTCGACCGACACCACCACCATGCGGGCGCCGGCCGCAGCCGCAGCCTGAGCCGCCCCGATCGTCTCTTCGGTGTCGCCCGAGAAGGACACGGCGAAGCACAGGGTGCCAGGACCGACGAACGACGGTGGGGCGTAACCCTTGGACACGAGCATGGGCACGGGCACGAAGGGCCCGCCGATGGCGGTCACCACGTCTCCGGCAAGGCCGCTGCCGCCCATGCCCAGCGCTATCACGTTGTCGATCTCGTCGCCCCGCGGCAACCCCGCGACCGACGCGGCGGCATCGACGCTGGCCGCCACCTGCTCGGGGAACGACCGGGCCAGGCCGAACATGTCGAGGCTGTCCATTAGGTGCCCGGTATCAAACATGGGCGCACGTCTCGCCGGCCAGGGACGCCGCACACCATGTTCGACACCGCACACCTACGCCGTCGTCCAGGAGGTCCACCGCGATGCCTCACTCCTCGAAGGTGGGCTTGATGCCCTCGGTGTCGGCCTTGGCGAGCAGCCGCTGGTGCTCGGCGTCGTCGACCGTCTCGGCTTCGTCGATCAGCATGATCGGTATGTCGTCCCGGATTGCGTAGCGCCGCTTGAGGCGGGGGTTGTAGAGCGTGTCCTCGTCGGCGAAGTACAGCAGCGGGCCTTTGTCCTCGGGGCACGCCAGGATCTCGAGGAGCTGGGGGTCGAGTGTCATGCGGGTCATCCTTTTGTTATCAGCGCCCGAACCTCGGCGACGTGGCGGTCGACGGCGGGGCGATCGAGGGCCTCGAGGTTCAGCCGCAGCAGCGGCTCGGTATTGGACGGCCGGAGGTTGAACCACCAGTCACCGAGGTCGACGGTGAGGCCATCGAGGCGGTCCTGGAGGGCGCCGGCGTAGGCGGCCGCCACCCGGTCGATCACCACAGCCGGGTCGTCGACCGCGGTGTTGAGCTCGCCGGACGCGGCGTAGCGGTCGAACGGCTGGCGCAGCTCCGACAGCGGGACGCCCGCCTTGCAGATCCGTTCGAGCACGACCAGGGCGGCGATGCTGCCGGAGTCGGCGCGGAAGTTGTCGCGGAAGTAGTAGTGCGCCGAGTGCTCGCCGCCGAACGCGGCACCGGTCTCGGCCATGACCTGCTTGATGAACGAGTGCCCGACCCGGGTCCGCACCGGCGTGCCGCCGTACTCGCGGATGACCTCGGGCACGGCCTTCGAGCAGATGAGGTTGTACAGGATGGTGGCGCCAGGCTCGCGCTCGAGGATGCCGGTGGCCACGATCGACGTCGTGGTCGATCCCGACAGCGGCTCCGCCCGGTCGTCGACCAGGAACACGCGGTCGGCGTCACCGTCGAACGCCAGCCCCACGTCGGCGCCGGTGGCGCGCACCCGGGCCTGGAGGTCCCGGAGGTTCTGGGGCTGAATGGGATCGGCCGGATGATGCGGGAACGTGCCGTCGAGCTCCGCGTAGAGCAGGTCGAGCTGGAACGGCAGTCCCTCGAACACCCTCGGGACGACCAACCCGCCCATGCCGTTGGCGGTGTCGGCGACCACCTTCAGGGGCCGCAGGGCGGCGACGTCGACGAACGACCGCACATGGCTGGCGAAGTCGTCCAGGAGGTTGACCGGCTCGATGCGGCCCGCTTCCGTGGGCGCCGCGGCCACCCCGGAGGACACCAGCCGCTTGATCTCGCCGAGGCCGGTGTCCTGGCCGATGGGGCGGGCGCCGGCCAGGCACATCTTGATGCCGTTGTACTGGGACGGGTTGTGGGACGCGGTGAACATCGCCCCCGGCGCGTCGAGGGAGCCGGCGGCGAAGTACATGAGGTCGGTCGAGGCGAGTCCGAGATCGATCACGTCGAGCCCCTGGCGCTGCACCCCCTCGGCGAAGGCGCTCGCCAGCTCGACACCGGTCGCCCGCATGTCGCGGGCGACGAGGACACGTCTCGGCTTGCGGCCGTCCGGGTGATCGAGCACGAAGCGGGCGAACGCCGCGCCGATCCGCTCGCAGAGCGCCGCGTCAATCTGGTCGGGGACGACCCCCCGGACGTCGTACGCCTTGAAGACGGTGTCCAGATCCGCCATGCGGCGCCCCAAGCTAGTCGGCTGTGATAGTTGGGCTGGGCGCCGGGATGGTCGCCTCGAGGGTCGGGGGGGCATCGCCGTGGGCCTCGTACTCGCCCTCGGCCGACCAGCGGCGGATCCGGGCAAGGTCCACCAGCAGCCGGCCCACGTCCCGGACGGGCCGCACCGTCGAGCGGCGCGCGTTGGCGACCTCCACGGGTACCTCGACCAGCGACAGCTGGTGGCGCTCGACCAGGTGCAGCACCTCGATGTCGAAGGCGAAACCGTCGACCCGCGTGCGGCCGAACACGAACCGGGCCACGTCGGACCGGAACCCCTTGAGCCCACCCTGGGTGTCGCGGTAGCTGCCCAGCAACACGGCATAGCCGAGCCAGTTGATGATCCGGCTGCCGAGCGCCCGCAGCGGCGGCGGGGGCGCCAGGGTCCGGCTGTCGGGGTGCCGCCGGTCACCGATGGCCACATCCCAGCCGTCCTCGACGGCGCCCAGGACCCGACGGATCTGGTCGGGTGGGTAGGACAGGTCGGCGTCGGTGAAGGCGATTGTCCGGCCGCGCGCGGCCATGACACCGGCGCGCACGGCCGCGCCCTTGCCGCGATTGTGGGGCTGGACCACGACCTGGTCCGCCCCGGCGGCCAGGGCGGCATCGGCGGTGGCGTCCGACGAGCCGTCGTCGACCACGATGACCTCGCCGCCCCCCGGCCCCTGGATGTCGGCGAGCACACCGCTCAGCCGGCGCACGGTCTCGCCGATGCGGTCGGCCTCGCCGTAGGCGGGCACCACGACGCTCACGCGCAGGTCACCGGGCGGCTCGGGTCGCTCCCACCGAACCCGCCGGGCCGCGGTCAGCTCGCCCAGCAACACCCAGCGGTACCCGATGAGGCGCACGGCGCCCGCCGCCACCAGGGCCACCACCTTGGCCTCGATCAGCGCCGACGTGGAGGAGAAGCCGGTGCCGGCGTACAGGCCCCGGAGCACCGTCACATCGACCAGGGCGGCCAGGCTGGCGACGCCGACGAAGGCGGCCGGCACCTCGACCCAGCGGACGTACGGGTCGCTGCGGAACGTGACGACCCGATGCAGCACGTACGACAGGGCGCTGGCCGCGGCGATCGCCAGGAGGTCGGCCACGACCAGGATCCACCCGAAGGCCTGCCGGAACAGCACCAGCAAGCCGACGTCCACCGCCGTGGGCACCAGCGCCACGGCGGAGAAGCGCCGGATCCTGCCGCTCACGGCCCCGATTCTGGTGACGGCACGCGCTCCCGGGAGCGGAACCGGTAGGTGCCGGCCCGAACGAGCAGCACGAGGCCCACCAGGCCCAGCGCGGTCAGCGCGTACGACAGCCACTCGACGCCGGTTCGGCCGTAGGTGAGCTCGACGTGCGTGTCGGTCGGGATCACGACCATGAAGTTGGGCGCCACGCGGTACGGGCCCTCGGCGCCCGACGCCCGCCAGTTGGGGAAGTACGACATCTTCACGAGCACCGGTTCGCCCACCCGATCGACGTCGAAGGAGATGCTCTCCTCGTCGATGTCCGGGTTCGACACCTCGACCGGATCGAGCGGCACGGCGGTGGGATGCTCACCGACCGCGACCCGCTGCCAGTCGTCGGGTCCACTCCTCGCGAGCGGAACGTCCCACCACGTGGGGTCGGTGAACCACTGCACGGCCGGGCCGTAGAAGCGGCCCGACTCGTCACGCGGTTCCTCCACCCAGTCCCGCTGGCTCTCGCCGACACCGGTGACGACGGCCGGCTGGTTCGCCAGCGGCTGGACGACCTCGCTCTCGGCCACCTCGAAGATGGCCCATTGCCCCGACCGGGCGATCTCGGTGAGCTCGGGGTTGGATCGGGCCTGGCTGACGGCATTTTCGGAGGTGGCCATGTAGTAGCGCACGCCCATCATCTGGAGGTGATCGACGCCCTTGGTGATGTCGAAGCCGCCATAGGGCAGGTCGCGCTGGGCGGCGCTCGGCGCCGTCGACAACTCCGTCTGCACCAGGAAGTGGAACGGCGTGGTCGCCGAGGCCTCGAAGTAGAGGCCCTCCATCGAACCGATGCAGCCGTCGGTCCAGTGCGGCAGCAGCATCAGCGCCATCGGCGTCCCGTAGCGATCGAGCTCTCGTTGGTACTCCCAGAAGGCCCGGCCGCAGCCCTCGTCCTTCCCCACCTGCTGCATGGTGCGGACGAGGTCGTAGTACTCGCGATACGAGTCCTTGAGCTCGTACCCCGTGTAGTTCCACTTGGCCCAGGACGTGATGAAGCTCGCCGGGGTGCCGGTCGCCGTCAACGGGCCGAAGCTCGGCCAGCGGTAGCCGGAGGTGGTGACGCCGTCGGTGCCGACGACACGCTCGCTGAACGGCAGGGCCCCGAGCGGCAGGCCAACGACGACCAGCACGACGGCCAGCGACCCCAGGGCGGTGAGCGCGCCCGCGCCGGCGGGTTCCCGCCGGTAGGACCGCGACAACTGCATGACCGTGCGAATCGTCTCTGCGACCGCGACCGCGGCCAGCAGCATGGCGGTCAGGTAGTAGAAGGGCAGGAGCCGCCCGTTCCACAGGCGGCCCTCTGGCATCACGATGAAGGCGATCCCCACCAGGACGGTGAGGATCAGCAGGAAGATGCCGATCCGCACCCGCAACGCCACGCTGAGCACCGCGCCCACCAGGGCGAGCGCGAACACCCAGCGGAGGTCGATGTCCGGCGTGCGGTAGGGGAAGAGGAGTTGCAACCACTCCCGGAAGCGCGAGAGCTGCTCGTCGGCGTAGGGCAGCTTCTCCCACCCCATGTCGTTGAGGTAGGCGCGCCGGAGGTAGAACGGCGCCACCCAGAAGGCCGACAGCAGGCCACCGACCACCACCGTCGGTGCCAGCCAGCGCACGCTCTCCGACAGCAGCCACAGGCCGGCGAGCGCCAGCAACACGCCGAGGCCGGTCAGCGCCAGCGGCCCGGTCTCGGCGGGGGCGCCGAGCCCCAGGCCGGCGAGCGCCAGGACGGCACCGCCGCCGATGAGCGGGAGGCCGGGCGTGAGCGGCGCCGTCGAGCGCCGGAACCGCACCAGGACCGCCACCGCGGTCGCGACCAGCACCCAGAAGGCGGGGATGAGGTGGCACAGCCCGGTCAGGGCCAGCAGCACGGCGGCCAGCGCCCGGTGCTCGCCGGTGCGCAGGCCCCGGAGCATGACGCCCACGTACAGGATCCCCAGGCTCAGGGCCATCGAGAAGGCGAACTCCCCCGCCAGCGTCGAGGCCACGTTGCCGCCGTAGATGGTGAAGCCGCGATAGAAGAGGAACGGCAGCGTCGCCACCGCCATCACCGCCGGCGTCGGGAACCGGGCCCCCGCCAGACGCCCGAACGCGTACACCGCCAGCGGCAGCGTCACCACCCCGCTCACGGTCACCAGCTTGAACGCCACCCCGTAGGGCAACCCCACCAGCGCGAACGCCAGCACGGCGGCGGCGATGAACAGGTTGCGCACGCGGGGCTCGTGGCGTCGCCACACCGCCAGGGCGACGAAGCCGACCCCGGCGCCCGCCGGCAGCAGCGCCGGCCATCCGTGGATCCCGGCGTCCAGCACCACGATCAGCAGCGACGGCACCACCATGTAGAACTGGAAGGCCGGGAACCCCGCGTACCAGTCGGGGGCCCACCCGGCGAGCTGCAGGCTGGGCAGCAGGTGGTCGCGCAGGTAGGCAGGTGCCCATACGTGGGCACCCATGTCCCCACCCGACGGCGTCGTGTTCCGGACCAGGAGCCCGGGTTGCAGTTGCAGCACGACGAACACGACGCACGCCGCCAGCACCGTGATGTCCACGCCCCAGCGGATCATCCTCCGGCGCCGGGCATAGGCCTGCCGGTCGAACTCGTCGAGGTCGTCGTATCCGAGCGGCTCGTCGGCATCGTCGACGTCTTCGACGACGCCGACATCCTCGACGTCGGCATCGTCGACGAGGTTGGCGCCGTCCCGGCGCCCGGGCCGCAGCTCCTCGGTCTCCGACGCCATCAGTCGGCCACCAGGAGGGACACGAGCGCCGCGAGGTTGAAGACCATGTGCGCGACGATCGCAGGACCGAGCCGGCCGTAGTGCTGCGCGACGACCCCGAGCACTATGCCGAACAGAAACAGCGCCGGCAGCTGCAACGGCTCAAAGTGCGACACCGCGAACGCCAGCGCCGCGCCGCCCACCCCGAGCGGCTCGCCCACTCGCCGGATCAGGGCCCGCTGTAGCAACCCGCGGTAGAAGATCTCCTCGACGATCGGCGCCCCGATGCCGACGATCACCACGAGTAGGACCACACCGACGACGTTGCTCGCCCTATCGGTCATCTCCCGGGCCGGCTCCGAGATCTCGCTGCTCGAGATGTCCGTGAACAGCTGCAGCGGCAGATAGACGAGCCAGACGATCGCCCACTGGGAAACGAAACCCACGATGAGGCCGACGGGCACATCCCGACCGAGGATGCGGAAGCCGTAGTCCCGTACCGGCCCGTTGCCCTTGAACCTTGCCGCCGCCAGCGGCACGCCGAGCAGGCCGAACCACAGCCCGAGCTGGGCAACGGCCACCCAGCCGAGCGACAGGTCCTCGAGATCGTTGGCGTCGTTGATAGCCAGCACGATGCCGGAAGCGATGGCGCCACCCACCAAGCCGAGCACCCAGCCGAGCGCGGCGTCGCCGAGGCCCCAGCGAACCTCGGCCCGCCGTTCGGGCGCGGTCACCGTGGGCTCGGGGTCGGGCACCGGAACAGGCTACGGCGTGGCCGGGAGCCCGCCATCGCGCGGTCAGGAGGCAAGCGACGCGCCGTACGGGGTCGTGTCGCGGCGATCCTCGAGCCGCCAGCCACGCGGCACCGACAGCGCGTCGGCGTGGAGCTTGCACAGGTCGTACGACATGGGATGCGCCTCGGCCGCCAGGCGGTCCAGCCACGTAGTTCGCGCCCGGTAGTCGTACGTGAACGTGGCCGCGGCATTCTCGCCACATCCGGGCCGGGCGCAGGCGCGACTCATGCGGGCACAAGCTATCCGGGCACGCCGGTGATTCGCCCCAACTCACGCGCCCGGATGGCGCTGATCGCACCAGTGCCTCCGACCACCCGTATCCTGGCAGCCATGAGCCAGCAGTCGCCGCCCCCGCCGCCGCCCCCCTCGTCGGGCCGGTCGCCGCGCGGCACGGGCACGGGTGGCCGCGAGTCGCTCCCGCGATGGTCGATCTGGGTGCTGGCCGGCGTGGTCCTGGCGGTGCTGATCCTGCCCACCTTCATGAACCGCACCAGCCGCAAGGAGATCGACTACTCCGACCTCCTCGCCAAGGTGCAGCAGGACCAGGTCCAGGAGATCACCTGGGACAACAACGACGGCTCCATCACGGGCGAGCTGAAGGACAAGACCGAGTTCCAGAGCAACGGGCCGCTCGAGCCGAGCGAGGACGACCGGGCGCTCTTCCGCGAGCACGACGTCCAGGTGAAGTTCGACACGCCCGGCGGCTCGTGGTTAACGGCGCTGCTGCCGTTGCTCGTGCCCCTGGCGCTGTTCGTCGGCATCTTCTGGCTGATGCAGCGGCGGGCGGCCAGTCAGATGGGCGGCATCATGTCCATCGGCCGCAGCCGGGCCAAGACGTACACCACCGAGCGGCCGGGCACCACGTTCGCCGACGTCGCCGGCTACGGGGGCGTCAAGCAGGAAATCACCGAGGTCGTCGACTTCCTTAAGCACCCCGAGCGCTTCGCCGAGATCGGCGCCCGCATCCCCAAGGGCGTGCTCCTCGTCGGCCCGCCGGGCACCGGCAAGACCCTGATCGCCCGGGCCGTGGCCGGGGAGGCCGGGGTGCCGTTCCTGTCGGTCACCGGCTCCGACTTCATGGAGATGTTCGTGGGTGTCGGTGCCAGCCGGGTGCGAGACCTGTTCCAGAACGCCCGCAAGCTGGGCCGGGCCATCATCTTCGTCGACGAGATCGACTCCATCGGCCGCAAGCGGGGTGCCGGGCTCGGCGGCGGCCACGACGAGCGTGAGCAGACCCTCAACCAGATGCTGTCGGAGATGGACGGCTTCGAGGCCACCGAGGGGATCGTGATGATGGCGGCCACCAACCGGCCCGACATCCTCGACCCCGCCCTGCTGCGCCCCGGCCGGTTCGATCGCCAGGTGGTGGTGCCGCTGCCGGAGATCGACGAGCGCCGGGCCATCCTCGACGTCCACTGCAAGTCGAAGCGCCTGGCGGCGGACGTCGACCTCGACGTCGTGGCCCGGGGCACGCCGGGGATGAGCGGCGCCGACCTGGCCAACCTGGTGAACGAGGCCGCGCTGTTCGCCGTGCGCGACGGGTCCGACGAGATCCGCAACTCCGACTTCGAGCAGGCGCGCGACCGGGTGCTCATGGGGCTGAGGCGCGACTCGATGGCGCTGTCCGAGGCCGAGAAGGAGGTCATCGCCTACCACGAGGCGGGCCACGCCGTGTGCGCTGCGGTGCTGCCCAACGCCGACCCGGTCCACAAGGTGACGATCCTGCCCATCGGCATGGCCCTGGGCGTGACCCAGCAGCTACCCGTCGACGAGAAGCACATCTACCGCCAGGACTACATCGAGGACAGCCTGGTGGTGCGCATGGGTGGCAGGGTCGCCGAGGAGCTGGTGTTCGGGGTCATCTCCACCGGTGCCAACAACGACCTGGTCGGCTCGACCGAGCTGGCGCGAAAGATGGTCAGTGAGTGGGGCATGTCGACTCGGGTGGGACCCATGGCGTGGGGCTCGTCGGGCCAGGTGTTCCTGGGCGAGGACCTGATCCACACCCGCGACTACTCCGACGAGACCGCCAGGGTGATCGACGAGGAGACCGAGCGCATCCTGCGGGTCCAGGAGGAGCGCTGCCGCGAGACGCTGCGGCAGCACCGCAAGGGCCTCGACCTGGTCGCCCGGGCGCTGCTCGAACACGAGACGATCGACGGCACCGAGGTGACCCGGC
Source organism: Actinomycetota bacterium (assembly GCA_046726215.1). Classification (GTDB taxonomy): domain Bacteria; phylum Actinomycetota; class Acidimicrobiia; order Acidimicrobiales; family VFJN01; genus DASQUK01. The sequence goes on along the minus strand of JBKPAA010000055.1, from coordinate 44,525 downwards.
TCATCAAGGTGGCCGCCAACGGCGACGGCGGCGAGGTGCCCCCGGCCCCTCCGGTGTCCGCCCGCGAAGGCGGCATCGAGATCGGGCCCGACCGAGGCCCGGACGCGCCGGCCCCCACCGCCCCGGGGCCCGCGACGGGCGACGCGATGGTCGGCGGCTCACGGCCGCCCTATCCGCCGCCGCCCGCCCCGCCCACCTGAGCGGCGATCGCCACACCTCACGCCCGCCCTTGCCCTCGACTGATATACCGAGTATACTACTAGGTATGCTAAGCGGATCAGTCGAACCATGAGCGTTCGACATGCCCTGTTGGCCCTGCTCAGTGAGGGCCCCAAGTACGGCCTGCAACTAAGGCAGGAATTCGAGGCCCGGACCGGCGAGGTCTGGCCGCTCAACGTCGGCCAGGTGTACACGACGCTCCAGCGCCTCGAGCGCGACGGGCTGGTCGAGTCGGACGGTGAAGGCGAGGGCCCCCAGAAGGACTTCCGCATCACCGCCGCCGGCGGCCGTGAGCTCGACGATTGGTTGCGTACCCCGTCGGACACCGCGCCGCCACGAGACGAGCTCGTCATCAAGGTGCTCGTCGCCGCCCGGCTCCCCGGAGTCGACGTGCACGAGGTGGTGCAGGTCCACCGACGGCGCCTGGTGGAGGCGATGCAGCGCTATACCCGGCTCAAGGCCGAGGCCCCAGCCGACGACAATGCCCTTGCGCTCGTGGCCGACGCCGAGTTGTTCCGGCTCGAAGGCACCGTCCGGTGGCTGGACGCCGCCGACGCCCGACTGCGGCGCACCCCCACCTACCGGACGTCGCACGCCCTGCCGGGCCCGGTGCACCAGGACACCGGTTCCGCCGATCCGGACACTGAAGTCGGGGCCCGGCGATGATGGTCCTCGAGCTCCAGCAGGTGTCGAAGGTCTACGGGTCGGGCCCCGCTGAGGTCCACGCCCTGAGCCGGATCGACCTGGATGTCGCCGGCGGTGAGCTGGTGGCGATCATGGGGCCGAGCGGATCGGGCAAGAGCACGCTCCTGACGATCTCCGGGACGCTCGAGGATGCGACGCGGGGCGACGTGGTGATCGACGGGTCCCCGGTGTCGACGCTGTCGCGCAACGAGCGCGCCCGGATGCGGCGCCGCTCCATCGGCTACGTCTTTCAGGACTTCAACCTGCTGGCCGGACTCACCGCCGCCGAGAACGTCTCGCTCCCGCTCGAGCTCGACGGCGTGGGCGCCAGGGCCGCCCGATCGGCGGCGATGGCCGCGCTCGACCAGCTCGACGTCGCAGACAAGGCCGCCCGATTTCCCGACGACCTGTCGGGAGGAGAGCGCCAACGGGTCGCGATCGCCCGTGCCGTCGTCGGAGACCGCCACCTGGTGCTCGCCGACGAGCCGACCGGCGCCCTCGACTCGGTGAACGGCGAGGGGGTGATGCGCGTGCTCCGCACCGCCTGCCAGGCGGGTGTGGCCGGGGTCGTCGTCACCCACGACGCCCAGTTGGCGGCATGGGCCGACCGGGTCGTGTTCCTGCGCGACGGTCGCATCGTCGACCACACGGCACCGCCTCCCGGCCCGGAGTCGCTGCTCGCACCCGGCCCGGTGCGATGACCGTGGCATCGCTTACGCGCCGCCCTGTGAACACAGCGGCGCGCCGCGTCGTGGTCCGCTGGACACTGCGGATGTTCCGGCGGGAGTGGCGGCAACAGCTCCTGGTGCTGGTGCTGATCACGCTCGCCGTCGCACTGTCCGTCGCCGGCGCGGCGGCTGGCTACCACGCCGCGCCGCTGCGCGCCGGCGAGTTCGGCACCGCCGACCTGCTCGTCGAGCTGGACGGGTCCGATCCGGAGGCGATGCACTCCGACGTCGCCGAAGTCGAGGCGCAGTTCGGCACCGTCGACACCATCGCTCGGCGGGACGTGGCCGTCCCCGGGTCGGCCGAACGGGTCGAGCTGCGGGCGCAGGACCCGGAGGGCCCCTACAGCGGCCCGATGCTCGGGCTGCGAGAGGGTCGCTATCCCGCCGGAGCCGGCGAGGTCGCGCTCACGGACTCGGTGGCCGCCGACCTCGGCGCCGATGTCGGCGCCCACATCACCCTCGGCGGCACGGCGTGGACCGTCGTCGGTGTGGTGGAGAACCCGAGCGATCTGGGCGACGAGTTCGCGCTGATCCACCCCTCGGCCGGGCCGCCACCTCAGTCGGTCACGCTCCTGGTGCGGCCGCACGGGGACGTCCCGCCCTCGTTCTGGGACCTCGCCACCGCCACCAGGTTCGCGAGCCGGGGACAGACCGAGAGCGGCACCGCGGCGGCGGCGGCCCTGGCGGTCGCCGGCGTCGCCATGGTGCTCGTGTGCCTGGTCGCGGCGGCCGGCTTCGTCGTCATCGCCCACCGGCGCCTGCAGCAACTCGGCATGCTGGCCGCCGTCGGCGCCACCGAGCGGCACCTTCGCATCGCCATGGTGGCGAACGGCGTCGTCGTGGGTGTCACCGCCGCGGCCGCGGGGACTGTGGCGGGGCTCGCGGCCTGGGCCGTGGCCGCCCCCCGGCTCGAGTCGGTCGTGGACCACCGGATCGACCGCTTCGCCCTTCCCTGGTGGCTCGTCGCCGCCGGTTCGCTGCTGGCCATCACCACGGCCAGCGCCGCCGCGTGGTGGCCGTCCCGGGCGGTGTCCCGCATCCCCGTCACCGAGGCGCTCTCGGGCCGCCCGCCACGACCGACGCCGGCCCGCCGATCGGCGCTGCTGGCTGGGGTCGTCCTGGCGGTCGGGCTGACCTGCCTCGCGATGGGCATCGATGTCCCCCACGACCGGTCCAACGCGCTCCTCGTCATAGTCGGCGTCGTCGCGGTGCCGGTCGCCCTCCTGCTGGTCAGCCCGCTCGCGGTGCGGGCACCGGCCCGTTGGGCGCGGCGCCTGCCGTTCGCCGCCCGGCTCGCAGTGCGCGACCTCGCCCGCTACCAGGCACGGTCGGGAGCGGCCCTGGCCGCCATCAGCCTGGCTCTGGGGATCCCGGTGGCCGTCGTCATCGCCGCCGCCGCAGCTGAGCGCCCTGCGGACGAAGGCAACCTCTCCGACCGCCAGGCCCTTGTGAGCATCCGCGGCGGACCCACCGACGTGGCGCTCGTCCCCGAGCGGACGGCCGACGAGATCCGCCGCCTCGACGCCCGGGTCGAGCGGATGGCCGCCGCGGCCGGCAACGCGGAAGCGTTCCCACTCGACATGGCGGTGGATCCGGAAGCGGGGGGCCCGGACCAGTTCGAGGGCGAGGAAGGCGGACGCTGGGCCGTCTCCCTCGACTTCCCCGTCAACGAGGACACCCTCCGGGTCGGCGTCGCCTACGTCGCCACGCCCGAGTTGCTCGAGCACTACGGCATCGATCCCGGTGCGGTCGACCCGAGCACCGACTTCTTCACCGCCAGGAGCGGCGAGCTTCTCGTCTCCACGGGGGTCGAGCGGTCCCGTCCCCAGCTCGCCGGCAATGTCGAGCGGCTCGACGTCCCGGCGTACTCCTCGGCGCCGATCACGCTGATCACGCAGGAGGCGATGCGGCGCCACGGCTGGGAGCCGATGCGGGCGGGGTGGCTGGTCGAGGGCTCCCAACCCCTGACCGCGGCGCAGCGCGCCGACCTGCGGCACATCGCCGCCGAGGCCGGCCTCACCGTCGAGACCCGACACGACGAGCGCCAGCTGCCGGTGCTGCGCTCGGGGGCCACGGTGGTGGGGATCCTGTTGGCGCTTGCCATCGTCGCCATGACCGTCGGGTTGGTGCGGAGTGAGGCCGCCGGCGACCTGCGGACACTTGCGGCCACCGGCGCCCCGAGCGGGGCGCGGCGCACGATCACCGCCGCCACCACCTGCACGCTCGCCCTGCTCGGCGCGGCCCTCGGCACCGCCGGTGCCTACGCAGGGCTGGCGGCCGGCTACCGGACGGACATCGGCGCCCTGGCCCGGGTCCCGGTGCCGCAGCTCCTCGCCATCGGGGTGGGCCTGCCCCTCGTCGCCGGACTTGCGGGCTGGCTCCTGGCCGGACGCGAACCCCCCGCCGTGGCCCGCAGCCCGATCCAGTGAGGGTCAGGCGGCGGGATCGGCGCCGGCCTGCCGGGACAGCCCGTGGTCGCAGCCCTCGGCGGGGAGGGTGCCCGGGGCCCGCAGCTCCGCAACCGTGGCCCAGAGATCGGTGGCGGTGACGGGACCGAGGAACCCGGCCCGAACCGCACCCGACCCGTCGGCGATCACCACCGCGGGGACGGCGTCGATGGCGTACTTGCGATGGACCTCGCGGGCGGCCGCGGCCTCGATGTCCTGCACGATCACCTCGTCGCTCGCCAGGAGCCTGGCCTTGTCCCAGACGCCGCCGCAGGTGTCGCACGTCGCCGACGTGAACACCGCCACCAGCCAGGGGGCGTCGGGGCGTTCGAAGTCGCGCCGGTCGAGCTGCTCGGGCAGCGAGTGGCGCAGGTTCGTGGGTGCCGGCGGACGACGGCGGCGCTCGATCAGCAGCGCCACCGCGACGGCCGCCACCGCCAGCAGCACGACCAGGACCACGCGCTCCACTCCCCGATGGTCGCACCTCGGCCCTCGACCGATCCAACCTCGGCTTCCGGAGACTGGATCGTTGGCCCGGAGCCGATGCAGCTTGAGATGGGCCTTGGGACGCCGGTCAGCCGCCCAGCAGCTCCCGCAGCGGAACCGCGCCCTCCGCGCTCGGGAGTCCGGGGCCGGTCGCCAGCCGGAGGCCGTCCCGTCCCACCACCGTCCGCTCGGCTACGACGGGCCCGTCCGCGTCGACCAGCCACGACCACCCACCCCCGGGGACCGCGTCACCTACGAACGTGACCCGCTCACGGGGCGCCACCGCCACGTCCCGGGCGCCTCCCGCCGGGCTCTCCCGCCCGCCGCCGACGGCGACCAGCGTCACCCGAACCGACCGCACGCGGTCGGGGTTGAACACCACGAACTCCGCCGCCGCCTCATCGCCATCCACCGAAGACGGGAACGCCCACCGGGTCGCCGCCAGCGCCGCGCCCGGTCCGGCCGCGATGTCAGCGGTCCGTTCGTCACCGCCGTCGTCGTCGTCCGGCTCCACCGACTGCGTCAGGGCCCGCTCGGCCACGACCGGTACGCCGTTGGTGGAGCGCACCAAGGTGGCGTGCCCGACGCCGGCGGCTATCCGCTCCTCCGCGCCGTAGTCGACGACCGTGAAAGCCCCGGCCCTGACGCTCAATCGAAAGGGCTGTGGCTCCGGCGCCGGCTCGTCGGTCGTGGCGAGGACGCTCACCTCGACCTCGGCGCGCCCGTCGCTCGGGTTGTAGATGACGATCCGCTCGGTGCGGCCATCGTCGACCGCGCCGTCGGCGAACGCCCAGGCCAGCGACGCCCCCGGCACCCCCATCGCCACGGCGAGGCCCTCGGGGCCAAGGCTGCCGTCGAACTCCTGCAGGCGCTCGACGATCACCCGCCCGGTCCGAGCCCGCAGCGTGGCCGAGACCTGAGCCTCGCGGGCGACGTCGTCGCCGACGTCGACCCCCACGACGCTGCCCGCCGCCACCGGGAAACCCTGGAAGCGCACCGGTTCGCGGGGTCCGTCATCGGTGTCGAAGCTGACGTCGACGATGGCATCCGTGGGGAACGGGTTGAACAGCACGACCACCTCGCGGGCGTCACGCGTGGTGGTGCCCAAGGCCAGGTGCCACACCGGCGCGGTGGCCGAGCTGCAGGGGCCCACATCGACGCCGTGAGGACCGGCGACGCGGTGCTCGACGGCCACGGCACCGCCCTTCGCCTCGATGAGCGCCGCCACCAGTGGCGCAGCCATGACGTCCCCCAGCCGCAGCTCGACCCGGTCGTGGGGCGGTAGCCGGATCTCGCGGACCGCGGGCACCAGTGCGCCCTGAGGCGCGGCCGCTGGCGCCGGCGGCTCCGCGGTGGTCGGTGACGACGACGCGAGCACGCCTCCGTACACGGTCACCGTCGCATGGAGGCTGCGCACGCCGGGATTGAGGATGGTCACGGTGTGATCGGCCATCCCGCCCTCGTCGCCGGTTCCCGCCGCGCAGTACCAGGTCGACGCCAAGCCGTCGTGGCTCGCCATCCCCGGCATCACGTTCAACGCCGTCGCGGCCAAAGCGTCGTCGCCGGTTCCCACCAGCGCCGCTCCCCCACCCTCGTCGATGCGGGCCTGCCACACGGCGGCGCCGATCGTCGCCGCCAGGAACGCGATGAACAGCAGTCGTGGCGACCGGCGCCGCAGCCGTGGGCGCCTCACGTCGACGCCCCCGCCCCCGCCGGCACCGGCTCGCCCTCGGGAGGCGGTGCGGCCTCGGGCGCCCGCTCGTCATGTCCCGCCTGGCCCTCGCCGGGATCGCCGGCGGCGCCATCGGCCGCGTCCGGGCGGGACGGCGGCACGGACGGCGGCTCCGCTCCGAACCGCATGCGCAGCGCCACCACGAGCGCCAACAACCACAGCGCAGCCTGCACGGCGACCAGGACGTGGCGGACCGGCGGAGTGCGGTAGGCGAGCACGGCCTCGGCGCCGTCGGCACCGTCGGGGGTCACGAAGGCATCGGCCCAGCCGTAGGCGTCCCGGCGCTCCGCTCGGTGGCCATCGACCTCGAGCACCCAGCGGTGCGACGCCGACGATGCCTGCACCACCGTGTCCCCCGCCGGGACCGGGCCGCGCGAGCTGCGGCCGTCGCCGTCCGACTCCGGCAGCACCGGTGATGCCGCCGAGAGGTCGACGTGCTGCATCGCGGCCACCGACGTCTCCGCGAAGGCCGACGGGTCGATGCCGGTGGCCCTCAGGGGCGCGAAGGCGACGTTGCGGTACAGCGCCAAGGCGTCGTCGACCGCGATCTGCTCGAGGTCGAGCTGCCCGTCGAGGGCCTCGATCAACCGATCGACCGCGCCCGCCGACGCCAGCCCCGCCGGCCCGAGCTCGTTGGAAGGGCGGTCGCCCCCCTCCACCGCGCTCGCCGGCGCCAACGCCCGGGGGACCGCCACGTACTGCACGCCCATCGGCGCCAGCACCCGTCCCAACCTGCTGGTCTGGCCCCCGCTGGCCAGCCCGAGCGCCTCGCCCAGGCGTCCGCTCGACCCGAGGCCCGTCGCCGGCCACAGATCGGCGACGCCGGGCGTGGCCGCCTCCGTCGCCGTGTACGAGAGCCCATCCTCGAGCCCCCAGGCCTGGCCGCCCGGCAGCACCGCGGGATCACCCACCCACAGCACCCGCGAGGGTTCGGCGCTCAGGGCGGCATCGACCGGGCCCATCAGACCGTGGAACTGGCCCCGGGGCATGTGCCACCAGCCGTCCATCGACGCCACCACGACCGGCGCGGTCGCCGCCGCCAGCGCCAGCACACCGAGCGCCGACACCAGCCGGCGGAAACGGAAGCGCCGGGCCACCCGCTCCCACGGCTGCTCCGGCCGGGCCCGACCCCCGACGTCCAACTCGATGGCCGCCACACCGAGGGCGACGGCGAACGCCAGGGCCGCGGCGGCGGGTGCCATCAAGACCCCCGGCTCCGGCAGCCGCACGTCGATGTGTCCCTGCTCCTGCGCCCACACCAGCACCCAGCACGCCACGGCCACCGTCCAGGCACGCACGGCCCAGCCCAGCCTCCAGTCGCGCCCGATCAGCAGCGGCAGCGCCGCGGCCCCGGCCAAGCAGAAGCCCAGCGGGGTGATTCCGATGGGACCGGTGTCGAAGCGCAGCAGGTCGAGCGCCGATAGGGCACCGGCGGGTCGTTCGAGGCCCATCCAGGCATCCGCCGCCGCCCGCGACCGGAGCAGGTCGACCAGGGCCGGAAGGTGCAGGAGCGCCGCCACCAGCGCCGCCCCGACCGACACCGCCAGCATGCGCCCGGTGCCACGGTGCTCGAAGGCCGACAGCGTGCCCAGCGCCAGTGCGCCGCCCACCAGCAACAGCAACGCGGGCGCTTGTGGGAACAGCACGGCGGCCAGCGCGGTCACGGTCCCGGTGGCGACCGCCTCTTGCCACAACGGCCGGCGCACGGTGGGCAGCGGGCCGTCGGGCGAGAACGGCATCGTGCGCGAAGCCTGGGCCAGACGGCCGAGCAGCCAGGGACAGGCGGCGTACGCCGCTGCCACCGACCACCGTCCGGTGGCGAGTCCGTTGTAGGGCAGCGGAACCGCGGCGTAGGCGACCGCCGCCGCCACTGGCGCCGCCTTCGATCCCGTCGGACGGAGCAGCCGGTAGGCGCCGACGACGCCCACGGGTAGGAGACCGACGATCAACAGCGTGCGGGCCATGGCCAGGTGGCCGCCCAGCACTGCGCCCAGCCCGCCCGCCACCCCCACGAGGCTCGGCGCCGAGGCGTCCGTCCCCAACCCCACCGACCGGTACCCGCCCGCCCACTGGCGCACCAGCTCGCTAGCGGACCCCGGGAAGACGACGAACTCACCAACGGCCGGCACGAAACGGGTGACGAGGTGCCGGCTGCCGAAGAGGACCACGCCCGCCAGCACCGTGGTGACCAGCGCGGTGGCGGGGGTCCAGGGCGCGACGGTGTCGGCCGGCGCGGCGTCATCGGCCGGCAGCGGCTGGCCGGCCGACCGGGCCGAGAGGCCGACGGCCGCAGGGTCATCGGCCGGCGCCCCGCTGCGGCGCATGCGGCGGAGCCACAACCGGGGGCCGATGAGCCCCCGGACCTGCAGGCGCCGGACCTCACGGTCCGACGCCCGCCGCACCGCGTTGACGCGCCGGCGGGCCTTCCACAGTGACCACGGGCGGAGCAGGTTCCACGCCCAGGCGCCAACGGCGGCGCGGGAGCGCCCGGGCCGACCGGTCACCAGCCCGCCGACGGCCTGAGCCAGGCTGAGAGCCAAGGCCTGCGGGACGACCCGCAGCAGGTCGAGCCGGCTCGAACAGCTCAGCAGCGCCCGTACGCGGTGCCGGGCCTGGTTCCGCGCCCCGGCCCACGACTGCCCGTCGCGCCGCACCCTGGCGTCCGTGGCAACAAGCACGCGTGAGCCCGCGGCCCGGGCGCGCCAGCACAGGATGAGATCGTCGTCCGGCGAATCCAGCGTGTCGTCGAAACCTGCGAGCGCGGCGAAGCGGTCCGCCCGCACCAACGTGAACCCGGCGGGGAAAGCGAAGACCTCCCGCACGCCGTCGTGCTGGCCCTGGTCGAGCTCGCGCGGCTCGACGAGCGGCATGGTGGTTCCCACCCGATCCACGCCAAGGCCGACGTGCAGCAGGCGGCGGGGGTCGTCCTGGGCCACGAACTTGGGCCCGACCACGTCGGCGTCCCATTCGATGGCGGCCTCGACCAGGGCCGCCACCGCCCCCGCATCCGGGAGCACGTCGTCGTGGCAGAACACGAAGAACTCGGAGCGGCGGGCACGGGGCCGGTCAGGGTCGAGGACATGGTTGGCGGCCCTTCCGAAGCCCTCGGGGCGGGCGAGGCGCAACACCCGCGCCGTGGGAAGCACCTCACACACGCGGTCGGTGAGGTCGTCGGTCACGGCGGCGTCGATAACCAGCGCGGACAGCCGGGGATAGTCCTGCTCGGCGAGCGCCCCCAGCAGGTCTTCGAACCGGTTGGCGTGCCGTCCGTGCGTGACCACGACCGCCAGCACCGGTGGGGAGGCGAGCGGTTGCTCCTCCGGTTCCACGACGACGCGGAGGGTAGCCAAGGGCCTGTCGGCAGCCGCGGACCCCCAGAACCGCATCCGGGACTTCCGCGAGGGTCCACTAGCCTCCGCGGCGTGCCGCGCCTTTCCACCGACGACATCTCGAGGACGGTCGAGAACACCGTGTACACGGCCGTGGGCCTGGGGATCCTCGGGTTCCAGCACCTGCAGGTGCAACGGCAACAGCTCAAACGGGCGCTCCGGAACGCCTTGAAGAAGTCGAAACCCTGACGTGCTGCGCGTCGCCGTCGATCTGACGTCGCTGCTCACGGCCCAGACCGGCGTGGGCGTGTTCGCGATCGAGACGACTCGGCGGCTGGCGAGCCGTGACGACCTGGCGTTGACGGCGTTCGCGGTGACGTGGCGGGGGCGCGGGCGCCTGTCGTCGGCCGTGCCGCCGAACGTCGCCGTCGTGGACCGCCCCATGGCCGCCCGGCCGCTGCGGGCGCTGTGGAAGCGTGCCGACCACCCGCGCATCGACCTGTGGATCGGCCGGCACGACGTCGTCTGGGGCCCGAACTACGTGGTGCCGCCCACACGGGCGGCGGCTCTCGTCGCCGTCCACGATCTCACCACCGTGCACTTCCCCCGGCTGGCAACGGCCGACACGCTCGCCTACCCGCGGTTGATCCAGCGGGCGCTCGATCGGGGCGCATGGGTGCAAACGCCGTCGTCGTTCGTGCGGAACGAGGTGACCGACCACTTCCGGGTCGATCCGGACCGGGTCGTCACCATTCCCCTGGGCGTCCGTCCAGTGGCGCCGGGCGACGCCAGCGCGGGGCCGCGGCTGGTGGGGTGTGACCGCTATGTCCTGGCCGTGGGCACGGTCGAACCGCGCAAGGACCTACCCACCCTGGTGCGGGCCTTCGGACTGGTCGGCGATGATGACCCCGACGTCCGGCTGGTGCTGGCGGGGCAGGACGGCTGGGGGGCGGAGGCACTCGACCACGCGATCCGCGGCTCGCGGCACCGGGCACGGATCGTGCGCCTGGGCTGGGTCTCCGACCACGACCGCGAGGCACTGCTGCGTGGCGCGTCGGTCTACGCCTACCCGTCGATCTACGAGGGCTTCGGTCTCCCGCCGCTCGAGGCGATGAGCGCGGATGTGCCCGTCGTGGCCACGGAGACCGGATCCCTTCCCGAGGTCGTGGGGTCCGGGGCCGACCTCGTGCCCGTCGGCGATGCCGAGGCCCTGGCTGCCGGCCTGGCGCGGGTGCTGGACGACGACGACCACCGCCGGGCGCTGGTGGCCCGCGGCCGCGAGGCGGTGGCCCGGCTCAGCTGGGACACGACCGCCGAGCGCTGCGCTGCCCTGCTGCGCCGGGTCGCGGCCGCCCACTGACGACCACCTACGATGACCGCCCGTGAGAGCGCTCGTCACCGGAGCCGGGGGCTTCGTGGGTGTCCACCTGGTGCGCCACCTCGAGGAATGCGGAGACGAGGTGACCCAGCTGGAGCGCACCGTCGACGGCATCGACATCATCGACCCGCCCGAGATCACCGAGGCGGTGATCGCCGCCAAGCCGACCGCCGTCTACCACCTCGCCGGCGCCGCCGACGTCGGCGGCAGCTGGGAGACGCCGCACGAGACGTTCCTCGCCAACGCCGTGGGCACGCTCAACGTGCTCGAGGCCAGTCGCGAGGCCGGCGCCGAGCGGGTCCTGGCCGTGAGCAGCGCGGACGTCTACGGGCGGGTCACCGAGGACGAGCTACCCCTCGGCGAGGAGCAACCGTTGAGGCCAGTGTCCCCCTACGCCGCCTCCAAGGTGGCCGCAGATGCCCTGGCCCAGCAGGCCTGGCTCGGGCACCGGTTGCCCGTGGTGCGAGTGCGGGCCTTCAACCACCTCGGTCCCGGCCAGACCGACCGATTCGTCGCCCCGTCGCTGGCGGCGCGCATCGCCCGCAACGAGCGCGACGGCGGTGACGAGGTGCCGATCGGCAACACGGCACCGCGGCGGGACGTGACCGATGTCCGCGACGTCGTGCGCGCCTACCGGCTGCTGATCGAGCACGGCGAGCCGGGCGAGGTCTACAACGTCTGCCGCGGCCGGGCCGTGTCCGTCAAGGAGATCGCCGACGTCCTCCTCGCGATGGCCGAGCGACCGATGCGGCTGGTGAGCGATCCGCTGCTGCAACGCCCGGTGGACATCCCGGTGCTGGTGGGAGACAACACCCGCCTCGCCCGCACCACCGGCTGGTCCCCGACTATCCCCCTCGAACAGACCCTCGCCGATGTGCTTGCCGACTGGCGATCGCGCCTCAGGGGCTGACAACCTGGCCGATCCCGCTATGGAGGACATGGCATCGTGACCAAGCGAGCGCTCGTCACCGGCATCACCGGCCAGGACGGTTCCCACTTGGCCGAGCTGCTGCTGGACAAGGGTTACGAGGTCCTGGGCATGGTCCGGCGCACCAGCACGGTCAATTGGGAGCGGATCGGCCACCTCCAGGACCGCATCACCTTCGTGCACGGCGACCTGCTCGACCAGGTGTCGGTGCTCACGATCCTCCAGGACCACCAGCCCGACGAGGTCTACAACCTGGCGGCCCAATCGTTCGTGCCCACATCGTGGCAGCAGCCGGTGCTGACCGGTGAGTTCACCGCGATCGGCGTCACCCGGATGCTCGACGCGATCCGCACGATCGACCCCGCGATCCGCTTCTACCAGGCGTCGTCGAGCGAGATGTTCGGCAAGGTGGTCCAGACGCCCCAGCGTGAGTCGACGCCGTTCTACCCCCGCTCCCCCTACGGCGTCGCCAAGGTCTACGGCCACTGGATCACGGTGAACTACCGCGAGTCCTACGACCTCCACGCCACCAGCGGAATCCTGTTCAACCACGAGGGGCCGCGCCGGGGTCTGGAGTTCTCGACCAGGAAGATCTCCCACGGCGCCGCACGCATCAAGCTGGGCCTGTCCAACGAGTTGCGGATGGGCAACCTCGACTCGAAGCGCGACTGGGGCTACGCCGGCGATTACGTGGAGGCCATGTGGCGGATGCTCCAGCAGGACACGCCCGATGACTACGTGATCGCCACCGGCGAGACCCACTCGGTGCGGGAGTTCTGCGAGCTGGCGTTCGACCGCGTCGGGCTCGACTGGGAGAAGTACGTGGTGGTCGACGAGCGCTTCTTCCGCCCGGCCGAGGTCGACCTGCTGGTGGGCGACGCCGCCAAGGCTCGCGGGCGGTTGGGTTGGAAGCCCAAGACCACGTTCGAGGAGTTGGTGAACCTCATGGTCGACGCCGACCTCGCCCTGCTCGAGGGGAAGCTCAAGGGCATCGCCTAATGGCAGGCGTCGCGGTCCTGGCGGGGGGCGTCGGCGCCGCCCGCCTCCTCCGCGGGCTCGTGGACGTGGTCCCGCCCGCGGACGTGACCGCCATCGTCAACACCGGCGACGACACGGTGCTGCACGGCCTGGCCATCAGCCCCGACATCGACACTGTCACCTACACCGTCGCCGACGCCATCGATCCCGAGCGAGGATGGGGACTGCGCGAGGAGTCGTGGCACGCGATGGAGGCGCTGTCGCGCTACGGCGGCGTGACATGGTTCCGCCTCGGGGACCGCGACCTCGGGACCCACATGTTTCGCACGCAGCGGTTGGCGGAGGGCGCCGGCCTCGCGGCGGTGACGGCCGAGATCGCCCACGCCTGGGAGCTGGACCTGCGGGTGGTGCCAGTGACCGAGCAGCCGCTGCGCACCATGATCACGTTGGCCGCCGACGGCGTCCCGACCGCGATTGCCGCAGGGGTGGCCGCTGGTGAGGAGATCTCCTTCCAGGACTACTTCGTGCGTTTGCAGCACGCGGTGCCGGTCGCGGCCGTCCGATTCGCCGGCGCCGAGTCGGCCCGCCCGGCGCCGGGCGCCCTCGACGCCATCGCCGACGCCGACACGGTGGTGGTGGCGCCGTCCAATCCGATCGTCTCCATCGGCCCGGTGATGGCCGTGGCCGGCATCCGGGACGCCGTCACGGCGCGGCGGGACGACGTCGTCGCAGTGTCGCCCCTCGTCGGGGGCCGGGCGCTCAAGGGCCCCGCCGACCGGCTCCTCCGCGAGCTCGGACACGAGGACTCCGTGGTGGGAATTGCCCGCCTGTACGCGCCTTTCGTGGGCACACTGGTGATCGACCACGCCGATGCACACCGCGCGGACGAGGTCGGAGCTGCCGGTTTGCGCTGCGTCGTCACCGACACGATCATGCGGGACCCGGCCGCCGCGGCAGCACTGTGCGAGGTCGTGCTCCGTCGGTGATCCGAAGAGGCGAAGGTGAGGGCTCACAGCATGGCCCGCGTGCTCGAGATCCTGCCCGTGGAGGGCATCGGCGAGGTGCGCCCGGGAGACGACCTCGCGCGCCTCTTGGCCGACGCGGTCGACAACCTGCGCCACGGCGACGTCGTGGTCGTGACGCAGAAGGTCGTGTCCAAGGCCGAGGCCCAGCTCGTGCCGATCGACCCCAACGATCCCCACAGCAAGGCCGGGATCGTCGAGGGCGAATCGGTGCGCGTGCTCCGTCGCCGGGCCGACCTCGTGATCTCGGAGACGCGGCACGGCTTCGTGTGCGCCAACGCCGGCGTCGACCTGTCCAACGTCGAGGACGGTTGGGCGGCACTGCTGCCCGAGGATCCCGACCGGTCGGCCCGGCGCCTGCGCGACGGGCTGCGGGGCCGCCTGGGCGTCGAGGTGGCGGTGATCATCAGCGACACGTTCGGGCGCACGTGGCGGCGGGGCCTCACCGACGTGGCCATCGGCTGTGCCGGCATCCGCGCCGTCATCGACCTCCGGGGGACGACCGACGCACGGGGGCGTGAGCTGCAGGTGACCGAGGTGTGCGTGGTCGACGAGCTGGCCGCCGCGGCCGAGCTGGTGATGGGCAAGGCGGCCGGGATCTGTGCCGCGGTCGTGCGGGGCGTCGACACCTCGTGGCTGGGTCGGGGCGAGGTGCGGGACGAGGTGATCCGCGCCCCCACCGAGGACCTGTTCCGCTAGCGCCGGTGCCGCCGGAGGCGCTACCGAACCGAGCAAGCGGGCGAGGTCATGGGTTCCGCCCGACGCAGGTCGAGGTCATGGGTTCCGCAGGTGGAACCCATCGCCTCGGGGTCGGGTTGCCGGAACCCATTGCCTCCGCAGAGGAAGGGTGGGGTGGCGACTCAGCGCTGCTTGAACCACTCCAGCGTGCCGCCCACGCCCTCGCCGAGATCGGTCCAGGGCCGCCAGCCGAGGTGGATGGCGGCCCGACCGGGATCGAGCGCCGAGCGCAGCAGCTCACCCGCCCGCATGGGCGCGTAGGCCGCGGGACGGTCGACACCGGCGCCGGCGGCCATGGTCGCGTAGAGCTGGTTGACCGACGTCTCGACCCCGGTGCCGACGTTGAGCAACAATCCTCCGCCCTTGGTGGCCGCCCGCACGAAGGCGTCGACGACGTCGTCCACGTAGACGTAGTCGCGCGTCTGCCCGCCGTCGCCGTAGATGGTGCACACCTCGTCGGCCAGCAGTCGGCCGGCGAAGATGGCGACCACCCCGGCCTCGCCGTGGGGATCCTGCCGGGGCCCATAGACGTTCG
Organism: Actinomycetota bacterium; assembly: GCA_046726215.1. Taxonomy (GTDB): domain Bacteria; phylum Actinomycetota; class Acidimicrobiia; order Acidimicrobiales; family VFJN01; genus DASQUK01. The sequence goes on along the minus strand of JBKPAA010000055.1, from coordinate 29,321 downwards.
AGAGCGCCAAGGCCGTGAACTCGAGGCCGTAGAGCTGGCGGTACACGCTGAGGTAGTCGAAGGCGACGCGCTTGGACGCGCCGTAGGGCGACCCGGGGTTCTGCGGGTGCGACTCCCTGCAGGGCAGATCGCTCGGGTCCGCCTCGCCGTAGATGGTGCCGCCGCTCGAGGCGAACACCACCTTGCGGCTCCGGGCCACGCGGGCGCCCTCGAGCACGTTGATGGTGCCGATCACGTTGACCTCGGCGTCGTGCGCCGGGCGAGCCACCGACACCCGGACATCGGCTTGGGCCGCCAGGTGGAACACCACCTCGGGCTCACGCCGCGCGATGAGGTCGACGATCTGGGGGTCGCACACGTCGATCTGGTGGAACGTCAAGCGGTTGGTGCGATCGCCCCGATGCGATCGGGCCTCGGCCAGGTTGGCCAGAGAGCCCGACGACAGGTCGTCGAGGACGTCGACCTCGTCGCCCTCCGCCAACAACCGGTCGACCAGCGTCGATCCGATGAACCCGGCACCGCCGGTGACGAGGGTCCTCATGCTGTCCTCCCCTACGAATCCGAGTCGGGAAAACGCTCGCAGTCGAGATGCCGACCGCGCGCGACGACCTCGCCATCGCCGACCACGCTGCCCCGCAGGACGTGGGCACCCTCCGCCACGACGCCCCGCTCACCCACCACCGACCCGTCGATCACGGCGGCCGTGCACACCCGCACACCCGGGAGCAGCACCGCATTCGCGACACAGGCGCCGGCGGCGACGACGGCGCCCGCCCCGACGACCGATCGCTTGACCGCGGCGTCGTCCGCGACGGAGGCGTCGGGATGGACGCCGGCAACGGGAGCGCCGCGCACACCGTCGACGAGATCGAGTTGGGCCCGGATGTACTCGCAGGGCGTGCCCGTGTCCATCCAGTAGCAGCCGTCGGCGACCGCGTAGAGGCTCCCCTCGGCCACCATGAGGGGGAAGGTCTCCCGCTCGACCGACACCCTGCGCCCCGCCGGGATCCGGTCGATCACCGACGGCTCCAGCACGTACGTGCCGGCGTTGATCAGGTCGCTGGCCGCCTCCCCCGGGGGCGGCTTCTCGACGAAGGCCGACACCCGGCCCGTGGCATCGGTGAGCACGACGCCGTACCGGGAGGGGTCGTCGACGCGGTGCAGTGAGATGGTGCCTTCCGCACCCCGGCTCTCGTGGAAAGCGACGAAGGCGGTGACGTCGAGGTCGGTGAGCACGTCGCCATTGACCACCAGGAAGCGCTCGTCGATCCCGGCGTCACGGGCGGCGAAGCGGATGGCGCCCGCGGTGTCGAGGGGCTCGGGCTCGATCGCGTAGTGCAGGGCGGCGCCGGCGCAGTGCCCATCGGGGTAGGCGTCACGGAAGCCGTCGGGCTGGTAGCCGAGCGACAACACCACGTCGTCGACGCCGTGTTCGACGAGGTGGCCCACGACGTGCTCGATCATCGGTCGGTTGACGATCGGCAGCATCTGCTTCGGTCGGTGGTGTGTCAGGGGGCGCAGGCGCGTGCCGAGGCCCCCCACCAGCACGACGGCCCGCAACTCAGCCCCCGGCCGTGGTGGTGGTCTCGCCCGCCGTCGTCGTGGTCGCGCCCTGGCCGGCGGTCGTCGTCGTGGCCCCACCGGCGCCGGTCGTCGTGGTCGAGCCCGACGCCGTTGCGGCGTCGCTGGCGCCCAGCTCGGCCAGGTTCGCAGCCGTCTGCGGCTTGGGGATGTCGGTGTCGCCCTCGGGCATGAACGCGATGGTGTAGCCCTCGCCGTCGTGGCGGAAGCGGATGTCGTTCAGGCCGCTGGTCAGCAGCGCCGGCTTGGCGTTCTCGTCGGACACGTTGTCCCACTTCGCGACGACCAGCTCGGCGTCCTTGCCGTCGCACTTGTCCTTGCCTTCCTTCCACGTCTTGGCGCCGTCGGGCAGCTCGTTCTTCCCGATGGTCAGCTCGCTGTCGGACAGCTTGACGTCGGTGTCTTCGAGGAAGGTGCCGAGCGTGGCGTTCTCGCCCGCCCCGCTCTGGGAGAAGGGGTGGATGTGGATGACTCCGTCGCCGTGGGTGTGGATGCCGGTCGTCGCCTCGAACTCGGGGATGTCGGGCTGCCACTCGCCGCAGACGTAGATGCCGTAGGCGGCGTGCCAGTGATCGCCGACGATCGGGGGCACGTTGGTGTCACTCTTACGCTCGTCGATCGCATACCAGACCAGCGCCGACCCGACCAGCACGATGACGCCGATAATCCCCGGGAACAGAAGGTTGCGCTGGCGGCCGGCGGAGGAGCGGCCTCCGGCGCGGGCCGCACGGGCGACCTTCTTGGCGGAGGATGCCTTACCCATAAGCGCTCTAAGCTACCCCGCCCTACCCCCGTTCGCGGAACCGCCCCGCCTCACCGCCGGGCGCGTAGCTCCGTGAACAGCGACTCGTAGCGACCGGCGACGACGGCCGGTGACGCCCAACGCTCGACGAACGCCCGGCCCGCGACGCCCATGGCTCGGGCCCGCGCGGGGTCGCCGAGCAGCGCGGTTAGCGCGGCCAGGAACGCCTCCGGATCGTCGGGCGGGACCGCCAGGCCCGCGCCGGCCTTCTCCACGACCCGGGCAACCTCGGTGCCCTCGTCGACGCTGGCCACCACCGGGCGACCCGCCGCCAGGATCGAGTAGGCCTTGGACGGCACGCTGGAGCGCGCCAGTCCCCGCCGCAGCGGAACGACGTGGATGTCGCCGGCGGCCAGCACGTCGGCCAGTAGCTCCGGGGGCTGGAAGTCGACGAACCGCACGTTGTCGAGGCCGATCGCCTGACGCTCGAGGTCGGGACGCGCCGACCCGCCGCCGTTGATCACGAACACCACGTCAGACCGCTCGGCCAGCGCCCGGGCGGCACCGACCAGCAGCTCCAGCGACTGAGAGAACCCGATGTTGCCGGCGTACATGACGACCTGCCGGTCCCCCAGCCCGTGCTCTCGACGGTATGCGCCGCCGCCCGGGCTGCCCGTCCGGTTTGCCGGCGCGATCCGCGCCGTGTCCACGAAGTTGGGGATCACCCGGATGCGGTCGTAGGAGTCGGGCACCGATCCCTGGATCTTGGCGACGAGGTTGTCGCGGAGGTCGTCGGACAGCACGGTCACGGCGTCGGCGTGGCGATAGGTCGCCCGCTCCAGCCACGATGCCACCCCGATTACCGACCGGTTGGTGATGGCCCCCAGCTCGACGGCGACGTCGGGGAACACGTCCTGGATGTTGAAGACGAAAGGCACCCGCCAACGCTGGGCGGCCACCCAGCCGGCGGCGCCGAGCGTCAGCGGTGGCGACATGGCCAGGACGACGTCGGGCGGGTGGTCCCGCCAGCCCTTGACCGCCATGACGGCGGCCAGGCCCGTGAACCCGGCGAAACCCAGCGCCCGGGCGGGGATGTTGCGCTTGTCGGTGGGGAACGGGTGGACGCGGGTGATGCGCTCGGAGTTGCGGTCCTCGTGGCGGACCGGCCGTCCGGTCCAGCCCGGCTCGACCCGGTGGTGCCGGTACCACGGCAGCGAGGTCACGACGTGGAGCTCGTGCCCGCGCGCCACGAGCTCCCCGGCGATGCGAGTCATCACCTCCCCCGTGGGTGCCGTGTCGGGCTCGTAGTGGGGGCAGAGCACGAGCACCCTCACGACGCAACCTCCTCGACCTCGTCGGCGACGGCGTCGCGGTAGGCCGCCACGGTGTCGCGGGCGGTGGTCGCCCACGAGAAGGCGCCGACCCGCCGGTGGCCGGCGGCGATGAGCCGCTCCCGCTGATCGCCGTCGTGCAGCAGCTCGAGCATGGCCTCGCCCCAGGCGTCGGCGTCGTCGGTATCGATCAGGCGCGCCGCGTCGCCGACCACCTCCGGCAGGGCGGCGGCGTTGCCGGCCAGCACCGGGGTGCCCAGGCTCATGGCCTCCAGGGCGGGCAGGCCGAAGCCTTCGTAACGAGAGGGGAAGGTGAGGGCGACGGCGCCCCGCACAATGGCAAGGATGTCCCGGCGGGGGATGAGGCCCGTGCGCCGCACCCGGCCCCGCAGCCCGGTGCCCGCGATCTGGGCCCGGACCCGGTCCTCGGACTGCGCCTCTCCCCCGGTCAGCACCAGTACCACGTCGTGCTCCTGGGCGGCCACGGTGGCGAACGCCCGGATGAGCAGCTCGTGGTTCTTGTGGGGCCAGGTGACCGCCGGGTAGACGAACCATCGCCGGGGCAGGCCGTAACGCGCCTGCACCTGACCCACCGCCACCTCCGTGCTGGGCGGGTCCACGCCCCATAGCGTGGCCCGAACGCGCTCGGGCGCGACGCCGAACCGGTTGATGATGGCGCTGCGCACGAACTCGCTCGGGGTCAGCACCAGCCGGGACTTGCGCACCGAACGCGGGACCGACCGCTGCACGTAGGCCCGCTTCACCGGGTGGAAGTTGTCCGGCATGTCGAAGGGCTGGAGGTCGTGGACGGTGACGATCCCGGCGGTGCGCCGCACCGCCGGCAGGACGGCGTTCATGTGGTGGACCAGGTCGAGCCCGTCCCGGTGGGCCTGGCTGGCCAGCCAGGTGTTCTCGGCGGCCACGCGCAGAGGCTTGAGGCGGCCGGTCAGGGGGACGGGACGGGTCGGGAAACGCTGGACCAGTTCGGGGTAGGTGGCGGCGAAAGCGTCGAGGACGTAGAGCGACAGCTCGACGTCCTCGGGCTGCTGGCCGCCGATCTCGCGGAGCAGCGAGACGATGGCGGTTTCGCTGCCACCCACGGCCCCGGGGACCAGCCACAACAGGTTGCACCCCACCCTCACGAAATAATCATCTCCCCGCCGCCTCCTCGTAGGCGGCGATGGTCAGCGCCGCAGTCGTTTCCCACGTCGTCTCCGCCGCCCGCTTGCGCGCCGCCCGGCGCAGCCGGTCGGCCAGGTCGTCGTCGTCCAGCACCGCGGCCAGGGCACCGGCGATGGCGTCGGGGTCGCGGGGGTCGACGACCAAGCCGGCCCCGTCGCTCACCAGCTCCTCGGTGGCGGTGCCGGCCGATGTCACCACCGGCGCGCCGGCGGTCAGCGCCTCGGCCACCGGCAACCCGTAGCCCTCCCACAGGCTCGGGTAGCACACGACCGCCGCGCCCCGGTACAGCGGCGCCAGGTCGCCGCGGGGCACGAATCCCATGAGCCGCACCCGATCGCCCAGCCGGGCCGCGGGTTCCGACAGCGACACGCCCCATCCGGCGGGTCCCACCACCGCGAGGGTCACGTCTCCATGGCCGCCCTCGCCGTCGGCGGCCAGCCGGGCGAACGCGTCCAGCAGGCGGGGCAGGTTCTTGCGGGGCTCGAGGGTCCCCACCGACAACACGTAGCGCCCGTCCAGGCCGTGGGCGCGGCGCACGCGCGCCACCTCGGCCTCGGACACCTCCGACGCGAGGGAGCCCCCGTCCATGCCCCAGGGCACGTGGCGCAGGCGGCCGCGCTCGATGCCGGCGGCGGCACAGTCTTCGAGGGTGGCGTGCGACGGGCACAGGACCAGGTCGGCGTCGGTCACCACGCAACGCAATCCTGCCTCGAAGAAGCGCACGCCGTTGGCGGTGAACATGGACGGATCACGCCGCCAGGCCAGGTCGTGCATCGTGACGACGAGGGGACGGGTGCGGGGTGGGATGGCGTAGCCCGTGGCGTGCACGACGTCGACCGGACCGGTGGCCCGCTCGACGGACGGGTGGCGCCAGCGATGCCACGTCCGGTACAGCGCCGCCCGGGGCAGTGCCAGGTGCCGGATCGGGATGGCGGGCCGCCAAGGCTCGGCCGGCGGACGGGCGTGGCGGGCCGCCACCCCGACCTGCTCGACCCGTCCGGTCGCCGCCACGGCCGCCACCTGGTCGACGACCGCGCCGGCGGTGCCACCGGGCACCCGGTGCCAGCACTGCTCGACGACCACGGCCACACGCACGGCCGGTGATCCTCGCACGTCGAGGCGTGCCGGCGGTATCCGAGGGGCTTCGCGCCCGACCGTTAGAGTGGCTCGCCATGATCGAGGACTGGTCCGCCGTCACTGTGCTGGTCACCGGGGGGCGCGGCTTCCTCGGCCGGGCCGTCTGCGCCCGGCTCCGGGATCGCGGCCCGGCCCGCCTCGTGACGCCGACGTCGGACGACTTCGACCTGCGCAGGATCGACGACGTCGCCCGACTCTTCGCCGACGTGCGGCCCGACCTGGTGATCCACCTCGCCGCTCGCGTGGGCGGCATCGGCGCCAACATGGCCCGGCCGGCCGACCTCTACCTCGACAACCTGCTCATGGGCACCTACGTCATAGAGCAGGCCCGCCGGGCGGGCACGCCCAAGACCGTCGTCACCGGGACCATCTGCTCCTACCCCAAGCACACTCCCGTCCCCTTCAGCGAGGACTCGCTCTGGCAGGGCTATCCCGAGGAGACCAACGCCCCCTACGGCATCGCCAAGCTCGCCCACCTCGTCCAGGCCCAAGCCAACCGGGCGCAGTACGGCCAGAACATCGTCTACCTCATGCCCACCAACCTCTACGGGCCGGGGGACAAGTTCCACCCGGCCGTGAGTCACGTCATACCGGCGCTGATCAAGAAGTGTGTCGACGCCAAGGAGGCGGGAGCCGACCACATCGACGTCTGGGGCACGGGCTCGGCGTCGCGGGAGTTCCTGTTCGTGGACGACGCCGCCGAGGGGATCGTGCTGGCCGCCGAGCGCTACGAGGGTGCCGACCCGGTCAACCTCGGCACCGACGAAGAGCTGCCGATCCGCGACCTGGTCAAGCTCGTGGCGGACGCCACGGGCTTCGAGGGTGAGATCCGTTGGGACGCCTCCAAGCCCGACGGTCAGCCACGGCGGCGGGTCGACCCCAGTCGGGCGGCGGCCGCCTTCGGGTTCCAGCCCCGGACCGACTTCGCGCAGGGCCTGCGACTGACCGTGGACTGGTACCTCGCCCACCGGGCCGAGGCCGAAGCGAGGGTCCGCTAGCCGACGCCGACGGTCAGCGACAGGGCCCGGCCGGTACAGGCGGCCAGGTGCTCCACCTCCGCTTTGAGCCCGTCCGTGACCGCGCCGGGGGCCTCGGGGAACAACCGCACGTCCACGGTGCCGTCGGCCAGCTCCCACACGCCCACCACCCGTCCCTCGTGGACCACGACGGGCGATATCCAACCCGCGGTTCGACTCACCGCCTTTCGGCGGTCGGGGGCCACGATGCGGGCATCCCCGGTGCCAGGGCCCAGCAGGTACTGGTCGAACCCGGCCACCAGGCGCACCTCGCGCGACGGACGGGTGCGGGCGAGCGCGTCGACGTCCTCCGCCATCATGGAGCACTCGACGCCGTCGACGGCGACCGTGGGCTAGCCGGTCGCCGAGCGAGGCGAACCACGACCGCAGCATCGCCTTGGGGGAAACGCCCCGGGTGAGCCAGGCGTCGAACGTCGCAGCAGTGGCCGGGCCGTGGGCCCGCAGGTAGGCGGATCACCGTGTGGGCCGCCTCCTCGGCCTCGGGTACGCCCGACCAATCGGGGATCCAGGAACGGGGCGAGGCGAAGGTGATGCGGGTGCCCTGGGCGGGCCCATGGCAGAGCCGGCCGGTCCATGCCAGGGGCTTGAGGACCGCGCCCCAGCCCGACGTCAGCTGTGGCTCCAGGTCGGCGAACCCCTCCCGGTCGATCAGGGCAACGGTCAGCTCCTTGCGGGTGAGCACCCGGCCCCCGAGCACCGTGTCGACGGCCTCACCGAGCGCCTGCATCTGCGTCGGCGTCACCCCGAACGTCCGCTGCCACACCGGCTTTTCCCAGGTCCGTGCCGCCGCCATCAGCGACAGGTAGGCGCCCACGTGCGGGGCGCCGTGGAGGTGCAGCGTGCCCCGCATCGTCCACGACTTGACGATGGTTCGGGCCTCGAGGGCCCTGGTCACCGAGCCGGGCGTGGGCCTCCGCTGGCGTGTGGCGATGGCGAGCTCCGCCGACGAGGCCACCTGCGCCTGAACGCCGGCAAGCCGTCCCACGACCTGCTCCACCGTGGCGGTGGTGCGGGGGGCCATGCTCTGCTGCCGCAGGCGCCAGGCCAGCACCTGGTCGTAGGTCACGTCCATTGGCGGCCCGTGCCTCAGTGGTGTTGCGGACGCAGCCCCAGGCTCCGCCCGAACCAGTCGGCCGTGCGCTCCAGGCCCTCGCGCAGGGGCACGACCGGCTCCCAGCCGAGCTGCTCGCGGGCCAACGTGACATCGGGTTGGCGCTGCCTCGGATCGTCTACCGGAAGCGGCTCGTAGACGATGTCTGACCCCGACCCCGTCACCTCCAGCACCAACCGGGCAAGCTCGGCCACGCTGAACTCGGCCGGGTTACCGATGTTGACGGGCCCGGTCAGGTCGGAGTCCAACAGCGCCAGAATGCCCCGCACCTGGTCGGCGACGTAGCAGAAGCTGCGGGTCTGCGAACCGTCGCCGTAGACGGCCAGCGGCTTGCCCTCCAGCGCGTGCACCAGGAAGTTCGATACCACCCGCCCGTCGTTGGCCCGCATCCGCGGCCCGAAGGTGTTGTGAGCCATCACGCCGCTGCCAGCCCAGAAGTTTTCTCGCCCAGGGACGCAGAAGTCATAGACAAGATCGGTCGCCGGCACCTCCGTGATGCGAGTGACGAGCGCCCAAACGAGATCGCCGGTTCGACGTGCATTAAGGGGCTGCTCAACGCCAGCGTCCCAGTTGAGCGGGCTCCAGGGTCTGACCCTGGGAATAGTGATGCGCCAAAACGGGTAGCGGCAATCTCCCGTCCGCTGCCGAAAAGTCGTCTCGTAACGACCCACACTCGGACAGATCCCGTATCGACCGAGCGCAATGATCAGGTCGTCCTTCAGCGCGTCGCTGGTGGTGGAGAACTCGTGGCGGACGGCCTCTGCAAGCTTCTTGCCCGAATGGACACCGTCGCCCTCGCGATAGCCCTCGATGAACCACTTGAGCCTTGCCAGCGGCAGGCCGAGTATCCAGCCCGGAATCGCCTTCGGTCCGGCACCGAAACCCAGGTATCCCAGGATTGCCAGCAGGAGCTGGCCACGAACCACGATGGCCATGGAGTGGCCATCGCTGGCGGTCACTCGCGCCGGCTCGAGCCACAGGTCACGGTGAATGACTTTCGCTGCCCGATCGAGTGTCGCGTCGTCACAGGAGATGTTGATGAAGGCGTTGTGGTCGGACTGGAGCCAGCAGCCCTCGGCGACGTAGAGACCCAACGCCCACAGCAGCTCATCGGTAATGCGCAGGCTTACGGGCAACCAGTGGGAAAGTCCCGAGACGCGACGCCGGACCATCGCCGTCTCCGGGATTCGCAAGCCCAGGCGCCGGGCCTCCGCCACGGTCAGGAGATCGAGGTCCCGGCTGCGTACGATGCTCCCCCATACCGACCGCCGGGCATTAACCCGGTGGGCCGCCCTGGCAAGCCGCAGCCCGAGAAGCTCCTGTCGACGCTGCCATACGACCGCGCCGAGGCCCGGCCACGTTACCTGCAGGTCGTCCGCCGATCCGCCAACAAACGCCCACGCCTCGATCACCGACACCTCGTGTCGATCGCGCTCGGGGACATCGATGCGGCGGGCGATGGCGATGCGATCGCCGAGCGCGAGCTGGCCGACCGTGCGAGCCACTGGTCGCCCGTCGTCCCCCTCAACGAAGAGGCTGTGGTCCTCGGTGACGCGGATGGACCGGCCGTACCGCGTGGTTACCTCGAAACAGCGGCCGCTGGGCGGGTGGCCAACGAGGGCAACCGCTTCGGTAGCGGCGATCTCTCCCCCACTGTCGAACGACGGCACTCGATACCCAGCGAGCTCGACGTTCGCGCCGATCCGGGCCGCCAGGTCTCCAACACGCTCCCGACGCAGTTCGTGCCCGTCGTCAAAGAGCACGTGCTCATCGGCGAGGATCGAATTAAAAATGCGAACGATTCTTACTTCGAGGCCGTGGTAGCGGTGGTAAGCCATCGTCATGGCCTCGGCGAAGCGCTTGGCCTCGTCGTAGACCCCGCGGGGGCCGACGGGGTTCACGTGGCCCCAGTAGCTCTCGGGCTGGGGATGGACCTTGGGGTCGCCGTACACCTCGCTGGTGGAGGCCAACAGGAACCGGGCGCCCTTCGACTTGGCCAGCCCGAGGCCGTTGTGCGTCCCGAGGCTGCCGACCTTGAGCGTCTGGATCGGGATCACGAGATAGTCCACCGGCGATGCCGGGCTGGCGAAGTGCAGCACGGCGTCGACCGGCCCCGGCACCCAGAGATAGGTGCTCACGTCGTGATCGACGAACGTGAACCCGGGCCGGGCGAACAGGTGCTCGATGTTGTCGACGCCGCCGGTGACGAGGTTGTCGATCGCGACCACCTCCTCACCGCGATCGAGCAGCGCCTCGCAGAGATGCGAGCCCAGGAAGCCCGCTCCCCCCGTGACGACGACCCGAGCCATGGTCAATACACCCTATGGACCACGGAGCGGCGGGGTCCGGGGGAACGTCCTAGTGGGCGCTCGCGGAAGTTCCGTGGATGTATCGCCGAGGCAGATTCGTCGCTGGGAAGGACGCAGGAGGAAGGCGCAGCCATAGCTGCGGCGACGACGAGGACGCAGTCCAGGGGCGAATCTGGCCGGCGAGACGCCACGATGACTTCCGCGAGGGTCCACTAGCGGCCGATGCCGACATAGCTGAACCCCCGCCGCTCGAGTGGCGGCCTGTCGAGGAGGTTGCGGGCATCGACGACCCGCGGGGTCTCCATGAGCCCGGCCACCTTGTCGAAGTCGAGCCAGCGGAAGTCGTCCCACTCGGTGAGCACCGCCAGCACCCGCGCACCCTCGCACACCGAGTAGGGATCGTTGGCGGGCACGACTCCACCGACCGGTCCCTTGACGGCGGGATCGTAGGCTTGGACCTCGGCGCCCTGTTCGGCCAGGAGCGATACGATCCGCAACGCCGGCGACTCGCGGGTGTCGTCCGTGCGGGCCTTGAACGTGAGGCCCCACACCGCCACCCTCACGCCCTCGAGGGATCCACCCGCCATCTCCCGCACCTTGGCGGCCACCCGGTGGAACTGGTCCTCGTTGACGGTGATGACACCCCGCAGCAGATCGAACGAGTAGCCGGCGCTGTCGGCGATGTGCACCAATGCCTGGGAATCTTTGGGAAAACAGCTGCCACCCCAACCCGGGCCCGGCTTGAGGAACTCGTGACCGATGCGCTTGTCGTAGCCCATGCCGAGCACCACGTCCTTGACGTCGGCACCGACCGCCTCGCACACCGCGGCGATGGCGTTGACGAAGCTGATCTTGGCGGCGAGGAACGCGTTGGACGCGTACTTGATCGTCTCGGCCGACGGTGGGTCGGTGACGATGATCGGTGCCGTGACGCCGATGTAGAGCGACGCCACCCTCACGGCGGCCGACTGATCGTCGCTCCCGATGACGATGCGATCGGGGTTGAGGAAGTCGTGGACCGCCGAGCCCTCACGCAGGAACTCGGGGTTGGACACCACCACCACGTCGTCGCGGCCCAGCACTCGCTCGACCACACGGGTCGATCCCACCGGCACCGTCGACTTGTTGACGACCACGGCCTCGGACGGCACCACGGGACCGATCTCGCTCGCCGCCGCCTCGATGTAGGAGAGGTCGGCAGAGCCATCGTCGTTCTGCGGGGTCGGCACGCACAGGTAGGAAAACTCGGCCGACCGGGCGGCATTGGCCGCCCCCACCACGAAGCGCAGCCGCCCGCCCTCCAACCCCTCCCGGACCAGCGCATCGAGGCCCGCCTCCACGATCGGCACCTCGCCCCGCGCCAATTGGGCGATCCTGGGCTCGTCGATGTCGGCACAGGCGACGTCATGGCCCAGATGGGAGAAGCACGCCGCAGTCGTGAGCCCGACATACCCCGCCCCGATGACGGCGATCTCCGCCATGAACTCGACCTCCCGACCTGCAAACGCCCACCGAGCCGCGTACGAAGCGACAACGCTAGCGCGTCGGTGCTCGGGTCGCCGAGCGCCGGCGAGCCACTACCCTTGGCCGGCGTGCAAAATTCGCTGGGCGCCGTCCAATCGCTCCTGGTCCTCGGCGGGTCGTCCGACATCGGTGCGGCCATCGCCGAGCGGCTGGTGCCGAGCGGCTGCCGCACCGTCGTCCTGGCCGGACGCCGAATCGAGGCGATGGAACCGGTGGCCGAGCGGTTGCGTGCCGCCGGGGCCGACGTGGCCCTGACCGCGTGGGATGCCGTCGATATCGGTGGCCACGCCGACGCGGTGAAGGCGGCGTGGGACGCGGCGGCGTCCGACATCGACTGCGTGGTGCTGGCGTCGGGGGTGCTGGTTGACCAGTCCCGCCTGGAGGACGATCCGACCGCTGCGGCAGAGCTGGCCGTCGCCAACTACGCCGGACCCGTGTCGACGCTGCTGCACGTGGCCCGCCGCCTCGAGGAGCAGGGGCATGGCACCGTCGTGGTGCTCAGCTCGGTGGCCGGCGAGCGCGCCCGCCGCTCGAACTTCGTCTACGGATCTTCGAAGGCGGGGCTCGACGCCTTCGCCCAGGGACTGTCGGACAGGTTGATCGCCGCCGGCGTTCGGGTCGTCGTGGTGCGGCCCGGCTTCGTCCGCTCGTCCATGACCGTGGGCCGCGAGCCGGCGCCGCTGGCAACCACCCCGGCGGCGGCCGCGGAGGCCGTCGCCCGTGCCGTCGCCTCGGGCAAGGAGACGGTCTGGGTGCCCGGCGGATTCCGCTACCTCATGGCCGTGCTCAGACACCTGCCCCGCCCCCTGTGGCGCCGAGTGTCGGCCAACATGTAGGGGAGATGTAGGGAGGCGCCGCCGGGCCATGACCACCACCTCACCGTCGAGCACCGGCGTCACCGCGCGCGACCAGAGGCCCGACGGTGCCGTGGGCGTGACGGGCACAAGAGGTCTTGCCCCCCGCGGGCGCCGGGCGCTGCTGCGGGGACTGGTGCAGCTCGCCCGCCCCCGGCAGTGGGCCAAGAACCTGCTGGTCTTCGCAGCCCCGGCCGCCGCCGGGGTGCTCGACAACAGAGGGCCGGCCGCCGACGCCCTCATCGCGTTCGCGGCCTTCTGCCTCGCGGCCGCGGGCACCTACTACGTGAACGACGCCCGCGATGCCGCCGCCGACCGGCTCCACCCGACCAAACGCTTGCGGCCCGTGGCCTCCGGCGCCGTGCCGGCGGCCGTCGCCTATGCCGGCGGGGCGATGCTGCTGACGGGGTCGGTGGCGCTGGCGTTCGCCGCCACCCCCGAGCTGGCGGCGACGATCCTCGGCTACGTGGCGTTGACCACGGCCTACTCCGCCGGATTGAAGAACGTGGCGGTCGTCGACGTGGTGGCCGTGGCCGCCGGCTTCGTGCTCCGGGCCGTGGCCGGGGCGGCGGCCACCGACGTGCCCATCTCCGACTGGTTCTTCATCGTCACCAGCTTCGGCGCGCTGTTCATCGTGTCCGGCAAGCGCGGGGCGGAGGCCAGCGAGATGGCCGGGGCGAGCACGGCGGATGCCCGGCAGTTCAGGGCCGTGCTCGGGGCCTACAGCGAGAGCTACATGGCCTACCTGCGGTCCGTGACATCGGGCGCCGTGCTCGTGGCGTATTGCCTGTGGGCGTTCGAAAAGGCCGAAACCGCCCTGAACCCGTCCTCCATCCCCTGGTACCAGCTTTCGATCCTGCCGTTCGTCATGGCGGTCCTGCGCTACGCGCTCGTGCTCGACCGGGGCGACCGGGGTTCGGCCCCCGAGGACATCATCCTGGGTGATCGGGCGTTGCAGTGCATCGGCGTCGCGTGGGCCATCGTGTTCGCCATCGGCGTGTACACCGCGTGAGGGCGTCCGCCGTGGGCCACGGGCGGGTGGACGACGTCGAGCTCGTCAGCGGGTGGGGGCGGAACCCTACCTCGGCGGCGCACGTGGTACGTCCGACCGACCCTGACGAGCTGGCCGTCGCCGCCAAGGCCGCCGGGGCGCGCGGGGCCGTCGCCCGCGGGCTGGGGCGCGCCTACGGCGATTCGGCCATGAACGCCGGCGGCCTGGTGATCAACTCGACCCGCGTGTCGGGCCTGCTCGAGCTCGACCACACACGCGGCACCGCCCGGGTCCTGGCCGGCACCTCCCTCGACAGCCTGCTCCGCGAGATCGTGCCCCAGGGCTGGTTCCTGCCGGTCACACCCGGCACCCGCTACATCACCATCGGCGGGGCCATCGCCGCCGACGTGCACGGCAAGGACCACCACGCCACCGGCAGCTTCGGCGCCCACGTCCAGTCGCTGGTGCTAGGCCTACCCGATGGGTCCCGCCGCACGCTCACCCCCGGCCCGGCCGGACACGTCGAGGCCGACGAGTTCTGGGCCACGTGCGGCGGCATGGGCCTGACCGGCACGATCGTCGAGGCGACCGTTCGCCTGCACGCCATCGAGACCAGCCTGCTCCGCGTCGACACCGATCGGGTTCCCGACCTCGGCGCGCTCTTTTCGCTGCTTTCGGAGGGCGGTCGCCGGCACCGCTATTCGGTCGCCTGGGTCGATCTGCTCGCTCGCGGGCGCTCGCTCGGCCGCTCGCTGCTGCTCCAGGGCGACTTTGCCCGGCGCCACGAGCTCCCTCGGGACGGTCACCGCGGTGGGTGGCGCCACGGGCGCGAGCCCCTGGCGTACGCGACGCTTCCCCCGGTACCGGCGCCCCGCGCCGTGCCGAGCGGGGTGCTCAACAGGGCCAGCGTCCGGGCGTTCAACGCGCTGTGGTTTCACGCCCACCCGCGCCAGCGCCGAGACGAGCTCCAGTCGATCTCCCGGTTCTTCTATCCGCTCGACCAGATCGACGGCTGGAACCGCATGTACGGGCCCCGGGGCTTCCTGCAGTGGCAGTGCCTGCTGCCGTTCGGCTCGGAGGATGTCCTGCGCCACATCGTCGAGGCCTTGGCAGATCACCGCGTGCCCAGCTTCCTGGCCGTCCTCAAGTACTTCGGCTCCGCCGACCCGGCACCGCTGTCGTTTGCCGGCCCCGGCTGGACCCTGGCCCTCGACGTTCCGACGACCGACACGACGTTGGGGCCGCTGCTCGACCGGCTGGACGACCGGGTCGCCGAAGCCGGCGGCCGCCTGTATCTGGCCAAGGACAGCCGGCTTCGGCCCGAGCTGTTGCCGGTCATGTACCCGAGGCTCGACGAGTGGCGGGCGGTGCGCGACCGCCTAGACCCGGACCGCAGGCTCAACAGCGACCTTGCCAGGCGGCTCAACCTGCTGGGCTGAGGCGCCGTTGCGAGGTCATAGGTTCCGCTGACCCGAGGTCGAGGTCATAGGTTCCGCAGTCGGAACCCATCGCCTCGCCCATGCCTGGGCGGAAGCCATTGCCTCGCCGCGTCAGCCGGTCAACCGCTTCACCAGGTGTCCCAGGCTCTCCCGGTAGTTCGGGAGAAGGGGGAAGCCGGCCGCGCGCAGGGCGGCGTTGTCGAGCACCGAGTTCGCTGGCCGCGGCGCCGCGCGAGGCGGATCGAGGTCGGCGGTGGCGATGGGGCGGACCCTCACCGGGTCGTGCCCGGCGGCCGCCAGGATGTCGCGCACGAACTCGTACCAGGTCGCCACCCCCTGGTTGGTGACGTGGAACAGCCCCGGCACTCGCGAGGCGGCCAGCGACCGGATGGCGACGGCCAGGTCGGCGGTGAAGCTGGGGCAGCCCCGCTGATCGTCGACGAACGCGAGCTCCGGGCGGTCCGCGAGGCCGAGCACCGTCCTCACCATGTTCCTGCCGTGCTCTCCGCACACCCACGACGTCCGCACCGTGCAGGCCCCCGGCGCGTGCTCGGCGACCTCGTGCTCGCCGCCCAGCTTGGACGCGCCGTAGACCGACTGCGGCCCGGTGGGGTCCCACTCGACGTAGGGCCCGTCTTTGCTGCCGTCGAACACATAGTCGGTGGACACGTAGCACAGGTATGCCCCCGCGCGGCGGCTGGCGTCGGCCACCCAGCGGCTCCCGAGGGCGTTGACCCGGAACGCCCGATCGGGGTCGTCCTCGCAGGCGTCGACCGCCGTCCAGGCGCCGGCATGCAACACGACGTCGGGCCGGATCGAGAGCACCGCCTGGTAGACGGCGTCCCGGTCCGCCACGTCGAGCGCTCCATGCGTGGCGGCGACGACCTCGTCACCCATCGCCTCGCAGTGGATCCGCAGGTCATGGCCGAGCTGCCCCCCGGCCCCGGTCACGAGGACCTTCATGCCAGGCCAGCCCGCACCTTCAGCGGGCGCCACCACCATTCGTTGGCCCGGTACCAGTCCACGGTCTCGGCCAGCGCCTCGTCGAGGGTGCGCGCCTTGCGCCAACCCAGCGCGGTCACCTTGTCGATGTTGACCGAATAGCGACGGTCGTGGCCCAAGCGGTCCTCGACGTAGTCGACCATCTCCTCGCCCACCCCGAACAGCGTCAGCAGCTTGTCGACCAGCGCCCGGTTGGGCGTCTCGTTGCCGGCCCCGAGGTTGTAGACGTCGCCGATTGCCCCCTTCTCCAGCACCAACGCCACCCCGGCGCAGTGGTCGTCGACGTAGAGCCAGTCGCGCTGATTGAGGCCGTCGCCGTACAGGGGGACGGGCCTGCCGTCCATGAGGTTGGTCACGAACAGCGGGATCGCCTTCTCCGGGAACTGGTAGGGACCGAAGTTGTTGGTGCAGCGCGTCACGGTCACCGGCAGCCCGTAGGTGTGGTGGTAGGACAGGGCGATCAGGTCGGACCCCGCCTTCGACGCCGAGTAGGGCGATCGGGGTTCGAGGGGATCGGTCTCCAGCGAAGAGCCCCGCTCCACGGAGCCGTAGACCTCGTCGGTCCCGATGTGGATCACCCTGGGTATCTCGAGCCGCCGCGCCGTGTCCATCAGCACGTTGGTGCCGAAGCAGTTGGTGTTGACGAAGTCGTCCGGGCCGGCGATCGAGCGATCGACGTGGCTCTCGGCGGCGAAGTGCACGACCGCGTCATGACCGGCCATCGCCTCCTCGAGCGTGCCGGGATCGCAGATGTTGCCCTTGACGAAGCCGTAACGGGGATCGTCGTCGACGTCCCGCAGCGTCGACAGGTTGCCGGCGTAGGTGAGGGCGTCGTAGACGGTCACCTGGTCGTCGGTGTTGGCCAGGACCCAGCGGACATAGTTGGAGCCGATGAACCCTGCCCCGCCGGTCACGAACTGCCTCATGGGATCTCGATCTCCTTCAGCGGCCGGTCAGCCGGTTCGCAGCGCCGCGTGGGGGCGGCGGTCGCCGGGAAGGTCGGCCCGTCGGGGATTGGACTGGTCGCGAGCCGACAGAACCGGGCGGGACACGCCCCAGTCGGCGCCCACGTCGGGGTCGTCCCACGCGACCCCCAGCTCGTCGGCGGGGTTGTAGTAGCCGTCGACCAGGTAGGTGATGGTCATGTCGGTCAGCGCCGCGAAACCGTGGGCCACACCGGGCGGGATGTACACGCCGCGGTGATCGTGATCGACGCCCGGCGTGCCGGGCGGGCTGCCGAGGTCGACGGTGAGCGTCTTACCGTCGGTGGGTGACCCGAGCCGCAGGTCGTGCAGGACCACGCGGCACTGGCCGAACGGCACGTACCAGTAGTCGGCCTGATGCAGGTGGTAGTGCAGGCCCACCACGGCACCCGCCCGGCGGTCGCCACGGTTGCCCTGGATCATCTCCCGGCCGCCGGGGAACCACTGGCGCCGGTAGGTCTCGATGAAGATGCCCCGTTCGTCGCCGTGGATCTCGGGCTCGACGACCACGACCCCCTCGATGACATCGGACGGGAGGATGTTTGCCACGTGGCTCCTTCTCCAGGCTCGATCAGTGCAGCTCGACGACGGAGTGATCGCCGAGCATCAGGCGCAGCGCTCGGGGGCGGCGGGTCGAGCGCATCAGCTCGACCTCGCGGCCGATGAGGCTGTCGGTTAGCCGGGGGACGTCGATGATGCGGCTGCGGCTGAGCACGACCGAGTGCTCGAGCTCCGAATCGACGATCACGCAGTCGGAGGCGACCGAGCTGAAGGGGCCCACGTAGCTGTTCTCGATCCGCGTACCCGAGCCGATGATGGCGGGACCCAGCACCCGGCTGTTCACGACCTCGGCACCGGGCTCGATGATGACCCGCCCCTCGATGGCCGAGCGCGCGTCCACCGAACCCTCGATCCGGGGCTCCAGGGTCTCGAGCACCAGGCGGTTGCACTCGAGCAGGGGATCCTTCTTGCCGGTGTCGATCCACCAGCCGTCGAGCACCTCGTGGTTGACCCGGTGCCCGTGATCGATCAGCCACTGGATGGCGTCGGTGATCTCGAGCTCGCCCCGCCACGACGGCTCGATCGCGGCCACGGCGTCGTGGACGTGGTGGTCGAACAGGTAGACGCCCACCAGCGCCAGGTCCGACGGCGGATCGACCGGCTTCTCGACGAGCCGCAGCACCTCGCCGTCCTCCCCCAGCTCGGCCACTCCGAACTGCCGGGGATCGTCCACCTTCGCGAGCAGGATCTGCGCCGACGGGACCGAAGATCCGTCGTCGCCGAGGCGCAGTGTGGCCGCGTCGTTGCGGGCCCGCTCGAAGCGGTCGGTGAATCCGGCCAAGCCCTGCTGCAGCATGTTGTCGCCCAGGTACATCACGAAGTCGTCGTCGCCCAGGAAACCGCGGGCGATCAGGACACAGTGGGCCAGGCCCAGCGGCGCCTCCTGGGGGATGTAGGTGATGTCGACGCCCCAGCGCGATCCGTCGCCCACCGCGGCGATGACCTCGTCGCCGGTGGTGCCGACGATGATGCCGATCTCCTTGATCCCGGCCTCGACCATGTCCTCGATTCCGTAGAACAGGATCGGCTTGTTGGCGATGGGAACGAGCTGCTTGGCGCTCGTGTGGGTGATGGGCCGCAGGCGTGTTCCCGCCCCGCCGGCAAGGATGAGACCTTTCACGGGGGAGCCATTGTTGCAGGAAGGCCTTTGCCGGGCACAGACGGCGCGGTCACCGCTCGGTCGTCATTCCAGTGGCAGGCCCAGTTCGCGGGCGATGACCAGGCGCTGGATCTCGCTCGTGCCCTCGCCGATCTCGAGGATCTTGGCGTCGCGGTACTGCCGGGCCACGGGCGTCTCGTCGATGAACCCGTAGCCGCCGAACACCTGGGTTGCCATGCGGGTGGCGGTCACCGCCGACTCGGTGGCGTAGACCTTGGCCATCGCCGCCGCACGCTTGTAGGGCTTGCCGGTGTCACGGAGCCACGCCGCCTGGTAGACGAGCAGGCGGGCGGTCTCGGCCATGACCGCCAGGTCGGAGCAGGCGAACGCGACCGCCTGGTTGGCGCCGATGGGGCGTCCGAATGCGTGGCGCTGGTTGGCGTAGGTGACCGATTGCTCGAGGCAGCAGCGGATGACGCCGACCGCCAGCGCGGCGATGGCGATGCGCCCCTCGTCGAGGATCTGCAGGAACTGCGCGAAGCCCCGACCACGCTCCCCCAGCAGGTTGGCGACCGGGACGCGGCAGTCGGTGAAGGTCAGGCCGTGGGTGTCGGAGGCGTGCCACCCCATCTTGCGGTACGGCGGGTCGACGGCGAGTCCCGGCGTGCCGGCCGGCACGATGATGCACGAGATCTCGGGCGTTCCCGGGCCAGGGCCGCTCGTGCGGGCGGTGATGGTGACGAGCGAGGTGATGTCCGTCCCGGAGTTGGTGATGAAGGCCTTGGCCCCGTTGATGACCCACTCGGCGCCGGCGTCGTCGACCACGGCGGTCGTACGCGTGCCGCCGGCGTCGCTGCCGGCCTCGGGCTCGGTCAGGCCGAACGCCCCGAGCGCACGTCCCGCGCACAGGTCGGGCAACCATCGCTGGCGCTGCTCCTCGTTGGCGAACCTGAAGATCGGGTTGGCACCCAACCCCACGCCGGCCTCCAGCGTGATGGCCAGCGACTGGTCGACCCGGGCCAGCTCCTCGATGGCGATGCACAGCGTCGTGAGGTCGGCGCCGCCACCGCCGTACTCCTCGGGGAAGGGGATGCCGAACAACCCCAGCTCGCCCATCTGGCGGACCACGTCGACCGGGAAGGTGTGGCCGGCGTCCCAGGCCTCGGCGTGGGGGGCGATCTCCGCTTGGGCGAAGTCTCGCACCACCTTGCGCAGCGCCTGCTGCTCGTCGGTGAACTCCACGTGCACACGGTCGATGGTACGAGGGGGATGCGCTCCTATCCTGCGGCCGTGCAGGAGGTGGCGCCGCTCGCGGTTGTGGGAGGCCGGTTGTTGACCCGGCTGGCCGACGCGACCGACGACCTCGGCGCGCTCGAGGGGTCGGGGATCTGGGCGGTGGTGCTCCCGTTCGAGGGGCCGCCGATCTGCGCCCGGTTCTCCGAAGTGCGACCGGCGCGCCCCTGGCCCGGCCCGCCGTGGCGCGGTCCCTCGCCGACCGACTGGACCACGTCGCTCGACCGGGACGCGTTCTGCGCCGGCGTGGAGGCCATCAGGGCGGCGATCGCCGCCGGCGACGTCTACCAGGTCAACCTCACCCGCCGGCTCACCGCCCCGCTGCCTCCGGGAGCCGACGTGGCCGCCCTCGGCGCCGCCCTCGGGCGGGGCAACCCGGCGCCCTACGCCGCCGTGGTGCGCATCCCCTCGGCCGACTGCCAGGTGGCGTCCGCGTCGCCGGAGCGCTTCCTCCGCCGTGACGGCGACCGCGTGTGGTCCTCGCCCATCAAGGGGACGGCCGCCATTGCCGACGACTTCCTGCCAAAGGACCGGGCCGAGAACGTGATGATCGTCGACCTGGTCCGCAACGACCTGGGGCGCGTGTGCGAATGGGGATCGGTCGAGGTGCCAGCCCTGTGCGCCGTCGAGCAGCACCCCGGGCTCGTGCACCTGGTGTCCACCGTGTCGGGGCGCCTGCGCCCCGGCACCGGCTGGCCCGAGCTGATCGCCGCCACCTTCCCGCCGGGATCGGTGACCGGCGCCCCCAAGCTGGCGGCGCTCGATCACATCGCCCGGCTCGAGACCGCCCCGCGGGGCGTGTACTGCGGCGCCGTGGGCTGGGTCGACGCCGACAATCGGGCGGGCGAGCTCAACGTGGCGATCCGTACCTTCTGGATCGAGGACGGCATGCTGCACCTTGGCACCGGGGGCGGCATCACCTGGGGCTCGGTACCCGACGGCGAGTGGATGGAGACCGAGCTCAAGGCCCGGCGGCTGCTCCAGGTGGCCGCGGGGACCGTTGCCTCACCCGTGACCATCCACCACCTCGGGTGACGGCGACCGTACGGTGATCGGGCGATGGCGCCGCGGCTCGCCTATCGCCTCGGGCTCGGCTGGCTGTTCGGCCACCGGGTCGTGCTCCTGGAGCATCGGGGCCGCACCACGGGCCGGCCCATCCGTACCGCCCTCCAGGTCGTGCGCTGGGACGCCGCCGCCCGCCACGTGCTGGTTGCGGCGGGGTCGGGCCCGGGGACCGACTGGTACCGCAACGTTCTCGCCCACCCGCTCGTGCGAGTGACGATCGGACGTGAGCGCAACGTCCTCGGCTGCGCGGTGCCCCTTGCGGACGACGAGGCCCGGACCGAGCTGGAGCGCGCCCGGGCCCGCCGTCCCGGCTTCGCCGCGCGCGTGACGCGGGTGCTGCCACCCCTGTCCGGTCGGGGTTCCGGCCCAAGCCACCAGGGTCCCGCCGTGGTCATCGACCTGGCGCCCCCCCGCCACCGGACCCATCGCCCCCACCGGTCACCACGCCGCCGGCTTGCCGCCTGACAGGCCGATGCGGTCGAGGCGGGTCGTCGCGCGCCAGGATTGTCCGCCATGACGGGAATGGTGTGGCTCGACGGGGCGATCTTCGATGCGACCGAGGCCAAGGTCTCGGTCTTCGACCACGGTTTGACGGTCGGTGACGGCGTGTTCGAGACGATCAAGGTGATCGACGGCCGTCCCTTCGCCCTGCGCCGGCACATCGAACGCCTGCACCGCTCGGCCCGGGGTCTCGGGCTCGACGTTCCACTGGGCGACCGCCGGCTCCGGGCCGCCGTCGACGAGCTGCTTGCCGCCGCAGGGGCCGACGAGGGCGAGAGCGCTCGCCTGCGCATGACGTTGACGGGCGGGGTCGCGCCGCTAGGTTCGGGGCGGGGAACGGTCGGACCGACGTTGATCATGGCCGTGGCCCCGCTGGAACCCTGGGAGGCCGACACGGTCGCGGTCACCGTGCCCTGGCCGCGCAACGAGCGGTCCGCGGTGGCGGGGCTCAAGACGACGTCGTACGCCGAGAATGTCGTCGCCCTCGCCGAGGCCCGCAAGGTGGGCGCGTCGGAGGCGATCATGGCCAATCTCGCCGGCTACCTGTGCGAGGGCACGGGCACCAACGTGTTCGTGGTGCGGGGAGGTCGCCTGTCCACGCCGCCACTACTCGCCGGCTGCCTCGCCGGCGTGACCCGGGCCCTCCTGCTGGAGCAGCTGCCCGATGCCGACGAGGAGAACGTGCCCATGGCCGCGCTGCCCGACGCCAACGAGGTGCTGCTGACGTCCTCGACGCGCGACGTCCAGCCGCTGCGCATGCTGGACGGCCGCGAGCTGCCCGGCATCGACGGCCCGATGGCCAAGCGCGCCGTCGACGCGATCGCCGACCTCCAGGCTCGGGACCTGGACCCCTGAGCGTGATCGAGGAGCTGCCGCCGGTCGAGATTCCCGGCCACCGCGCCTCGGGCCTCGGTTCCGACGACCATCCCATGCGGATCATGACCCGGCGGGCCGCCGGGCTCGCCCCCGGCGGTTGGGACGCCGAGGCGCGGGGGCAGGTCGAAACGGTCTTCGACGAGCTCTCGCGCGAATGGCACACCCGCACGTCGCCCCAACGGACTGCGGTTGTGGTCGATGCCCTGGATCGCGGCGGTGTCACGCGGGGCGGGCTGGCAGTCGACCTCGGAAGTGGGATCGGCAACTACTCGGCCCTGCTCGCCGAGCGGTTCCGCACCGTGGCCGCAGTCGACCTGTCCCTCGGCATGTTGCGACTGGCGCCCGAGGCACCGGCGACCCGCATCCAGGCGGACGCCGCGGATCTCCCGTTCCGGACCGGGTGTGCGGACGCCGTCGTGCTCGTCAACGCATTCCTGTTCCCCGCCGAGGTCGACCGCGTGCTCACACCCCAAGGGTCGATCACGTGGGTGAACAGCAGCGGAGACCAGACGCCGATCCACCTGCGCTCCGATGAGGTCGCAGCGGTCCTACCCGGCGAGTGGCAGGGCGTCGCCAGCCGAGCCGGCCAGGGAAGCTGGTGCGTCCTCCGTCGAGCGTGACCCGTCGACTATGCCCTGAGGTGGATCACGTCGCCGACCGCGAACGTCAGGCGCTGACCCCCGAGCGCCTCCACGACCAGGTGACCCTCGGCGGTGACGTCCACGGCCGTGCCCACGACGTCGTCGGTGCCGAGCTCGATGCGGACACGCCGGCCCAGGGTCGCAGAACGCCGTCGCCACTCGTCGATCACCGTTCGGGGACCGCCGCTCACCAGCTGGCCATAGCTCCGGTCGAGGCGGCGGAGGAAGGCGACCAGCAGGGCGACGCGATCGATCGGCTCGGGCGTCACCCAGCTGAGGGCCACGGCAGTATCGGCCACGTCGCGGACGGCCTCATCGTCCTCGGGCCAGGACACGTTGAGCCCCACGCCGACCACGAGCACCGCGCGCTCGTGCGGCGACGGCTCCCGCCAGCCGGCGGAGATCGTGGCGCTCGCGGGCCAGTCGGCCTCCGCCAGGATCCCGGCCAGCTTGCGCTCACCGTCGGGGCCCGCCACGACCAGGTCGTTGGGCCACTTGAGCCCCGGCGAGACCCCGGTCACCTCCTCGACCGCCTCCGCCATCGCCACCGCCGTCGCCATGGTGGTTGCGCTCGCAACTCGCGCCGGCGGCCGGAGCAACACCGAGACGAGCAGCGATCCGCCCGGCGGCGCCACCCAGGTTCGGTCGTGGCGGCCCCGGCCTGCGGTCTGGTGGTCGGCTACCACGGCCACGCCCTCGGCGGCGCCGTCCCTGGCCAACGCCAGCACATCGGCGTTGGTGGATCCGGTCGACTCCACCCAACGGACATCCCCGAACCGGGAACCAGCCAGTGCCGCCCGCGCCCGGTCGCCGTGGTTTCTGGCGCCATCGGCGGGCATCCCCGTAAACATACGGTGTGCTCTCGAAGATCCTGATCGCCAACCGGGGCGAGATCGCGGTCCGGGTCATCCGGGCGTGCCGTGACCTCGGCACCCGCAGCGTCGCCGTCTACTCCGACCTCGACCGCGACGCCCTGCACGTCCGGCTGGCCGACGAGGCCTACGCGCTGGGCGGCCAGACTGCGACCGAGAGCTACCTGGCCACCGACAAGATCCTCGACGTCGTCGAACGGGCGGGCGCAGACGGGGTCCATCCCGGCTACGGGTTCTTCAGCGAGAACACCGACTTCGCCCGGGCCGTCACGGCCAAGGGGGTGAAGTTCATCGGGCCGCCCCCGGAGGCCATCGAGATCATGGGCGACAAGGTGTCGTCGCGGCTCGCCGCCCAGCGGGCCAACGTGGCCGGGGTACCCGGAACCACCGAGTTCCTGACTTCGGCCGACGAGGTCATCGCCTTCGGGGACGAGCGCGGTTGGCCGGTCGCCATCAAGGCCGCGTACGGCGGCGGCGGCCGGGGCATGCGGGTGGTGCAGTCGGCGGCCGACGCCGCCAGTGCGCTGGAATCGGCGCAGTCGGAGGCGCTCAAGGGCTTCGGGCGCAGCGAGTGCTACGTCGAGCGCTACCTCTCCTGGCCGCGGCACATCGAGATGCAGGTGTTCGCGGACACGCACGGCAACGCCGTGTGGGTGGGCGAGCGGGACTGCTCCGCGCAACGCCGCCACCAGAAGCTGATCGAGGAGACCCCCGCACCCGGCTTCCCGAACGAGACCCGCCAGGCCATGGGCGACGCCGCCGTCCGGGTGACGAAGGCGTGCGGCTACGTGAACGCCGGCACCGTCGAGTTCCTCTACCAGGACGGCGATTTCTACTTCCTGGAGATGAACACGCGGCTGCAGGTCGAGCACCCGGTCACCGAGCTCGTGACGGGGCTGGACATGGTCGCCGAGCAGATCCGGGTCGCCTCGGGCGAACCCCTGTCGTTCGGCCAGCAGGACATCGTGCGCCGCGGCCACGCCATCGAGGTGCGGATCAACGCCGAGAACCCGGCGGGCGGGGCCTTCGTCCCCTCGCCCGGGCCGATCACAACGCTGCGCGTGCCCCAGGGTTACGGCGTGCGTTGGGACGGCGGTTACGAGGCCGGCGACGAGGTCAGCCAGTTCTACGACAACCTGCTCGGCAAGCTGATCTGCTGGGGCGCCGACCGTGACGCGGCGATCGCCCGGACGCTGCGGGCGCTCGACGAGTTCGAGATCACCGGCATCCCCACCACCATCCCGGCGGACATCGCCATCCTGCGCCACCCGGAGTTCGTCGCCGGCGAGCACTCGACCAGGTGGGTCGAGGAGCGGCTGGACCTGTCCGGCGTCGGCATCGACCTCGAGCCGCCGGCCGACGACGCCGAGGGGGTGGCCGAGCCGAAGGTGCGGCGCGACGTCGACGTCGAGGTCGACGGTCGCCGCTTCGGCGTGACCGTGTGGGTGCCCGAGTCCCAGGCGGGCGCGGCGATGACGCCGGCGGGCCCCGGTGGCCGGGTCACGCCGCGGCCCCGCCGGTCGGCGGGTGCGTCGGCCCGGGCGGCGGGCACGGGGGCGGTGACCGTGCCGATGCAGGGAACCATCGTGAAGGTGCTGGTGTCCGAGGGCGACGAGGTCGAGGCGGGGCAGACCGTGTGCGTGCTGGAGGCTATGAAGATGGAGAACAACATCGCCGCCGACAAGTCCGGCACCGTCAAGGACGTCAAGGTGACCGCCGGCCAGTCGGTCGGCTCCGGCGATGTGGTGGTCGTGATCGAGTAGACCGGGCTACGTACCTAAGGCGTCAGGCCGGGACCTCGTAGGTCGGCACCATCACGGCGCGGGCCAACGTGTGGAAGCCGAGGTTGAAGCCGACGAAGGCGGGGGACGCGCTGGCGTCGGGCCCGAGCTTCTCCACGTCGAGCGCGTGCACGGCGAACACGTAGCGGTGCGAGCCGTGACCGGGAGGCGGACCGGCGCCGATGTAGGCCAGGTCTCCGGCGTCGTTGCGGGCGTGGATGGCCCCCTCGGGCAGGCCCGCCTTGTCGCCCGATCCGGCGCCACGGGGCAGCTCGGTGACGTCGGCCGGGATGTCGAAGACCACCCAGTGCCAGAAGCCGCTGCCCGTCGGCGCATCGGGGTCGTACACGGTGACCGCGAAGCTCTTGGTCTCGGGGGGGAAGCCCTCCCACCGCAGGTGCGGTGACGTGTTGCCGCCGTCGAGGCCGAAGCGGGCATCGGCCACGTGGTCGTTGTCCAGCATCTTCCCGTCGGCCACGTCGTCGCTCGTCACCGTGAACGACGGGACCGGGGGCAGGTGGTCGTACGGGAGCGGTGGCTTGGGCGTATCCGGCATTGGATCCTCCGTTGTCATGCTCGTGGATGGTGTCATCTTGGAGCACCGGAGCCGGGTGCGCGTGCTCTACTCGGCGGCGTCGGCGAGGGCCTCGGCGAGCGAGGGATGGACCAGCAGGCTCTCGACGATGTCGTTGACCCGCAGGCCGTTGGTGACCGCCACCGCCAGGACCGAGATCAGCTCGGCCGCCTGGCGTCCGACGATCGACCCGCCGAGCACCACGCCGGTGGCGGGGTCGGACAGGATCTTCACGAAACCCTTGGTCTCGTTGTTGATCAGCGCCTTGGCCGAGGCCGAGAACGGCACCTTGGTCACCCGCAGCTTGCGTCCCTCGGCGAAGGCGTCGGCCTCCGCCAGGCCCACGTCGGCGATCTCGGGCTCGGTGAAGATCGCCGATGCCGCCTTGTCGTAGTCGAGATGGCGGTGCACCAGCGTGTGCAGCCCCATGACGTGCTCGGCGATCTTGCGGCCCTGCATCGCCGCCACCGACGAGAGCGGCAGCTTGCCCGACACGTCACCGGCGGCGTAGATGTGCGGGACGTTGGTGACGCAGTGGTGGTTTATGGGCACGTAGCCGGCCGGATCTACCTCCACCCCGGCGGCGTCGAGCCCCAGGCCATCGCTGTTGGGGATCGAGCCGACGGCCAGCAGGGCATGGCTGCCCGCGGCCAGGCGGCCGTCGTTGCAGCGCACCGCCACGCCTGCCTCGGTGAGGTCGATGCCCTCGGCCCGGGCCCCCTTGTAGAGCTGCACCCCCCGGCGCAGCAGCTCGTCCTCCAGGGCGGCGGCGACCTCGGGATCCTTCTGGGGCAGCACCTGTTGGCGGCTGACGATGAGGGTGACCCGGCTGCCCAGCGACGAGAACATGTGGACGAACTCGACGCCTGTCACCCCCGAGCCGATCACCACCAGGTGCTCGGGCAACTCGCGGGGCGGATAGGCGTCGCGGGTGGTGAGGATCCGCTCACCGTCGACCTGCGCCCACTCGGGGACCCTCGGCCGGCTGCCCGTCGACACGAGGATGGCGTCGGCCTCGAGCTCGCTTACCCCCTCGTCGGTCTCCACCGCGATCTCGTGCGGGCCCTTGAGCCGCCCACTGCCCTGGATCATGCGGACACCCTGGCTGCGCAGCAGCTGGACGATGTTGGACTCGAGGCGGTCCTCGATCCGCTGGATCCGCTCCCGCAGGCGTTCGAGGTCGAGCTTCACCTCGGCGTCCGACAGGCCCATGCCCTCGACGCGGTCCACCATTCCCATGGCGCCGGCGGTGGCGATCATCGCCTTGGAGGGGATGCAGTCGTGCAGGTGGGCGGCGCCGCCGACGAGGTCGCGTTCGATCAGCGTCACCTCGGCGCCCAGGCGGGCTGCGGTCGTGGCCGCCGTATTGCCGGCGGGCCCGCCGCCGATGATCACGAAGCGCAGCGGCACGGTGCCAAGGCTACGTGAGCCGCCGTCGACCCTCACCCCCTGGCGCCGCTGCGATCTCAGCTCGCGGTTCGCGCCAGCCGGACCAGCCGATGGTCGGGGGTGAACAGGTTGCGGGTGAGGCCGAGCCCGATGACCACCACGTTGGTGGCCACGCATCCCAGGATGAGGTACATGATCGCCGCCTGGACGAGCACGGCGTCGACGGGATCGACGCCCGCCAGGATGAGCCCGGTCATGGCGCCGGGCAGGAACACCAGCCCCACCGCCTTGGTGCTCTCCAGCTGCGAGGTCAGCGCGGTGCGCAGTGCGCGCCGCACGAACGGCTTCGACGCCTGCTGCCAGGGCTGGCCGAGGGCGAGCCGTGCCTCCACCTCGGGTCGCCGGTCGGCCAGCTCGCCGACGATGCGGCGGGAGGCCACCACCACGCTGCCGATCGAGTTGCCGATCATCATGCCGGCGATGGGCACGACCGCACGCCCGACGTTGGGGTAGACGCCGAGGCCGAACACGACCAGCAGGCTGATGGCCGCGGAAGCGGCGATGGCCCGGGCCGCCAGCCGGGTGATGTCGGGGATCTCGGGGGCGCGCCGCCGCACGGTGACGGCCGCGAACACCACCATGGCGATGACCCACAGCCACGCCCAGATCACCGGTGCGTCCTTGTCCACGACCAGCACGAGCAGGTAGCCCACCGCCAGCAGCTGGGCGATGGCCCGCCCGCATGCCCACAGGATCTCGC
This sequence comes from Actinomycetota bacterium, assembly GCA_046726215.1. Taxonomy (GTDB): domain Bacteria; phylum Actinomycetota; class Acidimicrobiia; order Acidimicrobiales; family VFJN01; genus DASQUK01. The sequence continues at coordinate 686 of JBKPAA010000055.1, read as the reverse complement.
GCTCGAGCCGCAGGCCCTGCCACACCGACAGCCCGACGGCCACGGCCACGAGGATGAGCGAGAGGGCCAGCCCGCCCCAGCCGATCGCGGCGTTATCCATGAGTGTCAACCACCGTCGTCCTCCTTGAGGAAGCGGTCTCGTTCGTCGGCGGACGCGATGCGCCCATCGATGACCACCAGCATGTCGTCGGCGAGCCGGCCGGCCTGATCGAGGTCGTGGGTCACCCACACCACCGGCCGCCCCTCGGCGGCGAGGGCTCGGGCGGTCCGTTCCAGGCGGTGGCGGGCGTCGGGATCGAGCGCGGACGTCGGCTCGTCCATGAGCAACACCTCGGGCCGAGTGACCAGGGTGCGGGCCAGGCACATGCGCTGCGACTCGCCGCCCGACAGGTCGTCGGCCGATCGGTCGAGGAACGCCGGCGGCAGGCCGGCGCCACCGAGCGCTGCGAGCAACGCTTCCTCGGTCGCGTCGGGGTCCGCCACCAGGAGGTTGTCGCGGACCGTGCCGGGGAACGGTGCCGGCCGCTGGAACACCATCCCCACCCGGCGGCGGAGGGTCAACGGATCGATGGTCGTCACGGGCTGCCCCCTGAAGCGCACAGTGCCCGCGGTCGGCACCTCGAGCCGGTTGAGGAGCCGCAGGATCATCGTCTTGCCGGCGCCCGACGGGCCGAGCAGTACGGTGA
>JBKPAA010000054.1:0-25393 GCA_046726215.1 Actinomycetota bacterium | reverse complement strand
GTACTCGGCGCAGCGGCCGACGTACTGTCCCTGCTCGGTGGGCGTGACGTCGATCTCGTTGTCGACGCCGGGGATGAGGTCCCGCTTCGACAGGAAGTCCGGGACCCAGAACGAGTGGGCGACGTCGGCGGCGACGAGCCTGAGCTGGGTCGGTCGGCCCACGGGGATGACCATCTCCGGCGGCTCGCCGGGCTGGCCCGTGATCGTGATGCCCTCGTCCCGGTAGTGGAACTGCCAGGACCACTGGAAGCCGATCACCTCGATCCGGGCTGCCGGGTCGGCGTCCAGCTTGTTGACCTTGCGCTCGGTGGCGACGCTGAAGCCGAACAGCACCGCCACGATCACCACCGGCGCCGCCGTGTAGAAGATCTCGAGCGGGATGTGGTAGCCGCTCTGGTCCGGGACCTCGTCGTTGCGCCGCCGGTAGCGCAGGATCACGAAGATCAGCAGGCCCCATACCAGGGCGCCGACGGCGAGGGCGGCGATGAAGAACCCCTGCCACAGCGAGAAGATGCTCTCGCCCTGTTCGGACTTCGGGTCGGGCGCCCCGAACGACGGGACGGTGCAGCCCGCCGCCCCGCTCACCAGGGCCGCGGTTGCGATCAGGCGCCATCGTCCCCGGAGCCGGCGCACCCGGGCGAAGCTACTCCACCCGTCTTCCGGCATGGGGCGGCCTGCGGGCGGGGCGAAAACCGGCTCTTGGCGCAGCAACGGTTGCCCAGCAACCAATCAGGCGCCAGGTTGGGTCCCCTGTCGGTCAGCCGGGAAACCGCGGGTTGTCTCCGGCCCGGTAGCTTTGAACCGCGATGAACCCCGCCCCTGCAGCCGCAGGAGCGCGCACTGACGCGCCCCTACACGACCTGCCGGGCCTGCTGCGCGACGAGCCGGCCCTGGCCCAGGTGCTCGGCCGCGCCTCCGCGACGTTGGCCGTGGCCGAGTCGGCACGGGCCATCGTCACCGCCGGGCTCGCTGGGCTCACGACCCGCCGCCCGATCGTGCTCGCCGTCCCCACCTCCACCGAAGCCGAGCGGCTGGCGCACGACCTCGCCGCCTACCTGGGCGACGAGGCCGTGGAGCTGTTCCCCGCCTGGGAGACGCTGCCCTTCGAGCGCGTCAGCCCGGCGGTCGAGACCATGGGTCGCCGGACGCGGGTGTTGTGGCGCCTGCGGGACCCCGAGCGGGCGCCCACGGTGGTGGTTGCCTCGGTCCGGGCCCTGGTGCAGCGGCTCGGTCCCCACGTCGAGGACGTCGAGCCGGTGGTGGTGCGGCCCGGGCAGCAGCTCGATCGTGACGAGCTGGTGTCGGAGCTGGTGTCCGCCGGCTACCGCCGCGAAGACATGGTCGAGCATCGGGGCGAGGTCGCGGTGCGGGGTTCGATCGTCGACGTGTTCCCGTCCACCGCCGACCGTCCGGTGCGCATCGACCTGTGGGGGGACGAGGTCGACCGCCTCACCGAGTTCTCGGTGGCGGACCAGCGCTCGATCGACGACCTGGCCGGGGCCGAGATCTTCCCCTGCCGCGAGCTGTTGCCGACGCCCGAGGTGCGCCAGCGGGCCGAGCGGCTGATCGGGCTGGAACCCTGGGGCCGCGAGCAATGGGAGCGGCTGGCCCACGGCCTGGTGTTCGACGGCATGGAGTCGTGGCTGCCCTGGCTCAGCAAGGGCGAGCACGTGCTGCTCGACATCGTGGGCGACGGCGCCCAGCTGCTGCTGTGCGAGCCGCGCCGGATGCGCGACCGCGCCGCCGACCTGCTCGCGGAGGAGGCCGACCTGGCCGCCACCCTGGCGGTGACGTGGGGTGCGGTGGGCAACGGCGACCGCGGCCGCCGCACCCGCACGGGTGCCGTCGCCCCCGGCCTGCCCCGGGCCGGGCGGCGGGTCGAGCAGGCGCACGACCACGGCTTCCCCCGGCTGCATCTCGACTTCGACCGGCTCCTGGCCCACACCAGGGCACCGGCCTGGCACGTGGTGGCGGTCCCCGACAGCCCCGCCACGCCCCAGGTGTCGGCGTCGGGCTGGGACCCGGTGGTGGGTGACGGCTCCAGCCTGATCCAGCGGCTGCAGAGCCTGCAGCGCGCCGGGTTCCGGATCGTGGTGGGCGCCGACGGCGACGGCTCGGCCGAGCGGCTCCGGGAGCGGTTGGCGTCGGAGGGCGTGTCGGCCCGGGTGGTGGTCGCGCCGCTGGAGCGGGGGACGGTGCTGCGGGCCGACGCCGTGAAGCTGGCCATCCTGGCCGAGTCCGACCTCACCGGGAGGCGCCGGGCCCACCGGCGCGCCCGGCCCCGGCGTCGCGACACCGAGGGTTTCTTCGACGACCTGAAGGTCGGCGACTACGTGGTCCATCACCAGCACGGCGTCGCCCGCTACGGCGGGATGGTGAAGCGGGCGATCGGCGGTGTCGAGCGCGACTACCTGTTGCTCGAGTACAAGGGCGACGACCGCCTCTACGTGCCGTCCGATCAGATCGACGCCGTTCGCCACTACACCGGCGGCGAGGCCCCCACCCTCAACCGGCTGGGCGGCGACGGCTGGCAGCGGACCAAGGCCAAGGTCAGGGCCGCGGTGGCCGAGATCGCCCAGGAGCTCGTGGTCCTCTACCAGAAGCGGCGGCGCGAGCCCGGGCATGCGTTCGCCCCCGATACGCCGTGGCAGCACGAGCTCGAAGAGTCCTTCCCGTATCAGGAGACCCCCGACCAGGACAAGGCGATCGCCGACGTCAAGGCGGACATGGAGGCGTCGGCCCCCATGGACCGGCTGGTCTGCGGCGACGTCGGCTTCGGCAAGACCGAGATCGCGATCAGGGCGGCCTTCAAGGCCGTGCAGGACGGCACGCAGGCGGCGGTGCTCGTCCCCACCACCCTGCTGGCCCAGCAGCACTACCAGACCTTCAGCGATCGCTTCGCCGGCTACCCGGTGCGGGTCGAGGTGCTGTCCCGGTTCCTGACCCCCGGCCAGGCCCGCAAGGTGATCGACGGGCTCGCATCCGGCGAGGTCGACGTCGTCATCGGCACCCACCGGCTGCTGTCGGCCGATGTCACGTTCAAGCGCCTGGGCCTGCTCGTCGTCGACGAGGAGCAGCGCTTCGGCGTCACCCACAAGGAGCAGATCAAGCAGCTGCGGACGGGCGTCGACGTGCTCACGCTCACGGCCACGCCCATCCCCCGCACGCTGGAGATGAGCCTCACCGGCATCCGCGACCTCACATTGCTCAACACGCCGCCGGCCGAGCGGCAGCCGATCCTCACCTACGTCGGCGAGCTGGATGAGCGCGCCACCGCGGAGGCCATCCGCCGCGAGCTCCTGCGTGAGGGCCAGGTGTTCTTCGTGCACAACCGGGTGCAGGACATCGACCACGCCGCCGCCCGCATCCGCGACCTGGTGCCCGAGGCAAGGGTGGCCATCGCCCACGGACAGATGGACGAGGGGTCGCTCGAGCGGGTGGTGCTCGACTTCTGGCAGGGCGAGTACGACGTGCTCGTCTGCACCACGATCATCGAGTCGGGCATCGACATGCCCACGGTCAACACGCTGGTGGTCGACCGGGCGGACCTGTTGGGGCTCGGCCAGCTCCACCAGATCAGGGGCCGGGTGGGCCGCTCGGGGCAGCGGGCGTACGCCTACCTGTTCCATCCGCGGGACCGGGCGCTCACCGAGGAGGCCTACGAGCGGCTCAAGACGATCGGCGAGGCCACGGAGCTGGGCTCCGGGTTCAAGATCGCCATGCGTGACCTCGAGATCCGGGGGGCCGGCAACCTGTTGGGCACCGGCCAGTCGGGCCACATCGCTGCCGTCGGCTACGACCTGTACTGCCAGATGGTGAACGAGGTGGTGGCGGAGCTGAAGGGCGAGGAGGTGCGCGAGCCGGCCGAGATCAAGTTGGACCTGCCGCTCGATGCCAGCCTCCCCAAGGCCTACGTGCCCAAGGAGGAGTTGCGGCTCGAGGCCTACCGTCGCCTGGCGGCGGTGACGACCGAGGCCGAGGTCGCCGACATCCGCACTGAGTGGGAGGACCGCTACGGGCCGGTCCCGGAGGAGGCGGCGGCCCTGCTAGACGTGGCCCGGCTCCGAGCGCAGTCGGCGCGGCTCTACCTGCGGGAGGTCAACGTCGTTCGCACCACCGCCTTCGGCGCCCCCACCTGGACCGCCCGGATGTCGCCGGTGAAGCTCAAGGTGTCCGAGGAGGTCCGCCTCAAGCGCCTGGCCCCCAAGGCCGTGCACAAGCCAGACCTGGGCCAACTGGTGGTGCCGGTCAAGGGCGGGCGGGGCGTCGCGCTCGAGCTGGTGGACCTGCTCGAGACGTTGTTCCCCGACCGGGCCGCCGCATAGGGCGGGGCCATGGCCATGCTGGGAGACCGAGTGATGGCGGCGCTCGACGGGTTCGAGCCGCGCTCGGACGTCGAGGCGCGGGACGTGGACCGGATCCGCTCGCTGGTGCGGGGCGGAGACCCTTGGAGCCGGTCGTCGCCGCTGCACGTCACGGGGTCGGCGATCGTGGTCCACCCCGCAACCGGGCGCGTCCTGCTCCGTTGGCACGAGCGCATGCGGGGCTGGTTCCAGCTGGGTGGGCACGGCGATCCTGGCGAGACCGATCCGCTCGCCGTCGCCCGGCGCGAGGCCCGCGAGGAGACGGGGCTGGGCGACCTGGTGGCGTGGCCGGACGGTGCGGGCGCCACCCTGGTGCACGTGGTCGTCGTCCCCGTGCCCGCCGGTCGGGGGGAGCCCGAGCACGAGCATGCCGACATGCGGTATGTCCTGGCGACGGCCGAGCCGGACGACGCGACGCCGGAGTCTCCGTCGGCGGCCCTGCGCTGGCTCACGGTCGATGACGCCCTGAGGCTCGTCGGTGAGGACAATCTCCGCACGAGCCTCGACCGGGTCGCCGAGCTGCTTCAGGGAGCCTGAGGTTCGTGCGGCGACCGGGTGATTCCGTACGATCTGCGCTCGTGCGCACCCCCCGACGCCTGACGATCCTCGTCGCCGCGATCGCGACCGCCACCCTCGCCGGAGCCGGCTGCGCCGCGCAGTCGGCCGCCGTGCGCGTCGGGGACACGACGGTGTCGCAATCCGACTTCGAGGCCGAGCTCGACGCCTTCGCGTCCAACAAGGCCTTCGTCCCGGATCCCGGCAGCGTCAAGGGGAAGCTGTCGGGCAGCTACACCCAGGAGTTCGTGGCCGCGGCGCTCGGTCAGCGCATCCAGTTCGTCATCGTCGAGCAGGTCTTCGACGCGCAGGGTCTCGAGCTGACCGACAAGGACCGCGCTGACGTGACCGACCAGCTCCAGGGCACTCTCGACGACATGCCCGCCGACGTGCGCAACACGCTGATCGACGACCTGGCGCGGCGAACGCGCCTGCAGGCCGAGCTCGGGCCGGACGAGTACACCCGCGCGCTGACCGACGCCGTGGACTCGACCGACGTCGACGTGAACTCCCACTACGGCTCCTGGGACCCCGAGCAGCGCACGGTGAAGCCGCCGGAGGGGCCGGCGTCCGAGGGCGGTTCGGACGCACCGACCACCCAGGGGTGATCCGCACGCCCGCTCAGGCCGTGCCCCGGGTCGTCGTGGTCGGCCTCGGTCCCGCCGGGCCCGAGCTCGTCACCGCCGCCACCCTCGACGCCATCGGCCGCGTCCCCCGCCGCTTCCTGCGCACCGCGCGGCACCCCTCGGCGGGGGTCGTCGGCGGTGCCACGTCCTTCGACCGCCTGTACGACGAGGCCGAGACCATCGACGCCGTCTACACCGGCATCGCCGACGCGCTGGTGGCGGCCGCCAGCGAGCACGGCGAAGTGCTGTACGCGGTACCCGGGTCGCCGGCCGTGGCCGAGCGCACCGTCGAGTTGCTGCTGGCCGACGAGCGGGTCGCAGTGGACGTGCTGCCGGCGCTGTCGTTCGTCGACCTGGCGTGGGTGCGCCTGGGCGTGGATCCCGTGGAGCGGGGCGTGCGCCTGGTCGACGGCCATCGGTTCGAGATCGAGGCGGCGGGGGAGCGGGGACCGCTGCTCGTCGGACAATGCGACGACCGCGACGTGGTGTCCGACGTGAAGCTCGCCCTCGGCGAGGCGGTCGGCGACGACGTGACCGTCACGGTGCTGCAGCGCCTCGGCCTGCCCGATGAGCGCATCGTGGAGCTGCCCTGGCACGAGCTCGACCGGACTGTTCGGCCCGATCACCTCACATCGCTGTACGTCCCGCGCCTGGCCGCGCCACTGGCGCGGGACATGGCCGCCTTCGCCGAGGTGGTCCGCCGGCTGCGGGCCGAGTGTCCCTGGGACCGCCAGCAGACCCACCACAGCCTCCGCCACCACCTGCTGGAGGAGGCCTACGAGGTGCTCGAGGCCCTCGACCACCTCGACGTCGACGCCGGCGACGGCTTCGACGCCCTCGAGGAGGAGCTGGGTGACCTGCTGTTCCAGGTCTTCCTCCACGCCACCCTCGCCACCGAGGAGGGACGCTTCACCCTGGCCGACGTGGTCCGGGGGATCAGCGACAAGCTGATCGGCCGGCATCCCCACGTCTTCGGCGACGTCACCATCGACGACGCCGACGAGGTGGCGCAACGTTGGGAGGGGCTGAAGAAGGCGGAGAAGGGTAGGTCCAGTGTCATGGACGGCATCCCCGCCACGCTTCCGGCGCTGGCCTACGCCCTGAAGGTGCAGCGCAAGGCGGCGTCGCAGGGCGTCGATTGGCGGACGCTGCTCGAGGGCGACGATGCGCTCGGCGAGACGGGGCGGCGCCTGCTCGACCTGGTCGACGACGCCCGGGCGGCCGGTGACGATCCCGAGACCGAGCTCCGGATCGCCGCCGAACACGTGCGTGACCGCTTCCGACGGTTCGAACGCAAGTAACGTTGACCACACCCGTCACAGGAGCCACACCCAGCGATGTCCAGCATCGAGCACATCGTCGGTCGCGAGGTCCTCGACTCGCGCGGCAACCCGACGGTCGAGGTCGAGGTCTACCTCGCCTCGGGCGCCGAGGGCCGGGCGCTGGTGCCCTCGGGCGCGTCGACCGGCAAGTTCGAGGCCGTCGAGCTGCGTGACGGGGCGGCCCGCTACGGCGGCAAGGGCGTGAGCCAGGCGGTCGACAACGTGAACGGCGAGATCCGCGAGGCGCTGATCGGCTTCGACGCCACCGAACAGCGCGAGGTCGACACCCAGATGGTCGACCTCGACGGCACCGACAACAAGGGACGGCTGGGCGCCAATGCGATCCTCGGCGTGTCCCTGGCCGTGGCCAAGGCCGCCGCCGACGAGCTCGGCCTGCCGCTGTACCGCTACGTCGGGGGCACGAACGCCCACGTGCTGCCGGTGCCGATGCTCAACGTCCTCAACGGTGGCGCCCACGCGGACAACAACGTCGACTTCCAGGAGTTCATGGTCGTGCCGGTGGGGGCCCCGAGCTTTCGGGAGGCGCTGCGTTGGGGCGTCGAGACGTACCACGCGCTGAAGGGCGTGCTGCACGAGCGGGGGCTGTCGACGGCCGTCGGTGACGAGGGGGGCTTCGCCCCCGACCTCGGGTCCAACGAGGAGGCCGTGCAGGCGCTGGTCGAGGCCATCGAGCGGGCCGGGTTCCGGGCCGGCGACGACATCGCGCTGGCCCTCGACGTGGCCTCGAGCGAATTCTTCGCCGACGGCCGCTACCGGCTGGAGGGCGAGGGTCGGGAGCTCTCCCCCTCGGACATGGTCGGGCTGCTTGCCGACCTCTGCGGCCGGTACCCCATCCTCTCCGTCGAGGACGGCTGCGCCGAGGACGACTGGGACGGCTGGTCCGAGCTGACCAAGGCCATCGGCGACCGGGTGCAGCTCGTGGGCGACGACCTGTTCGTGACCAACGTGGAACGGCTGCAGCGCGGCATCGACACCGGGGTGGCCAACAGCATCCTGGTCAAGGTCAACCAGATCGGGTCGCTGACGGAGACGCTGGAGGCCGTCGAGCTGGCCACGCGGGCCGGCTACACGAGCATCATCTCGCACCGGTCGGGGGAGACCGAGGACACCACCATCGCCGACCTGGCCGTCGCCACCAACTGCGGTCAGATCAAGACCGGCGCCCCCGCCCGTAGCGACCGCGTGGCCAAGTACAACCAGCTGCTGCGCATCGAGGACGACCTCGGCGAGGTCGCAGCCTTCCGCGGGCGCGCGGCACTGGCGCGGGCCGGCGGCGGCTCGCCATGAGCCCGCGTCGGCGCGACAAGGGCAACCGTCAACGCCCCCCGCCCCAGCCCGCACCCCGCGTGAGGGGGGCGTGGAAGACCCCGGCGGTGGTCGTCCGGGCGCCCGACGGATCGATCGTCGAGGCGGCGGGGAGGGCGACGCGAGGGCGACGGCGGATCCCGCCGCCCGGCGTCACCGGCGGCGTTCTGGCATCGCCCTCCCGCGCCGCTTCCGGCACGCCGCGTGCTCAGCGACGGGTGAGCCGTGCTTCACCCGCGCCCCGGCGCCGACCGGTGGTTTCGATGCCACGCCTCGACAGGCTGGCGCCCGCCACCGAGGAGAGCCGCGAGCGGCGGAACGCCCGGCTGCGGTGGCTGGGCACGCGGGTCGGATCGCTCGCACTCACCGGCCTGCTCGTCTACGCGGTGTTCCCGGTGCGCACCTACCTCAACCAGCGTTCCGAGACCAACCGGGCCCGCGAGCAGCTGGATGTGCTCAGCGAGGAGAACGGCCGCCTGGAGCGGCGCGCCGACGAGCTGCGCGACCCCGAGACGATCGAGGAGATCGCGCGCCGGGACCACAACCTCGTCATGCCGGGCGAGGAGTCCTACGGCATCCTGCCCCCGCCCGAACCGGCGACGGAGGGTGACAACCGGTCCGACCCTGGCGGCTGATCAGGCCGACTGGCCGACGAGTTCCGGCCCGGGCTCCTGGGCGCGGTGGCGGGCGAAGCGGCGACCGGCGCGGCCGATTCGCTCGATGCGGCCGAGCAGCGCGTCCCGGGCGTGCTCGGCCTCGTCGGTCAGACCGGTGAGCTGCTCGACCCCCAAATGGCGGAGCACCACCGGAGCCAGGATCTGATCGTGGTGGACCTGGAAGTCGTAGATCCCCGCCCTGGCGATGGCGCGTGCGTGCTGCTCGAAGTCGACGATGCCGGTGCCCGGCATCTCGAAGCAGCGCACCTGACGCTCTATCGCGAGCACCATCCCCGACGGGTCCAGCTCGACCGCAGCCGCCGTGGCGTCCCGGTAGAAGAGGTGGTGCCGGTTCTCGTCGGACGCCACCCGCTTCATGACCTCGTACCCCACCGGGTCGTCGAGCAGCTTGCCGGTGTTGTGATGGGCGATCCGGGTGGCCAACTCCTGCAGGCTCACGTAGACGAGACCGTCGTGCGGGAGGCTGGGCTCGGGCACCCGCCCGCAGGAGACCTGGGCCATGCGGGCCCGTTCGAGCGCCACCGGATCGATCTGACGGGTCACCGTCAGGTAGTCGCGGATGACGATCGAATGTCGCCCCTCCTCGGCGGTCCAGCGCCGGCTCCATTCACCCCAGGCGGAATCCCGGCCGAACAAGGCCTCGATGGTGCGGAAGTAGTAGGGGAGGTTGTCCTCGGTCAGGAGGTTGACGAACAGGCTCGAGCGCACGGCCTCCGGCAGCGCCGCCTCGGCGGGCGACCACTCCCACCCGACCTCGAAGTCCTGCCCGCGACCCCAGGGCACGAGCTGATGGGGGAACCACTCCCTGGCCTGCGCCAGGTGGCGGTCGAGGAGGCGGGCGACCGTGGGCTCCAGCTCGGCGAGCAGGGCGGCGGCGTCGAGCGGCGCGGCGGGCACCCAGCCACCCTACCTACTGGTCGGTAGGGGCGTCGAGTCGGCCAACCGGGCCGGGCGTCGGTCATATGCAGTCTTGACCATTGCAACCAGCGGCGAATGAGGCCCGTGCCTCGGTTTGCCAGTGGGTGCAAACTGTCCACCGTGGTGGAGCCCGGCACTGGGCCCGAGCGGCCCGGCCACCAAGAGCCCGAGACGCCCGCCGATGTCCGCATCGGCGACAGAGAGCGCCAAGCGGTCATCGACGCCCTCAGCCGGCACACGGGCGAGGGGCGCCTGACGCTCGACGAGTTCGCCGACCGGGCGGGCCGGGTGTACGCGGCCCGCACCCAGCGGGATCTCGACGACGTCCTTGCGGGCCTGCCGGCCGAGGTGGACCTCCGCCGACCGCCGTTGACCGCCATGGAGCCGGTCCGGTCCAGCGATGGTGGCGCTCAGGCGGCGGTGGAACGGACGCCATCGAGCCCGCGGCGCCGCTTCGTCGCCATCATGTCGGCGGCCGGGGCTCACGGCCGCTGGCGGGCGCCCGGCCGGATCACGGCATTCGCGCTCTGGGGCCAGGTCAAGGTCGACCTCCGGCAGGCGGTGATCGACGAGCCGGTCGTGGAGGTGACGGCCTGGGCGATCATGGGCAGCGTCGAGGTCGTCGTCCCCGACGGCATCCCGGTCGACTTGGCCGGGATGGTGCTGATGGGCGGCAGCAAGGACCGTACCCGGAGGTCGGAGGCGACACCGCTCCCGGCCCCCCTGGTCAAAGTGCACGCCCGCGGGCTGTGGGGTGGGGTCAAGGTCCGCACGAGCCGGCGCCGATCGCGGTCCATCGGCCACAAGCACGAGCGGTTCGCGGACGTCCTCGACGACCACATCGAGGACCTGCGGGACAGCGCCCGCGAGGCCCTGCGGTCGCTGCACGCCTCGCTCCCACCCCCACCTCCGCCGCGGGCGTCCGCGCCGCGCAGCCGTCATCGCGAGCGGGCGGGCCGGTGGGAGCGGGACTGGTGGTCGCAACGTCCCCCGTCCCCGTCGCCCGGGAGAGCCCCCTTCGACCTGCGCGACTTCCTGCCGCCGTTCCTCACCGATGAACGCACGCCCGGGCCTGACGGGCGGACCAACGGGCAGGCCGCGGCCGGTCGCGCCGCCACCGGCGACAGCCGTTTGCCGCGGGGAACGCTCACCATCATGGTGACCGACATGGTCGGCTCGACGGCGCTCGCGGAGCAGTTGGGCGACAGCAAGTGGTGGGAGATCCTGCAGGCGCACAACGCGCTGGTGCGTGACGAGGTCGAGCGCCACGGTGGCATCGAGGTCAAGGCGCAGGGCGACGGCTTCCTAGTCGTCTTTGCCAGTGCCCGGCAGGCCATCCTGGCGGCGGTGGCCGTACAGCAGGCGGCGGCGCGCCACCGCACCGACAACCCGTCGCAGCGGATCGAGTTGAGGATCGGCCTGCACACCGGCGAAACCGTCGAATCGGACGATGACGTGTTCGGCCAGAACGTCATCCTGGCGGTGCGCATCGCCGACGCCGCTGCCCCCGGCGACGTGCTGGTGTCGAGCCTCACCCACGACCTCACCGCGGCGGGCGGCGACCTGCGTTTCGGGCCCGGGGAGGAGGTCTCGCTCAAGGGCTTCTCCGTGCCCTGGCGTGTGCACCGGGTCGCGTGGGCCTGAGCGAGCCGCGTCCCACCACCGACGCCGATCGCCGCGAGGTCGAGCGGCTGCTGGGACGCCGACCGCTGGGCGCGTTCGACGTCGTGCTGCGTCATCCCGACGGCTCGCCGCTGGTCATCCGCAATGCACCGCTGCTCGATGACGGCACGCCCATGCCGACCCGCTACTGGCTGGTGGGCGAGCCCGAGCGCACCGAGGTCTCGCGCCTCGAGAGCGCGGGCGGCGTGGCGCGGGCGGAGGCCGAGGTGGACCCCGGGGCGGTGGCGGCGGCGCATGCCCGTTATGCCGCCGAGCGCGACGCCGCGCTGCCACCGGGTCACCGCGGCCCGCGGCCGACGGGCGGCGTGGGCGGAACCCAAATGGGCGTGAAGTGCCTGCACGCCCACTACGCCTGGCACCTGGTGGGCGGGGAAGACCCGGTCGGCCGCTGGGTGGAGGGCCGCCTGAGTGCGCGGGCCGACCACCCGAGGCAATAGGGGCCGCGCCAGCATCCTCGAGGCAATCAGCACCGGCCCCCGGACCGTATTGCCCGGACTCGATGGCGGCGGGCCGTATTGCCTCGGGTCAGGTCGCCCCAGTGCGCCGGTAGGGTGCCTCGGCCATGGGCCCCATCGCCTCGCTCGACCTCGGCACGAACTCGACCCGCGTGCTGGTCGCACGGCCGATCGACGGCAAGCTCGACGTCCTCGAGCGGCGGAACACCATCACTCGCCTGGGGCAGGGGGTGGGGGCGAGCGGGCGCCTGGCCCCCGAGGCGATCGAACGGACCCTCGACTGCCTGCGGGGCTACCGGGAGGCCCTCGACCGTCACGGGGTCGAGCGGGTTCGGGTCGCGGCCACGTCGGCCTCCCGCGACGCCGCCAACCGCGACGATTTCTTCGACGCCGTCGAGAGGTTGGTCGGCACCCGGCCCGAGCTCCTGAGCGGCGACGAGGAGGGGCGCCTCTCCTTCCTGGGCGCCACCCGCGAGCTCGACCCGGCCACAGGGCCCTTCCTGGTGGTCGACATCGGCGGCGGCTCGACCGAGCTCAGCGTCGGTAGCGATCGGGTCGAGGGCGTGATGTCGGTCGACATCGGCTGCGTGGGTCTGACCGAGAAGTTCCTGCTGCACGACCCGCCGCAGCCCGAGGAGCTCACCGCCTGCATCAGCCTCAGCGAGGCCTACCTCGACGATGTGGTGCGCGAGATCCCGGCGGTGGCCGAGGCCCGGACGCTCGTGGGCCTGGCGGGCACGATCACCACGGTGGCGGCGGTCGAGATCGGGCTGGAGACGTACGACCGCGACCGTATCCACCACTTCCACCTCACTCGCGACGCCGCGGAGGACGTCTTCCGCACCCTGGCCACCGAGTCACGGGCCGATCGGATCCACAACCCCGGCCTCGAGGAGGCGCGGGCCGACGTGATCGTCGCCGGCTGCTGCGTCCTAGTGGCCGTGTTCCGGCACTTCGGCTTCGACGAGATGATCGTGTCGGAGTCGGACATCCTCGATGGCCTGGCGCTCAGCCTGTCGGGCTAAGGCTGATTGACGTGCCACATTCCCGCCGGGCGCCGGGCCTCGCTACGGTCAGGCCTACATGCCGCCGCTGCCCGATCGCGTGCTCATGGGACCGGGTCCCTGCAACCCCTACCCCGAGGCCGTCGAGGCGCTGGCGCGCCCCATGCTCGGCCATCTCGACCCGGCCTTCGTGGACATCCTCGACGACACCTGCGCCCGGCTGCGCACCGTCTTCCGCACCGGCAACGCCATGACGCTGCCGATCTCGGGCACGGGTTCGGCGGGAATGGAGGCGGCGTTCGTCAACCTGGTGAAACCCGGCGACCCGGTGGTGATCGGCGTCAACGGCGTCTTCGGGGCGCGCATGTGCGACGTGGCCGGCAGGTGTGGCGGCGAGGTCGTGCGGGTCGACTTTCCCTGGGGCCAGCCGGTCGAGCCCGATCGTCTGCTCGAAGCCCACCCCGCGCCCAAGTTGATAGCGGTGGTCCACGCCGAGACGTCAACCGGCGTGAGGTCCGACATCGCCCCCCTGGGCGCCGCCAAGGGCGACGCGCTGTTGCTCGTCGACTGCGTCACGAGCCTGGGCGGCATCGAGGTCGACGTGGACGGCTGGGGCGTCGACGTCGCCTACGCCGGGACACAGAAGTGCCTGGGCGTGGCGCCCGGCCTGGCGCCGCTCACCCTGAGCGACCGGGCCCGCGATCGCCTCGTCCCCCGGTGTCCGAGCTGGTACCTCGACCTGCGGATGATCGGTCAGTACACCGGCCCCGCTACCGGCCCCCGGGTGTACCACCACACCGCCCCGGTCTCGATGATCATGTCGCTCCACGCCGGGCTCGGCGCGATCCTCGACGAGGGGCTGGACGCCGCCATCGCCCGCCATGCCGAGTGCGGGCGGTTGCTGCACGAGGGCCTCGTGGGCCTCGGCCTCGAGTTGTTCGCCGCCGACGGCCACCGGCTGCCCGAGCTGACCACGCTGCTGGTGCCTGACGGCGTCGACGACGCCAAGGTGCGCTCCACGCTGCTCGAGCGCCACGGCATCGAGGTCGGCGGCGGGCTGGGCGAATACGCCGGCAAGATGTGGCGGATCGGCTGCATGGGTCACACGGCCCGCCCCCGCAACGTCACCCTGGTGCTGGCGGCCCTGGCGGAGGTCATGGACCGATGGTCCGCCTGACGGGGCACCGATGACCAAGCTGATCGGGCGGCGGGTGCTGCTGCGCCCCCTGGCCGCCACCGACTTCCCGGCATGGCAGGAGGTCCGCCGCCGCAACGCGGAGTGGCTCACGCCCTGGGAACCGGCCCGCAACCCCGGGCTGCCCGATGTGGTGGAATCCGCCGATGCCTTCGCCATGCGATGCAGCGCGCGGGAGCGGGAGCGGCAGCTCGGCACCGGCTTCGGATTCGGCATCTTCGTCGATCCGTCGGATGCCGCCGAGGGCCCCGGCGGGGGCGGCCGCGGCCGTCGCCGTCAGGAGCAGTTCGCCGGTGAGATCAACCTGTCCTCGGTGCAGCGGGGGCCGTTCCAGTCGGCCTACGTCGGCTATTGGATCGACCAGGCCCACGCCGGCCACGGCTACATGCCCGAGGCGTTGGTGGTCGTGGCGCGCTTCGCCTTCGAGCACGTCCGGTTGCATCGCATCCAGATCTCGATCATCCCCCGGAACCACCGCAGCCGCCGGGTCGTCGAGAAGCTGAAGATCCGTGACGAGGGCGTCGCCCACCGCTACCTCGAGATCAACGGGACGTGGGAGGACCACATCCGCTACGCGCTCACCGTCGAGGAGTGGCACGACCGCCGAGACGAGCTGGTGCGCGAGTGGCTCGCGTGAGCACCAACCTCCGCTCCCGCCGCCGGGAACGCACGCGGCTCGTGGCCGCGGTGCTGGCGGTCGCGCTCGTCGGCGGGCTGGTGGCCGCCATCGTGGGGGCGATCGGGGGGAGCGACGGCGGTGACGGCGATGGCACCACCGGCACCACTGACGGCGCGGCCTCGCCCACCTCCACCACGATCGACAGCGGCGGGATCGACGTGGCGGCCCCTGAGGGTTGGACCGCCATCCCCGTCGCCAGCCTCGGCTTCGGCGTCGCGGTGCCACCGGGATGGGAGGCGACGATCCTGGCGCCGGACGTGCTCGCGAGCCTCGAGCGGTCGTCGCCGCGGGTGCCGGGATTCCTCGACAACGCCCACGCCGCCGCCGAGGCCGGCGCCGTGTTCTACGCGGCCGGGGTGGACGAGGCCGGCCGCGTGGCGGACGTGAAGGTCCGCGCCGCCCCCGGCGCCGGCGTCTCCACCATCGAACAACTCCGGGACTACGGCCGCCAGCTTTCGGCCAGGGCCGGCCTCGGCGAGGTCCCCATCCAGGTGGTCGACGGCGCCGAGCATCCCACCGTGCGGATGCAGTACGGCCTGGGGGCCGACGGCGGGTCCGCCGAGGCCCAGGGCACCGAGACGCTCGTGGCCGGGCCCCACGACATCGTGTGGTCGCTGATCGTCACCTCCGAGGATCCCGCGACGCACGGCGCCCTGGCCCAGCAGATCGCCGATACGCTCGCCTTCGCTCCGTAGAGGATCAGTCCCGGGTGCTGATCCTCTGCCGCAGGGCGGCCAGCTTCTCCCGGAACGCGGGCTGGTTGATCGACCACACCTGGGGATCGAGCTCGCGGTCGACCGCCGCGGGATGGTCCGACAACCGAGTGACGTCGCGCATGGTCTGCTTCACCCGCTCCACCAGCTCGCGGGGGGCGCGGGCGGGGGTGGCCGCCATCTCCCGGGCCTGCGGCAGCAGTTCGTCATCGGGCAGGCAGGACCAAGCCAGGCCGACGCGCTCGGCCTGCCGGCCGTCGAGGACGCGGCCGAACAGCACCATGGCGGCGGCCGCCTGGGACCCGACCCGCCGTTGCAGCATCCAAGTGTGGCCACCCCCGGGGTGGAGGCCGAGGTCGAGGAAGCGCGTGTCGAACCGGGCCGACTCGCCCGCCAGGATCACGTCACACACCAGCGCCAGGTTGACGCCGGCGCCGACGGCGGCGCCGTTGACGGCGGCGATGGTGGGCAGCGGCGAGCGTCCGACACGCAGGAAGCCCTCGTAGACGCGCGCCAGGCCCTGGCGCTGGCTGGACCCCAGGTGCGACAGGTCGGCCCCGGCGCAGAAGGCCGGCGGCGCCCCGGTGACCACCACGGCGCCGACGTCGGGATCGGACTCGATGGCGTCGAACGCGCCCTCGATCTCGTCCACCAGGTCCAGGGAGAGGGCGTTGCGCCGAGCGGGGGCGTCGAGGGTGACGACGGCGACCCCGTCCTCGATCTCGGAGCGCAGCTCAACCATGGCCGCAGTCTTTCATGATGCTTAGGCGGAACCGATGACCTCCGAGCGGTGACCTGTCCCTAGTCACGGCGGTGGGGGCGCTAGACCTTCGAGCGTGAGCGCCCCGTCCCCGACGGTGTACCACCGCTGGTTGGGCTGGCAAGCACCGGCCCTTCGGCGCCTGCTCATCGCCGCCGTGATCGGCGTGGTCGCGGGGCTTGCGCTCGCCACCGTCGTCCCTTGGCGCCTCGCGGTGCTCGGGGCCTGGAACGCCACGGCGCTCACCTTCGTGTTGTCCGTGGCACCGATCATCATCGGGGCCGATGGGCCGCGGACCCAACACATCGCGGTCCGTGAGGACATGAACCGCGACGTGGCCCGCCTGCTCCTCCTGGCCGCCAGCAGCGCAAGCCTGGTGGCGGTCGGCTTCGCGCTCGGCCTGGCTCGACACGAAAGCGGGACGCAGCGGGTGCTGCTTATCACCATGGCCGCAGTCACCGTGTTCGTGTCCTGGACCGTCGTCAATACGGTCTTCACGCTGCGTTACGCCCGCCTCTACTACCTGGGGGCGGCCGACGGCATCGACTTCGGCGGCGACACGACCCGGCCACCCGACTACCGCGACTTCGCCTACCTGGCGTTCACGATCGGGATGACCTACCAGGTGTCCGACACCATGCTGCGCGATCGCGGCATCCGCCGCACCGTCCTCGTGCACGCCCTCCTCTCTTACGTGTTCGGCGTGGTGATCGTGTCCGCCGGGGTCAACGTCGTGGCGGGGCTGCTCGGCTGAGGCAATCCCCGGGCCGCGCCGACGCGCGGGGCCGCTCATATGACAGACGTCGCGCGATCCGTTACATTCGCCGTGACCTTCGCCGCGGGCCTGGCGTTGGCCTTGGGGAAGTTGGGGATCCTGCGACCGTCCGCACTGGGGAGCAACTTGACGCTCGTACGCCGCCGCCCGATCGTCGCCGCCACCGTGGCCGCGGCCGTCGCGCTGGGGACGATCGTGGCAACGCCCATGGTCGGCGGGGCCCAGGAGGATCCCGCCCGCGAGACCGAACAGGTGGTCCACAGCCAGTCACTGGTGGCGACCGAGGTCGACGTCCTCAAGGCCGACAATCGGCAGGTGACGCAGGCCCTCAGCGAGATCAAGGCCAACGTCGACGCCCAGACGGCGGAGCTCGAGGCCGCCCAACAGGCGCTCGCCGCGGCCAACGCCGCCGTGGCCTCCGCCGATGAGGCCGTCGCCGACGCCCAGCGCCGCATCGACGAACTGCTCGCCAAGACGGACCGCGTGGTCGTCAACGCCTTCGTCTCGCCGTCCTCCGAGTCGGCCCTGTCCATGTTCAGCGAGGGGTCGACGCGCGCCAACGTGAAGTGGGCGATCCTCGACCTGCAGACGACGACGGACGCGGAGCTGCTGGCCGAGTACCACGCAGCCCGCGAACAGCTGCGCACCGAGAAGGCCAACAAGGACACCGCAGTGGCGGAGGCGCGGAACCGCAAGTCGGAGGCCGAGGCGGCCCTGGCCGACAAGCAGGAGGCGGTCAGCCAGCAGGCGCTCTTCGCATCGGAGGTCCAGGCGCGCATCGATCAGAAGCTCAGCGAGGCGGAGATGCTCAAGGCCTTCGACCCTGCGCTCGCCGCGCAGCTCCAGGCCGAGCAGGCCCAGCTCGTCGCCGCCCTGAACGAGCTCGACGAGGAGGTGGCGGCCGAACTCGCGAGGCGGCGGGCCGCGGAGCTGTCGGCCCAGGCGGAGGCGAACAAGGCGGCCGGCATACAGGCCCCGCCCGGCGGCGTGGTGTCGGTGCCCTGCCCCGGGGGCGGCAGCATCCAGGTGGCCGGTGACATCGCCAAGCCGGTCGAACGCCTGCTCACGGACGCGGCCGAGGCCGGCATCACCATGTGCGGCAACGGCTACCGCGATCCGGCCGATCAGATCGCCGTCCGCCGGTCCAACTGCGGCAGCAGCTACTACGCCATCTGGGTGATGCCGGCGTCGTACTGCAGCCCGCCGACCGCCCGGCCGGGCTCCTCGATGCACGAGCAGGGCCTGGCGATCGACTTCACCGTCGGCGGCAGCACCATCGGCTACGGCGGCGCGGCCTACAACTGGTTGAAGGCCCACGCCGCCGACTACGGACTGTCCAACCTGCCAAGCGAACCGTGGCACTGGTCGACCAACGGCAACTGACGGCCGGCGCGTGGGTGCGCCGGCTCGTGGCGGTCGCCGTGACGGTGGCGGCGTTGACGCCATCGGCCAGCTCGGCCCAGGAGCCTGATCCGGGGGGGACCGAACAACAGCGCGACGAGGTGCGCTCCCGGCAGGCGGAGGTGGCGATCGAGCTCGATGCCCTCGAGGCGAAGGACGCCGACGTGCGGGCGGCGCTGGACGAGGTGGAGCGCAATGTCGCCACCCAGCGGTCCGAGCTCCAGCTGGCCGAGCGCGCCCAGGCCCAGCGTCAGGCAGACCTCGCCGACGCCACCCGGGCGGTGGCCGACGCGCAGCACCGGATCGACGAGCTGAACAAGCAGGCCGACCAGCTCGTGGTCGATTCGTTCGTGAACCCGCCGTCCGACTACGCCCTCGAACCGCTGCGGGCGGGATCGATCACGGAGGCCGCCGTCATCGAGGCCGTCCTCCAGATGCAGGGGGAACGGGACGCCCAGGTCCTCGAGCGCCTGGCGCAGGCGCACGACGCGCTCGCGGCCGAGCAGGCGAACAAGGGGGACGCGGCCGCCGAGGCCGAGCGGGCACAGCAGGCCGCGGCGCAGGAGCTGGACGACGTCGAGGCCGCGCTCGCCCAACAGCAGGCCCTCGCCGCCGACGTCGAGGCGCGCCTCAACGCCAGGCTGGCGGAGGCCGAGTCGCTCCGCACGCTCGATGCCGCCCTCTCCGACCGGCTGGTCCAGGAACAGGCCCAGTTGGCGGCCGAGCTGGCGGCGGCCCAGGCAGCCGCGCCGGCCCCGAGCGGGGACGTGGCGCCGTCCCAGATCGTGTCCGCCCCGGGTGGGCTGGCGACCGTCACGTGCCCCATTGGCGGGTCGATCACCGTGGCCGGCTCGATCGCCGGGAACGTCCAGGCCCTGCTCGACGACGCTGCGGCCGACGGGGTCATGTTGTGCGGCGGTGGCTATCGCGACCCCCAGGAGCAAATCCAGCTGCGTATGGAGCACTGCGGCACGTCGGACTACGCCATCTACCAGATGCCGGCCTCGCAGTGCAGCCCCCCGACGGCCATCCCCGGTACGTCGATGCACGAGCAGGGATTGGCAATAGATTTCACGTGCAACGGCGGCGGCACGGTCAGCACCGGCGACCAATGCTGGGACTGGTTGCAGGCCCATGCCGTCGCGTACGGGCTCTACAACCTGCCGAGTGAGCCCTGGCATTGGTCGACCAACGGCAACTGACATTGGCCCGGGAGCGCCGCGCGCTCCGCGGCTCCATGACCCGTTCAATTCGTCGTAGAGCGCCGTCTCGGTAGCACCCTTAGCTGGGAAAACGCCGCATCGATGAAGCTCATTGATGACATCGGCGAATTGGTTCGTTACATTTCCGGGCACTTTGTCCGCTCGCGGAAAGAGCAGCAAGGAGCCGGGAACAGCGTTGAGATCCGTATTCCGCCGCATCGCGGTGATCACCATCGTCGTCGCCCTCGGGTCGATGGCGGCCGTCTGGTCGCCGGTGGCCAGCGGCGCCGACGATCCCGACCCGGCCAAGACCGAGCGGGAGCGGGATGCGGTGCGAGCGCAGAGCGGCGAGGTGGACCTGCAGATCGACGCGCTCCAGGCCAAGGACGCCGAGGTGCAGGCGGCGTTGGCCGAGCTCGAGGCCAACGTGGCCACCCAGGAGGCCGAGTCGGAGGAGGCCGAGCGGGCACACCGCGAGGCCGAGGCCGAGCTCGCCGCCGCCATCCAGGCAGTCGCCGACGCCCAGCTGCGGATCGACGAGCTCAATCGCAGGGCCGACGAGCTGGTGGTCCAGGCGTTCGTCAACCCGCCGACCGACAACGCCCTCGACGCCTTCCGCGCCGATTCGCTGTCCGACGCCGCGGTCAAGCAGGCGGTCATCGAGATCCAGGCCGACACCGACGCCGACGTGCTCGACCAGCTCGACGAGGCCCACGAGGACATGGGGGTCGAGCAGGCCAACAAGACGGAGGCGGAGGCGGCCGCCGAGGCCCACAAGGATGAGGCTGGTCAGGAGCTCGCCGACGTCGAGGCGGCGCTGGCCCAGCAACAGGCCTTCGCCGCCGACCTCGAGGAACGGCTCAACGCCAGGCTGGCCGAGGCCGAGTCGTTGAAGCAGTTCGACAAGGCCCTGTCGGACCGGCTCATACGCGAGCAAGCCGAGGTGGCCCGCCGGATCCGTGCCATGCAGGAAGCCGCCGAACGGCAGCGCCGGGCGCAGGAGGCGGCGGCAAGGGCCGCGGCAGCCAGGGCGGCGGCTGCCGCCAACGAGCCGCCGCCACCGGCCCCCGATTCACCGCCGCACGTGCCCGCGGCGCCGCCGGCGTCGGTCGTGACGCCCGCCCCCGGAGGGCTGGCGACGGTGACCTGCCCACACGGCGGATCGATCACCGTCGCCGGTTCGATCGCCGACAACGTCCAGGCCCTCCTCAACGCCGCCGCCGCCGATGGCGTGTCGTTGTGCGCCCGGAGCGGATGGCGCAGCCCGGAGGAGCAGATCCAGCTGCGGCGCCAGCACTGTGGGTCGTCCAACTACGCCATCTACTACATGCCGGCGTCGCAGTGCTCCCCGCCGACGGCCCGCCCGGGCTCGTCGATGCACGAGCGGGGCCTCGCCATCGACTTCAGCTGCAACGGCGGCGGCGCCATCCGCTACGGCAACGAATGCTGGAACTGGCTGGCCGCCCACGCCAGCGAGTACGGCCTCTACAACCTCCCGAGCGAGCCGTGGCACTGGTCGACGAGCGGCAGGTGACCGGAGCGGCGGCCGTCAGCCCTGGTGGTCGCGGACCACGGCGGGGGAGTGGCGGAAGAACTCCTCCACGTCGCGCTCGTAGTGATAGGGGGCCCGGTCCGCCCGTCCGAGGGCCCCACGCAGCCGAGCGGCCTCGGCGAACGAACGAACCGCCCCCGCTGACGTGGCCCGATAGTCGAACCCGGCCCGCTTGAGGCGCCGGTTGTCGACGCCCCGCCCGTAGGTCAGCAGCTCGATCAGCTCGGGGGGCAGGTCCATGCCGAACCTGGCCAGTGGGCGCGCGTACAGGCGGCTCCCGAATGGCGGGAGCGGTGCCAGCCGCTTGGCACAGATCGCGGCCACCTCGCTCCACGGCAGCAGCCCGTCCCCCGCCACGTTGAAGACGCCGGCGAGGCGCCGGTCGAGCACGAACATGATGGCGCGCACCACGTCGTCCTCGCGCACGAACTGCAGTCGGGGGTCGAAGCCGAAGACCGCCGGCACCACCGGCAGGCTCAGCGCCCTGGTGATGGGGGTGTCGATGTCGGACCCGAGCACGTTGGAGAACCGCAACGTGGTGACCGCCACCTGGGGGTTGTCGATGGCGTAGTCGCGCACGTAGGCCTCGACCTCGATGAGCGAACGCTCGACACGGTGGCGGGGCGACGCCGAGCGGGGCGTGTCCTCGGCAAACCAGACGGGATCTCGATAGGTCGAGCCGTAGACCAGCGTTGACGACTTCACGACCACGGACGTGACGCGGCTCTCGGGCTGGCTGGCGGCGGCGAACAGGTTCATGGTGCCGATGACGTTTATCTCGTGCACCTGCCGGCTGGATGCCCGGGACGAGTCGACGACGAGGAAGCTGTGCACGATCGTGTCGACCTGGGTGGCGCGCACGATGCGCGACAGGATGGAGTAGCCCTCGTCGGTGCGGACGTACTCGGTCCGCTCGAGCTCGACGGTGGGCTCGCGGGTGTCGAGGCCCACGATCACGTCGACGTCGGGGTCGGCTTCGAGGGCCTGGGCCGCCCGGCCGCCCCAGAAGGTCCCGAGCCCGGTGACGAGCACGCGCCGTCCCATTGCCGTCGCCTCGTCCTCGGCCCTACCCCGACCAGACGCCGCGGCGCTGTCGGAGCATCTCGTGGAGGGAGTCCTGGATGCCCTGGCGGATCTGCTCGGAGGCGTCCATGACCCGGCTGCGCGAGTAGCGGGGCTGGTCGGGCGGCACGTCGAAGGTGACGGGATCGAGCACCCGGATGCGCATCTTGGCCGGGAACGGGACGACGATGCCCAGCGGTCCCAGCGCCAGCATGTTGGCGGTCACCGGGAAGTAGGGGACGCGCAGGGCCCGAGCGAGCGTGGGCAGCTTGAAGAGGATCGGCATCGTCTCTTCGTTGCCGACGATGGACATGGGGATGATCGGCACGCCCGATCGCATGGCGATCTGCACGAACCCGCCCCGCCCGAAGCGGCGAAGCTGGTAGCGCTCCGAATAGGTCTTGCCCGTACCTTTGGTCCCCTCGGGGAAGACCATCACGAGTTGCTGCTGCTCGCGCAGCAGGCGGTAGGCGTTGTCCGGATGGGCCTGGACCCCGCCGAGGCGGGACCAGGCCAGGTTGACCACCGGGATGCGCTTGAAGATCTCGTCGGCGAGGCCATAAACCGGTCGCCCGAGGTCGCGCTCGATGCCGTGCATGATCGCCGGGGCGTCGTTCGGAATGGCCCCGGCGTGGTTGGCCACCATCAGGGCCCCACCCTCGACGGGGATCTTCTCGAAGCCGTCCCACTCGACCCGGAACCAGTGCTCGTAGATGGGGTCGTAGATCTGCCGAACCAGCTCGCGGAGGTGCTCGGAGCGGCCCCACTCGTCCACGTCCGACATGCGGGGATCGTCCAGCGCGGGTGTGGGTGTCTCCCGGCGGGTGTCGGCATCGCCCGCCGCCCGGCGCTTGGGGGTATCGGGCGCCACCGGCTCGCGATCGCTGCCGTCGGGCGCGGCGCCGTCATGGTCCGCCCCTCGCCGCTCCGCGGCCGCGCGTTTGGCGGCGTCCCGTTCGGCGGCCGAGGGCACCGCCACGAGCTTGCGGGGGGTCCGGGTCGTGCGGGCTTTGCGCCTCGACGACGAAGACGTCTGGCTCCGAGGCATGAAGGGCATCGTAGGCCGTTGATTGTCATAGGGCGCGCGGAAGATGTGGGGCTGTGGAACCGACGTCGCTGCGCTTCGCCCGGATCGCCCGGTCGCTCACCCAGGCGGCCGGGCACCAGGGGTTGCGCGCACCGACGTTCCGCAGCCCGCCCCGGCGGGTGGGGCTGACCCGGACGATCCAGCGCCGGCGCGACGGCGGAGCCACGGTCGCAGTGGTCCTGCGGAGCCGCCCCTGGCCGGCGGCGGTGGCCGACATGATCGAGGGCGTCGTGGCCTACAACCGGCTGTCGGGCGCGGCGGCCGACCGGGTGCGCACGGCCCTGTGGGCCGCGGTCGCCGATGCCCTCGATCAGGCGGCGTGAGCCGCGCCCAGCCGTCGTACGTTGCGGCCGTGCGGTCGACGCGGATGCTCGTGGGCCGGTTGCTGGTGGACGGCGACCTGGTCAGCCTGGGGTATGCCGACGTGTTCGTGGTCGTGCGCGAGGGTCAGCCCGGCCCGGGGCCCAACGACTGGGAGGTCACGGTGCGCACGCCGGCGGCGCACCCCTGGAGCCCGGCCTGCACGTCCTCGAGCTCGACGCCCTCGACGGGTCCCGGATGTCGGGCCGGGCGTTGCTGCGCTTCAGCGACGGCCGCCGGCACCTGTTCCGGGGCGATGGCGACGTGACGGGGTACGGCGGGTCGTAGCCTGCTGCTACCACCCGCCCGGGTGGCGGAACTGGCAGACGCGGAGGGCTTAAACCTCTCTGGCCGCAAGGCCGTGCGGGTTCGACTCCCGCCCCGGGCACCGGCATCTAGCTGGGGTTTTGCGGCTGGACTACACGGCTGTGGCGGCCTGATATCGCCCGATGCTCACAAAATGCTCACAGAGCTGAGCGCGGTCACGTAGCCTTCGGCGCATGGCACGGGGGTCAGTCCGCAAGCGCGGGTCGACGTGGACGGTCGTCCTCGACGTCGGTCCCGACCCCGTCACGGGCAGGCGCCGCCAGACGTCGAAGGGTGGCTATCGCACCCGGAAGGCGGCCGAGGCCGCGTTGCGCGAGCTGTCGGCGGCGGTCGATGCCCGCCGGCATGTCGAGCGGTCGACGACGACGGTCGGCGAGTACCTCGACGAGTGGCTCGCGGTCGTGCAGCCCCGGCTTCGCCCGACGAGCTGGAACAGCTACCGCCAAGCGGTTGCACACATCAAGGGCTGTATCGGCGCCCTGCCGCTCCAGTCCCTCGTGCCGCTCGAGGTGGAGAACCTGTACACGGAGCTGCTGGCAACGCGCGGACGCCAGGGGCGTCCGCTCAGCCCGAAGACTGTGCGCGGCGTCCACGTCGTCCTGCGCAAGGCCCTGGCCGACGCCGAGCGGCTGGGGCTGGTCGTCCGCAACGCCGCCGCGGCCGCGAAGCCCCCAGTTCCGTCGAAGCACGAGCACACGACGTGGACCGCCGTACAGCTCGCCCGGTTCCTGCGCTCGTTGGAGGGCGAGCGCCTGGCGGCAGCGTTCGTCCTGCTCGCGACGACGGGCATGCGCCGGGGCGAGGCGCTGGGGCTGCGGTGCACCGACGTCGACTTCGACGCGGCTCGGGTGTCGATCGTCCAGACGATCACGACGGTCAGGGACAAGATGGTCATCTCGCCTCCGAAGACGGCGAGAAGCCGCCGCTTGGTGTCTCTGGACCCCGAAACGGTGGCGGCCCTGCGCGACCATCGCCGCCGTCAGAACGAGGAGCGCCTCCGGGCCGGCGAGGCGTGGTCGGGCGAGGGCGACTTCGTGTTCACCAACGAGATCGGCGAGCCGGTACACCCCAGCGCGCTCTCCCGGCTGTTCGTCTCGTCCGTGCGTCGGGCCGGGCTGCCCGCGATCCGGCTGCACGACCTGCGCCACACCTACGCGACGGTGGCGCTCGGCGCGGGCGTTCACCCGAAGATCGTTTCCGAGCGCCTCGGCCACGCCACGATCGCCGTGACCCTCGACCTCTACTCGCACGTCACCCCGGCGATCGACGCCGAGGCCGCCGCCCTGGTCGCCAGCAAGATATTCGGCAGTCCCAGCGCGGCCGACGCCTAGCGATGACCAACTTCCGAGG
>JBKPAA010000053.1:0-41735 GCA_046726215.1 Actinomycetota bacterium | reverse complement strand
CGCGCGATACTCCACCCACTGGAAGTGCCTCCCGGGTTGGGCCGACGATTGGCTTTGAACACCGTCATCGTCCCAGCCCAGGGAGGCCCTTTCGCGGATACGCGACCTCTCAGACGCCTACCTCACCGGTGGATCGAGGCTTAGTCGCACCGGCGCTGTAGGTGCCGACGGCCGTCACCAGACGGTCGTTGACGATGTCAGCGTCTATCGGGGTGATGATCCGAGTGGTGAAACCCGCCGAAGATCCGCTGAATGTGCCGGAGTCATCCCTGCACCGACGAGCAGCTCGCTCGCCGACGTCGTGGTTAGGTTGCCGCTGGTCGCCGCGGTCCCCGTTCCAGAGTTCGACGAGGCGGCATCGAAGGGGTTGAGGGCGTCGAAGCCGCGGTATTCAGCGATGCGCACGTCGGCGTACGGCACCGCGCTCGAAAATCGAGCGGTGACCGTGTTCGCTCCTGCAGCCGCCGCCTTGATGTTCCTTGCGTAGTAGATGGCCTGGCTCAGCGCGGTGCCGCGCCTGACTGGAGCCGCAAGCTGACAGGTGTTCCCAGCGCTGTCGGTGACGGACGTGATCGTCGACGTCGCGTCGTTTCAGCCCACGGCGATGATGTTCGTGTCACCGGCCACTTGCGCATTGGCGTAGGCAAGCGCCACCGTGCTCTGCGGCGTTTGCGGAGTGGCGCTCCTGATCTGGACTAACGCCGGCGTGGCCGCGGCAGCGACCTGCGTCGTCGCGATGGGAAGAAGCGTGATCGTGCTCGCAACAACCACGCACGCGAAGACACGCCGCCGAACACTCATGATCGCCCGTCCACCGTCAATCGCCTGTTGCTTGAAGTCTTGCGTGCTCGCCGAGCACCCGCAACCATCGAGGGCGACGAGGGCCTGAGGCCGGCGCCCAGGCGGCTGCCGAGGCGACAGCCGAGGGCATGCACGTGTTCTCGGAGGAGGCCCGGTACGTCCTGGGGGACATCCCGAACGACTCCGCTGCGGCGCGTCTCCTGCTGGAGCGGTCGCCTGAGTGTGAAGTGGTCGCGATCCAAGAAGACCGACCAAGACAGTCCGGAGCCCCTTCACAGGCGGTAGGGATTCGCGCACGCCGTGCCCGGGGCGCCTCCGCCTGTCCATCATCGCTCGGGCCGACGGTGGGCACGGCGCCGAGCTCGTGGGAGCGGTGCCCGGCACGACTAACGGGCGAGCCGCGAGATCGCCCGGAGGCGCCCCGCTGGTCCTACCTGGCCGGGCGCTAGGCGCCGGTGCGGTCGACCTCCGGCTGCATCGCCGGCGCCTCCGAAGCGCGCTGCCTGCGGGACCGCCACACCTCGCGCACGATCGGCAGCACCGAGATGGCGACGACGGTGAGGATGGCCAGCTCGAGGTTCTTCTCGATGAAGTCCACCTGGCCGAGGTAGTAGCCGAGCAGCGTCACCCCGACCGCCCACAGGAACGCGCCCACCACGTTGAACGTCACGAACGTGCGGTAGCGCATGTCCGACACCCCGGCGACCACGGGCACGAAGGTGCGCACCACCGGCACGAACCGGGCCAGCACGATGGTCTTGCCGCCGTAGCGTTCGAAGAACCCGTGCGCCTTGTGGACGTTCTCGCGCTTGAAGAACCGTGAGTCGGGACGGTTGAAGACCGCCGGCCCGGCCCGGCGGCCGATGACGTAGCCCACCTGGTCGCCGACCACCGCGGCGACGAAGGCGCCGATCAGCAGCCAGCCCAGGGGCAGGTGCAGGGCCTCGTCGACGCTCGACGGTCCCGACGCCAGGAACCCGGCGGTGAACAGGAGCGAGTCTCCCGGGAGGAAGAACCCGACGAGCATTCCCGACTCGGCGAACACGACCGCGAAGACACCCCAGAGGCCGACGTCGTCGATGAGGCTCTTCGGGTCGAGGATGCCGCCGGCGGCGAGCACTCGTCCGAGCATCTGGGGGAGGCTATCGGCAGCGGCCGGCGGGTGCGCTACTGGGGCTGGTTCCACTCGACCCAGCCGGCCCCGACCCTTCCGGTGGCGGGGTCGCGGAACCGGCACAACGCCCGGGGGAACCGTGACACCCTGCCGGCGCCGTCCTCCAGCAGCACCGGGGCGAACGCCACCGGGTCGACGTCGAGGCGCAGGTCGTCATAGCTGGTCGTGGCCGAGGTCGGGAACCCGTAGTCCCCGGGCACCCAGGTCGAGGCTGTGAGCCCAACGCCCGCCAGGGGTCCGCCGGGCGGCTGCACGAAACCCGGGTGGTACGGCACCACCTCGTCCCCCAGCCGGACGGTGGTGCCGTGGAACCGCGTGCCGTCGTCGAGCCAGCCGGCCGACCAGGTCCAGCCGAGGGTCCACCAGTCACGCGTGCCCCAGGAGTGGTCGCGCTCGCCGATGGCGTCGAGCCCGATGCGCTCGTCGCCCACCAGCACCTCGCCATGGACCCGGCAGGGCACCTCGTAGCGGGTGGTGCCCGGTGGGTACACGTAGGCGGCACCATCGGTCTCCCACTCGAGGTCGAGCCCGAAGGGCACCCGATCGCCGACCGGGTGTGCGTCGTACATGGCGGCGGGATCGTCGAGCCCCAGCGCGAACGCCTCGCAGCCGAGAGAGAAGTGGTCGAACGGCGTCTCGATGTTGTGGTCGGCCCACAGGCCCTCGGCGCGGACCTCGAGCGACGGCGGCCGGGGCGGGCGGATGTCGTGGTCGACGACCGTCACCAGCGGCCGACCGTCGCCGACCACGCACGCCCAGTACCAGGCGATCCGTTGGTTGGGATAGAGGCCGAGGCGCACGTAACCGCCGAGCGTGGCGTCGGCGGTTGCGAAGTCGAAGTACCACGACTCCCCCCACCAGTCGCCCTCCTCGGCGGCGTGGTAGGACTCGTCGGCGGCGGTCAACCCGGCGGGAGCGAGATCGGTCACTCGGCGAGTCTGTCGCGATACGCGCGGACCTTGTGGCGGTTGCCGCAGGTGTTCATGGAGCACCACCGGCGCGAGCGGTTGCGGGAGGTGTCGTAGAAGGCCCATCCGCAGTCGTCATCGGGGCAGACCTTGAGGCGATTCCACAAGCCGGCGGTCACGAGGCTGTGCGTCGACGCCACGACCCGGGTGAGGGCGCCGCGTGCGCCCTCGGCCACCGGTTCGAGGGCCCCCGTCGACGGCACGAGGTGGACCGGCAGGCCGGCGGACACGCGGTCGAGGGTTGCCCGGGCGGCGGGATCGGGCGCGTCGTCGCGATGCGAGGCCATCTCGGCCCGCAGCGCTCGGCGCAGGTCGCGAGCCAGGGCCAGATCGCCGGTGCCGATCGGGTGGTGGACCCCGCCGAGGCCGTGCTCTCGGAGCCAGTCGCGGAACCCGTCGATCGACCCCAGCCGGTCCGTGCCCTCCTCCACGGCCACCGTGTTGGCGAACGATCTCACGAGCTCGATGTCGGCGTCGTTTTCTCGGAAGGGAGTCACGAAACCACTGTACAGCCGACGGTGGTGTCGGGTATAGTGTCACCACCAAACGAGGATCAGTAGTTACAGCGAGGACACGACGATGGATCCGATGATCTCTTTCCCGGCCGATGAGAGGGTTCGCCAGCTGCGTCACGACGCCGACCTGGTGCGTAGTGGTCGTGCCCACCGGCGGGGCCTGCGTCGCTACATGCCGCACCGGCGCCACTGATCACGCAGCCACCGGGAGGAGGTACGGCAGTAGCTTCCGCCCGGTGCAGTACCTGAGCCCGGAATGGATGGAGGCCGTCCGCGGCGCGATCGCCGACAACACGAGCCTCCGGCGTGCCACCGCCGGCGTCAGGCTCACGGTCGAGCACGCGGCGACCGGCGGGCCCCGGGGCCTGGTTCGCTGGCACATCACCATCGACGACGGCACGGTTGCGCTGGTGGAGGGGCCGGCCCCGGATCCCGACCTGCGGTTCACCACCGACTACGCGACCGCCGCCCGGATAGCCGCGGGCGGGCTGGGCGCGCAGCGGGCCTTCGTGGAGGGACGCCTACGGGTCGGCGGTGACCTCTCGCTTCTGATCCGTCACCACAAGGCGTTGTCGATGGTCGACGACGTCTTCTCCAGCGTCCGGACCCGGACATCTGCCCCCTAGGATTTAGCGACCGTGCCCGAGATGCCCGAGCTCCAGGCCCACGCCGAGCGCCTGACCGAGGCGTTCGACGGCGCCGTGCTCCAGCGGTTCACCCCCCTGGCCTTCACCGTGCTCAAGACGGCGACGCCGGGCCCGGAGTCGGCACAGGGGCGGCCCCTCGAGTCGGTCGGGCGGCGGGGCAAGCACCTGTTGATGCGGTTCGAGCCGTGCACGTTCGTCGTCCACCTGATGCAGGGCGGGCGCCTCCGCGTCGACGAGAAGCAGGCGGCTCGACCCCGGAACGGCCAAGGCCGCTGGCGGTTCGCCGACGGGCGGGCACTGCTGCTCACCGAGGCCGGCACCGAGCGCAAGGCCGGTGTGTGGGTCGTGGCTGGGGATCCCCTGATCCAGTCACCCCTGGACACCCTCGGGCCCGAAGCGCAGCTGCTCGACCAGGCCGACTTGTCCCGCTTGCTGGCCGATAACCCCATGCGCCTCCACGGCTGGCTGCGCGACCAGGGGATCCTGGCCGGCATCGGCCGCCGCCTCGCCAACGAGATCTGCCACCGCGCCCGGCTGTCGCCGTTCGCCGGCACGGCGAAGCTGTCCGCCGACGATGTGAAACGCCTGCACGCCGCTATCGGCGAGTGCATCGAGGAGTCGCTGGACTACGAGCGCACCCGCGACGACATGTCCTCGTCGGCGGAGCGCCCGGGCGGGGTCCACCATCGCACGGGCGAGCCATGCCCCGTCTGCGGCGACACCGTGCGCGCCGTGGAGTACCGCAGCTACACGGTCAACTACTGCCCCACGTGCCAGACGGGCGGCAAGGTCTTGGCCGACAACACGACCAGCCGCTTCCTGAAGTAGGCCTCGCCGCCGCCGGGTCAGATGAGGCCGAGCTTGACCACCGTGTCGCGTTCGCCGGCCAGCTCGGCCACGGAGGCATCGATGCGCCTGCGACTGAAGTCGTCGAGGTCGAGGCCGGGCACGATCTGGTAGTCGCCGTCCGAGGTGGTGCACGGAAAGCCGGAGACCAGGCCCTCGGGCACCCCGTAGCTGCCGTCGGACGGCACCGCCATCGACACCCAGTCCCCGGCGGGCGAGCCGAGGGCCCAGTCGCGCACGTGCTCGATGGCGGCGTTGGCGGCCGAGGCGGCGGAGGACAGGCCGCGGGCCTTGATGACCGCGGCGCCCCGCTGCTGCACCGTGGGGATGAACTCGTGCTCCAGCCAGCCGCGGTCGCTGCCGATGGCCTCGAACGCCGGCTTGCCGGCGATCTCGGCGTGGAACACGTCGGGATACTGGGTCGCCGAGTGGTTGCCCCAGATCGTCATCTTGGCGACGTCGGCGACGTCGGCCCCGGCCTTGCGGGCGAGCTGGGCCTTGGCCCGGTTGTGGTCGAGCCGGGTCATGGCGGCGAAGCGCTCGCCGGGGACATTGGGCGCGTTGCTCATGGCGATCAGCGCATTGGTGTTGGCGGGGTTGCCGACCACCAGTACCCGCACGTCGTCGGCGGCGTTTTGGGAGATCGCCTTGCCCTGGGCGGTGAAGATGGCGCCGTTGGCCGACAGCAGATCGGCACGCTCCATTCCCTCCTTGCGGGGCATGGCACCGACGAGCAGCGCGTAGTTGGCGGCCTCGAACGCCCGACCGGCATCGTCGGTGCCCACGACGTCCTCCAGCAGCGGGAAGGCGCAGTCGTCGAGCTCCATGCACACGCCCTCGAGCGCGCCGAAGGCCTGGGGGATCTCGAGCAACTGGAGCATCACCGGTTGGTCGCCTCCCAGCATCTGGCCGCTAGCGATGCGGAAAAGCAGGGCGTAGCCGATCTGGCCCGCCGCCCCCGTGACGGCGACGCGTACGGGATCTTTCATGAGGGCCGACCATAGGGGGTGCCCGCATCACGGGCCAGGCAACTGTTCCGCGACGTCGTCCCGCTCGCGGGGAGGGAGCGCCCGTGGGCGCTCCCCCGCCGGTGGTGGGCGTCCCGCCGCAGCGTCAGAGCTGCATCGCCTTGATCTCGAGGAACTCCTCGAATCCGTGCGGTCCGTACTCGCGACCGTACCCGCTGTTCTTGAAGCCGCCGAACGGGGCACTGGGATTGAATGCGCCGCCGTTCACCTCGATCTGGCCGGTGCGGATTCGGCGGGCGAAGGCCTGGGCCCGCTCGGCATCGGAGGCCCAGACACCGCCCGACAGGCCGTAGGGCGAGTCGTTGGCGATGCGGGCGGCCTGATCCTCGTCCTCGTAGCCGATGATCGACAGCACCGGCCCGAAGATCTCCTCCTGGGCGATGGTCATGTCGTTACGGACGTCGGAGAACACGGTCGGCCGCACGTAGTAGCCCTCCTCGAAGCCCTCGGGCCGGCCCGGACCTCCGGTCACCACCTTGGCGCCCTCGTCGATCCCCTTCTGGATGTAGCCCGTGACCCGCTCGACCTGCGCCTGGCTCGACAGCGGTCCCAGCCGGGCGCCCTCGGCAAACGGATCCGACGGCTGGTAATGGGCCTCCACCTCGTCGGCGGCGATCCGCTCGGCGTCGGCCACGCGATCGGCCGGGACCAGCATGCGGGTGAGCGCCGTACAGGTCTGGCCCGAGTTGAGGTAGCACTTGCCGACGCCGTCACGCACGGCCTTCTCGAACGCCTCTTCGTCGAGGTCGTCGAGCAGCACGTTGGCCGACTTGCCGCCGAGCTCGAGCGCCACCCGCTTGAGCGATTGCGCCGCCAGCTCGGCCACCCGCCTGCCGGCCCGGGTCGACCCCGTGAACGACACCATGTCGACCTGAGGGTGGCGTGCAATGGCCTCACCGACCACCGGGCCGGTGCCGATGACCAGGTTGAACACCCCCGCGGGCAGCCCGGCGTCGTGGATCACCTCGGCGAGGATGAAGGCGTCGAGCGGTGCCACCTCGCTGGGCTTGAGCACCACCGTGCATCCGGCCGCGATCGCGTACGCGACCTTGGCGGCGACCTGGTGCAGCGGATAGTTCCACGGCGTGATGGCGCCGACGACGCCCACCGGCTCCCGCACGACGATGCTGTTGCCCAGCTGGCTCTCGTACTCGTAGCTCTCGGCGAGCTGCGCGGCGGTGTTGAACGAGTTGATGGGCAGGCCCGCCTGGATCATGAGGCTCAGCCACTTGGGCATGCCCGCCTCGCGTGTGACCACGGTGGCGATCTCGTCCAGGCGGGCGCCCAGCCCCTCGGCGATGCGGGTGCAGTACTTGGCCCGCTCCTCGGCGGTGGTGTGGGACCAGGACTCGAAGGCGCCGCGCGCCGCCGCGACCGCGGCGTCGACGTCGTCTGGCGTGCCCGCGGGTACCTGGGCGATGACCTCACCGTTGGTCGAGTCGTGGACGTCGATCTTGTCCGATCCGGTGGACGGCACCCAGGCGCCGTCGATGTAGAGCTTGTCGTGGATCTGCACGGGGGAACCCCCTAGATGGAGCGTCGGGAACCCGACGCTAGCGCCGTTCCTGACCCAGCGGTCAAGGCGCCGCTACGCGCGGCGTGGCCCGGTGCGCCCGAGCACCCAGAACGCAATGCCCGCGGCCACGCCCACGTTCAGCGAGTCGACCCCGCCCCGCATGGGGATGCCGGCCCGGATGTCGGCGGCGGCCAGGGTTCCGGCCGACAGCCCCGGCCCCTCGGCCCCGAACAGCAGCGCGACCCGCTCGTCGGCGCCGTCGAGCGCCAGCTCGTCGAGGGGGACGGCGTCGGCGTCGGGGGTGAGGGCCACCAACCGGAAGCCTTGAGCCCGCACCACGTCGAGCCCGCCGGGCAGCCGCCCGATCCAGGCCCACGGGAACGCGTACCCCTCGCCCATCGCCGCCCGGGACGTCCGGCGGTAGAGCGGATCGCTGCAGGTGGGATCGAGCAGCACCGCGTCCATGCCCAGGCCGGCGGCCGACCGCAGGATCAGCCCGAGGTTGGTGGGGTTGCTCACCCGCTCGAGCACCACCACCCGGCGGGCGGCTGCCAGCACGTGGGGGGCCGGGCGGGGCGGACGGCGCTCAAAGCAGGCGAGCAGGCCGCGGTGGACGCCGAGGCCCGTGATCCGCTGGAGCACCTCGGGAGCGGCGGCGTAGACGGGCACGCCGGCGGCCACGCCCGGCGGGAGCGGATCGGTGCGGGTGGCGTCGACCAGGATCGCCCGCAGCTCGTAACCGGCACGGATCGCCCGCTCCGCGACGAGGTCCCCCTCGGCGATGAACACGCCGGGCTTGCCCGACGGGGGCCGGCGGGCCAACGGCCGCTCGCGCAGTCCGACGAAATGGGCGATCCGGGGATCGCGTGGATCGTCGATCGGCACCCGGGGCACGGGCTGCATCGTTCCGCCGGGGCCCGGGGGTCGCAAGGGTGCGGGTCGCGGCGGCGCGCGGGTCAGGGTTCCCCGGCGACCACCGGCGAACCCGCCGACACCCCGGACACGCATCCACTGGAGCCGGTGCCCGGCCAGCCCATGACCTCGAGGGTCGCCGGGCCGTAGGCACCGTCCGCGGTGATGCCATGCTGCTGCTGGACGTTCATGACCGCCTGGGCGGTCTGCGCGCCGAAGTCGCCGTCGAAGGTGGGGTTCTGCCCGTTACATCGGGCCAGCGCGGTCTGGAGCACGAGGATGGCCTTCTCGTCGCCGCTCCCCTCCCGCATGACGCATTTGGCGGAGTCGTCCGATCCGAGCACCGACGTGTCACCCGGCACCTGGGCGTTGCCCGAGGGCGTCTCCACGACGACCACGCCGTCGCAGGTCGGCGCGCCACCGGCGTTGAAGTCGAAGTCGCCGTCCGCACTCGCACCGTCACCGGCGCCGCAGCTGGAATCGGCGAAGGCAAGGGCGGCGAGGCCAAACACCACCAGCACGGCGATTCCAGATCGTGAAGCCACGGGCGCTCCCCGGCTGCTGGGTACGCCTGGCCGGGACGTACCTGTCGGGCGACTTCGAAACCGTAACGTGAGGGGTCGCCGGAGACGGGGATCCCCCTAGGCTGGACAAGTTCGATACAAGTTCCCGATCGGAGAGGATCGCCCATGGCCAAGATCAAGGTCAGCACCCCCGTCGTCGAGATCGATGGGGACGAGATGACGCGGGTCATCTGGCAGTTCATCAAGGACAAGCTGATCCTCCCCTACCTCGACGTCGAACTGCTCTACTACGACCTCTCGATCCACAAGCGCGACGAGACCGACGACCAGATCACCGTCGACGCCGCCAACGCGATCAAGCGGCACGGCGTGGGCGTGAAGTGCGCCACCATCACGCCGGACGAGGTGCGAGTCAAGGAGTTCGGGCTGAAGAAGATGTGGCGCTCGCCCAACGGCACGATCCGCAACGTCCTCGGCGGCGTCGTGTTCCGCGAGCCGATCATCTGCTCCAACGTGCCGCGGCTGGTGCCGGGCTGGACCAAGCCGATCGTCATCGGCCGTCACGCCCACGGCGACCAGTACAAGGCCACCGACTTCGTCGTCCCCGGGCCCGGAACCCTGACGATCAGCTACACCCCGTCGGACGGGGGCGATCCGATGGAGTTCGAGGTCGCCGAGTACCCGGGCGGCGGCATCGCGATGGGCATGTACAACTACGACGACTCGATCCGGGACTTCGCCCGGGCGTCGTTCCGCTACGGCCTGGAGCGCCACTACCCCGTCTACCTGTCCACCAAAAACACGATCCTCAAGGCCTACGACGGCCGCTTCAAGGACCTGTTCCAGGAGGTGTTCGACGCGGAGTTCAAGGCCGCGTTCGACGCCGCCGGCCTGACCTACGAGCACCGCCTCATCGATGACATGGTCGCCCAGGTCATGAAGTGGGAGGGCGGCTATGTGTGGGCGTGCAAGAACTACGACGGCGACGTGCAGTCCGACGTGGTGGCGCAGGGCTTCGGCTCGCTCGGGCTCATGACGTCGGTGCTGCTCACGCCCGACGGCCGGACGTGCGAGGCCGAGGCCGCGCACGGCACGGTCACGCGGCACTACCGGCAGTGGCAGCGGGGCGAGAAGACCTCGACCAACCCCATCGCCTCGATCTTCGCATGGACCCGTGGCCTCGCCTTCCGGGCCAAGCTCGACGAGACGCCGGAGGTCGCACGGTTCGCCACCACCCTCGAGGACGTGTGCGTGAAGACCGTCGAATCCGGCCAGATGACCAAGGACCTTGCCCTGTTCGTGGGCGGGGACACGCCGTGGCTCACCACCGAGGAGTTCCTCGACGCGCTCGACACCAACCTCAACAAGGCCATGAGCCTCGCCTGATCAGGCATTCGCCCGGTCGCGTTCATCCACGACTCATACGAGCGGCCAGTAGCCCGCGACCAGGTGCGGTGGCGTGTCGAGGTAGACCTTGGCCTCCGGGGGTTGGGCGAAGCGGCCGTGGCTCCAACGCACCTCGATGTGGCCCTCGACGACGCGGGGACAGCCGGCCCGGCGGTCGTCGATCGTTGCGGTCCACCGCACCAGGGGCTGCCCGGATGCGTCGGGCTCGACGTCGAAGCGGCGCAGGCGGAAGGCCTGCCGCCAGTCCCAGGGGCTGCCCACCCGGAGGCGCACCATGCGATCGCCGTCGGACCCGAGCACGAAGTACGTAGCGGCCGCAACCCGCAGGAAGCGCCACAGCGTCGCCTCTCGCACCCGCTCGTTCCCCAGCCGGGCGCGCCACCGCCGCGCCGACCCGTCCGCCACCACGGCCGACAACGCGGCGTACGCCTCGGCCGCGGCCGGCGACGTCCAGGCGCCGCGACCCAGCGCCCGCGCCAGGTCGCGGCGCTCGGCGGGGGACAGGTCGATCGCCCGGTCCGGCAGGGCCGCGACCATCCCGGTCTCGAACC
Organism: Actinomycetota bacterium; assembly: GCA_046726215.1. Lineage (GTDB taxonomy): Bacteria > Actinomycetota > Acidimicrobiia > Acidimicrobiales > VFJN01 > DASQUK01. The sequence continues at coordinate 30,846 of JBKPAA010000053.1, read as the reverse complement.
GCACGACCTCGTACAGGGCCTGCGTCTCCTGCGGCGCCATCTCGGCGAACCAGTCGGCCCGCCTGTCGGCGTCGGTTCCGTTGGGGCCACCGAAGATGAATCGCGGCGAGGCGTTGAGCGTGATGCGCGAGTTGTACTTGCAGCTCACCAGGTAGACGTGGTCGATGCGCAGGTCGGCCGGCACCGGGTCGGCGCCGGGTGGGCGGTGCGGGCCCTTCCACTCGACCACGTCGGGGCGGCGGCCGCGCAGGCCCTCGCGGGCATCGAGGAAGGCCTGCCCGTTGGCCCAGGCGCCGGCGAACTCCGCCCGGTGACGGCCCTCGCCGTGCAGGGCCCGCAGCCGATCCCAGCGCTCGGCACCCACGCCACGGAAGCCGGCCGGTGGGTCGGCGAGCGCCGCGGCCAGGTCGCCGGCCCCGAAGACAGCGAGGCCGGTGACGATCTCGGTGATCTCGGTGCGGTCAGCGGGCATGGGCGCGCGATCCGGGCGTCAGTGACGGTCGATTCCGCCGGTCGCACGTTGGCTCGACCAGCTCGTCGTCGTGGCGTACATCATCCGCGACATCGACCCTCAGTCCGGCATCAGCAGCTCGCCGATCGGTTGCGGCGGCGTTGGGGCCCGGGCGTAGGCGCGCAGCCGCCGGACGGTCGCGTCCGCCGACTCGACCGGCACGACGTCGACGAACGCCCGCCCCCGAGCCTCGGCCAGTGCCGCCGCTCCCCCCGACCGCCGGGCGGGCAGGTCGGTGGCCATCAGCAGGAGGGGCCGCACCCCGAACCCGGAGAGGCGCGCCGCCCGGCCCAGCGTGCGCTCCAGCACGTCGCCGTGGCGCAACCCGGGGCGCCCGACCGTGAACCCACCGACCACCTCGACCAGCCACTCGCGGCCGGCGTCGTCGGTGGCCAGGAGCGTCACGTCGACCCCACCCACCTTCCTGCGCACCCCTTCGTCGACGACAAAGCCCGCGCCGCGCAGGAGCCGGGCGGCGACCGCCACCACCTTGTCGCCCGCCGGCTCGGCCGGCCCACCGCCGGCCAGCACCCGCTGGAGCTCGTCGGCCGCCCGGCGGCGGGCCACCTCGGCGTAGCCCTCGTCGGTGTCGTAACCGAGGTAGTGGCGCCCGGTGCGCACGGCGGCCACCGCGGCCGAGCCCACGCCCATGAAGGGATCGAGCACGACGTCGCCCCGCCAGGTGTACAGGTCGATGAGCCGCTGCGGGAGCTCGACCGGAAACGGCGCCGGGTGGCCGACACGGCGGGCGCTCTCGGGAGCGAGCTCCCAGACGTCGAGCGTGGCCTCCATGAACTCGTCGGCCGACGGCGTGGCCACGTGTGGCAGGCCGGCGCCGGCACGCTGTGACCGGTCGATCGCCCGGTCGAACCGGCCCTTCGACGCCACCACCACCCGCTCGGTGATATCGCGCAGCACTGGGTTGGCCGGGCTGCGAAATGATCCCCAGGCACAGTTTCCGCCCGCACCCCGGGCCTTGCGCCAGATGATCTCGCCCCGCAGCAGCAGGCCCAATCGGTCCTGGAGGAGGCCGATGACGTCGGCCGAGAGCGAGCGGTAGGGCTTCCGCCCGAGGTTGGCCACGTTCACGGCGATGCGGCCGCCGGGCTCGAGCTTGCGAACGCACTCGGCGAACACGTCCTCCAGCAGGGCGAGATAGTCGACGTACGAGGCAGGGATGCCCTCCTTCCCGAGCTCCTCCTCGTACTGCTTGCCGGCGAAGTAGGGCGGCGAGGTCACCACCAGCGCCACCGAGGCTGGCTGCACCCGGTCCATCGAGCGGCTGTCGCCCACGTAGATCTGGTCGACGACGCCGGGTGGGTTTACGACGGCGTCGTCGGACAGCTGCGGCGCCGTGAAGCGGGCGTAGAACGCCGCCGAGTCGTGGTTCTCGCGTCGACCCACGCCGAACGACGACGTCGACGTCGGCGACCGCTTGCGCCCCGCGCCCTCCGCTGCTCCCACCCCTCTCGCTGCCATGCCAACACCTTAGGAAGCGGGTGTGACAGTGACGGGGAGCTTGGCTCAGCGGCCCGGCGCCAACCCCAGGGCGTCGACGATCCGGAGCACGGCCTCCGACCGGTTCAGCGCGTAGAGGTGGAGGCCGGGGGCGCCGTAGTCGAGCAGCCGGCGGCACAGGTCAGTGGCGACGTCCACGGCGATCGCCCGGCGCGCCTCGATCTCGTCGCCCGCCGCCTCGAGGCGGGCGATCACGTCTCCGGGGACGACCGACCCGTTCATCGTGGCCATGCGCAACAACCCGCTGAGCGGTGCGACGCCCGGGGGCATGACGCCCGGGAGCACCGGGGTGGTGCAGCCCAGCTCGACCAGCTCGTCGACCATGCGCCGGTAGTCGTCGAGCTCGAAGAAGAACTGGGTGATCCCGAAGTCAGCGGCGGCCAACTTGATCGCCAGGTGGCGCCGGTCTCGCGCCCGGTCGCCCTGCGAGCGAGGGTGCAGTTCGGGGTGGGCGGCGACGCCGACCGAGAAGTCGCCCGGATGGTCGCGGACCAGCTCCACCAGCTCGAGGGCGTACGTGAAGTCACCGCCCGGGTCGCTGCCGTCGGCGGGCGGGTCCCCGGCCAGGGCCAGGATGTTGCGGACGCCGCCGGCCTCGTACTCGTCGAGCAGCGCCACCACCTGGCCCCGCGAGTGGCCGACGCAGGTGAGGTGGGCCATGGCCGGGAACGCCTGCTCCCGGTTCACGTGCATCACGATGTCGCGGGTGCGGTCACGGGTCGAGCCTCCCGCCCCGTAGGTCACGGAAACGAACGACGGCCGCAGCGGCGCCAACTCGTGGATGGTCTTCTCGAGTTGGCGTTCGGCCTCGTCGGTCTTGGGCGGAAAGAACTCGAAGCTGAGCGTGGGTCCGGCCGCCAGCAGATCGACGATCTTGCTGACGGATTGGTGGTCCTGAGGCGCGGAAGCCATGGGTCAACTCCCCCGATGCGTCGGATGTGCCTTGTGCGCGTCACCGGGCCGGATGCACCAGCACCACCCATGTCGGTCCAGGTCCGGCAGAGCCTACCCGGAGACGGTGTCGGCGGTCCGCTCGGCCGCTTCGACCGTGTTGCGCAGCAGCATGGCCACGGTGGTGGGACCGACACCGCCCAGCCGGGGCGTGATCCAGGACGCCACCTCCGCCACGGATTCGTCGACGTCGGGCAGCAGCCTGCGCCCCTCCCAGCTGATCCCGCCGCTCACGACCACGGCGCCCGGACGGACCATGTCGGGCATCACGAACGACGGCACCCCCACGGCCGCGACCACGATGTCGGCTTGCCGGGTGTAGTCGGCGAGGTCGGGCACCCCGCTGTGGACGACCGTCACGGCCGCGTTGGCGCCCGGCTGCTTGAGGGTGAGCAGCAGCGCCAGGGGTCGGCCCAGGGTCGGGCCGCGCCCGCACACGACAACGTGCTTGCCGGCGATGTCGATGCCGTAGTGCACGAACATCTCGCGGATGCCCGCCGGCGTGGCCGGCACCGGCCCGTCCTCCTGGAGGACCAGCTTGCCGAGGTTGACGGGATGGAGCCCGTCGCCGTCCTTGGCCGGGTCCATGGCACCCACGGCGGCGTTGAAATCGAACTGCGGGGGCACCGGGTGCTGGATCAGGTAGGCGTCGACACCGGGATCGTCGTTGAACCGTTCGACCGCCGTCAGCAGGTCGGCCTGAGTGCCATCACCGGCCACCTCGAAGTGGTGGCTCACCACGCCCACCTGCCCGGACGTCTCGTGCTTCTTGCGCACGTAGCCCGCCGACGCGGCGTCGTCGCCCACCAGGATCGTGCCCAACCCCACCGTCTTGCCCCGATCGGCCAGCGCCTCGACCCGCTTGGCGACGTCGGCGAGCACGGATTCGGCGACGGGGCCGCCGGCGAGCAGTTGTGCGGTCATCGGATCCCATTGTGCCGCCGGTAGCGTCAGCCTGCGGTGCGCAGCGACCCCACCGACCGTCGCCGGGCCGAAGCGCTCGACGAAGCCGACCCGCTCGCCTCGCTCGTCGCCGAGTCGATCGTGACCGAACCCGACCTGCTCTATCTCGACGGCAACTCGTTGGGGCGGCTGACACACCGGGCCCGCCGGCGCCTGTTGCAGCTGGTCGACGACGAGTGGGCCCGCGGCCTGGTCCGGTCGTGGGAGTCGTGGATCGACCTTCCCACGCACGTGGGCGACGCCCTCGCCCGGCACCTGCTGGGCGCGCAGCCGGGCGAGGTGGTCGTCGGCGATGCCACCACCGTCGACCTGTACAAGGCGGCGTCGGCTGCGATCGCGGCGCGACCCCGTGCCCGGGCGATCGTGACCGACGACGACAACTTCCCGACCGACCGCTACGTGCTCGAGGGCCTCGCGGCACGGCACGGGCTGGAGTACCGGGAGGTGCGCAGCGACCCGGTCGAGGGACCGGACCCCGGCGTGATCGGCAGCGCCCTGCACGGCGCCGCCGTGCTCTGCCTGTCGCACGTCGCCTACGGGTCGGGGGCGCTGGCGGACGTGGCCGGGCTGACGGCGTTGGCGCACGAACACGGCGCCATCGCGCTGTGGGACCTGTCGCACTCGGTGGGGGCGGTGCCGGTCGAGCTCACCGCCACGGGCGCCGACCTGGCGGTCGGCTGCACGTACAAGTACGTGAACGGAGGCCCCGGGGCCCCGGCCTTCACCTACGTGCGCCGCGAGCTGCAGGGCGTCCTGCGCCAGCCGATCTGGGGCTGGTTCGGCCAGAGCGACCAGTTCGAAATGGCGCCGGGCTACGCGCCGGTCGACGGCATCTGCTCCTGGCTCACCGGCTCGCCCGCGGTGCTGGGGCTGGCATGCGTCGAGGCCGGCGTCGGCCTGCTGGCGGAGGCGGGCATCGAACGCCTGCGGGCCAAGGGGATGGCCATCACTTCGCTGATCGTCGATCTCGCGGATGCGTGGCTGGCGCCGCTTGGTTTCCGGCTCGCCAGCCCGCGGGAGGCCGAGCGGCGAGGGTCACACGTGGCGCTGGCGCACCCCGATGCCCGGCGGATCTCCCAGGCGCTGATCGAGGTCGCTGGCGTCGTGCCGGACTTCCGGGCGCCGGACCGACTGCGCCTGGGGCCGGCACCGATCGCCACCCGGTTCGTCGACGTGTGGGATGCGCTCGACCGGCTGCGACGGCTGGTGGAGAGCGGCGCCCACGAGCGGCACGTCCCGACCCCCCGGCGGATCACCTGAGGTCGGGTTGCCCCGGGCGGGTCACCTCGGGGGCCCGTTCCGGCGCTGATTTCGTGCGGTACTCGCGAAGAAACGGCGCCGGAACGACCGGCGCACCCCGGGGCGGACGGCGCCGACGGCCCGCCGGCCGCTCGCTAGTGGAGGAAGTGGCGTTCGCCGGTGAAAACCATCGCGAGGCCCAGCTCGTCGGCGCGGGCGATGATCTCCTCGTCGCGGGACACGCCGGTGGGCCGGCCGGGCTGGATCACCACGGCCACCCCCGCCGCCGCGGCCGCCTCGATGCCGTCGGGGAACGGGTAGAAGGCGTCGCTGGCACATGCGCCGCCCGCGGCCCGGCCCGCCGCCTTGGCCGCCGCCAGCTCGCCGGCCTCGACGCGGTTCTGCTGGCCGGCGCCGATCCCCCACGCGGCGCCGTCCTTGGCGAGGACGATGGCGTTGGAGCGGACCCACCCGCACACCCGCCACGCCAGCTCGGCGTCGGCCCATTCGGCGTCCGTGGGCTCCCGCCGGGTGACCACCCGCCAGTCGGCCCGCTCGGCAACGAACCGGTGAGGATCCTGCAGGAGCAGGCCCCCGGTGATGAGCCGCAGGTGCCAGCGATCGGGCGTTGGTGCGGGCGCCTCCAGGATGCGGGTGTTCTTCCGCTTCGCCTGGAGGGCCTCGATGGTGCCGGGCGCGTAGCCCGGGGCGATGACGACGTCGGCCTGGGCGGCCGCCACCATCCGGTCCACAGTGGCCTCGTCGACCACCCGGCTCAGCGCCACGATCCCCCCGAACGCCGAGCGCTCGTCGCATTCGAAGGCGCGCTCGTAGGCTTCGGCCAGGGTGGGGGCGATGGCGGCCCCGCACGGGTTGGCGTGCTTGATGATGGCCGCGGCCGGCCGGTCGAACCGGGAGGCCAGGTCGTGGACGAGCAGCCACGCGGCGTCGGCGTCGTAGAGGTTGAGGTAGCTGAGCGCCAGCCCGCCATGCTGGGTCATCGCCGCCCACCAGGGTTCTGCGGCGCCGGCCCCGGCGCCGGTGCCCATGTCGGCCCGATAGAGCGCCGCTCGCTGATGCGGGTTCTCGCCGTAGCGCAGCGCCAGCGGTTCGCGCCGGTAGGCCAGGTGGATCGTCTCGGGCAGCTCACCGGACCCGGAGCCGCGGCCGTCGTCCAGCCAGCGGACGATGGCGGCGTCGTACGCGGCGGTGAGGGCGAAGGCGCGGCGGGCCAGGGTGCGGCGCGTGCCGTCGGACAGCGATCCATCGGACCGCAGCTCGTCGAGCACCGGCGCGTAGTCCGCCGGATCCACGACCACGCCCACCTGGCCGTGGTTCTTGGCCGCAGCCCGGATGAGTGCGGGGCCGCCGATGTCGATCAGCTCCTCGGCCTGCGAGGCGCCGTGCTCGAACGTCGAGGGGTCGGCGCCGAACGGGTAGAGGTTGACGACGACCAGGTCGAACGGCTCGATGCCATGGGCCTCCAGGTCGGCCCGGTGGGCCGGATCGGTGCGGTCGGCCAGGATGCCGCCGTGCACCTTGGGGTGCAGCGTCACCACCCGGTGCCCGAGGATGGCGGGGAAGCCGGTGATCTCGGCCGTGTCGCCGACCTCGAGGCCCACCTCCCGCAGCGTCGCAGCCGTGCCGCCGGACGAGACGAGGTCCCAGCCAAGGTCGGCGAGGCCCTCGGCGAGCTCGACGATGCCGGCCTTGTCGTAGACCGAGAGCAGCGCCCTCACGTGTTCTCCTCGGGATCGGCCTCGTCGCCGGACGGCTCGCCGAAGGTGTCGGCGACGAACCGGCGGATGGTTGCCGGATACAGGCGCCACTCGACCCGCTTGATGCGCTCGTGCAACGTCTCCTCGGTGTCGTCCGGACGTACGGGCACCGCCTCCTGGGCGAGGATCGGGCCCTCGTCCACCTCGGCGGTGGCGACGTGAATCGTGGTGCCCGTCACCTTGACGCCGGCCGCCAGGGCCTCCCGCACGGCATGCCAGCCCTTGAACGCCGGCAAGAGCGCGGGGTGACTGTTGAGCACGCGGCCGGCGTACGCGTCGGTGAGTCCCGGCACGACCGTACCGAAGCCCGCCATGGCCACCAGGTTGATGGAGTGCGCCCGCAGCACCTTGACGAGTCGCTCGGTGTACGCCGTGCGATCGAACGACCCGCCCCACTCGGTCCGCTCCACCAGCTCCGACGGGATGCCGTGCTCAGCGGCGATCTCGAGCGCCCGGCAGGGACGGTCCGCCGCCACCAGCGCCACCGGAACGCCGTCGCCGACGATGGCGTGCAGTAGCGTGCCGCTGCCCGAGGCGAGTACCGCGATCCGAGCCGGGGGCATCAGTCGGATGCTAGTGGCCGGGGTGGTTCGAACGGCCGACCCGTGAGGCGACACGAGGGCCAGAGCTGCCGGTCTCGGTGAAGCTCGCCGCCGGTCGCAAGCCGGGTTGACGGTCGTTCAGCCGAGGCCGCGGACGACCTCGACCATGAGCTGGCCCGCCTCCGTGGGGTTGAGGCCGACCCTGGCGCCGGCCTCATGGAGCGCGTCCATCTTCGCCCGGGCGGTGCCCTTGCCGCCCGAAACGATGGCCCCGGCGTGGCCCATCTTCCTGCCCGGGGGCGCGGTCACGCCGGCGATGTAGGCGACGACGGGCTTGGTCATCTTCGAGGCGATGAACTCGGCGGCCTCCTCCTCCGCCGAGCCACCGATCTCGCCGATCATCATCACCCCGTGGGTCTCGGGGTCGGCCTCGAACGCCTCGAGGCAGTCGATGAACGAGGTGCCCGGCACCGGGTCGCCGCCGATCCCGACGCAGGTCGACACCCCGATGTCGTTGAGCTTCAGCTCGTAGAGCGCCTGGTAGGTGAGCGTGCCCGAGCGGCTGACGATCCCGACCGCAGTGTCCCCGGGCTCCGGGGCCTTGGCGATGTGGCCGGCGGTTATGCCGATGTTGGCCTTGCCGGGGCTGATGATGCCGGGACAGTTGGGGCCGAGCAGCCGGACGTTGGGGAAGTCGCGCCGGAGCTTGTTGAAGAACCAGGCCTCGTCGTGCGCCGGCACGCCCTCGGTGATGCAGACGACGAACGTGACACCGCCCTCGGCGGCCTCGATCACCGCATCCCGCACGCCAGGGGCGGGGATGAAGATGCAGCTGGCGCTGGCGTCGGTGGCCTGGACGGCGTCGGCCACGGTGGCGTACACGGGGATGCCCTCGACGTTGCTGCCGGCCTTGCGCGGGTTGGTGCCGGCGACGACCTGGGTGCCGTAGTCGCGGTTGAGCAGCCCGTAGAAGCGGCCCTGGCTGCCGGTGAGGCCCTGGTAGACGACCTTGGTGGTCTCGTCGACGAAGATGGCCACCGCGCGCTACCTCACTTCCCCGCCAGGGCCACGGCCGTGCGGGCGGCGTCGACCATGGTGGGCCGCATCTGGACCTTGTCGGACAGGTGGGGCTCGAGGATCTCCCGACCGAGGTCGGCGTTGGTGCCGTCGAGGCGGATCACGATCGGCTGGTCTATGTCCACCCGACCGAGGGCGGCCACGATGCCGTTGGCCACCTCCTCGCCCTTGGTGATGCCGCCGAAGATGTTGATGAAGATCGAGCGGACGCTGGGGTCGTTGGTGATGACCTCGAGGGCGCCGGTCATGACCTCCGCGGAGGCGCCGCCGCCGATGTCGAGGAAGTTGGCCGGCTCTCCGCCGACCTGGTTGACGATGTCGACGGTCGACATCGCCAGGCCGGCGCCGTTCGCGATCACGCCGACGTACCCGTCGAGGCCGACGTATTGGAGGCCCTTGTCGTGCGCCGCCTGCTCGCGCTCGTCCCGCACCTGCGTAGCGTCGTAGGCCTCGTAGTCCGGGTGGCGGAACCCGGAGTTGCCGTCGAGCGTGACCTTGGCGTCGAGAGCGTGCATCTCACCCGTGGGCTTGAGGATCAGCGGGTTGATCTCCACCAGGTCGGCGTCGCCCTGGACGTAGGCGTTGTAGAGCTGCAGCAGGATGTCGACGGTGCCGTCGGTGGCCACGGGATTGAGCCTGGCGGCGGCCACCCAGGCCTTGGCCTGCTCCTCGGTGAGCCCGTCGACGGGATCGACCCAGACCTTGGCGATGGCGTCGGGCTCCTCGGCGGCCACGGCCTCGATGTCGACGCCGCCCCGGGCCGAGAGCATGCCGAGATGCTTCTTGGCGGAGCGGTCGAGCGTGAAGCTGGCGTAGTACTCCTCGGCGATGTCGGAGGCCCGCTCGATCCACACGATCTCGACGGTGTGGCCCTTGATGTCCATGCCCAGGATGTTGGCGGCGTGGGCCCGGGTCTCATCGGCGTCACCGGCGAGCTTGATGCCGCCGGCCTTGCCGCGGCCGCCGACCTGTACCTGGGCCTTGACCACGACGGGGTAGCCGATGCGCTCGGCGGCTGCCACGGCGTCGTCGACCGTGGTGACCGCCTCGCCGGGGCTCACCGGGATGCCGTAACGGGCGAAGAACTGCTTGCCTTGGTACTCGTACAGATCCAAGGGCGGTCCCTCCCGGTCGTGGGTCTGAGCTCGGCGACGGCGGGGCCGCCCGGGTTCGCGCTCGGCAATGCCGGCTAGCGATACTACGGGCATGCCGCCGACGGGCCCCAAGTCAGCGTTGTCCTCGGCCGGTCGCGCCCCGTCGTGAGCCCCGTCGCCCGTTCGTCGGGCCACACCGGGCGGGCCCTGGTGGTGGCGGCCGCCGGCGTCATCGTGGCCATCGGCGTGGCGGCGGCCCTGGCCGTACTCGCCAATCGGGGGACGGTCGACGTTCGCTTGGGGTCGGACACGTTCGCCGAGCAGGACGCCGAGGACGCGGCCGAGAAGATCGCAGGGGAGGGCCCGATCCTCTACGCGGACACGGCCGGCGGTGACCGCGACATCGTCCTGCAGCACCTGGGCGACAACCCGGAGGAGGGCTGGATCGCCATGGCGGCCCGGCCCCCCGGCGTGCCACGCAACTGCACGATCCAGTGGGACGCCACCGACGAGGTGTTCCGGCTCCTCGATCCGTCGGGCCGTGTGAGCGGTGAGTGCGACGGTCGCGAGTTCCCCGCCGACGGCCAGGGGTTGCCGATGTACCCGGTGACGGTCGACGCCGACGGCAAGCTCGACGTCGACCTCAACGCCGCCGACCGGCCGGCGACGACGGGCTGACGGCGCACGCTCGCCGTCCAGGCGGAGCGCACCCCTTCCTGGAACCGAACTGGTGGCTGACCAACCAATTCGGTGCCAGGAAGCCGAACCATCTCCCCCCGTCGAACGTCGAAAAGGGTGCGGCGACGAGGAGGCTGGACATGGGGCGCGTGGGGCAACGACGGATCCGAGCGGGCGTCGGCGCCGCTGCCGCCGCCGTGACCTGTGCCCTCGCGCTGGGTGTCAGCACCGCCGAGGTCCGCGCCGACCAGCGACCGACGCCCACCAGTGTCCGGCCGGGCCCGTCGCAGCCCGAGACGTCCGCCACGGCCGCCACCCCCGGGGCCTCGGTGAGCGAGCCGGTCGTCGTCACGGGCAAGTCCCCGGCCGGGAGGGCCGGCGCCGAACCCGCCGGCGGCATCTCCGGAGAGGTGGTCGCCTGGCTGATGGCCTTCGGCGTGCTCGTGGTCGTGTGGTGCCTTGCCTGGCGCTGGCGCCCCGAGGAGACCCGCATGGTCGTGCGTCAGGGCAACGGGCGGCGTGACCAGCCAGCGTCCGCCGATCACCCCAGGGCCGTCCGCATCAAGCTGTGAGCGGCGGCGGATCCACGCGATGGACAGGCGGCCGGATGCCCATCAGCATGGGCACGCCCGGTGACAGGGGGGCAGCGCGTGGAGGAACCGGAGCCGGCGCTCATCCGAGCCGCGGCGGCAGGCGACCTGACAGCGTTCGAACAGCTGGTGCACGCCTACCAGCAGCACGTGTGGCGGTTCGCGAGCCGGCTGCTTGGCGACGCCGCGGTGGCCGAGGACGTCACCCAGGAGACGTTCCTCCGGGTTTTCCGGCGCCTGCCCACGTTCACGTTCGACGCCAAGTTCTCGACGTGGGTGTTCCAGATCGCCCGCAACGCCGGCATCGACGAGCTCCGCTCGCGCCAACGGAGGACCCGGTTGGCGTCGGTGGCACCGGCGCCGAGACCATCGGCCGCGCCGCCCGAGGCCCGCGCCGAGATCGAGGCGGCCCTGGCCAGCCTGCCCGTCGACCTGCGCGAGGCCGTGGTGCTCGTCGAGGTGCTGGGCCTGCGCTACCGGGAGGTGGCCCTGGTGCTCGGGGTCCCCGAGGGCACCGTCAAGAGCCGCATGTTCAGTGCTCGGTCGCGCCTGCACCGGTGGTCGACCGCCGACCAGGAGAGTGCGTCCGGTGAGGTGTGACGACGCCCGGGCGGCGATCTCGCTCCGGCTCGACGGTGAGCTGACCGCCGGCGACTTGGGCGAGGTCGACCGCCACGTCGACACGTGCGCCGGGTGCTCCGGGTTCGAGCGCCAGGCCGAGAGGCTGCGATCGACGCTCCGGTTCGAGGCCGTCGATGCCGCTCCCGACGTGGCACCGGCCGTGCTGGCCCGGCTGGGATCGTCCACCACCCCTGGGCACCCCGGGGTCCGGGCCCATCGAAGCCGCGGGGTGTCCCCGCCCCGGCCCCGCCGGCCCCTGGTGGTGGCGGCGGCGCTCGCGGCCATCGCCGGCATGGCCGCCGGGGCGGCCTTCGTGGGCCTCGGGTCGGAACCCCGGTCCCCGGCGGCAGCGGACATCCCCCGCCGGGTCGTGGCGGCACAGGCGGGAATCGGCTCGCTCGACGCCGGCTTCCGGCTCGACGAGCGAGGCGTCCCCGGTGACGGCGGGGGGCGCCGCTTCGAAGGGCGGCTGGTCTACGAGGCGCCGGAATCGCTCGCCCTCTCCCTGCGGCGGCCTGGATCGCCGGACGCCGACCTGCAGCTGGTGGTCGACGGCGACCGGTGGTGGCAGTCGACGGCGCGAGCCTGCTCCCCCGCCCCCGGCCAGGCGACGTGCCCGGACGGCGCCCGGCGTTGGGTCCGCGCGGTCACAGGGCGCGAGCCCTTCTCCGAGAGCTCGCCCATGCCGCTCGAGCTGATCAGCCCGGTCGACGGCTTCACCCTCGCGGGAACGCCTGTCGGGCTGGGCACCCGGACCATCGCCGGTCGTCGCGCCGTCGGCGTCGCCGTGACGGCCGCGCAGATGGCGTCGTTCCTCGACGCGCTGTCGGTGGGTCGCGCCGTGCGTGCGGTGCACCCCGCCGATCCGGTGGAACTCTGGCTCGACGAGGACCATCTGGTGCCGCTCGAGGTCAACGTGCTCGCCGGTGACGGCATCGACCGGGCCCGGTGGGCGAGCGTCCAGGGAATGACCGAGCGGGCGGGGGACACCATCCTGGACTTCAGGGTCACGTCGGTGGCGATCAACGAGGCGATCGCCGACGACGCCTTCGTCAATCCCGAACCGCTGGCCCCCGACGAGACCCTAGACGGGGGCTTCCGGCCGATGGACGGAGTCGGCGCCCCCACCCCCGCCGACCTCCCCGACGGCTTCCGGTCGTACCGCGCGGGCACGATCGCCGCGGCCGGCGGCCCCACGATTGCCGTCGCCTCCTGGACCGACGGCCGCGCCTGGCTGACGGTGCGATCGACGACCAACTGGTCCGGCGGCCGGCTGTTCGGGGGCCTTGGCACCAGCGTGCGGACGATCGGCCTGGGGGACGCCGGAACCGGCTACGTCAGCGACGACGGCCGCAAGATCGCGCTCCACGGCGACGGCCTCGACCTCGTCGTCAGCGGCAGCGTGGCGGGGGGCGACCTGCGCACCGCGGCCGCCAGCCTGGGCGTCATCGGGCTACCGGTACCGGCGTCGTGGGCCGAGGCCGCGACGGCGACGGTGGCCGAGGCGGCCGCCGCCCTCCCCGGCCTGCTGGTGGCCCCGGGGCTCGAGGGGTTCGGCCCCCCGGCGGTGCGGGTGGTCGACGGCACCGTCATCCAGGTGTACGCCGGCGCCGGTGAGCTGGGCTTCACGCTCGTCCAGAGCGACGTCGGTCACCTCACCCCCCCGGCCGACGGCGATGCCGTGGGCGTCGACGTGCGGGGCGCCTCCGGTCGGTACAGCACCGAACGTGGCCAGCTCGAGTGGGTGGAGGGCGGGTCGACCCACAGCCTGTCCAGCCGGGCCCTGACCCTCGCCGAGCTGCTCGCCCTGGCCGCCGCGTTGGAGCCGGCGTGAGGCGCCTGGCGGTGATCATCGGTGCCGCGCTCGCCGGTGGCCTGCTGGGAGGCGGCGCGATGGTGGCGATGCAGGCCGCCGATTCCCGGCCGAGGAGTCCCGCACCGCCCCGCCGGGCATCGTCCGAGCATGCCGCAGCGACGACCATCCCGCCCTCGACCCGGGCGCCGGCGTCCGCGACCCAGACCGCCCCGCAGACCCCGCCGGGCCCCTCGGTGCTGCTGGCGTGGAGCCGCAGCGCTGCCGGCCGCGGGCTGGATCCCGGACTCGAACCGGAGGCGGCCGCGCTGGCCAACGTCAGCGCCACGTCGCTGGTACGCGCCGGGAACCTCGACCTGGTGGGGTCCCACGACATGGAAGGCACGCCGGTCGACACGCTGTCTCCTGGTTGGGCCATCCCCCTGGACGCCGGCGCCGTCGACCCCGCGCGCCACGCCGACTTCGTCCCCATCGCCGACCGGTCCGCCATCGCCGGACTGCGCCCGGGGGAAGCCGTGCTCGGCCGGACGTCCGCGGGGCTCCGGCGCCTCGCCCCCGGTGGCGTGATCGAGCTGACCGGCGGCCGGTCGGTGGTGGTGTCGGCCGTGGTGGAGGACGCCAGCATCGGCGGGGCCGAACTGGCCGTCGACGTTGCTACCGGCGAGCGCCTCGGTCTCACGGTGCCGCGTTACCTGCTGGTGGCCTACCGCGGCGACCGGCCCGCGCTCGAGGATCACCTGCGGGCGGCGATCGCCTCCGGCACCGTCGTGCGCTTCCGGGGTCCCGGCGAGACGCCCTATCTACGGCACGCCGATGCCGTGCTGCCGCAGGCGCAGATCAAGGCCCGCTTCGGCGAGTTCAGCTACCGGGCCCGCGCTGGCGGTCGCTTCGAGCAGGACCCCCGCTGGCAGGCCGAGAACATCGTCACTCGCCGGGTTCCGGTCCTGGGGACGGTGCGCTGCCACCGGGGGATCCTCGATGCGCTGGTCGGGGCGCTCACGGAGATCGAGAAGGCGGGGCTGGCCGGCCTGGTCGAGCAGGCGGGATACGACGGCTGCTTCAATCCCCGCCTCGTCGCCGGGAGCGACAGCGTGTCGCGCCACGCCTGGGGCGTCGCCTTCGACATGGGTTTCAGCAGCAACCCGACCGGGCTGGAGTCGGTGCAGGATCCCCGGCTGGTGGAGATCTTCCGCCGCTGGGGCTTCACTTCGGGCGACAGCTGGCTGGTGCCGGACGCCGGCCACTTCGAGTTCGTGGCGCCACCAGGCGTGTAACGGCCGGGGTCAGTCGCCGGCGTCGCTCGGTTGCGCGCTCCGCAGCATGCCGTCCACCAGCGCGGCGACCGCTTCCATCGTCGTGAACAGCGAACCGTCCCGTTCCTCGGGGTCGAGCCCCGCGTACAGCTCGATGCCGAGGAAGAGCGCCGTGACGGCCGACGTCAGGTCACCGACCGGAAGCACGTCCTGGTAGGGGGTACCGGCGATCAGGCGCTCGATGGTCTCGCCGACCAGCGTGGTCCAGGGCTCCATGGCGTCCCACGTGCCCCGGGCCAGGTCCTCCGACCGCGCCGCACCGGCCAGCATCTGCGTGAGCGCCGCCACCGATCCCGACGCGAACTCCTCCTCGTGCAGGTGCCGCGCAACCCGCACCAGCTCGGGCAGCGACGTGGCCCGGCGCAGCGCCGGTGCGTACAAGGCCGAACGGCGTTCGCTCTCGCGGCGGGCGACGGCCATGAGCAATCCTTCCACCGACCCGAAGTGGTAGAAGATCAGCGCCTGGTTGAAACCCCCGTGGCGGGCGATGGCGCGGGCACTCACACCGGCGATGCCATCGGAGCGCAACGCCTGCAGGGCGGCGTCGAGGATGCGGGCGCGGGTTTCGTCGGCGTGATGCCGCGGCGGCGCCCGTCGTGACGCCTCGGCGATCCCGTCAGTAGCGGGCATCGGCCGTCAGCGGGACCTCGAGGTACCGCCGGTCCATGAGCGTCTCGAGCGCCCACGTGCTGTAGGTGCGGGGGAATGCCCAGAGGCCCTCGCCCACGGTCGCCTGGTTGAGGTGCGCGACGGCCCGCCGCGCCTCGTCGGCGTAGCGGTCCATCGTCGCCAGCGCCGTGGCGATGCTGCCCGATCCGCGCACCACCGCCAGCGCCCCGGCCACTTCAGCGGCGCCGGCCCCGTCTTCGTCACCGGGTGGGGCGGGGAGCACGCGGCGAAGCTCGGGGCCGCGGGGGCCCCGAAGCGTCGTGATGACCGGCAGCGTGTACACGCCGGCGGCGATGTCCGTTCCCGTCGGCTTGCCCAGCCGCTCGGCGTCGCCGATCAGGTCGAGGACGTCGTCGAGCACCTGGAAGCTCATCCCGAACGCCGCGCCGAACCGGGCGACGGCGATCGCGTTGCGGGGCAGCAGCCCGCCGGTGTGGGCGCCGAGCTGGCACGCACATTGGAACAGCGCCGCCGTCTTGCCGCGGATCGATGCCAGGTGGGCGTCGACGGTGCGGTCGGCGTCGAACGCATCGCGCAGCTCCAGCACCTGGCCCTCGCACAGGTCGGCCAAGGCGGACGCCACCAGCGCGGCTGCCTCCTGGCTCACCGAGGCCGCCTGCTCGGCCGCCCGGGCGAGGATGTAGTCGCCGGCCAGCAGGGCGTGGTCCATGCCCTCGCTGGCGTTGATCGTGGGCCGGCCCCGACGGGTCGCGGCGACGTCCAGGATGTCGTCGTGGACCAGCGACCCGATCTGCACCAGCTCGGCGGCGGCCGCAGCGGCCACGACCCGCTCGTCGAAGACCTTGCCGAGGGCGGCACACGCGATGGTGAACAGCGGGCGCAGGCGCTTGCCGCCGGCCTCGGCCACGCGGATGCTGGCCGGCCCCAGCAGGGCGCCGCGCTCACCGAGCGCCGACGTGATCCTCTCGTCGACGGCCGCCAGCCGATCGGCCAGATCGGCGATGCCGAAGATGCGGGCGAGGCCGTCGACGCCGAACGCGCCGTCGAGCACCGGTGCCGTGTCGGACGGGGCAGGGTCCATCGACCTCTCCCTGGTCCTCGCGCCGCCCGATCTGAGCGAACGCTTTGAGCGTATGCTCAAGTAGCGTCGCCGATCAACGCCGGTGGCGGTGGCGTTGGTCACCGCCGCATGTTGCGCCGGTCAGTACACGGTGACCGGCGTGCCGATGGCGGCGACACCGCTGGACCACAGCATGTCCATCACCGAGTTGGTGACCCGCGCGCAGCCGTGCGATGCGGGGTGGGCGGGGATGCTGCCGGAGCCGTGGATGGCGATGCCGCCGTTGAAGTACTTGGGGCGATAGAGGGTGCCGAGCGGCGCCTCGCGGACGCCGTCGATCTCCCGATAGATCGTGAAGCGGCCGGGTGGCGTGACGGCCCGGGCCGACCCGCCGGTCGAGCTGGTGTAGGCCTCGTTGTTGCCCGTCGACGTGTTGATGACCCACCGGACCTGGCCACCCTGCGCGACCATCAGGATCTGGCGCTCGAGATCGATCTCCAGACCGGTGCCGCCGGCACGGGACGCCTGGCGCTGGGCGCCGGCCAGGCGGCCCCGGGTGACGGGACCCGCAACGCCGTCGCGACCGAGGCCCTCGGCCTTCTGGAACGCCATGACCGCCTGCCGGGTGAGCTGCCCGTAGGTGCCGTCGGCCGATCCGAGCCAGTAGCCGAGGCCGACGAGGCGCTTCTGGAGGGCCAGCACCGCCGGGCCGTGCTCGCCGAGCTCGAGCGTGCCGTCGGCGGCCGGGTCGGGAGGTGCCGTGGTCGTCGTGGTGGGCGGCGCGGTCGTGGTCGTGGTCGGCGGCGCGGTCGTGGTCGTCGTGGAAGGCGCGGTCGTGGTCGTGGGCGGCGCGGTAGTGGCCGGTGCCTCGCGGGTCGTCGTGGGTCGCCCGTCGCTCGTCTCGGTGTCACCGCCCGAACCGGACAGTGCCCGGCCGACACCCAGCGCGGTCACGAGCACCACGAGGCCGGCGGCCGCGCCGAGGCCGACGTTCCGGCGGCGATTGGCCGACGTCGGGCCGGGGGACGGGGACACGTGGCGCTCCTTAGTGCGAGGGATCGAGGGCTGGTGGTCGTCGCCCCTCCCGGGGCGCTCCCCCAGCGATGTGTTGACGCGACGAAGTTGTGTTTACCTGACGCACGGGCGGCCCACGAGGTTCCCTTTTCGAGGCCGGGTCACAGCTTTTCCAGCGGAGCCCACGACAGCAGCAGGGTCTTCTCCCCGACGTCCCGGAACCGCACCCGCGCCTCGGTCTTGTCGCCGCTGCCGCTCATGTCGATGATCACGCCCTCGCCGAAGGTCTTGTGGCGCACGTCATCGCCGATCTTGAGGCCGAGGCTCTCCGCGCCGCTGCGGGCGGGGGGCCGCGGCCTGAGGGCGCTCTCGACGATCCGGTCGCGCCCGGCCGCCACCCGCAGGGCCCGATCGCCGCCCGAGCCATCGGCGGCCGCCCGGCCCGGCTCCCTGGACGGGCCCCCCGACCGCCAGTCCCGGCCGCCCCGTCCCCAGACGCCGCCGTAGCTGCGGCCACCGCGACTCGAGCGCTGGTGGCCCTCGACGTCGTGGATCAGCCCCTCCGGGATCTCGTCGAGGAAGCGGCTGGGAGGGTTGTACTGAGTGCCGCCGAACAACGTCCGGCTCCACGCGTGGGTGAGGTAGAGGCGCTGGCGGGCACGGGTGATCCCGACGTAGGCGAGGCGCCGCTCCTCCTCGAGCTGGTCGGGCTCGGTCAGCGAGCGCAGGTGGGGGAAGACCCCGTCCTCCAGGCCGATGATGAACACGACGGGGAACTCGAGGCCCTTGGCGGAGTGCAGCGTCATGAGGACGACCGACGATTGGTCGGCCTCGTCCAGGTCGTCGACGTCGGACACCAGGCTGATCGACTCGAGGAACTCGTCAACCGATCCGACCTCGCTGGCGGCGCCCACCAGCTCGGCCAGGTTCTCGAGCCTGCCTTCCGATTCGATGGTGCGCTCGGCCTCGAGGGCATCGAGGTAGCCGGAGCGCTCGAGCAGCGCCTGCAGCAGCGGCCCCGGACCACTGGCCACGGTGTCGGCCACGTCTTCGAGCAGTTGGAGGAACGTGGCGATGCCACGCGCGGCCTTGCCGGACACGCTGGCGTCGTCCGCACGGCGGAGGGCGTCGAGAAACGGCAGCCCGTGGGCCGTGGCCCAGGCGTCGAGCCGGCCGATGGAGGTGGCGCCCACGCCCCGCTTGGGCTCGTTGAGGACGCGCTTGATCGACACCTCGTCGACCGGGTTGACGACGGCCCGCAGGTAGGCGACCGCGTCCTTGACCTCCTTGCGGTCGTAGAACCGGGTGCCACCCAGCACGCGGTAGGGGATGCCGACCCGCATGAGCTGCTCTTCCAGCACCCGGCTCTGGGCGTTGGTGCGGTAGAAGACGGCGATGTCTCCCCAGCGCAACCGGCCGCTACGGCCGCCACCACGGCCGTCCCGGCCGCCGTCCGGTTCCTCGGGCACCTGCACGTCGGAGGCCTCGTGGAGGCGGGCCATCTCGCGGGTGATCCACTGTGCCTCGTCGACCTCGTCGTCGGCGTGGTAGCGGACGATGGGATCGCCGGCGCCCTGGTCGGTCCACAGCTCCTTGGGCTTGCGGCTGACGTTGTGGGCGATGACGGCGTTGGCGGCGTCGAGGATGGTCTGCGTCGAGCGGTAGTTCTGCTCCAGCAGAACCACGGTGGTGTCGGGGAACGCGTCCTCGAACTCCACGATGTTGCGCATGTCGGCGCCGCGAAAGGCATAGATGCTCTGGTCCTGGTCGCCGACGACCGCGATGTTGCGATGGTCGGCGGCGAGCAGGAGTACGAGCTCGTTCTGGACCCGGTTGGTGTCCTGGTACTCGTCGACGAGGATGTGGCGGAAGCGCTCCTGGTAGTGGCGCAGCGCCTTGGGGTGCTCGCGCAGCAGGCGCAGGGCGTTGGTGAGCAGGTCGTCGAAGTCCATCGAGCCGGCCCGGAGCAGGCGGCTCTGGTACTCGGCGAACACCTGCCCGATCTTCCGCTCGAACAGGTTGCCGGACCGCTGGGTGTAAGCCTCGGCGTCGATGCCGTCGTTCTTGGCCGCCGAGATGGCGGCGTGCACGCTGCGGGGCGGGAAACGCTTGGTGTCGAGGCCGAGGTCGCGGATCACGTACCCGGTTAGCCGTACGGCGTCGGCCTCGTCGTAGATCGTGAACTGGCGGGGGTAGCCGAGCAGGTCGGCGTCGCGCCGCAGGATGCGCACGCACGCCGAGTGGAACGTCGACACCCACATCTTCTCGGCCACCGGACCGACCAGCGCCGCGACCCGGGACTTCATCTCGTCGGCCGCCTTGTTGGTGAAGGTGATGGCGAGGATCGCGAACGGGCTCACCCCCCGGTCGCGGATCAGGTGGGCAATGCGGTGGGTGAGGACCCGGGTCTTTCCCGATCCGGCGCCCGCCACGACCAGCAGCGGCCCCTCGGCGTGCGTGACGGCGTCGGACTGGACGGGGTTCAGCCCGGTCAGCGCGTCGGGCGCGGCGAGTCGGTCGGGGGCCTGGGGAGCGTCGGGAGGACTCATGGCGTGCGCCCAATGGTAGGGGCGGGGTGCGACCGACAACTGGCTCTTGAACCCAGGCAATTTGCAGGCCGCTGTACGGGGCGGTCCAGGTTCGTTTCGTCTACTGGGCGCTTCATCCCCAACCGGAAGGAGCAGTGATGGCGTTCAGACCCAGACACCTCGTCGCCGCCGGCACGATGGCCGGTGCCGTCGTCCTGGGCGGTGCCACGTGGGCGTCGGCCCAGGACTCGCCGTCCACCACCGACGGCGGTTCGACCACCACCACCGAGCAGGACCATCGGTCGGACGACGGGGGCAAGCCGGAGGATCACGCGCCGCGATCGCGCGAAGGCTGCAACCACGGTGACGACGACTCGGGCGGCGGCTCGTCGTCCGGCAGTGACGCCGAGGCCAGCGCGTTCTGGTCCTGACCGGGCGCGGTGAGGCAATAGCGGTCGCTGCGGCGGGCCCGAGGCAATAGCCGCCGGCAACCGACGGTCATTGCCTCGACCCATCATCGGCGACCGCTATTGCCTCGGGGGTCGGGGATCCGGGCCGACGGACCCGGCGTGCGAAGCTGGGCCGATGGCACCGCCCCCGGTCGAGCACGTCCCCTACGACGAGTTCTCGATGTTCCAGGAGAACGCCGACGAGTACGGCATCCCCTACGACGGGCCCCCGGCCGTGCAGAGGGACGAGGTCGAGGTCGAGCGGGGGCGGCGGCTCAGCGCCCTGGTGTGGGGCGACGCCCAGCCCGAGCTGGTGCTTCTGCACGGGGGCGCCCAGAACGCCCACACCTGGGACACCCTGGCGCTGGCCCTCGACCGCCCGCTGGTCGCCATCGACCTTCCCGGCCACGGCCACTCCGACGGCCCCCGCGGCGGCTTCGCCGACCCGTCGGGCAACGCCGACGATGTCGCCGCTGCGGTGCGGGCCCTGGCGCCGGAGGCGCGGGGGGTCGTCGGCATGTCGCTCGGGGGGTTGACGGCCCTGGCGCTCGCCGCTCGGGCGCCCGAGCTGGTCCGCTCGCTGGTGCTGGTCGACGTCACGCCCGGCGTCGACGAGGCCAAGGCGACCTCGATCACCGCGTTCGTCAACGGGCCCGAGAGCTTCCCCAGCTTCGACGAGATCCTGGCGCGTACGGTCCTGTTCAACCCCACGCGCACGGTCTCGTCGCTGCGACGAGGCATCCTGCACAACGCCGTGCAGCGCGAGGACGGGAGCTGGGTCTGGCGCTACGCCCGCCACCGCGCCGGGGCGCCACCCGGGGCCGAGGCCGGGAGCATCGACTTCTCCGACCTGTGGGACGCAGTCGACCGGCTGACGGTGCCACTGATGCTGGTGCGGGGGATGCTGCCCCAGTCGGTCGTCGACGACGCCGACGAGGCGGAGCTGGTGCGCCGCTGCCGCGGCGCCCGCGTCGAGCACGTCGAGGGCGCGGGCCACAGCGTCCAGGGCGACAAGCCGGTGGAGCTCGCCGCCCTGATCGCCGATTTCCTGGGCTGACCAGCGGGTCAGCCGGCCTCGGCCTGCCGAGCGCGCCGACCCAGGGCTGCGGCGCTTGCACCCAGCATCGCCAGCGTCAGGCCGAGCTGACCGAACCACCACGCTCCGATCGTGTGATGTCCGGACACCGGGCACGACACCGTGAACGCGAGGGCAATGAGCCCCGTGACCACGCCGCCGACGGCCGCCGACGGATGCCGGTTGCCGGCCGCGACCGCGGTGGCGACAAGCGCCGTGAACAGGCCGAGCGACGCCAGCGACACGATGACCGGCACCGCCGCCTCGGGATTGGCAGGCGCCGGCTCGATGGCGATGCTGACCACCAACGCCAGCGGCCAACCGAAGCCGAGGATCCCGGCCCAGGTCGGCGTGAGCCGACCGGGCGCCGGCCGGGACTGCACCGGTGCTTCCCGTCGAATGGTCGGGACACGATCGAGCGTCCGGGTGACGAGCCGAGCCCGCTGTCCGTCCATCAGAGCCTCCTGTGCTGGTTGCCGAGGTGTCGGCTAGAGAGCCTGGCGAGCGGTCGCCACGTCGGGCACGACGAAGACCACCCGCGTGTTGGTCGCCAGGTACGCAACGTCGATGTTCACGTCGTTGTCGGCGAGCCGGCGCGCCATCTCCCCGAGATACCCGGGCCGGTCCTCCACGTCCTCGAGCACGAGCGCCTCGCGCTCGGCGGCGATGATGTAGCCGGCGCCGACCAGTGCCTGGCGGGCGGTGCCGGGGTCCTCGACGAGGACGTGCAGCACACCCCTCCCGTCGGCCACGGTGGCGCAGAAGCCATCGATGTTGACGCCGACCTTGCCCAGCTCCTCGCTGAGCGTCGCGAGCTGACCGACGCGGTTGTCGGCCTCGATCCGGAGGTCCGTCGCCATGGACCACCTCCTCTCCCGGTGCAGTAGGTCTGCACGGCCCATCATTCACCCGGCGCGGCGGGGCGTAAAGGCAGGGGCACGACCGGTCTCGGGTCTTCGTTCGTTGACACTTACGTAAGCACTAGCTTACGATGGGTGAGATGCAGGCAGTGCTGGACGCGGTGGCCGAGCCGCGGCGCCGGGAGATCCTCCGGCTCGTGCGCTCGGCCGAGCTACCCGCCGGGGCGATCGCGGCGCGGTTCGGCGACGTGTCCCGGCCGGCCATCTCGCAGCACCTGCGGGTGCTGCGCGACGCCGGCCTGCTGGTCGAGCGGCGGGAAGGGACCCGTCGCCTGTACCGCACCCGGCCCGAGGGCCTCGGGGAGCTGCGGGCCTTCCTGGAGGAGTTCTGGGACACGCGGCTGGAGGCGCTGCGCCACGAAGCCGAGAAGGAGCAGAGGAGCAAGGACCATGACGAATCCGAGCGACCCCCAGGCCCCAGGAACGGGAAGCATGGTCGACGTGGCTGAGCCGATCGTCCGGGAGATCCACATCCGGGCGACGCCGGAGACGGTGTTCGAGTTCTTCACGGATGCCCGCAAGCTCACCCGTTGGCTGGCCGCCGAAGCGACGCTCGACCCGAGGCCGGGTGGCGCCTGCCACCAGGAGCATCCGGCCGACGGCGACGGCTCCGGAGGCACCTACCACATGCGGGGTGAGTTCCTCGAGGTCAGTCGGCCCGGGCGGGTGGTGTTCACCTGGGGTTTCACAAACCCCGACGTGGGCGTGCCGCCCGGATCGTCGGTCGTGGACGTGACGCTCACGGCCGAAGGTGACGGCACGCGGCTGCGGCTCGAGCACCGCGATCTGCCGGCGGCCGAGATCGAGAGCCACGCCGATGGCTGGACCGGGATGCTCGAGCGCCTCGCCACCGCAGTCATGACCCCCGCCGGGGACGGCTCGTGACGCAATCCGACGACGCCTACCCCGGCGCCACGCGGCGCGACCCGACTGCGTGACCTGACCAACCCGGGCGCCCGGCGTGGGAGGATCCGGGCGCATGAACGTCCTCGGGCACGCGTCGGTCGCGCTGGCATGGGGCGGCGATGATCCGGAGTTCCTGCTCGGTGCGGTGCTGCCGGATCTGGCGGCGATGGTGAACGTGCGTGTCGACCGATCACGACTCGGCGGGCCAATCGGCGACGGCGTGCGCTGCCACTTCGAGGCCGACGCGGTGTTCCACGACCACCCCGAGTTCCGCGCCGGATCGGCGGCGCTCCGGAGGGACCTGACCCAGCAGGGCCTCGACCGGGGGCCGGCGCGGGCGGTCGGTCATGCAGGATGGGAGCTGCTGCTGGACGGCACGCTCGTCGGCACTTCGGCCGAGACCGCGTACTGGCGGGCGTTGGACGTGGGCGAGGGGGCGCTGGACGCGATCGGTGAGCCCGACCGCGACCGCTGGGTCGGCTTCCTGGGCTACCGGAGGCGGGGTCCGGGAACCCTGCGCTACGACGACCCGCCCTGGGTGGCCGAACGCCTGCACGATCTGCTGGCCCGGCGGCCGCGCCTCCGGTTCTCGCGTCAGGCGCTCCCGGCCGTCGCCGACGTCCTCGGCGCCCACGCCGCGCCGGTGGCCGCCGTCGGGCCCGCGGTGCTGGCGGAGTTGAGGGCGCGGCCCCGGCCGGGCTGACCCCGCTTCACGCCACCGAGAGGCGCATGACGCGGCCGTCGTCGACGCTGCCGCTCATGGTGGCGAGCCGCTGGGCGGAGCCGTCGGTGAAGACGTTGTCGGTCTCCAGCGACAGTTGGGCGAGGTTGGTGACGCTCGCGGCATAGCCGTCGATGCCTGGACATCAGCGTGGGCCGCGACGAGGCCGCGATTTAGGTAGCGCGCTACCGATCCGTTCGCGTCCGGCGGACCGTACCGTGGCCACGCGGCGAAAATAGGCGGCTCGAGGGTCGCAGCAAGGCGGACACCCCCGGCGGGCCGGTCGCCGGGCCAACCACGAGGGGCGGATCTCGGCGGTTGGCCCGGGCGGCTGCTCCCCACGGCCCACCGGGTCCGCCCGCGAGGAGGGTGCAGTCGGGCGGCGCCGCGCACGGTCACGCGATGTCCCGACGGACGCGCGCGGCGCGACACTTGTCCAGCGCCGGTCGCCGGACCGGGTGGGGCACAACGTCGTGGGGGCGTAGCGGCATGGGGTCGGGATCCGGGGGTCGGGCTTGAGCCGGGGGCCAAGGAGATCGGCGCTCGAGGACACGCCGCCGCGCTCTGGTGCATGGCCCCTGGTGGGTCGGGTGGACGAACTGGCCCTGGCGCTGGAGTCACTGCGGGGCCGGGGTTGCGTGGTGCTTGCCGGCGCGTCCGGGGTCGGGAAGACGCGGTTGGCGCGCGAGGTCCTCGCCGCCGGTTCGTCGGGTGATGCTCCGCCGCAGTGGGTGGCAGCGACGCGGTCGGCGGCCACCGTGGCATTGGGCGCATTCGCTCACCTGGTCCCCGGCGAATCACTGGCGCCCGGCGAGGGGCAGGACCGGCGCGCCGTCATCCTCGACGCCATCGTCAGGGCCATCGACCACCATGCCGCGCACGGCGGGGCCGTGATCGGGGTCGATGACGCTCACCTGCTCGACGACGCGTCGGCGACGCTGGTCCATCTGCTGGTGACGTCGGGCGCGGCCAGGGTCGTGGTGACGGTCCGTAGCAGCGAGCCGACGCCGGATCCCGTGGTGGCGCTGTGGAAGGACGAGCTGGCGCTGCGCATCGAGGTGCAGCCGCTGTCACGGCTCGAGGTGAGCGACCTGCTGGGCGCCACCCTGCGTGGCACGGTCGACGGAGCCACCGCTCGCCGGCTGTTCGACGTCACCCGGGGCAACGCCCTGTTCCTCCGGGAGCTGGTCGACGAGGGGCTGGCGTCCGGCGCGCTGTCCGAGCACGCCGGAGTCTGGGGCTGGGACGGGCCATTGAAGCCCGGGGTCCGGCTCCGGGACCTCATCGCCGAGCGGCTCGGCGCCCTCGACGAGACCGAGCGCGATGCCCTGGAGGTGGTGGCACTCGGCGAACCGCTGACCGATCCGATGGTCGGCCGCCTCGTGCCCGAGGACGTGCTGCGTCGCTTGGAGCGGCGGCGCCTCGTGGACGTAGCCGTGGTCGACGGCCGCGTCGAGCTGCGGATGGGCCACCCGCTGTTCGGCGACGTGCTCCTGCACGATGTGTCGCCGTTGCGGCTCGACGCCTGCCGCCGCCAGCTCGCCGACGCCTGGGGGGATGAGGGGTCGTTGGGCCCCGACGAGATCCTGCGGGTGGCGACCTGGCGGGCGGCCGTCGGCGACCACGACAAGCCGGGCGTTCTGGTCGCCGGCGCCCACCGCGCCCTGGTGCTCGGCGACAACGTGACCGGAGAACGGTTGGCGCGCATCGCCCACGCCGCCGGACCGAGCGCCGCGACCGCCATGCTGCTCGGCGACGCCCTCAGCTCGCTGGGCCGACACGACGAGGCGCTCGAGGTGTGGCAGGCGGCGCTGGAGCTCCCCGGGACCAAGGCCGAGCATGCGGAGCTGGCGGCGGCCATCGCTGGTGTGGTCGCCTGGCGCCTGGACCGTCCCGGCGAGGCGGAGCGGGTCCTGCGGGAGACCGCCGAGCGCCTGAGCGATCCCGTCGCCCAGGACCTCCTCACTAGCCACGAGGCGCTCCTGCGATCCCTGGGCGCGCCCACGTCTACGGCGGCGATTGCCATCGCCGAGGGCGAGCTGGCCCGTCCGGACCTGTCCGTCGGCTCGCGGCTGCGGGCGCAGTTGTCGGCCGCGGCCGGCTGGGTTGACGCGGGGCAGATCGATCGTGCGATCGAAGCCACCACGGAGGCCGTGGGCGTGGCCATGCGCGAACAGCTCTCGGGGCTGGCGCTCTACCACGCGATGACCCTGACGCAGTCGCTCGTGCTGGCGGGGCGCATGGCCGACGCCGACGCGTTGGTCGAGGTGGGCCACGAGGCGGCCCTGAACGCGCATGCCGACGTCGCACGAGGTGCGTGGTGCTTCCTGCGGGGGGTGCTGGCGGTGTTCCGGGGGCGGCCCCACGTCGCCGTGGCCAGGCTGCGCGAATCGGATCTGCTGCTAGGTCGCTTCGACTTCGGGCTGCGGCGCGGCATCCTCATCTGGCAGGGCATGGCGGAGGCGCTCCGCGGCGAGGCGGGCGCAGCCGAGCAGGCGCTCGACGAGGCGCAGCGCACCAACCGCAGCCGGGCCCGCCTCTACGACGCCGACTGGGCGCGGGCGCGGGCGTGGACGCTGGTCGCCGCCGGCCATCTGACCGACGCAGACCGGGCCGGCGTCGAGGCTACGGATGTGGCGGTGCGGGCCGACCGGTGGACGTACGAGGTGCTGGCCCTGCACGACCGCGCCCGGTTCCGGGGGCTGGGTGGCCTCGGATCCGCGGCGACCGACGGCGTCGTCGGCCGGCTCGAGAAGCTGGCCGACATGGTGGACGGCCCGCTGGCGCCGGCCTGCGCCGAGCATGCCAAGGCGCTGGCCGCCCGCGATGGCGGTGCCCTCGATGCCGTGGCCGCCACGTTCGGCGAGCTGGGATTCGACCTGTTCGCGGCCGAGGCGCAGGCCGCGGCCACCGAGGCCCACAGCGCCGCGGGGCGGAAGGCGAGCGCGCACGCGTCCACCGAGCGGGCGCGGCGGCTGGCGGCGGCATGCGTCGGCGCGACGACGCCGTTGCTGCGCCGGTTGGCGGCTGCAGGTAAACCCGGCGACCTGACCCGCCGCGAGCGGGAGATCGCCGAGCTGGCGGCGCGGGGAAACTCGGACCGAGAGATCGCCGACGTCCTGTTCCTGTCCGTCCGCACCGTTCACGCTCACCTGCGCTCCGCCTACGCCAAGCTCGGGGTCGCGGGGCGGGGCGGGCTGGCGGCGGCCCTGGACATCCCGCCGGGCACCGAGCGCGAATAGGTACCCGACTACCGATCCGCTGCCCTGGGGACTCTGCGTACATGGTCCCATGAGAGGGCGCGTCCCGCACCACGGCCTCGAGGGCCGTCACGTGCGTCCGATCAGCCGGTGGGGCTGGGGCGGGCCGGTCCCACCGAACCGCCGTGCCGTCGGGTGCCACCGTTGCAGCAAAGGAACGGAGAACGGGCCGCATGCCTGGGCCGGATGACCTGGAGGGCCTGCCAGAGACCTACGCGCTGGCCCTCAGGCTGCGCGGCGAGAGGCTGGACGACGAGGCCATCGGTCGGGTGCTGAAGATCGAAACCGAGTCGGTCGGACCCATGCTGGAGCTGGCCGAGTCCAAGCTGGCGGGCCTGGCGTGCCGCTGCGACCCGGGGGACAGCGCCGAGGGCCCGCTCGCCTGACCTGGGTCACGCCCGCCGGCCCGGGGCGTCAGTCCGCGATCGCCGGGTACACGAGCGTCTTGAGCTGGCCTCGGAAGTTGAAGGTGCCGGAGGGGATGAGCTGGGTCATGAACACGGCCACGAGGTCCTCGACCGGGTCGATCCAGAACAGCGTCGACGCCGCCCCGCCCCACATGTACTCGCCGGGCGATCCCAGCACGCCGGTCGCCACCGGGCCGAGGCTCACCGCCACGGTCAGCCCGAACCCCATGCCGGCGAAGCCGACCTCGCCGTACGCGCCCGGCAGAGCGAATGCCGCCAGCTCGCCGCCACCGGGCAGGTGGTTGGCCGCCATGAGCTCGACGGTCTTGCGCCCCAGGATGCGCACGCCGTCCAGTTCCCCGCCGCCCAGCAGCATGAGACAGAACCTCAGGTAGTCCGACATCGTGCCGACCAGGCCGCCGCCCCCCGACAGGAACGACATCGGCCGCCCGTAGCGGCTCTCGACCGGGTCGTCGAGAAGCACCAGGCGCTTGCTGGCGTCCCGCGTGTAACAGGCGGCGAACCGGTCGAGCTTCTCGTCCGGCACCCAGAAACCCGTGTCCACCATGCCGAGCGGCTCGAAGATCGTGGTGCGCAGGTAGTCGTCGAACCGTTGGCCGGACAGCACCTCGACCAAGCGGGCACACACGTCGGTCGACCACGAGTAGAGCCAGTGGGTCCCGGGATGGAACCGCAGCGGCGCCCCCGCCAGCCGATCGACGAGCGCTTCGAGCGTGGCGCCCTTGCCGAGCCGCTCCCCGGGCGGGCGGCGCAGCATGTCGACGGTGATGTCGCTGTTGTCGAGCGCGTAGCCGAGCCCGGACATATGCATCATCAGGTCCCGCACCCGCATCGGCCGGTGGGGTTCGACGAGCAGGCGCTCGCCATCCTCGGTCCGGTCCCGGACCCGCAGATCACGCCACGCCGGCAGGAAACGGTGGACCGGGTCGTCGAGCTGGAACAGCCCCCGCTCGTACAGCTTGAGGAGCGCCACTCCAGTGACGGGCTTGGTCATCGAGTAGAGGCGCCAGATGGTGTCGTCGGTGACGGGGCGGGCCCGCTCACGGTCACGCTCGCCCAGCGACGAGGCATGGGCGACGGCGCCGTGGCGCGCCACCACCACCTGGCAGCCGGCGATCTTGCCGGGCTCGAGGTAGCGGGTGCGCAGGTGCTCGTCGATGCGCTCCAGGCGGCCTGCGTCCATGCCTGCGGCGTCGGCATCGCTCTTCACGGCTCAGCCCTGGTCCCACGCGCCGGCCACCACGACTTGATCCTTCGGCACGATGTCCCGGCCGAAGGGGGCCAGGGCCAGCGGGATCAGCTTGAAGTTCCCCAACCCGAGCGGGATGCCGATGATGGTGATGCACAGGAGCAGTCCCAGGATCGCGTGCTCCAGCGCCAGCCAAAAGCCGGCGAGGACGAACCACAGCACGTTGCCCACGCAGCTCAGCGCCTCCGACCGTTCGGACCGGGTGACCACCACCCGACCGAACGGCCACAGCGCGAAGGCCGCGAGCTTGAAGCTCTGGACGCCGAACGGGATGCCGATGATTGTGAGGCACTGCACGATCCCGGCAACCACGTAGCTGATGAACAGCCACACGCCGGAGAACACCACCCACAGGATGTTCAGGATCACGGAACCCGCGCCGGGACCCGTCTCCGCCACGACGATCACCCCCGGCGTGGGCGGCGCGCCTGCCGGCGGTGGGCCGGGCGGCGGAGGGCGCTGGGCATAGTCGTCGGTCATGCCTGTCCGTCCCCTTGTGTGCGTGACACCTCCAGTGTCACGCACGATGGGCTACTGCGTCACGGCGCGTGGTTGCGGCACCAACGCGTACCCGCCGCGGCCTACCGGAACGCCGGGACGACACGCTCGGCGACCAGCTGCAGCGTCTCGGTCGACGGGTAGTCGCGGTTCCAGGGGAGGAAGCTCGTCACCCCGAGCTCGCGGTAGCGGCCGATCCTGTCGATCACCTGCTCGGGCGTGCCCACGAGGTTGCCGGCCTGCCAGCTGTCGAACGGCTCGCCGAACGTCGACCCGCCGATCGCCCGCACCTCGGCGTCGGTCTCGCGCACGAAGATCTCCGGGCTCCACGTCTTCTCGATCTCGTCGTAGTCGCGGCCGACGGCGTCGCAGTGGCGTCGCAGCACGTCGCACTTGTGGGCGAACTCCTGGAGGTTGCCGCCGAAGTTGGACCGGTCGGCCAGGCGGGCGACGAGCCGAAGCGTGAGCTGCTCGCCGGCGCCGCCGATGAGGATGGGCGGGTGGGGACGCTGCAACGGCTTGGGGTCGCACTGCGCACCGTCGAGCCGGAACCACGTGCCTGCATAGCTCGCATCGGGCTCGGTCCACAGGGAGCGCACGATCTCGACCGTTTCGCTCATGATGGCGATCCGGTCGCGCGCAGGCAGGAACTCGTACCCGTAGCCCCGGAACTCGTGCTCGTACCAGCCGGCGCCGATCCCCCAGTCGAGGCGGCCGTCGCTCATGACGTCGAGGTTGGACGTGATCTTCGCCAGCAGGCCCGGGTTCCGGTACGCCGCGCAGCCGACCATCTGGCCGAGCCGCACCCCGTGACGTGCTCTGGCTGAGCGCGGCCAGCGTGGTCCAGCACTCGAACACGGCCTCGTGGGCCGGCACCGGCACGTTGTGGAAGTGGTCGTAGACCCAGATGGAGTCGTAGCCCAGCTCCTCGGCGAGCTCGGCGATCTCCACGGCCTTGGCCCACTTGGCGTGGGCGCCGTCGATGTCGACGAGCTCGGTCTTCCACCCCTGCGGCACGAATGCCCCGAACGTGACCGGGCGTGTGGACATCGCGACCTCCTCGTCATTCCAGCTCGGCGGACCCTAGGCCGTGGACCGGGACCGGGGGACCGGTCAGTCCGGCACGAAGACCCCGTGGACCGGCGGCGGCGCGGCGCCGCGTTCGCCGGCCATCGAGCGGAGCAGGTCGGCCGCGTCGGCGAAGCCCACGCAACGTCGCGGCAGGTCGGCGAACGGCCACGACCCCGCCGCGAGCAGGTCGAACGCGGCGCGGTAGGCGGCGGCATCGACGCCCAGTGCACCGAGAACTCGGACCTCCTTGGCCACGATCACGTCGGGCACGAAGTCATCCACCGCTGCGAAGCCCCGCATGCCGGCCACCACCACCGTGCCGCCGGGGCGGGCGAGGTGGATCGCCTGG
>JBKPAA010000052.1:0-59999 GCA_046726215.1 Actinomycetota bacterium | reverse complement strand
GCCCGGCACGGCCGCCCCTGCGGCGGCGGGCCGGAAGCGCCGCCGCCGTGGGTCCCGCGGGGGCCGCAAGCGCAGCAAGCCCCGCACCGACGGCACTGCGACGGCGCCGGCCGAACCCGTCGAGGACACCGGGGCCGTGCGTTCCGCGGCGCCGGTCGAACCCACCGAACCGGGCGAACCGGACGTCGACGCCGGTCGCACGCCCGAGCTTCCCGGCCTCCACCGCGAGGGCCGACCCGCCTCGGTCGAGGCCGCCTCCAGGGCCGTCGTGCGGAAGTCACCGCCGCCCGGGGCGCCGATGAAGCCCAAGATCGGTGACACCATCCCCGCCGATGCGCTGAAGCCCGCGGAGCCGGCCAAGCCGGCCGAGGACGCGGGCGACGGGGGCAGGCGACGCCGGCGCCGGCGCGGCGGTCGCGGGCGCTCGTCGGGATCGGGCGCCGCGCCGACGGCCGAGCGGCCCATCGAGGCGGTGATCGCCCACGAGCCCGTCGAGCTCGACGACGAGACCCTCGAACGCCGGCGAGGGCGGGAGCGCAAGGGCCGCCCCGTGGGCCGCTACATGATGACCGTCCACGTCACCCCCAAGGCCACACAGATCGCCGTGCTCGAAGGGCGCTCACTGATCGAGCACTACGTGTCCCATCCCGCCGACGACGTCTCGCAGATCCACGGCAACGTCTACCTGGGGCGGGTGCAGAACGTGCTGCCGGGCATGGAGGCGGCGTTCGTCGACATCGGCACGCCCAAGAACGCCGTGCTCTACCGCGGCGACGTCCACTATGACCCCGAGGACATCGAGGGCGGCACGACGGTGGGTAGGCCTCGGATCGAGGACGTCCTCAAGGCGGGCCAGACGATCCTCTGCCAGGTCACCAAGAATCCCATCGGGGCCAAGGGCGCCCGCCTGACGCAGGAGGTGTCGCTGCCCGGTCGGTTCGTGGTGCTGATCCCCAACTCGTCGACGTACGGCATCTCCAAGCGCCTGCCGGACGACGAGCGGAAGCGGCTGCGGACGATCCTCGACCGGGTCAAGCCCGCCCAGCACGGGATGATCGTGCGGACCGCGGCCGAGAGCGTCACCACCGAGGAGATCGAGGACGACGTGCGGCGGCTGCTCTCGCAGTGGGACCAGATCGAGGCGCTGGCCAAGCGGTCCAAGGCACCCGCGCTGCTCTATCGCGAGCCCGACATGGCGGTGCGGGTGATCCGTGAGGAGTTCAGCCAGGAATACCGCAGCATCCTCATCGACGACCGCAAGCTGTACGCCGCCGTGCGGGACTACGTGGCGTCGATCAGCCCCGAGCTGGCCGACCGGGTCGAGTACTACGACCCGGACACCGAGCCGCTGCCCATGTTCGAGCGCCACCACGTGCACGAACAGCTCCACCGGGCACTGGATCGCAAGGTGTGGCTGCCCTCCGGGGGATCGCTCATCATCGAGCGAACGGAGGCGCTCACGGTCATCGACGTCAACACCGGCAAGAACGTGGGTCGCTCGAGCCTCGAGGAGACGGTGTTCAAGAACAACCTCGAGGCCGCGGTGGAGATCGCCCGCCAGCTCCGGCTGCGTGACATCGGCGGCATCATCGTCGTCGACTTCATCGACATGGAGCGCAAGGACAACCGCGACGAGGTCGTGCGGGTCTTCCGCGACGCCCTGTCCCGGGACAAGACCCGCACGCAGGTGTTCGAGATCTCCGAGTTGGGGCTGTGCGAGATGACGCGCAAGCGCATCGGCGAAGGGCTGCTCGAGTCGTTCGCCGAGCGCTGCCCCGAGTGCGATGGCCGGGGCGTCCTCATCGACAAGGAGCTGCTGCCCGACTGAGGGGCCACCGAGGCCCGAACTTGCGGCGGTTTGAGCGGTCATTGCGCCGGTCACGGCCGCAAGTTCGGTGGGGTGTGCGGGGTGGCGGCCCTGGAGCGCTCGTCGGTAGGCTGACCCGTCCCCATCACGAGGCAGATCGCATGTACGCAGTCATCAAGACCGGTGGCAAGCAGTACCGGGTCGAAAAGGGCCAGAAGCTCGACGTGGAGCTGGTGGCCGGTGGCGACGGCGACGACGGCAAGGTCGAGCTGAAGCCCGTCCTCCTGGTCGACGGCGACACGGTGCTGGCCGGCCCCAAGGCGCTCAGCAAGGCCAAGGTCACGGCCAAGGTCGTGGGCGAGAACAAGGGCCCCAAGGTCACCGGGTTCACGTACAAGAACAAGACCAACAGCGCTCGCCGCTGGGGCCACCGTCAGCGCTACTCGACCATCGAGATCACCGGCATCTCCAAGGGGTAGGTGACGACATGTCCAAGACCAAGGGCGCCGGTTCGACCAAGAACGGGCGCGACTCGCAGGCCAAGCGCCTCGGCGTGAAGGTGTACGACGGCACGACCGTCAACGCCGGCACGATCATCGTCCGCCAGCGCGGCACCCGGTTCCACCCCGGCGAGAACGTCGGCCGGGGCGGCGACGACACGCTGTTCGCGACGGCGAGCGGAACCGTCAAGTTCGGCCAGCGCAAGGGCCGCAAGCTGGTCGACATCATCCCGGTCCACTAGGCCGAACCCGATCGCGCCGGGTCCCTGGTGCCGGGGTCTTTGCGCGTTCGCAACCGGCTCATGGGGCCCGTCATACTCCCGAGGCAGTGTCGCAGTTCGTCGACGAATGCAATCTCCACGCGAAGGCCGGGGACGGGGGCGCCGGGGCCGTGTCGTTCCGGCGGGAGGCGCACGTCGCGAAGGGGGGACCGGACGGCGGTGACGGGGGAGCCGGCGGCGACGTGTGGCTGTTGGCCGACCACAACATCGCCTCGCTGCTGGCGTTCAAGGACCAGCCGTTCCGGCGGGCCGGCGACGGCACCCACGGCCAGGGCAAGCGCCGCCACGGCGCCGCCGGGCGGGAGCTGCTGGTGCCGGTCCCGGAGGGAACGGTGGTGCAGGACCGCGACGGCACGCTCCTCGCCGACTTGGTCCGCGCCGGCGACCGCTATCTGGCGGCCCAGGGCGGCCGGGGCGGGCGCGGCAATGCTCGCTTCCTCTCCAACCGGCGGCGGGCACCGGCGTTCGCGGAGCAGGGCGAGGAGGGCGAGGAGCGCTGGCTCCGCCTCGAGCTGAAGCTGCTGGCCGACGTGGCGCTGGTGGGGTTCCCCAACGTGGGCAAGTCGACGCTCATCAGCCGCATTTCCGCCGCCAAGCCCAAGGTGGCCGACTACCCCTTCACCACGCTGGAGCCGCACCTCGGCGTGGTGCGGCTCGACGACGGCTACGAGTTCGTGGTGGCCGACATCCCCGGGCTGATCGAGGGTGCGAGCGAGGGGCGCGGCCTGGGCGACCGCTTCCTGCGCCACATCGAACGCGCCCGCGCCCTGTGCCTGCTGCTCGACCTGGCCCCGGTGGCCGAGCGGCCGCCCGCCGAGCAGCTCGAGGTGCTGCTGGCCGAGCTGGGCACCTATCAGCCCGATCTGCTCGAACGGGAGCGGATCGTCATAGGGAGTAGGGCCGACCTGGTTGCGCCGGGCACCGACGGCGACCGGGCAGGCGACGCGGATCTGGACCTGGAGGTGTCCGCGGTGACCGGCCTGGGGATCCCGCAACTCACGGGCCTGCTGGCGGACGCCGTCCGCCACGCCCGGGCGGCCCTGCCGGAGCCGAGCCACTTCGTGGTGCACCGCCCGGTCCGGGCCGGCTACGAGGTGGTGCGCGAGGGTGGCGGCTGGGTCGTCGAGGGCCGCGATGCGACCCGCGCGGTGGCGTTGTCCGACCTGACACGTCCGGACGCACTCGCAGAGGCGCACCGCCGGCTCCACCGCCTCGGCGTCGACCGGGCATTGGCCCGGGCGGGGGCCAGGCCCGGTGACCCGGTGCGCATCGGGTCGTTGGTGTTCGACTATAAGGACGACGAGGCGGCCACGTGAACCGGCTTCGCCCGCCCGCGCCCCTCCGCTCACGGGTCCTGTCGCCTCCGGCTCGGCGCCTACCGCCGTCGGCGCCGATAGGCGCCGACAGCGGCGCCGCATCCTCAGCGCCACCCGCTCGGTACCCGCCCTTCGCCGGACGCGCAAGGGTGGCCTCGGCCTTCGGCCGAGTCGAGGCTTCTCGATGATCGTCGTGGCCAAGGTCGGCTCGTCGTCGATCACAACCGAGTTCGGCGAGATCGACGAATCGGCGATCGCCAAGTTCTGCACGGAAGTGGCGGCGCTGCGCCAGATCGGACACCGGGTGATCATGGTGACCAGCGGAGCCATCGCCGCCGGGTTGCCGGCCCTCGGCCTCGAGGCCGCCCGCCCCCGCGACGCCGTGTCGCTGCAGGCTGTCTCGGCAGTGGGGCAGAGCCGGCTCATGCGCGTGTACGACGCCGCCCTTGCCAAGGACGGGCTCATCGGCGGCCAGGTCTTGCTGGCGCCCCTGGACTTCACCGTGCGCCAGCAGTACCTGCACGCCCGGTCGACGCTCACCCGCCTGCTCGAGCTGGGCGTCGTGCCCGTGGTCAACGAGAACGACGCCATCGCCGACGACGAGATCCGCTTCGGCGACAACGACCGGCTGGCGGCGCTGGTGGCCCACCTCGTGGCAGCCGACCTGCTGGTGCTGCTCACGGACCAGCCCGGCCTGCTCACCGGCGACCCGCGGCTCGACGACGGCGCATCGCTGATCGAGGAGATCGTCGAGGTCGACCACACGCTCGAGGCGATGGCGGGCGGGACCGGCAGTGAACGGGGCAGTGGGGGGATGGCGTCCAAGCTGGCGGCGGCCAAGATCGCCGCCTGGTCCGGGGTCCGGGCAGTCATCGCCCAGGCGGACCGATCGAACGTGCTCGTGGAGGCGGTGTCCGGCGCATCCGGCGTGGGGACGGTGGTCGTTCCCCGGCGGCGGCGGCTGCCGGCCCGCAAGCTGTGGATCGCCTTCGCGGTGGGTTCGTCGGGCACGGTCGTCGTCGACGACGGCGCCCGCCGGGCGCTCCTGGAGCGGGGCGTCTCGCTGCTGCCGGCCGGGGTGACCGGGGTGAAGGGCAGCTTCGAGGCCAACGAACCGGTGGAGCTCGCTGGGCCCGACGGCCGGATCTTCGCCAAGGGCCTCTGCCGGCTCGACGCGGCCGGCCTGCGCGAGGTGGCTGGCCGGCACACGTCGGACCTGCCCGAGGGCGTGACCCACGAGGTCGTGCACCGGGACGACTTGGTGGTGCTGCCGTAGTGGCGCTCTCCGGGACCGAACAGCAGGAGGGCGCGCCGCTACGTCATGCCGGGGAGCCCTGGTTCCTTGCGGGACTCGTCTTTGCCGGGTCGGTGGCCCTGGTGGCGGCCGTGCGGGCATGGCAGATCACCGGCCGCGGGGCGGTGTGGTGGAACGACTCGGCGGACTTCCTCACCAGCGCCCGCACCGGTCTGTTCAGCCTCGACCGCTGGGCGGGGCCCCGCACGGCCGCCGCCCCGCTCGTCCTGTCGCTGGCCCGGTTCGCGCCCCGCACGTACGTCAACTGGCAGGCGGCAATCGCCGCGCTGTGTTGGGGGGCGCTGGCTGCGTCGGTGTGGACGGTGGCCGGCGGGAGGCGGGCCCGCTGGCTGGGAGCCCTGGCCGTGGTGGTGTTCTCCTGCACCGTGCCGGTGACCATGTGGGAGCGATCGGTGCTCTCGGAGTCGCTGGCCACCTCGACCCTGGCGCTGACCGTGGCGTCCGCCCTCCAGCTGGCCCGGGGCGTGAATGGGCCCCGCGTGGCGGCCGTGCTGGCGGCGTCCGCGCTCTGGCTCATCACCCGTGACAGCCACGCGTTGGTTGTGCTCACCTCGGCCGCAGCCCTGGCGCTGGGACTCGTGATCTCGCGATGGCGGGCGCGGGGCCGGAGGGCGCCCACCGACGGCGCCAACGAGCGGGACCGGGCGGTGAACGCCCTCATGGTGCTGGCGTTCGGATTGTTCGCCCTCGGCGCGCTGGCGTGGGCGGCGGCGTCGGACGGGAACCGCTACGCCTACCCGCTGCGCAACGTGTTCGAGGCGCGGGTGCTCCCGTATCCCGACCGCGTCGCCTGGTTCGCCGATCACGGCATGCCCCAAGCCGAGCGGTTCGCGGGCCCGGACGCGCTGGCACCGGTCGTGGGCAGCGGCGGGGAGGCTCCGGTCACCTATGTGGCCGACCACGACCCGCAGCTGCAGGAATGGTTGGCCTGGGTCGAGCGGGACGGCCGGGGCGCGTTCGCAACCTGGGTGGCCACCCACCCCGGGTACCTGCTGACCGAGCCGCTGCGGAACCCGGAGCGCACGTTCAACAACGCACTGGGCGACCGCGGCTCCTACGCGCCCACCGATCAGCGAGAGGTGCCGCTGGTGACGGAGGTCCTGGTCCCCAACCGGTGGGTGGCGTTGGCGGTGGTGGCCGGGGTGGCGGCGTGGGCCACGTGGCGGCGTCGCTGGGGATCGCCGCTGTTGATCGTCGGCGCCATCACGGTGGCACTGGCCGCACCCCACGGCCTGGTGTCGTGGCACAGCGACGGGATGGAGACGGCACGCCACCTGGCGGTCCCCGCACTGCAGCTGTACGTAGGTGCGCTGCTCATGGTGCTCGGCATTCTCGGTGACCGCGACAGCGCGGCTGTAGCGTCCGGGCAATGAGCGACGAGACCCCGCTTTCGATCCGCCATCCCGACGAGACCGCAGTCGGCGGCGTTGTCGTGGTGCAGGAGGCGTTCGGCGTGACCGAGCACATCGAGGACGTCTGCCAACGGTTCGCCGAGGCCGGCTGGCTGGCGGTCGCGCCCCACCTGTTCCACCGCACCGGCGATCCGGTGCTGGACCACACGGACTTCGAGTCGGTCCGGCCCCACATGGCGGCGCTCACCGCCGAGGGCATCGCGGCGGATGTGGACGCCGCCCTCGACTACATCGACGGCGCCGGGTTCCCGGCGGAGGCGGCCGGCATCGTCGGCTTCTGCATGGGCGGCTCGGTCGCGCTCGCCATCGCCGCCACCCGCCAGGTGGGCGCCGCAGTGACGTTCTACGGTGGAGGCGTCACCCAGGGGCGCTTCGGGTTCCGACCGTTGGTCGAGCTGGCCCCGGAGCTGCGGGCGCCGTGGCTGGGCCTGTTCGGCGATCGCGACCAGGGCATCGCGGTGGCGGACGTGGAGGCCCTGCGTGCCGCCGCGGCGACGGCGGAGGTGCCCACCGAGGTGGTGCGCTACCCGGAGGCGGGCCACGGGTTCCACCGCGACGGCAGCGCCGCCTATCACGCCGAGTCGGCTGCCGACGCCTGGCACCGTGCGCTCGGTTGGTTCGCCCGATTCCTCACCACCGGGGCGGCCGAGGTCGTCTGACCAGCCGTTGGCGGTGCTGCCGCCAACGCGTGCCCACATGTGCGAACATGTGTTCGTGAAGCGCCAGGCCCAGATCCTGCATGCCGACCTCGATGCCTTCTATGCGTCGGTCGAGCAGCGGGACGATCCCCGGCTCCGCGGTCGCCCGGTCATCGTCGGCGGGGGCGTCGTGCTGGCCGCCAGCTACGAGGCCAAAGCGTTCGGGATTCGCACCGCCATGGGTGGTGGCGAGGCCCGGCGGCTGTGCCCGTGGGCGGTCGTCGTCGAGCCGCGGATGTCGGCGTACACCGAGGCCAGCAAGGCGGTGTTCGAGGTGTTCGATCGGACCACACCCCTGGTCGAGGGCCTGTCGATCGACGAGGCGTTCCTCGATGTCGGCGGCCTACGCCGGGTCTCCGGCCCCGCCCCTGAGGTCGCGCTGCGGCTGCGGCGGGAGGTCGCCGAGCACGTCGGGCTGCCCATAACCGTCGGGGTGGCCAGGACCAAGTTCCTCGCCAAGGTGGCGAGCGGGGTGGCCAAGCCCGACGGCCTGCTGGTGGTACCGCCCGACGGCGAGCTGGACTTCCTCCATCCGCTGCCGGTCGAGCGGCTCTGGGGGGTCGGCCGCGTCACCGCCGCCAAGCTCCGCAGCCGGGGGATCACAACCGTCGGGGAGGTCGCCCGGCTGGGCGAGGCCAGCCTCGTCGCCATGCTCGGCCGAGCATCGGGGCGGCACCTCCACGCGCTGGCCCACAACCGTGATCCGCGTCCCGTGGAGGTCGGGCGCCGTCGGCGCTCGATCGGGTCGCAACACGCGCTCGGTCGCGCACCGAGGACCCGCGAGGACATCGACGCCTCCGTGGTCGCCCTCGTCGACCGCGTGACCCGCCGGATGAGGGCCGCCGGCCGCGTCGGCCGCACGGTCACGCTCCGGCTCCGGTTCGGAGACTTCTCGCGCGCGACCCGTTCGCACACGCTGCCCCAGGCGACCGCCGCCACCCGCACGATCCTGGACACCGTGCGGGCGCTGCTGTCGGCGGCCACGCCCACCATCGACGCCCGGGGCCTCACGTTGGTGGGGGTGGCGGTCGGCAACCTCGACGACGCCGAAGCCGTGCAGCTCGCCCTGCCGTTCGCCACCTACGGCACGACGGCGCTCGATGCCGCGCTCGACGAGGTCCGCGACCGCTTCGGGTCGGGCGCCGTCACCAGGGCCGTCCTTCTGGGCCGCGACCGGCGGCTCGAGGTGCCGCTGCTCCCGGATTGATCACCGGCACCGACGGTCGAGCTACAGGGCGTGCTGACGGATCCAGGTGTGCATGGCGATCCCCGAGGCCACGCCGGCGTTGATCGATCGGGTCGAACCGAACATGGTGATGGAGCACACCTGCGCACATGCCCCCCGGGCGGCGTCGGACAGGCCCGGGCCCTCCTGGCCGAAGAGGAGCACGCAGCGCCGCGGCAGCTCCACCGTCTCGAGCGGCACCGATCCCGGGAGGTTGTCGATGCCGACGATGGGCAGGCCGTCGGGCTCGGCGGCGTCGGACCATTCTCGCAGGTCGCCGACCGTCGGATGGTGGACCACCTGTTGGTAGCGCTCGGTGACCATCGCTCCCCGCCGGTTCCAGCGGCGCCGCCCGACGATGTGGACGGCGGTCGCCAGGAACGCGTTCGCATTGCGCACGACCGTGCCGATGTTCAGGTCGTGGCGCCAGTTCTCGACCGCCACGTGGAACGGGTGCCGGCGCCTGTCGAGGTCGGCGACGATGGCGTCGACGCGCCAGTAGCGGTAGCGGTCCACCACGTTGCGGCGATCGCCCCGAGCCAGCAGCTCGGGGTCGAGACGGGCATCGTCGGGCCAGGGCGCCGGGTGGGGACCGACCCCGACGTCGACACCGACCCCGACACCGACACCGACCCCACCCCCACCGTTTTTCTTCGCGGGATCGGTCGCCATGGCGTGCGTTCCCGCGAAGAAAACGCGAGGGTTGACGTCCTCAGCCGCTGCCGTCGGCTCCGGAGGTCCCGGTGCCGGAGGCCGCGTCACCCGCCGCCAGCCCGAGCTCGGCCCGGATCTGCGACAGCCGGGCCTGCGCCTCGCTGTTCATCGACGCCTGCTCCACCTCGAGCATACGCGACTCCACCGACGTCTCGGTGAGCTCGGACATGCCCTTGGCCCGGGCGTAGCGGGACTCGATCTTGTCGCGCACCTCGTCGAGCGTCGGCACGTCCTGGCCCACGGTCTCCGACAGCGAGGCCATGGCCGTGTTCATCTGCTCCTGCATCTTGGCCTGGTCGAGCTGCGACAGGAGCTTCTGGCGCTCGGCCAGCTTCTTCTGCAGGGCCGACGAGTTCTGCTGCACCGCCGCTTTGGCCTGGTTGGCCGCGTCGGTCGACTGCAGGTGGAGCTGCTTGAGGTCCTCGACCTCGTGCTCGAGGGTGATCAGCCGGTTGGCGAAGCTCTCGGCGGTGGCCGTGTACTGCAGGGCCTTCTCGGAGTCGCCGCGCTTGCCCGCCTCGTCGGCCATGAGCACGGCCTGACGGGCATTCCCGTTGACCTTCTCGAGCTCGCCCATGGTGCGGTTGAGCCTGATCTCGGTTTGCTTCTGGTGGGCGATGACGTTGGCGGCCTGCTCCTTGAGGCGCCGATGCTGGTCCTGGGCCTCTGCTATGGCCTGTTCGAGCTGGACCTTGGGGTCGGCCCTCTCTTCGAAGGAGGACGTCAGCCGAGCCGTCAGGTAGCGCCACCAACGCCGGAACAGTTTGAACATGACCTGCAGGTTAGGCCGATGGCGCTGGCATCGGGCCCGGCAACGGGGTCAGCGGCGGACGCGATCGATCATGTTGGCGACGCGGCCGACCATGATCGTCGCCTCGGGGACGCCGAGGCGACGGGTGATGGCGACGTAGGTGAGGCCCGCCGGCCCCACCACCAGGACGAGTGCCACCAGCGACGGCAGGCCGCCGAACAGCGCCTCGGCCACCACGGCGACGACGGCGAGCGCTACACAGCCCCCGGCGATGGGGTTGAGCCAGCGGCCGGCGAGGCGTGTGCGCCCGATGCGCCAGGCCAGCGCGCGGCTCAGCAGCCGGTATTCGACCCAGTCGGACACGCTGGTGCCCAGGGCCAGGCCGAGGATCCCCAGATGGGGGATGCCGCCGACGTTGTTGCGCACGGCGTCGGGCAGCGGGCCGAGGGCGAAGATGTCGCTCCAACCCTCGATGCCGTCGGGCCCCACGATCAGCCTGTCGAGCGGGAACATGAACGTCAGCCCGATGACCGCGGATAGGAGCACGGCGAGCGCGCCCAGGCGTGCGGGCGTGCGGGCGTCGCCGAGCGCGTAGAGGCCGTTCTGGAGCAGCCGCGACGATGTCGACGCCAGCAGGCTCGTCGCGAACACCGCCAGCGTGAGCCACACGACCACCGTGTCGGAAGAGGTGAAGCTGCCGTGCTGGAACATGGCCCGCACGATCACGTCCCCGACGATCATGAAGAGCGTTGCACTCGGCGCGACGTACCAGGCGATGCGGGCCATGCCGTCCTCGAGCCGCAGCCGGAACTGGCGCCTGGTCTCCGGGTCGTGTACCTCGACCTCCGACAGCTCCGGTAGCTCGGCAGCGGCGACGCTCATGCCGAACAGGCTGATAGGGAGGAGGAAGAGCACGAGCGCGTACTGGAGCGACGCCACCGCTCCGGCGGCCAGGTAGCTCGCCAGCAGCAGGTCGACGTAGCCCATGATCTGGACGACGCCCCGACCAATGACCACCGGAGCGAAGCGGGAGAGCACGCTGCGGACCGACGCACTGGCGGTGTCGAGGCTGAGCCGCACGCCGCCCAGCAGGCGCGCCACGGGCCCGATCTGCACACCGAACTGCAGGACCCCGCCGATGAGGACGCCCCAGGCGACCGCGATGGCGAGCGTGCGCGTGTCGCTGGTGGTCAGGCCCACGCTCACCAGCGCGGCCACCTGGGCGGCGTTCCACAGCACCGGCGCCACGTAGGACAGGAAGAACCGGCGGTGGCTGTTGAGCACCCCCAGGCACCACGCCGACAGCACCAGGAACCCGATGCCCGGGAAGATGATGCGGACGAGATCGACCGTGAGGTCGTAGCGGTACGAGTCGTCGAACCCGGGAACGAGCAGCCTCGTCAGGGGGCCGGCTGCGACCACGCCGACGAGGCTGAGCGCCCCGGTGAAGGCGACGAGCAGCCCAGCCACCGCACCGGCCACGTGCCCGGCTTCGTCCTCGCGGCCCTCGGCGCGGAGCCGGGCGTAGACGGGGATGAACGACGCCGACAGAACGCCCTCGCCGAGGAGGTTCTGCAACAGGTTGGGGATCCGCAGTGCGGCCCGGAACGCGTCGCCCGCCGGCCCCGTCCCGAGGTAGTTGGCGATCACCGACTCGCGGACGAGGCCGGAGCAGCGGGACAGGAAGATGCCCGCCGCCACCAGCATCGACGACCGCTGGGAGCTGGGAGGCACCTCCGGCCGGGCCTCGACCGCCGGCGGGGTGGTCCCCGCATCCGGGCGCCCGGTACTTTCGGGCTCGGGCTTTGCCGGGGTCGACACGGGCTCGGACTCGACGTCGACGACGCGGTGCTCGCCCGTCAACCACGGCGCCGGAGGCTGGTTGACCAGGCCCGGCGAGTCGGTGGTCCGCCCGACGACGTCGTCGACGATCGGGAGCTCCATGGTGGCGGCCTCGGGCTCGTACCAGCCCGGGACCTGTGCCGGCTGTGCGGGCACGTCGCCACGCCCCGCCCTGCGCGACGCGAACTGGCGGGCGTGTCGCCGATTGGCCTCGCCGTAGTCGAGCTCCTTGTCCGCCGGCATGCGGCGGCGCGGCCCCTGAGGTTCCCGGGGCCCGGCAGCCCGTCGGCCGGGCGGCGCCGCGCTGCCGTCGTCGGTCGCGCCGCGCTCGTCGGTGACGGGTTCGTCGGCGGGGCGACGGTCGCCGGGCACTGTCACTCGGTGGCGCCGCCGGCCGCGAGCCCGTGGTGTGCCGTGCGGCTGGTCTCCTCCAGGGCTTGGCGCAGCGACTCCATCTCGGTGACCAGGGCATCGACGTCGGTCCCCAGCCCCTCGACCGTGGCGTCGGCGGTGGCGTGGGCCGAAAGCTCGAGGGTGCGGGCGACCGCCTCGTCGAGGCGGGCGTCGAGCATGCGCAGCTCGCTGTGCGCCTGGCTGATCACCCGATCGAGTCGCTCGGCGGTCGCCCGCTGGGCCTCGAGAGACTGCGCGACCCGGGCCAGCGACGGGTCCGGGTCGGACGTGCCGTCCGCCCCGGTGCCCGCACCCTGGGCGTCGGCGACTTCGGCGAGCTGCCTCTCGACGTCGGCGCGGTCGATCCCGCGCCGGGCCTCGACGAGCGTCTGGCCCCGCTTGGCGATGAGCCAGCACTCCTCGACGCCGGTCTGCATACGAGCGGCGATCTCGGCCAGGTGGTCGCGCAGCGGCCCGGCGCGTGTGCGACCCACCGCCTCGTCGAAGCGGTTGCGGGCCTGGAGGGCCTCCTGCACGTAGCGGCGCCAGGGCTCCTGCAGCGTGAACGGGTCGATGCGCTCGCCCCGTCGACTGCGGGGCATCGACAGCACGACCTTGCCGGCCCAGGCTGCCAGCCCCAGTGGCACGGCGGCCACGAGGGGCACGCCGGCAACGATCGTCCCCGCCGCCACCGCGCCGCCCAGGAGGATGCCGACCGGGGAGGTGATGGCCCGGGCAACTTGGGGGGTGAAGAACCGGTCACGCAGCGAAGTCCCGGCCATAGGTGTCGATCAGGCTAGGCCGCCCGGTCCGGCAGTCCAGTCAGCGGCGCTTCACTACTTGCCGGCGTAGCGCTCGAGCGAGGCGGTGACCTCGTCCTGCGCCGAGGCGAGCGCCTTGTCGACATCGGCGCCGCTGAGCAGCACCCCCTCGATGGCCTTCTCGAGATCGTCGGTGAAATCGGTGTAGGGCCCGATCAGCGGGCCGGGCTCGTCGGGGTCGGCGTTGGCGAGCTGATCGACGGCGGGCTTGAGGAGAACGCCCGCGACCTCGTCCTTCCAGAACGCCTGCACGTCGGGTTCGTCGGCCACCGACTTGACGATGGGTAGGTAGCTGCCCCGAATGTGCCACTCCTTGGCGTTCTCGGGCTGGAGCATGAACTCGAGGAACCGCCACGAGCCCGCCTGTTCCTCGGGCGGTGCGGTGTTCACGATGAAGAACCCGCTCCCGCCCGGATGGACCTGCCCGGGCGCCTTGAGCCCCGGGAACATGCCGGTGCCCGGCACGAGCTGGGTGCGGTCGACGAGCGAGGCGTCGAAGTTGGCGCCCACTTCGGCGGCGGTCAGGTTCCCGCCGAGGGCCTCGGCGATGTTGACCGCCGCCCCCGACGTTTCGATGAGCATCGAGGACTGCTG
This sequence comes from Actinomycetota bacterium, assembly GCA_046726215.1. Classification (GTDB taxonomy): domain Bacteria; phylum Actinomycetota; class Acidimicrobiia; order Acidimicrobiales; family VFJN01; genus DASQUK01. The sequence continues at coordinate 46,330 of JBKPAA010000052.1, read as the reverse complement.
CGTCGCCAGCGCCAGGTACTGGTCGATGCCCCCCTCGGTGCTGGCGAACACGTTGAGCAGGCCCTGGTCGTTCATCCGCTTCAGGAGCGCCAGCGTGTCCCGGGCCTCGGGGGTGTCGAACGTCGCCTCGGTGGCCTGGCCGTCGTGCCCGTTGTTGTTGTTGACGACGTCGACACCGTCGCCGCTCAGCCAGTTCTCGAAGACCGTGGCGCTGATCTTGAACGCCCAGGGCTTCTCGGAGACTCCGGCGGCCTTGAGCTTCTTTGCCTGCTCGTAGATCTCCTGGAGCGTCTGCGGCGGCGCCGCCGGGTCGAGGCCGGCCTTCACCCAGTGGGCCTTGTTGTAGTAGAGCACCTGCGACGTCACGTTTGCATACCCCGGGAAGAGGACGTCGTTGACCGAGTAGGCCGAGCGCACCGCGGGCTCGATGTTTGTGATGTCGTAGCCCGACGCCTTCATGCACGCCTCCGCCGGCAGGATGAGGCCGCCGTCGGCCAGCACCTGCAGCTGCGTGTTCTCCAGGAGCACGACATCGGGCAGCTGTTCGGTGTTGGCGGACGCCGCGCTCTCGAACTTGCGGTAGACCTCGGCATAGGAGCTGCCCTGGTCGCTGGCGGTCACCTTCACCTTGTCCTGGCTGGCGTTGAAGGCGTCGACCATGTGCTCCATGGTCTGCTTGGTGACGCCGCCGATGCCGCCGTACCACAGGCTGACCTCCACCGGGCCCGAGGCGTTGTCGAGGGCGTCGAGCGGGCAATCCGGCAGTGCCGCCTCGCCCCCACCGGCCTGGACGTCGGCCTGTTCGCCGGATCCCGACGTCGGTGGCCCGCTGCAGGCGGCCGCTATGAGCCCCGCCGCCAGCACCACCAACACTGCCGTGCGTTGCCGCGCCATCCATCCTCCTCGATCCCTGCTCACGGCTCAGTCTCCTGCGTAGCGCTCCAACGCGTGGGTCACCTCGTCCTCGGCCCGTGCCAGCGTGTGCGCCCCGTCCCCGTTGTCGAACAGCACGGCCTCGACGGCGACCTCGAGGCGGTGCCGGCTGATGAATCCTCGCCTCATCCCTTCACCGCGCCGGCCGTGAGGCCCCGGATGATCTGGCGCGAGAAGGCGATCAGCAGCAGCAGCAAGGGCAGCGTCACGATCAGCGCCGCGGCGATGGCCATGTTGGCGTTGGTGATGTCGGTGCCCACGATGGTCTTCAGCCGGATCTGCGCCGTCTGATAGCGCTCGTCGTCGATGACCGCCTGCGGCCACAGGTACTGGTTCCAGGCCCCGAGCGCCGAGATGACGGTGAACGATGCGATAACCGGCCGGCTGAGGGGCACGGCGAACCGCCACAGGAACGCCATGTGCCCGTAGCCGTCGAGGCGGGTGGCGTCGTGGACCTCGGGGGGGACGCCGCGGAACCCCTGGCGGATGAGGAACGTGCCGAATGCGGTGGCCGCGAACGGCAGCACCAGCCCGGCGTTGGAGTTGATCCAGCCCAGCTCGCGGATCGTCTGGACGTTGGCCAGCAGCGTCACCTCGAGCGGCAGCAGCAGCGTGGCCATGAAGAAGGCGAACACGAGGGGCTTGAAGGGGAAGCGCAGGAAGGCGAAGGCGTAGGCGGCGAGGATCGAGGTGACCACCTGGGCCACCGTGATGAGCACGGTGATGGTGAAGCTGCGGCCCAACGCCGGGCCGAGGTTGCCCCGGTCCCATCCCTGGTTCCAGACGGCGGCCCCGAAGGCGACGACGACGCACGCCGTGACGGCGCCGCTCACCAGAAGGGCGAGCACGACGGGCTGCCAGCGGGGGCGCCGCAGGCCGAACCCGATGAGCTGGGTCGCTGCGAGCACGACGATCCCCAGGAGCCACCACCACGCCGTCGCCGCCGAGCGCTCGGCCGACGCCTGCCAGATCTGGCGGGCGAACACGGCCACCGCCACGACCCCGCCGACCACCGCCACCAGGCGCCGGGGCCGCGCCAGCGGCGCCGGGTTCGTGAGGCTGCCGCCGGCGGACCGCAGCTGGGTCCAGGCCAGCGCCAGCGCCACCACGAGCGTGCGGACGACGACCGAGAACGCGCCACCGTCGAGCCAACCCTTGTCCTTCCACTCCACCGCCACCGGGTGGAGCGGCTTGCCGGCGTCGAAGTACGGGAACGGCGGCGACAGCGCCTGGATGAGCGTGAACCCGATTGGCACCAGCACCAACGACGCCAGCACGACCAGCGCCGCGTACTGGCCTACGAGACCGAGGGTGCGGCGGCTCGACGACTTGCCGATGGTGGCGGCCGTGAGCCCGTGCTCGGGCGCACCCAGGACCCGGTCGCCCGGCATGGCGACGGCCTCGTCCTCGGGCGGCGGCTCGGCCACGTCCACGGTGACGTCAGCGGGCATAGTGCACCCTCCGCTCGAGGATGACGAACTGCAGCGCGGTGACGGCCAGCGTGATGAAGAACAGGCCCACGGCGTACACGGCGCCGATGCCGATGGTGTCGGGCCGGACCAGCCGGTTGATCTTGAACACCAACGTCTCGGTGGCGCCCGCCGGTCCGCCACCGGTGAGGATGTCGGGCTGGGCGAACGCCTGGAGACCGAAGATGACCAGCACCACCAACAGGAACAAGAGCACCGGCGAGATCAGCGGCAGCGTGATCCGCACCAGCCGTCTCACCGGGCCGTAGCCGTCGAGCGTGGCGGCCTCCATCACCTCGTCGGGCACGTTCTGCAGGCCGGCGAGGACGATGATGAACGAGAGACCCATGTTCTGCCAGATCGACGACAGCGACACGGCGAACATGGCCCAGTCGGGATTGGTCAGCCAGTCGACGCGGAACACGCCAACCACCGGGTGGAGCAGGTACAGGAAGATCACCGAGGTGACCGCCACCGAGCTGGCGAGCGTCGACGAGAAGATCGCCTGGAAAACACGGATGCCCCGCAGCCGGCGATGGGCCGCAACCGCCAGCAGGACACCCAGCAGCAGGCCCGCCGGGACCGTGTACAGCACGAACTGCACGCTGTGCCACAGGCCCTCGCGGAAGTCGGAGCTGGTGAGCTGCTCGCGGTACTGGCGCAGCCCCACCTTCTCGAAGAAGGCGCCGTTGGCCCGGCTCTCGAAGGTCCCCCAGTACAGCAAGTTGAGGAACGGCCTATAGAAGAACACCACGAACACGGCGATCGACGGCGCCAGCAGCAGCACCGCGATCGCCGCCTCCTTGGCCGAGTAGCGCGGGCGGTCCCGCCGCCGCAGCAGCCTTGCCTTGGTGCTCACCCCAACCGCTCCGTGGTTTCGGGATCGAAGAGATGGACGTGGGCGGGATCTACCGCAAGGCGGATCGTGCCGCCGGCCCGGAAGGGCGACATGCCCACCTGGCGCACGACCACCGGTGACGATTCGACGGACCCGAACACCAGGCACTCGTGGCCCAGCCACTCCACCGCCCGCACGTCGTGGGCGATCGTGCCGGCGTCGGACACGTCGAGGTGCTCCGGCCGGGCGCCGACGATCACCGCCTGGCCGTCGTCGAGGCGGGTCTTCAGGTCCGGGGGCACCGGGAAGCGGCTCTCGCCGACCCCGATCGCCGGCCCGCTCTCGGTGGTGAACGTGCCGGTCATGGTGTTCATCGGCGGCGTGCCGATGAACTGGGCGACGAACAGGTTGGCGGGGGCGTCGTACACCTCCTGGGGCGTGCCCACCTGCTGGAGGCGGCCGTCGGACAGGATGGCGATGCGATGGGCCATGGTCATGGCCTCGACCTGGTCGTGGGTGACGTAGACGACGGTTGTCTCGACCCGACGGTGCAGGTCCACCAGCTCGAGCCGGGTCTGCGCCCTGAGCTTGGCGTCGAGGTTCGACAGCGGCTCGTCCATCAGGAACGCCTTGGGCCGGCCGACGAATGCCCGGGCCAGCGCCACGCGCTGGCGCTGCCCACCCGACAGCGCCGCCGGCTTGCGCTTCAGAAGGCCGTCGAGCCCGAGCACCCGCGCCGCGTCGTCGACGCGCTCGCCGCGCTCGGCGCGGCTGAGCTTGCGGGCCGGCCGGTCGGGGCCGTCGGCGTGGTAACGGCGGACGAGCAGCGGCGACTCGATGTTCCGCTGCACGGTCATGTGGGGATAGAGCGCATAGCTCTGGAACACCATCGACACGTCGCGCCGGGCGGGGTCGATGTCGTTGACCACCTGGTCGCCGATGAGCAGCTTCCCGTCGGTGATGCTCTCCAGCCCTGCGATCATGCGCAGGGCGGTGGTCTTGCCGCAGCCGGAGGGCCCGAGCAGGACCATGAACTCACCGTCGTCCACCGCAAGGTCGAGGGCGTCGACGGCGACGACCTCGTCGAAGCGCTTGGTCACGTTTTCGAAGGTGACGCTGGCCAAGTGCGACCTCCCAATGAGCCGGCTGGTGCCACACGCCCGTGCGGCACCCCGTCCGCCCGGTGCCGGCACCCTGCGACGCTAGGCACGTGCGATGGCGCGAAGGTAGCCGGGTGGTGGCAGGGGAGTGTCCCTCGGGCGTCGGTTCGCCGGCGGCTCACCGCCGTAGGTCGGCGCGCGTCGTACGCTGACCGCCCGTGACCGACTTCGCCTGGCCGGAGGAGCGACCGGGACTGCAGCGGGCCTCATCGCGGTGGTGGGTGTTCCTGCTGCTGGGTGTCGCCGCCGCAGTGCTGGGCGTGCTCCTGATCTTCGATCTGTTCACCGCCGTGCGCACCCTGGCATTGCTGGTGGCATTCGGCCTGATGGTCACCGGCCTGGGCGAGCTGGTGTCGGCCGGCCGCTACCGGAGCACCCTCGGGATCGTTGCCGGGGCCGTGTTGCTGCTCGCCGGGGTGCTGGCGGCGCTGTGGCCGGGGATCACTTTGTGGGTCCTGGCGGTGGTGACCGGCATCGGGCTGGTGATCTCGGGCGTCGCCCGGATCATGGGTGCACTGGCGCTGCGGGTCGAGGGCTGGGGGTGGCTGTTCGTCGGCGGCATCCTCAGCGTGGTCATCGGCTTCCTGGCCATCGCCTGGCCGGACGTGACGGTCCTGGCCCTTGGACTGCTGCTGGGGGTCCGCATGCTGCTGTTCGGCATCTCCGAGATCGCGTTCGGCCTCGCCCTCCACGACGTCCGAGGCTCGCTGCCGCAGTCGTGACGGCCCGCGGCGTTCCTGACGCCGAACTGGTTGCTGCGCCACCAATTGGGCGCCACGAAGCGACCCCGACGGACCCGGGCGGGCCCGGCGACGGCTGCCGGGGCCGCCGTCAGAAGTTGCTCACGACCGCGGTGAAGACCTTGTCGATGCTGGTGGGGTCGGACGAGTCGTAGACCGCGGCCGACGTCGCCTCGGCGATCTGGCGGAGCGTGGGCAGGTCGGCGTCGTCGCCGTAGGCGATGGGGAAGACCCGCACCGGCCGGCTGGCCTGGCCCTCGCTGCCCGCCTGGAGCGTGTCGATGAGCTCGGTGAGCTGGTCGCGGTCGTCGGCGACCTCGCCGTCGTCGTTGCGGCCGTCCGACAGCACCACGACCGCGTTGATCCGGGTGGGATCGAAGTCGGCCAGCGCCTCTTCGTACGCGCGCCGGGTCACCGAGAACAGCGGTGTCCCGTTGGTGGGCACAAGGTCGCCGATGCGGTTGGCGAGCTGCTCCCGCACGTCGCCGACCCGGGATGGCGAGACCAGCTCGAGCACCTCCTGGTCGCCGTTGTCGCCCAGCTCGGTCGAGAAGATCGACAGGCCGACCTGGTCGTCCTCCTTGAACTCGTCGAGGGCGGCGATGGCGGCGTCCTTGGCGAGGTCGAGCTTGGTGGCCCCGGTCTCGGGGTCCCCGAGGTCGCCCATCGAGCCCGAGACGTCGATGACGATCTCCACGCGGGCCGACTTGCGTTGGACCGCCCAGTCGTCGAGCAGTCGCGCCAGCACCTCGGGCTCGGGCACCTCGAGCAGCGTCTGCGGCGTCGCCGGGTTCACGCCGTTGGCCTCGGTGATCGGCGCGCCCACCGGAACGTCGGCGATGCCGGGCCGGAAGCCGTACTCGAGCACCCGCTCCTGGTTCTCGGGCGTCTGCACGTACTCGATGAACGCCGCCGCCGCCTGCCGCTGCTGGTCGTCGACCCACTCGGCGTCCAGGACCATCAGGGGGTTGTCGCTGTAGAGCGTCCCCTCCTCGGGATAGATGGCGACCAGCGGCACGCGGGGCTCCCGCGGCTCCTCGCCCTGGGCGACGATCCCGTCGGGGTTGCCCGAGTTGTAATCGATGAGCGACTTCTCCTCGACGGCGACCGCCGAGACGTACTGGTAGGGATTGCCGCGCTGGTCGGCCCGGTACCAGTTGTTGAGGAAGGTGAGCGTGGTGTCGCCGTAGTGCACGACGGCCGATTCGACGCCGCTGGCGAACGCGCCGACGGCTGGGTCGGCCAGGTCCTCGAGCGACAACCCGCTGGTCTTGCCCGTGGCGGCGTAGGCCTGCGCGATGAGCGCCGACAGCCCGCTGGTGGAGAAGTTAGGGTTGGTCTTGCCCAGCCGGAATGCGCCCCACTCCGGGTGGCCCCGCGAGCTCCAACCGGCGCCGTCGCGGGCCAGGGCCAGCACGTCGGCCCAGCCGATGGGCGTGTCGGGCCAGCCGAGCGCCTCGGCCATGGGTTGGGGCATGGCGATGACGAGCGGCGTGAGCATGAAGCTGGCGGCGTCGGCGGGCGCCATCGCCGGCTGCCCGGCCTCCGACAGGTGCTGGTTGAGCACCTGCCCCCAGGTTGATGCCGCTGGCGACCAGATGACCGGTCGGGGACCGTCGACCGCCTCGTCCCATCCGCTGGCGAGCAGCTGCTCGGCCGCCCCCGACGACTTGTTCTGCACCCGGACGAACGCGCAGTCGTCGCCGAGCGCGGCGGCGTCGGATCCGTTGAAGCTCTCGGCCAGGTCGCCGAGCAGCTCGAGCTTCTCCGGCGAGCTGGCGATGTCGACGACCACGCAGTCGCCGGGGTCCTCGAGTGCGGCGTCGCCGCCATCGCCCCCGCCGCCGTCGCCCGAGCAGGCGGTGGCGGCGGCGACCAAGCCGCCGGTGACCAGCAACAGCGCCCACCTGCCGCCCATCGTCCGCGTCACGCCCTCATCCCGTCACCTCGTTCCATCGCGCCAGCAGCGCCCCCAGCACCCCGCCGCCGGGCAGGGCGTCGTCGGCCGGCAGCTCCGGGCCCTGCTCGACACCCGCGGCCTGCGCCTCCCCGTCGACCCGCCAGCCCGCGGCGGCCAAGGCCCGGCGGAGATCGCCGTTGCCGGCGATGTCGCCCGCAGCCCCTCCTGCATCGCCGATGGGAATGGCCACCAGGTCCGCAGTCGCCACGGGCGCAGGGTAGATGACGCGCACGCCGTCCCGGTCGGCGGCATCCAGCGCATCGGCCTCGAGGGCGCCCACCGCGCTGAACTGACCGGCGCCCCGGGTCAGCATCTCGTTCACCACGTCGCTGCCGGCGGCGCCGGCCTGCGCCCCGAGGGCGCCCAGCCACCCCGAGAACTCGCCGTCGAGGTCGTTCGCCGCGTAGTCGGCGGTGTCGAAGTAGCCCGATGCGGCCCCGCCGAGCACGACGAGGCCGGTGGCGCTCTCGGGATCGGTCAGGCCGACGTTCACGCGCCCCCAGGCGCTCGGGCCGCCGACACTGCCCCATGGGCGGTCGGCGACGGCGCCCAGGCAGCGCCACCCGACCGGTCCGCCGCAGGCACCGCTCTCGAGGGCGGCCGCCCGTTCGTTCCAGATCGCCAACACGACGGGGGAGCGGGCGATGACGCTCGACGGCTCGCCCAATAGCGCCGGGGCACCGGCCCGCTCCCGCGCGTCGGCCACTAGCTCGGCCCACGGCGCCGGCGCCAACCACACGTCGGCGTCCGCCTCGTCGGCGTCGGCGGCAGTGGTCAAACCGTCGGCGGTGGCCGACGCCGGCTCCACCCTCACGGTCATGTCGTCCTCCAGCTCGGCGCAGGCGTCGGCCAGCTCGGTAGGGCAGACCAGGGTCGTGCCATGACCGGCCGACTGGCCTCCGGCGCCGTCGTCGTCCAGGGCGTCGCGCACCAGGACGGCCGCCACGATCAACGCCAGCGCCGCGCCGAGGGCCGCCAGGGCCTTCACGCCGGTGCCTCTCGCGGCGACCCGCCCGTCGTAGCCGACTCGGGGGCCGGGGCCGGGATGTCGGCGGCGGTGAGCGTGATCAGTTCCTCGTCGCTGGGCTGGTCCCCGGTCACCAGCCGGGTGGCCTGGTTGGCCACCGCCGCCTCGAACAGGTTGCGGGCGAGGCGCCCGTTGCCGAACCCCGCGTCTCGGGGTTGGGCCGCGAACCAGTCCAGCACCGCCCGCCGGCCATCCTCGTCGAGCTGGTAGCGGCCCTCGCCGCCGATCGCCTCGAAGATGGCGAGCAGCTCCTCGTCGCTGTAGTCCGGGAAGTGGATCGTCCGCGGGAACCGCGAGCGCATCCCGGGATTGGCGTCGACCAGCGCCGCCATCTCCCTGGGGTAGCCGGCCAGGATCACCACCAGCCTGTCGCGCCGGTCCTCCGCGAGCTTGACGATCATGTCGATGGCCTCGCGGCCGAAGTCGTTCTCTCCGCCCCGCGTGAGGCTGTAGGCCTCGTCGATCAGCAGCACGCCCTCGTCCGCCCGGTCGAAGGTGGCCACGACCCGGCCGGCGGTCTGGCCGACGAAGCCGGCCACCAGGCCGGATCGATCCGACTCCACCAGATGGCCCCGTTCCACTACGCCCAGGGTGCGGTAGATCTGTGCCAGCAGCCGGGCGACGGTGGTCTTTCCCGTGCCCGGGTTGCCGGTGAAGATCAGGTGGCGGCTGGCCTCGAGCACCGGAAGGTCGCGCTCCCGGCGGATCTGTTGCACCCGGAGCAGGTTGGCCACCAGGTGCACCTCGCGCTTGACCTCACGCAGGCCGATGAGGGCGTCGAGCTCCACCAGCAGCTCGTCGAGGGGACGGGGCGGCGGGAGGGTTGCGGCGGCATCGGTCCCCGCGTCCCCGGCCGTGCCGGCAGGGGCGGCCGGGCCGGGCACCGGGGCGGGGCGACCGGCATCGACCCGGGCCGCGTCGATCGTGCCCTGGACCATGGCGCGGAAGCGCTCGACCGCATCGAGCTCCGTGCGCGATGGCAGCAGGTCGAGGGACGCGATCGCGTGGCCGATCTGCGCCGCCCGGCGGGCGTAGATGCCGGCGCGGCCACCGCCGTCGCGGGCGTCCGCCCGCACCAGGATGTCGAGCAGCGTCGACGGCCGCTCGAGGTACGAGCGCCGCCCGGCGACCAGCCCCGCGTCCCGCAGGGCCCGGGGCGTGGCCCGGGCGAGGTCGGTCTTCACCTGGTGCCCGAACGTCCGGATCAGCGCCCACAGCTCGTCGTCGGTGTGGAGCCCGTCGGCGTCGATGAACCCGCAGGCGAGGTTGTAGGCGTCGACCACCACGTCGGAGCGCAGCTGCGAGGTGTCGATGCCGGGCGCGCTGGCGGCCAGCGCCTCGACGTCGGGCAGCAGGTCGGACACGAACGCGGCCACCGCATCGTCTAGCGCGGCCGTGGCGGTGCGGTTCATCGGGGGTTGCGCCACATGGGCCACACCGGGGGCCCGGAGGGCAGATCGATCTGCCCGGTCACGCCGAAGCCGAAGCGCTCGTAGTACGGGACGTTCGTCGGCTTCGACGACTCGAGGTAGGCGCCGAGCCCCTCGCGGTCGCAGCGGTCGAGCACCGGGCTGAGCAGGGCCGTGCCTACCCCCCGGCCCTGCTGGGGCGGATCAGTGCCGAGCACGGCCAGGTACCAGTGGGGCTCGCGGGGGTGGGCGCGGTCGATGAGCTCGAGGGCCTTGATCGCCCCGGGTAGCCGGATGCCGACAGCCGCAAGCATCACCGGAGTCGAACGCACCAGCTGCAGCCAGGTCACCCTCCAGAGCCCCGGGGGATCCCAGAACGCCGCCCCCGCGTGGTCGCCGCCCACCAGCACCTGGCCATGGCGGCCGTGGCGGCGGGCCTCGGCGGCGAAGTAGAGCCGCAGGCGCCGGAGGCGGGGACCGGGCCGCTCGCCGAACAGCCACGTCATGACCGGGTCGTCGTGGAATGCGCGCGCGAGCATGCTCGCCAGGGACCGGACGTCGCCGTCGCTGGCCTGCCGCACCTCCATACGACGCTGAGCCTGCCACGTGGCCGATGGGGGCGGCGATGCGGCGTGCATGTCCGTGTCAACCGAGGGTGCGTGCGAGGCGTCTGTAGGGGATGATGACGGTCATGAGCGTCCCGCCTGGCGGGGTCGGACGGCGCAGCTTCCTGCGCGGCGGCACCGACGGCCGACCGACGGCCGACCTCCAGACTCCGGTGGTCGAGATCGACGCCCTCGGCGCCGGCATGGGTCGCCGGACGCGCCGTGACGCGGACCCGCTGGAACTGTTGCACCGTGAGCACTATGCGTCGCTCGTGCGCCTGGCGTCGCTGGTCCTCGGCGACGTCGGGCTCTCCGAACAGGTCGTGCAGGACGCCTTCGTGAAGCTCCATCTCCGCTGGGGCGGGCTGCGCCAGCTCGACCGGGCGCCCGCCTACCTCCGCAGCTGCGTCCTCAACGGAGCCCGGTCGCAGCTCCGCCGCCAGAAGGTGCGTGATCGACACGACGCCCGGCGAACGGTCGCCCCCGCCGTGGGCACGCCGGAGGCGTCGGCCGTAGCCGCCGCCGAGCACGAACGGGTCGTGGCCGCCATCCGCCGCCTGCCCGAGCGCCAGCGCGAGGCCCTGGCCCTGCGCTACTTCCTCGACCTGTCCGAGGCCGAGATCGCCGCCGCCATGGGCGTTTCGGGTGGTTCGGTGAAGACCCATCTGCACCGGGGCCTGGCGGCGCTCGCCCAGCTTCTCGGGGAGAGTGACCAGTGAGCGAGCACACCGAGCTCGAGGAACGCCTGCGCACCGCCGTGCACGCCCACGCCGCCGGCGTGCAGCCCGACGACGGCAGCCTGGATGCGATCCGCACGCGCGTCCGGGCCGCCAAGCGCCGCCGCCGGGCCGTCGTCGCGGTTGCGGGGATCGCCGCCGCCGTGGCCGTGGCGGTCGCCGTGCCCCGGCTGGGCGACGAAGGTCGCGTCAGGATGGGTGGTCCCGGCCCGACGACCAGCACCGAACCGCCATCGACAACGAACCCACCCGGGAGCTCGACGACCGTGGCCCCGCCCCCGCCCAGCGTCGACATCGACCAGGTGCTCTGGCCGGATCCGGCCGGCGAGCTGACCGCCGACCCAATCGACGCCGTTCGAGGCTTCCTCACCGGGCCGCTGGGAATCTCCGATCCGCCGCTGTCGCAGTTCCGCGAGACGGAGCCCGCTGTCGGCGAGGTCGACGTCTTCGCCCGGGGCGAGTCCGGCCAGACCCTGGATCGGGTCGCGAGCACGGTGACCGTGCGGCGCCTGGACGGCGAGCACTGGTTCGTCACCGCGGCCGCGTCCGGCGACGTGGAGATCCAGACACCCGAACGGCTCGCAACCGTGTCATCCCCCCTGGCCGTGTCCGGCCGCGTCCGTGGCTACGAGGGAACGGTCAACGTCTGGATGCTCGACCGGTTCGGCGGCGATCGGGTCGACTCGGATCCGGCGGTCGGAACCGGCGGCAGCCAGGAGCTCGAGCCCTTCTCGACGGAGGTGTCGTTCGTGGCCCACGACACGCAGCGGGGCGCCCTCTACGCGGAGACCGACCGGGACGCCTCGAATGGCATACCGAGCTTCGCCGCCTTCCCGGTGCGCTTCTCGACCGACAGCCCGGACGGGCCACCCACGAGCGCGAGCGGCGATGCCGGCGCCGAGTTCCGGTACCCGCCGCTGTGGCCGTTCGCCACGCAGGGCGAGGTCGATGCCTGGCGCCGCGAGTACCAGGCCCAGGGCACCCAGCCCTGGCACCTCGACGCCGAGGCGACCTCCCTGGCCTTCACGACCGGCTATCTCGGATTCGGCGAGGTCGACCGCGTCGTTGCGAGCGACGTCCGCGACCGCGAGGCCTGGGTGAGCGTGGGCTACGACCCGGGTACGGGCCGGCTGTCGACCGCCGCGGTGGTGCACCTCGTGCGGTTCGGCGCCGGCGACCCGGCCCCGTGGGAGGTCGTCGGCACCCGCGACACCGACCTCACGCTCGACACGCCCACCTACGGGTCGACGGTGTCGTCGCCGGTGACGGTCGGCGGGATGATCACCGGCGTCGACGAGAACCTGCGGGTCCAGGTGCGCCAACCCTCGTCGCAGGGCCCGATCGGCGGGGCGTGCTGCCTGCCCGCCGGCGGCGAGGGCACGCCATGGCGGACGACGGTGTCGTTCTCCGGGGCCACGGACCCGGCGCTGACGATCGTCGTCTCGACGGGTGGGCACATCCAGGGCGTCGAGCGCTTCGCCATCACCGCCGTCCGGCCGTAGCCGATCCACAAAGGCTGGCTCGCCCGGACCCCTAGCATGTGGACATGTCCGCCATAGCCGACCTCGGGAGATGCGCCAAGGCCGCCAGCCGAGTACTGGCCACCGCGAGCACCGGCGCCAAGGATGCGGCGCTGCTGGCCGCCGCCGATCTGCTGGTCGAGCGGGCCGACGACCTGGCCGCCGCCAACGCCGACGACGTCGCGCGCGAGCAGGCGGCGGGCGTCAGCGCCACGGTCGTCGACCGCTTGCGCGTCACGCCCGCCCGCATCGACGCAATGGCGGGTGGCCTGCGCCAGGTGGCGGGGCTGGCCGATCCCGTGGGCGAGATCACGGAAGGGTGGGTCCGGCCCAACCGGCTGCGCATACACAGGGTCCGCGTGCCGCTCGGCGTGGTGGCGATCATCTACGAGAACCGGCCCAACGTCACCAGCGACGCGTTCGGGCTGTGCCTCAAGTCCGGCAACGCCGCCTTCCTACGGGGCTCGTCGGGGGCGATCCGATCGAACGTCGCCATCGCCGGCGTCCTGCGGGAGGCGCTGGCGAAGGCCGGCCTCCCCGAGGACGCCCTGGTGCTGGTCGAGGACACGTCCCGCGAGGCCGCGGTCGAGTTCATGCGCCAACGCGACACGGTGGACTGCCTCATCCCGCGGGGCGGGCCGTCGCTGATCCGCTCGGTCCTCGACAACGCCACCGTCCCCTATGTGATCGACGGCGACGGCAACTGCCACGTGTACGTCGACGCCCACGCCGACCTGGCCATGGCCGCCGACATCCTGGTCAACGCCAAGACCCAGCGGCCATCCGTCTGCAACGCCGCCGAGACCCTTCTGGTGCACGACGCCGTGGCCGCCGAGTTCCTGCCCCGGGTGGCGGAGCGACTCGACGGGGTCGACCTCGTGGGCGACGACGCCAGCCGACGGGTGCTGGGCGCCGACCGCGTGCGCCCCGCCGCCGAGGACGACTGGGCGCACGAGTTCCTGGCCCTCAAGCTGGCGGTGCGGGTCGTGCCCACCCTCGACGACGCGCTCGACCACATCGCCCGCTACGGCAGCGGCCACAGCGAGGCGATCGTCACCGGCGACCTTGCGGCCGCCGACCGCTTCACGCGGGAGGTCGACGCGGCGGTGGTGCTCGTCAACGCCTCGACCAGGTTCGTGGACGGCGAGGAGTTCGGCTTCGGCGCCGAGATCGGGATCTCGACGCAGAAGCTGCACGCCCGGGGCCCCATGGGGCTTCGCCAGCTCACCACCGAGAAGTACGTCGTCCACGGCGATGGCCAGACTCGGGGCTGAAGTGCGAGGGAAGCGAGTGACATGAAAGCTGCGGTGTACGACCGAACCGGCGGGCCCGAGGTGTTCCGCTACGCCGAGGTCCCCGACCCCGAGCTCCGGCCGGGCGGCCTGATCGTCGCGGTCCAGGCGGTGGGCGTTCAGGGGGGCGACCTGCTCCACCGGCAGCGGGGCGAGATCCCGTCAGCACCGCACATCGTCGGCTACCAGGCGGCCGGCGTGGTGCAGGAGCTGGGTGAGGGCGTGGAGGGGCTGGCGGATGGCCAACCGGTGGTGGCCACCATGCCCGCCGGGTCGCACGCCGAGTTGGTGAGCGTTCCCGCGGCTTCGGTGTGGCCGCTACCCGATGGCCTTTCGGTCCGGGACGCGGCGGCGGTGCCGATCGAATTCGCCACCGCCCACGACTGCCTGTTCGAGTTCGGCCACCTCCGGGACGGCGAGGCCGTGCTTGTGCAGGCGGGGGCCGGCGGGGTGGGGGTGGCGGCCATCCAGCTCGCCAAGGCCGCCGGTGCCACCGTGCTGGCCACCGCCTCGAGCGACGAGCGACTCGAGCGGCTGCGGGACTTCGGCCTTGACCATCCCATCAACTACGCCTCGGCGGACGTCGTCCGCGAGGTGATGAACGCGACCGACGGCCGAGGTGCAGACCTCGTCGTCGATCCCGTCGGCGGGCGGGTGCTCGAGACCAGCATCGCCTCGCTGGCCTACCGGGGCCGGGTCAGCTGGGTCGGCCGGGCGGGGCGCGACGACGCCGTGCCCGACGTGTGGCCGCTGGCCCTGAAGAACGCCAGCGTGACCGGAGTGTTCCTGGGCGCCGAGATGCTGATGATGCCGGAGCGCACCCGGCCGCTGGTTGCCGGGTTGCTCGAGCGGGTGGCGAGCGGCGAGTTGCGCGTGGCGATCGACCGCACCTTCCCGCTGGCGGATGCGGCCGAGGCCCACCGCTACATCGAGAGCAGGCAGGCCTTCGGCCGCGTGCTGCTCATCCCCTGAGGACGCCCTGGCGCCCGCTGCGCCCTCGCTCCGGCACCCGGGGGCTATAGGAGGAGGTGGGCCGCCGCCAGGCGGGCGACGGCGGTGGGAAGCAACAGCTCGCTGGGACGGGCCGATGCGACCGCCTGCTCCAGGACCTCGACGTCGGACGGGTGAATCTCGGCGTAGCGCAGCAGGGCCGCGGTCGACCCGTCGCGCAACAGTGCGGTTCGGAGGGCGACGTCGATGTGGTGGCGGCGCTCGATCACCAGCGGGGCGTCGCTGGCCGGGAGCAGCTGCCCGTTGTACAGCTCGCCGGCGCCATCGACATCGCCGACGTCGAGCCGCTCCAGCAGCCGCAGGGCGTCGACCCGGCAGGGCACGGTGATCCGGTAGGGCCGGGATGCAATGTGGCCGCCCAGGACGCGGCGCACGCGCGAGACCTCGGCCTTGAGGGTCGTGGCCGCGACCGGCCGGTCGCCGTACATGAGGGCATGGAGCTCGTCGAGGGTGGCCGCACCGACGACGGCCAGGATCGTGACGATCTCGAGCTGACGCAGCGACAGGGCCAGCGGGATGTCGCCCAACGTGGCACGCCCCCGGCCCAGGAGACGGAGCTGGAGGACCGGTCCGCCCCTCGCCGTCGCCCACTCGCGCTCGACGGCCCGCAGCTCGTGCTCGACAACCCGGGCCATGGCCGTCACCGTCGTCAGCCCCAGCGGGTTGGCGTGGTCCCACTTGGTCGCCAGGTTGAGGGCGCCCACCTGTGATCCGTCGGAGGCGTGCACCGGCGCGGCGTAGCAGACCCAGTCGCGGAAGCGCGTCAGCCAGTGCTCGGTGGCGAACACAGCGACGCCGAGGTCGGCGGCGAGCGCCGTGGCGACCCCGTTGGTGCCGGTCGTGGTCTCGTTCCAGACCCCGCCGGGGACAAGACCGATGCGTTCGGCGCCCCGCCGCAGCCACTTGGGCGTCCAGCCCCACATGAGGCGCCCTTGCGGATCGTTGACCGAGACGATCAGGTCGCCGTTGGACGCCAGCGTCTCGAGCTGCCCGGCCAGCGAGGGAACGGCGCGGCGGATCGGTGACGCCTCCCAGCGCTCGCGGGCCTCGTCGGCCGGCTCGACCGGTGCCGATTCGCGCTCGGTGTCCAGCTCGTGCGCGCACCGGCGCCACGACGCCCTGATCACGGGGCTGACGATCGGACGGCCCGGCGGGCCACGGGGCGGACCGGGGGGCGCGTCCTTGGCGGCGGGCAGCTCGCCCCTCGCGCGCTCGATGGCACGGCGTCGGTGTACCAGGTCCCGGTCCACAGCTCCCCTCAACCTGCCCGTCCTGGCAAGTGAGTGTACGCGCCGCACACGGCCATGAGCCCATCCCCGATGCCCCGCAGCGAGGTCAGGGGCAGCGGTCGGGCGGACATACCGCCCCCGACCCCGCGGCTGGGGTACCGGGGGAGACGCGGCGCTGCCTGGAGGCGCCGCAGCTGCAAGTTTCGCCCATTCGAGGTTGGCGAAAGGTTGGTCGCGAGCACGCATGGTGGCAGGCGGCGAGCACCTGTTCTTGATTGACCGTCTGGTCAAGGCGACCGGTAGCCTGGCGCGATGAGCGAGCGTCCCAGAGGGCGAGAGAGCGAGCGAGGCCCGAGCGGCCCGCTGCGAAGCAGCAAGAGCGGGGAACGATGAGCGAGCGTCCCAGAGGGCGAGAGAGCGAGCGAGGCCCGAGCGGCCCGCTGCGAAGCAGCAAGAGCGGGGAACGATGAGCGAGGCCTACCGGTTCGAGTCCGTCGCCGCCGTCCGTGAGTCGCTGGGGAAGGTGGACTACCTGGCCGACGAGGGCATCGCCGGCGTCGTGTACCTCGCCGATCGACTCGGCAAGCCGGTCCTCGTCGAGGGGCCGGCGGGCACGGGCAAGACCCAGCTGGCCAAGTCGGTGGCCGAGATCACCGGCGCCCGCCTCATCCGGCTCCAGTGCTACGAGGGGCTCGACGAGTCCAAGGCCCTGTATGAGTGGAACTACAAGAAGCAGCTCCTCCGCATCCAGGCCGAGCGCAACGACGGCACCACCTGGGAGGAGCTCGAGGACGACATCTTCTCCGAGGAGTTCCTGCTCACCCGCCCGCTGCTCGAGGCCATCCGGGCCGACCAGCCAGTCGTCCTGCTGATCGACGAGGTCGACCGGGTGGAGGTCGAGACCGAGGCGCTGCTGCTCGAGATCCTGTCCGACTACCAGGTGTCGATCCCCGAGTTGGGAACGGTCCGGGCGACGCAGGTCCCCCTCGTCTTCCTGACCTCCAACAACACCCGCGAGCTGTCCGAGGCGCTCAAGCGGCGTTGCCTGTTCCTGCACGTCGACTATCCCGACCTCGACCGCGAGCGCGAGATCGTGCTGGCCAAGGTCCCGGGGATCACCGAGAGCCTGGCCGACCAGGTGGCGCGGATCGTCCGCTCGATCCGGCAGCTCGAGCTGAAGAAGCCGCCATCGGTGTCCGAGTCGATCGACTGGGCGCGCACCTTGCTGCTGCTCGGGGTCGACCAGGTCGATGCCGCCACGGCCACCGGCACGGCCAACATCCTGCTCAAGTACCAGAGCGACATCGCCAAGGCCGCCAAGGAGTTCGAGCAGGACACCGCATTGGGCGGGGGCGCCGCCGCCGAGGCGAAAGCCGGCGCAGGCAAGCCCTGGCAACGGAATGCCTAGCTCGGCGGCGCCGGACGTCACATTTGACGGGGCGAGGCACCGGCTGGCCGAGGTCGGCGCCGGCGCCGCTCTGACCGAGCTCCTGGCGGGGTTCATCAGCGAGCTGCGCGCCGCCGGGCTGCCGGTCAGCCTGACCGAGAACCTCGACGCCATGGCCGCCGTGCAGCACATCCCGCTCGAGGACCGCGAGGCGTTCAAGTACGCCCTCGCCGCCACGCTGGTGAAGAACGCCGCGCACTGGCGGGTGTTCGAGACGGTGTTCGAGGTCTACTTCTCGCTGCGGGGACGCGAGTTCGCGCTCACCGACGAGCAGATCGCGGAGCTGCCGGACCTCGACGAGCTGATGGGCGAGCTGGCCCAACAACAGCAGGGCGAGCGGGGCGCCGGCGGCGCGGGCGAGCAGCTGACGCCCGAGGAGCTGGCCGAGATGCTCTACAAGGCGCTGGCCCAGGGCAACGAGGCCATGCTCAAGGCCCTGGCCCGCCAGGCGGTGCGGCGCTATGCCGGCATGGAGCCCGGGCGGCCGGTCGGCGGCACCTACTACCTGTACCGCACGCTGCGGAACCTGGACCTCGACGGCGTGCTGGACCGGCTCATGCAGCAGGCCCGGGAGGATGCCTCCCAGCCCCTCACGACACTGGAGGAACGCCTCGAGCGCGACGAGTACGAGGCCCGCATCGACCAGCTGCGCAAGGAGATCGAGGCCGAGATCCGGCGGCGGTTGGTGGCCGACCGTGGCGTCGAGGCGATGGCCCGGACCCTGCGCAAGCCGCTCCCCGAGGACGTTGACTTCATGCACGCCAGCCGCGAGGAGATGGCCTCGCTGCGCAAGGCGATCTATCCGCTCACCCGCAAGCTAGCGGTGCGGCTGGCGCGCAAGCGCCGCCACGGGCGGAAGGGCCCGCTCGACTTCCGGTCCACGATGCGGCATTCGCTGTCGACCGGCGGCGTGCCGGTGGACCCGCAGTTCCGCTACCCACGGCCCTCGAAGCCCGAGATCTTCGTGGTGGCCGACATATCGGGATCGGTGGCCGCATTCGCCCGCTTCACCCTGCACCTCGTCTACGCCATCAGCCACCAGTTCTCCAAGGTGCGGTCGTTCGTCTTCATCGACGGCATCGACGAAGTCACCCGGATGTTCGAGGGCGTCGAGGACATCGGCGAGGCCGTGCACCGGGTCAACACCGAGGCCGACGTCGTGTGGGTGGACGGCCACAGCGACTACGGCCACGCCTTCGAGGTGTTCTGGCAGCGCTGGGGCAAGGAGGTCGGGCCCAAGACCACGCTGCTGCTGCTGGGCGACGCCCGCAACAACTACCACGCGTCCCAGTCGTGGGTCGTGAAGGAGATGCAGCACCGCGCCCGGCACGTCTACTGGCTCAACCCCGAGCCGAGGAGCTACTGGGACACCGGGGACTCGATCATCAGCGAGTACACGACCTTCTGTGACGGCGTCTTCGAGTGTCGCAACCTCCGGCAGCTCGAGCGCTTCGTCGACAATCTGGTCTAGGCGCACCGGGCAGACCCGCGTCGGGTATCTGGAGCGGAAATGATTGCTACGCAACCACATCCGTTTCACGTTCCGCGTCACGCAACTGTCATCGAAGCTTGGAACCGGTTCCATTGACATGTGGCAGGGAGCGGGCTTACCTTCCTGCCAACCAGAGTGGAAGCGGTTCCACAAGGGGGGGCCCGGCTAGCCGACGCCCGTGAGAGGGGGGTGGTGGTCACCATCGCTGACGTCGCCGCGCACGCCGGGGTCGGGGCGGGCACCGTTTCGCGAGTGCTCAACGACAGCCCGCGCGTCAGCGACGCCACCCGAGCCCGCGTCCTCGCCGCCATCGAGGTCCTTGACTATCGCCCCAACCCCCTGGCCCGGGGACTCTCCCGGGGCCGGTGCCAAACGCTCGGCGTCGTGGTGCCGTTCTTCACCCATGCCTCGGCCGTGGAGCGCCTGCGCGGCGTCGCCGCCGCGCTCAACGGCAGCCACTACGACCTCGTGCTGTTCAACGTAGAGTCGCCGGTCCACCGCGACGAGCACTTCGCCACGCTCACGCGCCGCGATCGGGCCGACGGCCTGTTGATCATGTCGCTGCCGCCGCCATCGAAGAGCCTGGCCCGCTTGGCGGATGCCGGCGTGCCGGTCGTGCTGCTCGACACCTCCGGCCGCAGGGTGCCGGCGGTGGTGACCGACGACATCGAAGGCGGGCGCCTGGCGACCCAGCACCTGCTGGCGCTCGGGCATGAGCGGATCGCGTTCATCGGCGATGATCCCGACAACCCGCTCGGCTTCACCGCCGGCAGCAGCCGCGAAGCGGGCTACCGCCACACGATGACCAACGCCGGCATGAAAATCCCGCCGGGCTACGTTTGCCACGGTCCCCATGTCCGCACCGTCGCCCGCCGCCTCACCGAGCAGCTGCTCGCTCGGCGCGACCGGCCCACCGCGGTGTTCGCCTCGTCCGACGTCCAGGCGCTCGGGGTGCTCGAGGCGGTCCGGGCGGCCGGGCTCGACGTGCCCGGTGACGTGTCCGTCGTGGGCTTCGACGATGTCGAGGTTTCCGGCTATGCCGGGCTCACCACCGTGCGTCAGCCCCTGTTCGAGAGCGGTAAGGTCGCCGCCAGGATCCTGCTCGAGGCATTGGAGGACGGGCACCTCCCGGAGCCCCGGGAACACCGCCTGGGGCTGGAGCTGGTGGAGCGGTCCACCACCGCTCCGCCGTCGATCAGGCGGCGCCCCGGGTCGCCGCCCACGCCGGAACGCAATGCCCGCGCGGTGAAGGGTTGAGAAAGGCCGTCGGAGAGAGAACGGTAGGGACATGGCACAAATCGTTCTGGAAGATGTCTGGAAGGTTTTCCCCGACGGGACCGAGGCCGTGCGGTCGTTCGACCTCGACATCGCGGACGGGGAGTTCATCGTCCTCGTGGGGCCGTCCGGGTGCGGGAAGACCACCGTGCTGCGCATGGTCGCCGGGCTGGAGACGATCTCGAAGGGGACCGCCACGATCGGCGACCGGGTCGTCAACGACGTCCCACCCAAGGAACGCGACATCGCCATGGTGTTCCAGAACTACGCGCTGTACCCGCACATGAACGTCTACGACAACATGGCCTTCGGGCTGCGGCTGCAGAAGGTGCCGCGCGACGAGATCGACGAACGGGTCCGCGAGGCGGGGCGGATACTCGGGCTCGGAGAGCTGCTCAAGCGCAAGCCCGCGGCCCTGTCGGGTGGCCAGCGTCAGCGGGTCGCAATGGGACGGGCCATCGTTCGTCACCCCCAGGCCTTCCTCATGGACGAACCGCTCTCCAACCTCGACGCCAAGCTGCGGGTGCAGACAAGGGC
Source organism: Actinomycetota bacterium (assembly GCA_046726215.1). Taxonomy (GTDB): domain Bacteria; phylum Actinomycetota; class Acidimicrobiia; order Acidimicrobiales; family VFJN01; genus DASQUK01. The sequence continues at coordinate 25,649 of JBKPAA010000052.1, read as the reverse complement.
CGAGATCGCCCGGCTGCAGCACGAGCTGGGTGTCACCACCATGTATGTGACCCACGACCAGGTCGAGGCCATGACCATGGGCGACCGGGTCGCCGTCATACGCAAGGGGGTGCTGCAGCAGGTCGACACACCCCAGTCGCTCTACGAACACCCGACCAACCTGTTCGTGGCGGGCTTCATCGGCTCCCCGGCGATGAACATGATGGAGGCCAGCCTCGTGCCCGCCGACGGCGGACTGGCGGTGAAGCTGGCCGGGTTCCAGCTCCCGGTGCCCGACGAGCTCGTGACCGAGCGTCCCGATCTGCGCCGGTTCGAGGGACGCAAGCTGGTCGTCGGCATCCGCCCCGAGGACATGGAGGACGCCTCGCTGGTGTCGGACGCACCGCCCGAGCGCCGCATCTCCTCCACCGTGGAACTGCGCGAGGCGCTCGGCTCCGATGTCGTGGTCCACTTCCCCGTCGACGCACCCGCGCCGACCACCGAGGAGGCCCTCGACCTGGCGGCCGACGTGGGCCAGGAGGCCATCACGGCCATCGACGAAACGGCCGCCACCGGCCGCTCGAACGTGATCGCCCGGCTGAACCCGCGCACGCTGGCCGACAAGGGCGACGCGATCGACCTCGTGGTCGACACCCATCGGCTGCACTTCTTCGATCCCGAAACGGGCCTGGGGATCTACGGCAAGGACGAATAACCGATCAACAACGACAGCAAAAGGAGAATCCCATGCGAATGCGCCGGTTATGGGCGGTGCCAGCCGTCGCCATCCTCTTCCTCGCCGCGTGCGGCGACGACGACGATAACGGTGGCGGCCAGGCCGAGTCGGGCGGCGGGGGCGGCGGCGAGAACACGGGCGAGGTGGGCGTGTTGAACGCCATGGAGCCCGAGGAGAACGACGCCGTCCAGTCGGTCGTCGACGACCTCATCAACTCGGACACCGACTACACAGCCACCATGGAGCAGTCCGGCAACTTCGAGGAGGACCTCCAGATCCGCTCCGAAGGCGGCGACCTCGACATCGCGCTGGTGCCCCAGCCCGGAGCGGTCCGCGATGCCGTCAACCAGGGCGCCGTGTCCCTCGAAGACCTCGGCTTCGACATCGCCGAGCTCGAGGACAGGTTCGGCGGCGACTACCTCTTGTCGCTCGGAGAGGTCGACGGCAAGCACTACGGCCTGCCGACCAACGTCAACCTCAAGAGCATGATCTGGTACCCCAAGGACGACTTCGACGCCGCCGGCTACGAGGTGCCGGAGACGTGGGACGACCTCCTCGCCCTCAGCGACCAGATCCGCGACGACACCGGAAAGCCGCCGTGGTGCGTCGGCTTCGAAAGCGAGGGCGCGACGGGGTGGCCGGCCACCGACTGGATGGAGGACATCATGCTCCGCACCGCGGGGCCCGACGTCTACGACCAGTGGGTGAGCCACGAGATCCCGTTCAACGACGACGCGGTCGTGAATGCGGGCGAGATCTTCGGCCAGGTCATGTTCGGCGACAACTACGTGCTCGGCGGGGCCGACCAGACGCCGGCCATCGCCTTCGGCGATGCGCCCGGTCCGATGTTCCAGGACCCGCCCGGCTGCTGGTTGCACCGGCAGGCGAGCTTCATCAACGCCTTCTTCCCGCCCGAGGCGAAGGCGGGCGAGGACTACGACTGGTTCCCCTTCCCGCCGATCGAGCAGGAGGGCACGCTGATCGCCGGCGAGTTCGCGGTCGCGTACCGCAACGCTCCCGAGATCAAGGACTTCCTCGACCGGTTCTCCAGCGAGGAGGTGCAATGCGCCACGGGTGGCGAGACGGCCTCGTCCCGGCTCTCGCCCAACGTCGACGTCGGGTCGGACTGCTACGCCAACGACATCCTGGCCCGGTCGTCTGAGGTCACGACGGCGGCGCTGAAGGACGGCACCGCGCGGTTCGACGCCTCCGACCAGATGCCGACCGAGGTCGGCGCCGGGAGCTTCTGGACCGGCATGATGAGCTACATGACCGGCGGCCCGGACTCGCTCCAGTCGGTCCTCGACGACATCGAAGCGAGCTGGCCGCAATAGTCGGCCCACATCGGCAGCACGTTGACAGCCAGGAGGGGACGGCCCGCTGCGGGCCGCCCCCTCCTGATCTACCCTGGCACCAGTTGTCAAGCGACGAGGAGGAGGGCGCCGCGTGACCACCACGGTGGAGGAGCCGCCGGTCGCACCCGAGCCCGGGCCCGAGCTCGAGGAGGAAAAGAGGCCCAGGGCGCGCCAGGCGGCGGGGCTCGCCGTCCTGCGCCTCGTGGGCGCGTTCTTCGTTCCCATTGTCGCGTTCGCGGCGCTCTGGCTCGCGTTCGACTACCTGCGCGATGCCGACGCCAACCGCTTCGTGATCGTGGCGGTCGCCACGGTCGTGGGGGCCGCGGGGGTCTTCTTCCTGTACTGGGCGATGAACCGCGCCGTCGACTGGCTTCCCGAGCGCTACCGCGACGGTGTCCGTCCCTACGTCTTTGTCGGGCCGGCCCTGGTGATCCTCGCCGTGTTCCTCGTCTATCCGGTCATCAACACGATCATCATCAGCTTCGGCGGCCGCCAGCCGGGCTCGGGGTTCGTGGGCTTCGACAACTACGAGTTCGTGTTCACCGATGACAGCATGCGCCGCGCCCTCCGCAACACGTTGGGCTGGATCGTGTTCGTGCCGCTCGTGGCCACATCGATCGGCCTGGCGTTCGCCACCCTGGCCGACCGGCTGCGCCGCGGCGAGGCCGTGGCCAAGTCGCTGATCTTCCTGCCCATGGCGATCTCGTTCGTCGGCGCCGCCGTCACCTGGCGGCTCATCTACGGCTTCCGCCCCGAGGGGTTCGGCACCAACATCGGCCTGCTCAACGGGATCAAGCAGGGCCTGGGTCTGAGCCCCACCGCTTGGTTGACGGTGAAACCCTGGAACAACCTCCTGCTCATGGTGATCATGATCTGGATGCAGACCGGGTTCGCCATGGTCGTCCTGTCTGCCGCCATCAAGTCGATTCCCGACGAGATCATCGAGGCGGCGCGCATCGACGGGGCCTCGGAGCTGCAGGTGTTCCGGCGGATCATCGTCCCGAGCATCGCCCCCACCATCGCGGTCGTGGCCACGTACATGGTCATCAACGCCATGAAAGTGTTCGACATCGTCTTCGTGATCGGCAACGCCGAGAACAACGAGACCGAGGTCGTCGCCGAGCGGATGATCCAGTGGTTCTTCATCAGTAACAACGACGGTCGGGGGGCCGCCATCGCCGTGCTCCTGTTCATCGCCGTCATCCCCGTGATGATCTTCAACGTGCGGCGGTTCCGCGAGCAGGAGGCCATGCGATGACGCTCACCGCACCCCTGCCCAGCGAAGTCGAGGAATCGGCGCCCCCGCCGAGCGGCGAGGCCGCCGACGTGCGACGCGGTGGCTGGTCGGTCCGGCTCATCGTCCTCGGCATCGTCCTGCTGTGGCTCATCCCGACCGTCGGGGTCCTCGTCACCTCGTTCCGCCCCGAAACCGCCGTGGAGACCAGCGGCTGGTGGACGGCGATCGCACACCTCTTCGACCCCGCGGAGTGGACGTTCGACAACTACACCCAGGCGCTCGACACCGGCGGCTTCTCGAACGCGTTCCTCAACAGCCTGGCCGTGACCATCCCGTCGACGATCATCCCCATCACGATCGCGGCGTTCGCCGCGTACGCCTTCTCGTGGATGGAGTTCCGGGGTCGCTACGTCATGTTCGTTGCGGTCGTCGGCCTCCTGGTCGTGCCGCTGCAGATGGCGCTGATCCCCATCCTCCGGCTGTACACGGGCGGCGCCTCGCTCGGGGGGGCGCAGATCTTCCCCGACCTGAACCTCAGCGGCACCTTCCTGGGGATCTGGCTGGCGCACACGGCGTTCGGCCTGCCGCTGGCCATCTACCTGCTGCGCAACTACATCGGCTCGCTGCCGTCGTCGATCATCGAGTCGGCCAAGATGGACGGGGCCGACCACTTCACGATCTTCTGGCGGCTCGTCGTGCCCCTGTCGGTGCCGGCGCTCGCCGCCTTCGCCATCTTCCAGTTTCTCTGGGTGTGGAACGACCTGCTGGTCGCCCGCATCTTCCTCGGCACCACCGAGGACACACGCGTACTCACGATCGCGCTGCAGACACTCAACGGCGCCCGCGGCGAGGACTGGCACCTGCTGACCTCTGCGGCGTTCATCTCGATGGCGCTGCCGCTGCTCGTGTTCTTCGCGCTGCAGCGCTACTTCATCCGCGGACTCACCGCCGGGGCGGTCAAGGGGTAATGGCCGCAGCGCCCCGGCGGAGGGGCGACCCGGTCGGAATGCAGCCGCTCTCGCCGGTCCGGAAGTGGCGAGCGATCATGGTGGCGACGCTCGTGCTGGTGGTGGCGTTCTGGGCCCTGCTCGCCGGGATGGTGGCCGCCGCCACCGACGACTCACCCGGCAGCGAGGGTGAACCCGCCCTCGCGCTCGGCCTGGCGGTCGGTCTGGCGGTGATCCCGTTCGTATTCGTCGCGCTGGCGTTCCTGTCGGAGCACCCGCGGGCTCCCGCTGCCGTGCTGCGGGCCATGGGGTGGGCGCTGCTCGTCGGGATCCCGGCGTCGGCGCTGGCCGGGGACGCGGTCACCGGCATCGTCGCCGGGGTCGGCGCCGGGGGTATCCAGGCCCTGCGGATGGACGAACCCCAGAACTGGCGGGCCCGCGCCCTGGCCGTGCTGGTGGCGTCCGTGTACACGCTGGTGCTGGCGCGCGTCGCCGGCGCCCTGGTGCTTCTGCCCGCGCCCGTGTTCCCGCTGACCGCCATCGGCATCGCCGATCACCTGTCCGAGCGTCGGGCGGAGCAGGCGGCAGGACACTAGCCCCAGAGCAGGTGGCTGAGCCGGCGGACGCCGGGATGATCGAGCACTGACGGCGATGCGGTGCCCGCGGCCCGGTAGGCCCGTGGTGACGCGCCATGGATCGCCGCGATCCGGTGGGAGAAGTGGCTGGCGTCGGCGAATCCACACTGCACGGCGATCGACTCGACGGTGAGGTCGGTGCGAAGCAGCAGCGACTCGGCCCGTGAGCATCGCGCCCGCTCGAGCGCGGCGGCGGCGCTCAGCCCGAAGGCGGTGCGGAACAAGCGATTGAGGTAGCTGCGCGACATGTGGGCCCGCTGGGCCAACTCGCCGACACCGACGCGGCGCAGTGGCATGCGGGTCCATTCCCGTTGCAGGTGGCCGACGGCGCCGGCGAGCGCCGGCATCAGGGCGGTGGGGGGATCTGGTTGCGGTAGCGGGCCGCCAACGAACAGTCGAAGCATGAACGCCAGCGCCTCACTCGACCGCCATTCCCAGTCGTTCGGCGCGCCGCCCCCCAGCCACAGGAGATAGGCGCACAGTCCCGCGAGCGGATCGTCGTCGGTCATGGGTCGCAGCTCCGGCTGCGCCGGCCGCGATCCGTCGAAGCCCGGAGATTCGAAATGGACATAACCATGACGGCAGGGCCTGGTGGTATCCCAGAGAAAACCGTGGCGCACGCCGGGCGGTACCAACAGCAGCTGCCCGGGACCCAACGGCAGCTCGTCGTCATCGAGCGTCAGCCGGGCCTGACCGACCAGCATCCACACGAACTCGAAGTCGTCCAAGACGCGGGGCGGCATCTGCGCGCCCGGCGGGTAGTCGGCGATCGCCGGCCGCATGATCACGCTTGCCTCCCTGTTCACATCCGGACAAGTAATAGGTCGGTTCGAGCATTCCGTGCCAGGTGTCCCGTCGTGCACGATGGCGGCATCGCCGACCACGGAGGACAGATGTCGGAGCTCGTGGGATCCGGGGGGCCGGCGCCAACACCGCTGCCGGGCAGTCCGTCACCGTCGACGTACGACGGCCAGGGTTACGTGGTGGTTCCCGACGTGCTCGGCCCCGAGTGGCTGGCGGCGGCCTCGGCAGAGGCCACCGCCATCTGCCGCGGCCGGCGAGGCCAAATGGTGGGCGCCCTGCCCACCGACGAGCGGGACGACGATGCGACCGTGCTCGACCGCTATCTCTGCATCCACTTCCCCCACAAGATCTCGGCGCTCATGCGCGATCTCGCCCTCCACCCGGCGGTTGTCGACGTGCTCGTCGACATCATCGGCCCCAACGTGAAGCTCATGCAGTCGATGCTGTTCATCAAGGGAGCTGGCAAGCCGGGCCAGGCGTGGCACCAAGACGAGGCCCACATCCCCACCCGGGACCGGTCGTTGACCGCCGTCTGGCTGGCGCTCGACGACGCCACGCTCGACAACGGCTGCCTGTGGGTGTTCCCCGGGTCGCATCGCCGGGGCGTCCTGTACCCGATGCGTGATCAGCGGGACGCGCGCTTCGACGGCACCCCTGAGGCGCACGGGTTCCCGCACGACACCGACGAGGCCGTCCCGGTCGAGCTGGCCGCCGGCGGGGCGGTGATCTTCAACGGCTACCTGCTGCACCGGTCTCTCCCCAATGGCAGCGCCCGGCCGCGGCGGGCGGTGGTGAACCACTACATGAGCGCCGAGTCGTTGCTGCCGTGGTTCCCACCGGGCGAGGGCGAGCCCATGGGCACGCTGGACCATCGCGACATCCTGCTCGTGGCGGGGGAGGACCCCCACGCCGCCAAGGGGACGGTCGATGTCGTTCGGCCCCGGCTCCGGCCGGAGCGGCGCGGATTCAAGCCGAGCGGCGCACCACCAGCTCGGTCTCGAGCGTGACGCCGCGCGGCGATGCCGCCCGGTCGAGCTGGTCGAGCAGCAGCCGCCCCATCTCGCTGCCCAGCCGCTCGATGGGCTGTCGGACAGTCGTGAGGGGTGGATCTGTGTCCGCGGCCAGTTCGCTGTCGTCGAACCCGACCACGGCCACATCGTCGGGGACGCGACGCCCCGTAGACCGCAGCGCGTCGATCGCGCCGATGGCCATCAGGTCGGAGGCCGCGAAGATGCCGTCGACCTCCGGATGCCGCTCGAGCAGCGCCCCGGTGGCCGTGGCGCCGCCGGCGCGGGTGAGGTCGGCCTCGGCCACCAACGACGTCGCCACGGGTCGCCCCGCCCGGGCCAGGGCCTGACGCCAGCCGCTGAGCCGGTCGGCGCCGGGCGCCATGTCGCGGGGACCGGCGATGGTGGCGACCGTGTGGCAGCCGCGGGCAATCAAGTGGGCGCACGCGCGGCACGCCCCGCCCGCGTTGTCGGCGTCGACGAAGCCGATCGCCGGTGGGCGTGACGCCCGGGTGCCAGCCGCGACCTCGGCCGGGTGGCCGGCGATGACGCACGGGATGCCGGCTGCGACGAGCCGGCCTGGCAACCGGTCATCGCGGCGGGTGGACAGCAGCAGGACGCCGTCGGTGTTGCTCCTCAGCAGGTGGCGCTCGACCCCCTCGCGGTCCGACTCGCCCTGGAGCATCAGCAGGACGAGCTGGTAGCGGGATCCGGCCAGCGCCGCGGCGATCCCCCGGATCGTCTCGGCAAAGAAGGGATCGCCGAACAGGCGCGTGCTCGGCTCCGAGACCACGAGCGCCACCGTGTCGCTGCGGTGCGCGGCGAGGCTGCGCGCGGCGCGGTTGGGCGCGTAGCCGAGGCGCTCGATGGCCTGTTCGACTGCCGCACGGGCTCGGTCGGACACGCGAGGGCTGCCGTTGACGACCCGCGACACCGTGGCCCGCGAGACGCCGGAGCGGGCGGCCACGTCGTCCAGCGTGCACGGTGCGTCGGACGGCCGCGTCACCCCGTTACGCCCCGGACAGGCCGTTGGCGGCGACCACGCCCCGGAACCACAGGGCGCTGGCCTTGGGTGTGCGGCGCTGGGTGGCGAAGTCCACGTGCACGATGCCGAACCGCTGGCCATACCCCTCCGCCCATTCGAAGTTGTCGAGCAGTGACCACACGAAGAACCCCCGAACATCGACGCCGGCGGCGATGGCGTCGTGGCAGGCCCGCATGTGGGCGTCGAGGTAAGCGCGGCGGTCGGCGTCGTCCACGCGACCGTCGGCGCCGGGCACGTCGGGAAATGCGCCCCCATTCTCGTGGACATAGAGCGGCGGTGGGTCGTAGTCGGCTGCCACTCGCAGCAGCGCGTCGAACAGGCCGTCGGGCTCGACCGCCCAGCCGTTGGATGTCGGGGTGTGGGCCGGGTCGGCGAACGCGACGTCCGGCGAGCCGGGCCACGGCGACGGCGGAGCCGACGCCCCGGGCTCGTGGCGCACGTGATAGCGGCGGTAGTAGTTCAGCCCCAGGGCATCGATGGGGCGCGCGATCTGGGTCAGGTCACCGTCGCGGATGTGGGCGAGGTCGCTCACGGTCCCCAGGTCCTCGAGCACGTCGTCGGGGTAGGCGCCCCGCAGCACCGCGTCGTACCACAGGCGGTTGGCGATGCCGTCGATCCGGCGCACTGCGTCGCGGTCCGCCTCGGTCGGGTGTGGCGGCGTCGTCGACGGAACGACGGGATAGGGGTTGAGCGTGATCCCGATCTCCGGGTCCCGGCCCGTGTCGAGCCCCGGTCCGGTCACGCGGTCACGCAGCGCGTCGACAGCCAGCCCGTGGCCCAGCAGCAGGTGGTGGGCGGCGGCGACCGCGGCCCGGGGTTCGCGGCGGCCGGGGGCGTGGATGCCGGCGGCATAGCCGAGCATGGCCGGGCACCAGGGCTCGTTGATCGTCGTCCAGCGCCGGACGCGATCGCCGAGGGCGTCGGCAACGACGTCGGCGTAGTCGGCGAACCGGCAGGCGGTCTCGCGGGCCGGCCATCCGCCGGAGTCCTCGAGGGCCTGCGGAAGGTCCCAGTGATACAGGGTGGCGACCGGCTCGACGCCGCACCCCAGCAGCTCGTCGACGAGCGCCCGGTAGAAGTCGAGCCCGGGCCGGCTGACCGCGCCCGCACCCTCGGGTTGCACCCGCGGCCAGGCGATCGAGAACCGATAGGCCGGCAGGCCCAGCTCGGAGATGAGGGCGACGTCGTCGGTCATCCGGTGCCGGTGGTCAGCCCCCGGGTCACCGGTGTCGCCGTGGGCGTGGCCGGCACTTGCGAACGTGTCCCAGATGGACGGCTGGCGGCCGTCGACGTCGATCCCGCCCTCGATCTGGTAGGCGGACGTGCCCGCGCCCCACAGGAACCGGTCGGGGAACCGGCGCAGGCGGGCCTGGGGCCGGGCCACCGGATCTCGCCCCGAAGACGTCTGTGAGAGCGCTCTCACGCGACCAGGGTAGCGAACCCAGGTCATCGCGTTCAGGCGACGTTCAGCTAGGACTGCCAGGCTGTGAGTCATCTCCCCGGCCCTGAAGGTCACGTTGCAGACCAGTCCCGCCACGACGACAACGGTCGACCCGGCCGGCTTCCTGGGCGCAACGATCCCGGCCGTCAGGCAGCGGCCACCGGATCTACATCGGGCGCCACCGATGACCATTCGCCGCGTCAGCCAACGGTGGCCTTGGCTCGTTCCGGCGGCACTGGTGCTGGTAGCCGTGCTCGGCGCCGCCGCCAGCGTCCATGGGGTACGGCTGCTCTTGTGGGACCGGCCGATCACCGACGCCGCCGTGTCGTTGCGGAGCCCGTGGGTCGATCACCTCGCACTGTGGGTCTCGCGGCTCGGGTCGACGCCCGTGGTCTTCGGCGCGGGGCTCGCGGGCGTCGTGCTCGCCGCTCGCCGGTGCCGGAATCTGGCGCTGGTCATGCTCGTCACGATCGCGGCGCGGGCGCCGCTCGAGTGGCTGCTCAAGGATCTGGTGGCGCGGCCCCGGCCCACGGGCGCGCGGCTGGTCGCCGGCACCGGCTTCTCGTATCCCAGTGGCCACGTCCTGGCGGCGGCCGCGACGTGGGGCTTCGTCCCGCTGATCGCCGCCCTGTACATCCACCGTCGTTGGCTCTGGTGGACCCTGACCACCCTCGCCTGGTCGATCATCACCCTGGTCGCCTGGAGCCGTGTCTGGCTCGGCGTCCATTGGACCTCCGACGTCATCGGCGGCCTGGCGCTCGCGTTCGTCGCCCTCTCCGCCGCCGAGGTGGTGATCGACCGGCGGCACGATCGAGGCGCCACCGCCTGCTCGGGTGGCCCGCGCCGGGGCCCGTCTCAGTAGGTCATCCCCGCCTGGATGGTGGTGTCCGGAGCCTCACGGGGTGGGCTCCGGCGCGCCAGGGCGGCTTCCATGGCCGGTGCCAGCCGCTCGAGCTTGGCCTTCTCCCGCTCGGGCTCGTTCTCGGCGAAGTCCGGCATCACCTCGGTCGCGAAGGTCTCCAGCGACTCGCAGATGTGCTCGTGGCGGTTGCGCCCGGCCTGCGACACGAAGATGACCTGGTCGACCCCGGCATCCTCGTAGCCCCGAAGGAGCTCGCGCACCTGGTCGGGCGTCCCGATTGCACCCCGCAGCGCCCCCAGTCCCTGCTCGAACAGCTGGGCGCCCAGCGTCTGGCCGGTCTGCGCCGCGGTCTGCCGGCGGAACCCGAACAGGTCGCGCTTCTCCTCGAACTCGTCCCACACGTTGGTCCGGCCCGGCTGATGCGTCCCGAACACGTAGTAGTGGCCCAGGCTGAAGCCGAAGAAATGGGCGCCGTCGAGCCCCCGCGCGATCGCGGTCTCCTCGTCGGCGTGGCACATCATCGGTAGCACCACGGCCACGTTGGGGTTGACGGCGAAACCGCCGGGCACGCACTCGTCGGTTGCCAGCGTGGCGTAGTAGTTGTCGACCCAGGCCTTGGCCTCGGACGGTTCGATGAAGCTGAAGCTCAATGCGCCGATGCCCTTGGTCGCCGCCAGGTGGATCGTCTCGCGGCGGCTGCACGCCACCCACAGCGGCGGATGGGGCCGCTGCAGCGGCCTGGGCACCACGCCCCGCACCGGCATCTGGAAGAACTCGCCGTCGTAGCCGGCGTAGGGCGTTTCCACGAACATGCGGGTGGCGGCGTCGAGCGCCTCGTCCCACTGGGCCCGCTTCTGCTCTCGGTCGATGAGGAAGCCACCCAGCTCGGCCTCGGACGACGCCTCGCCCGTCCCGAATTCCACGCGGCCGTCCGACACCAGGTCCAGCGTGGCGATGCGCTCGACCACCCGGGCCGTGTGGTTGAAGTTGAAGGGCAGCTGGACGATGCCATGGCCGAGCCGGATGCGCGAGGTGCGCTGGCTGGCGGCCGCCAGGAACACCTCCGGCGCCGACGAGTGTGAGTACTCCTCGAGGAAGTGGTGCTCGACCTCCCACACGTAGTCGATGCCCAGCCGGTCGGCGAGCTCGACCTGCTCGAGGGCGTCCTTGAACAGCCGATGCTCGCTGTCGTCGTCCCACGGGCGGGGCAGTTGGTGCTCGTAGAAGATGCCGAACTTCATTGGGTTCCTCCCGGGGCAAGTTGCCTAGGCAAGGGCGTCGATCAGGTCGTCGAAGGAACGGAACAGGGCAGGTCGGTTGTGCTCGGCGCGGATCTCCAGCGCCAGCCGGCGGCTACGGACCAGGAGCTCGCGGGCCGCCCCGCCGGGCCATGGGTGGGGGAGCAGTTCCGGCGGGAGCAGGGGGTCATCGTCGAAGCAGGCCTGGTACGCGAGCCCCATCGCCAGGGCACCGGGCAGGAACGCCGAGTCGGGAAGCGTCTCGTGGCGCCGGCGCATGCTCGCCAGGTCGGCGGGCACGTGCTCCCAGCGGTCGACGAATTGCTGGTACCGGACGGCCAAGCGCCCGATCGGCCACAGGCGGGCCGCCAGCTCCGTCGGTTCGGACACCCCGCCGACGGTGAGGTCCTCCGTGGCCGCCAAGGCGACGTGCTCCGACACGCCGAGCCGTTCGGCCTCGCCGCCGACGTCCTTCTCCCAGGGGTGGGGGCTGGCGTAGAGGCCGTTGTGGATGGCGGCACCGCCCAGGCGGCCGAGGTGGTCGCGCAGCGCGTCGCGGGCGCCCCGTCGCGCCTCGGGGATGGCGAAGGCCGCCAGGTGCCAGCGGCGGTCCCAGATCCGCCCGGCTGCGTCCTGCGTGTGCGCCAGCCGGGCGCGGGCGGTGATTGCCCCGAGCGCCGCCAGCCCGTCCTCGGTGGCGCGGTAGACGGCGCGCTGGCCGTGTCCATCGCGGGTGAAGAGGCGCTCGGCGACCAGCCGCCGCAGGCAGGACCGAACCTGCTCTGGCGACCGACCGCAGGCATTGGCGACCGGGAACGCATCGGCGGCCAGGATCGACCCGTCGTGGCGGGCCAACCCGAGCACGAGCATGCGGGTGGGCAGGTCGCCGCCGTCGATGCCGTGAGCGGGGCGACCGGGCACCGATGCGGTCGTCGCCACGCCGGTCGTTTCCACCACGACCGACAGTCAACGCGACCGGTTGCGCCGATGTCAATCGGCGGCACCGACCGCCAATCGGCCACTGATCCGGGCGCCCGTGGGGGTAGCTTCGGCAGGATGACCGGGCGACCAAATCCCGCGGCCGTCATCGCCGCCGGATGGCTGGCGGGATCCATCCCGTTCTCCAACATCGCGGCGCGGATGAGAGCGGGGGTGGACCTGCGCGACGTCGGAGGGGGCACGGTGTCGGGCACCGCGCTGCACAGCGTCGCGGGGTTCGGGCCGCTGGCGGTCGCCGGGGTGTGCGACATCGCCAAGGGCGCCGTCGGTCCCGCGCTGGCCGGGCGGGACCGCCCGATGCTGGCAGCCACCGCCGCCGTCGCATCCGTGGCCGGGCACAATTGGTCCCCGTGGCTGGGCGGAGCCGGGGGGCGCGGCGTCTCGGTCGCGATGGGGGCGCTGCTCGTCCAGAGCTGGCCGGGCACGGTGGTGCTGGCTTCGGGACTGGCCGCCGGCCGCCTGTGTCGCCAGACCGGTCTCGGCAGCTTCGTCGCGGACGTGGCCCTGGTGCCGACGCTGGGGCGGACCCGCGGGCGGGCCGGCCTGCTCGCCGGTGCCGGTGTCGCCGGCGTGATGCTGGCCAAGCGATTGGCGGGCAACCGCCCTGCGACGCGGCCGGGCGTCGAGGTGTATCTTCACCGGCTTCTCTACGACCGCGACCCGGGCGCCACTGAGAGCGGCATCGAGGAAACCGCAGCATGACCGTTCACCCGTGGGGCCTGAGTCCCCCAACCCCGTCGTGACCGTCACCGTGGTCACCGACAGCGCCGCAGCGCTGCCTGCGGAGCTCGCCGCCCGGTACGACATCCGCGTGGTGCCCCTGGTCCTGCACGTGGGCGCCGACCGCTACCGCGACGGCGAGATCAGCCTCGACGAGCTGGTCCGCCGGTTCGACGAGCCGATCAGCACCGCTGCGCCCTCGCCGGGGGAGTTCGCCACGGTCATGGCCGAGGCGCTCCGGTCCGGTCCGGTGGTCACGCTCACGCTTGCCGCAGGCATGTCCTCGACGCACGACTCGGCCAAGCTGGCTGCCAAGCTGGTCACCGACCACGAGCCCGGGGCTACCGGGACGTCTGCAGGACCCGACGTCGCCGTGCTCGACACCGGCACCGCCGCCGGCGCCCAGGCCCTCGTGGTGCTCGCTGCGGCGCGGGCGGCGACCGGCGGTGCCGATCGAGACGAGGTCGTCGGCACCGCCGAACGGGTAGCGGCACGGGTGCGGCTGGCGGCGAGCGTCGCCGACCTGGAGCGCTTGGCGCGTTCGGGTCGCGTACCCGACGCTGCTCGCTGGATCGGCGACCGGCTCGGCGTGCGACCGCTGTTCGAGTTCCGCGACGGGCGGGCGCGGCCGCTCCGACCGGCGTTCAGCGCCGAAGCGGCCCTCGACCGCATCGTGCAGCGGTGCGCCGCTGGTGCCGGCCAGGGCGCACGCCTGCACGTGACGGTCCTGCACGCGCTCAACCCCGAGGCCGCCGCCACGCTGTCCGAGCGCGTTCAGGCGTTCTCGCCGGCGTCGTTCCTCGTCGGCCCGTTCAGCCCGGTGATGGTGGCCCACACGGGACGCGGGCTCGCAGGCCTGGCCTGGTGGTGGGAGACGGAGGCCTGACGTGGGGGACACGGCGACCAGCCTGGTCACGGCCGATGGGGTTCGGCTGGCCGCCCGCTGGTGGGAGCCGGCGTCGGCCAACGGCGACGCGGTCGTTGTCGTGCACGGCTTCGCCGCCAACAAGCACCAGCCGGCCGTCGAGGAGGTGGCCAGGCACCTCATGGCCGCGGGTCATGCGGTGCTGACTTACGACAGCCGGGGCCACGGCGAGTCCGAGGGCCTGTGCACGCTGGGGGAGCTCGAGCGGCTCGACGTCGACGCCGCCGTGCATGCCGCCTCCGGCCACGCCGACCGGGTGGTCGTGGTGGGCACGTCGATGGGGGGCATTGCGGTCCTGAACCACATGGCAGCGGCCGCCGCGGACATGGCCGACGGTGCCGGTGCGCGGGGAGCCGTGGTCGTGGCCACCCCGGCAGGCTGGGAGATCCCTCGCACGTGGCGGGGGGCGGCGTCGGTCATGCTCACCCAGACCATCGCCGGCCGCGCCGTGGCCGCACGCCGCTTCCAGACCCGGCTCGCCGTGCGGCCGGACCGGGGTGACCCCCCGGTCGATTGCATCGGCCTGGTCGCCCGGCCGGTGGCGGTCGTCCACGGGCTGGCGGACCGGTTCCTGCCACCGGCGGCCGCAACTGCGCTGTTCACCGCTGCCAACGAGCCCCGCCGGCTCGACCTGGTCCCGGGAATGGGGCACGGTTTCTGCGCCGCCGCACTCGGTCCTGTCGAGTCGGCCGTAGCCTGGGTGATGCGCACGGCTCTGGCGGGCCCTGTCTAAGGAAGCATGAGCGACCAGCCCCGCATCGCAGCCTTCGGCATAGCGGCCGCCCCCACCGAGCGGACCGAGACCCGCCGGCGCCCCTTCCGCGACCTGCTGGTGGGCCAGGCCGTGTCCTCGCTCGGCGACTGGATGGGGACGGTGGCCCTGATGGCCCTCGTCCTCGAGATCACCGACTCCGCCACCGCCGTCGGCGGCGTGCTCGTGCTGCGGCTGGCCCCCACCGTGCTCGCCGGCCCGCTCGCGGCCCGGCTGACGCGGCGCTGGAGCCGGCGGCGGACGATGCTGGCCATGGACGCGGTGCGGGTGCCCGCGGTGGCGATCCTGCCCTGGGTCACCCACCTGTGGTGGATCTACATCTGGGCGTTCGTGGTCGAGCTGGCCGGCATGGTGTTCCTGCCGGCGCGCGACGCCTCGATCCCCGACCTGCTCGACGACGAGGACGACCTGGCGATGGCGAACGGCCTGGTCCTCGGAACCTCCTACGGCATGATCCCGTTCGGGGCCGGCCTGTTCGCGTTGGTGTCGGCCCTGGCGGGGGCGGCGTCGACGGTGGAGGCGGCGCGGGTGGTCTTCCTGATCGACGCGCTGACCTTCGTGGTCTCGTACCTCGCCATCGCCCGGCTGCCGGAGCTGGGCATCGCCCCGGGCGTGGCCGACGACGCCGGCGGCCGTTTCCGGGACGCCCTGCGGCTGCCGATCGTGCGCCGGTTGGCGCCGGTGGCCGCGGTCGTCGCGTTCGGCCTCGGGGCGCTGTTCTCCATCGGCATCGTGTGGGTGAACCAAGTGCTCGACGCCACCGATACCGAGTTCGGCCTGCTCGTCGCCTGCTTCGGAGTCGGCGCGGCCGGAGGCCTGCTGATCCTGCGACAGCTCGATCGACGCGACCTGGCGCTGGTCCGCACCCTTTTGATCCTCCTCGGCGCCGTGGTGGCGACGATGAGCCAGGCACCCGCCATCGGGCTGGCCCTGCTGGGCGCGCTCGGGTTCGGCGGGCTGTGCGCGATGGTCCTGGCGACGTCGATGGAGCTGCTGCAGCAGCACTTGGGCGACCGCGATCGCCTGCTGGGGTTCGCCGTGTTCCACGTGGTCATCCGGGCTGGGTTGGCCCTGGCGGCGATGGGGGCGGGCATCGCCAGCGACGTGCTCGACGGTGTGTCGTGGCCCCTGCTGGGCCGCCTGGACTCGTCGCAGGTCGTCTTGTTGTCGAGCGGGCTCCTGGTCGTGGCCGTCGCCATCATCGCCGGGCGCCCGGGCGGCGCGGTCGCAGAGCCGCCACCCGACTCCCGCTGACCCAACCCTCACGGGTTTTGTTCGCGGGATCGGCCGCTACGGCGACCATTCCCGCGAACTAAACGCAGGTCGGTGTCACAGATGGATGCCGCACTCGGTCTTGCCGTGGCCCGCCCAGCGACCCGAGCGGGGGTCGTCCGGGTCGGTCGGCAGGCGCGTGCACGGCTGGCAGCCGATCGAGGTGTAGCCCTGGTGCAGCAAGGGGTTGACCGGCACGTCGTGGTCGGCGATGTAGCCCTCCACGTCGAGGGCCGTCCAGGTGGCGAGGGGGTTGATCTTCACCAGGCCCCGCAGGTCGCGGGCCACGATCGGGGAGTCCGCCCGGCTGGCGGCCTCTTCGCGGCGCAGCCCGCTCATCCACGCCGCCTTGCCGGCGAGGGCCCGGTCGAGCTGGCCCACCTTGACCGCCGAGCAGCAGCTCTCGGGGTCCACCTTCCACAGCTCCTCGGCGTGGGGCGTCACGGTCATCATCCGCAGGTTGAGCCCGTAGCGCCTGCGCACCACCTCGACCGTCTCCAGCGTCTCGGGGAAGTGGTAGCCGGTGTCGATGAACACGACCTCGATGGCGGGGTCGACCCGGGTCGCGAGGTCGATCAGGACGGCGTCCTGCATCGACGCCGCCAGGCAGAGGTGGGGCGAGTAGTTGTCGACTGCCCATTGGATGATCTTGGGTGCCGGGAGCCGCTCGAACTCGGCGTTGAGCTCGGCCAGCTCCTCGTCGTGGAGTTGGGGGACCGGCAGCGGCGGCGGTTCGACCAGGAAGCTCATCTGTGCAGCCCCAGCGTGTTCGGCAAGCTCGTCCCCCTGCGTCCCGTCACACGCCGGCGCATTCGCCGACTCCGACCTCGGCCTCGTACGGACCCGTCTCGTCGTAGTCGACGTAGAACTCGGGGCCGTCCTCGGGCAACGGGAACTCGTCGAGCTCCTTGAGCTCGGCGGCGATGGCCTTGGCGCCACCCGCTCGATCCATCCAATCCCGGAAGGACTCACCGGCCCGACGCTCGTCGGCGAACCGTCGCACCACCCGCACCGTGGCCTCGGGGGCCTCCTTGGCCGGCAGGCGCAACGCCTTGTCGCCGAAGTGGATCTTCTCCTGGCCGACGTAGCCGCCCAGCAGCATCTGGTAGCCGGGCGCGGATCGCCCGTGCGCCCGCCGCTCGGCGCCGAAGAAGCCGATGTCGGCGGTGTGGTGCTGGCCGCAGCTGTTGGTGCAGCCGGAGATGTTGACGCGCAGGCCACCGACCTCGGCAAGGCCCTCCTCCTCGAGCCGCTCGCCGATGGCGGCGCCGAGGCCGCGACTCTGGGTCACCGCCAGGTTGCACGTGTCGGCGCCCGGGCAGGCGACGACGTCGCGTGCCAGCTCGGCGCCCGGCTGGGCCATGCCGATGGCCTCGAGTCGCGCATACAGGGCGGGGAGTTGGTCCTCGCTTAGCCCCCGGAGTGCGACGTTCTGGCGGTTGGTCAGCCGCACCTCGAGCCCGAGCTCCCGTTGGATCGCGGCCAGCTCCCGGAACTGCTTGCTGGTCACGTCCCCGAGCCGGGCGTAGGCGACGGCCGACACCGTTCCCTTGGCCACACCGCGGAACACATTGGTGTCGCCCCAGCTCTCGAAGCCGCTGGTGCGTCGGCTGATCTGCACGGGGGTGCCGTGACCCATCGGCGTGGGGACCGCGCCGGTGGCCACGCCGGCGGCGGCATCGCCGGCCTTCTGGACCTCGTCGGGCAGGCCGCCCGGCCACGACGACGAGCCGAGAAGCAGCCGCCGCTCCTTGACGATCCGGCCCTGGAGCTCCTCCCAACCCATCGTGTCGACCAGCCACTTCATCCGAGCGCGGAGCTTGTTGTCGCGGTTGCCGTGGTTGTTGAACACCCGCAGGATCGCCTCGAGGGTGGGCATCAGCTCTTCGCGGGGCGTGAACTCCTCCAGGGCGAGCGCCGGGTGGGGGTTGGCGCCCAGGCCGCCGGCGACGAACACTCGGAAGCCCCGCTCGACACTGCCGTCGTCGCGGGTGCGGGTGGTGCCGATCACGCCGATGTCGTTGAACATCGCCTGGCCGCAGTCGGTGGCGCACCCGGAGAAGTTGATCTTGAACTTGCGGGGCAGGCGCTGCGAGAGGGGATTGCGCACGAAGTGCCGGTACGTGGCCTCGGCCCACGGCGTGATGTCCAGGACCTCGTAAGGGCAGGCGCCAGCGAGGTGGCAGCCCTGGACGTTGCGGACGGTGTCGCCGCAGGCCTCGCGGGAGGTGAGCCCCACCGTTCCGAGCAGCCGCATCAGCTCGGGCACCCGTTCGAGCTGCACGAAATGGAACTGCACGTTCTGGCGGGTGGTGATGTGGCCCCAGCCCCGGGAGTGCCGGTCCGCAAGGTCGGCCATGAGGTCGAGCTGGTCGGGCAGCAGCCCACCCCACGGGACCTTGACCCGCACCATCTGGTTGTGGCCGCCCTGGCGTTGACCGTAGATGCCGTTGTTGAGGCGGAAGATGCGGAACGCATCCTCTTCGATCTCACCGGCGAGGTACTGGCCGAGGATGGCCTCGAACTTGTCGGCGTCGGCGAGCTGGGCTGGATCGATCTCTCGCTGGCCCATGGGTGCTCCGATCTCGGCTGGCGGCGGCGCCCGGCCCAATTCCCGAGGAATATGAGTAGTTCGGTCAGGTACCGGGACCCAGTCAATCGAAACCCGACTGGCCCTGTCAACATTTACCGCGGCCCCGGAGGATCGGACTTGCGGCGGTTACGGGTGTCATGACCCGCCCAACCGCCGCAAGTTCGGGCTGGCTACCGCCGGTCGAGCAGCTCCGCCACCCGGAAGGCCAGGTCGATCGACTGCCGGCCGTTGAGCCGGGGATCGCACATGGTCTCGTAGCGGTCATCCAGGTCGGCGTGGCCGAGGGCGTCGCCGCCGCCCAGGCACTCGGTCACGTCCTCGCCGGTCAGCTCGATGTGCACCCCGCCGGGCCAGGTGCCCTCGGCCCAGTGGGCGGCGAAGAAGCCGGCGATCTCGGCCAGCACCGCGTCGAAGTCCCTTGTCTTGCGGCCGGTGTCGGACGTGAAGGTGTTGCCGTGCATTGGATCGCAGGCCCAGACCACCGGGTGCCCGGCATCGCGCACCGCGGCCAGCAGCGGCGGCAGGCGGCGGCTCACCGCTCCGGCCCCCATCCTGGCGATCAGGGTCATGCGACCGGGGACGCGCTCCGGGTTCAGCGCGTCGCACAACGCCAACACGTCGTCGGGGTTCGCGGTCGGACCGAGCTTGCATCCTACGGGGTTGCCCACCCCCCGCAGGAACTCCACGTGGGCCCCCTCGGGCTGGCGGGTGCGCTCGCCGATCCAGAGCATGTGCGCCGAGCAGTCGTACCAGTCGCCGGTGAGCGAGTCGCGCCGGGTCAGCGCCTCCTCGTAGCCGAGGATCAGCGCCTCGTGGCTGGTGAAGAAGTCGACCTCGTGCAGGCTGGGCTGGCTGACCGTGTCGATGCCGCATGCGGCCATGAACTGCAGCGCCCGATCGATGTGGTCGGCCACCCCGTCGTAGCGCCGGCCCTCGGGGCTCGACGCCACGAACTCCTGGTTCCACTGGTGGACCTGGGAGAGGTCGGCGAATCCGCCCTTCGTGAACGCCCGCAGCAGGTTCAGGGTGGCGGCCGACTGGTGATATGCCTGCACCAGCCGGTCGGGATCGGGGGTGCGGGCGGCCTCGTTGGGGGCGCCGTCGTTGACCATGTGGCCGCGGAACGCGGGCAGCTCCCGGTCGCCGACGGCCTCGAACGCCGCCGACCGTGGCTTGGCGAACTGGCCGGCGATGCGGCCCACCTTGATGACCGGGACGCCGGTCGAATACGTGAGCACGACGGCCATCTGCAGGATCACCTTGAGCTTGTCGCGGATGGTGTCGGCCGAGAAGGCCTCGAACGACTCGGCGCAGTCGCCCGCCTGTAGCAGGAAGGCCTTGCCCTCGGCCACCGCCGCGAGCCGTGACGTCAACGCCCGAGCCTCACCGGCGAACACCAGGGGCGGCACGGTGGCCAGGTGCTTCAGGGCGTGGTCGAGCGCCGCCTCGTCGGGCCACGTGGGCTGCTGGGCGGCCGGCCGCTCCTGCCAGGAGTCGGGGCGCCATGTCGACGGGGAAACGGATGCCCGGTCACTGGTCACGGTGCATCATCGTGCCGCCCGGCCGGGGCCGCCGGCAAAGCGATTCGCACACCGTGGGCCGGAAGTGACACCAGCCGCCCCTAGGCGGGAGGGGCGGCTGGTGCTTCGGGGGCCGGGTGGCGGGAACCCGGCACTCCCCGGTCAAGTGCGTTTCCAGTCTAGAAGGGGACCTGGAACCTTTACGCAGCGCTGGAGCGCGCCAGGGCCTCTTCGCGCACGGCGTCGACCGCACGCTTCACCAGCCTGCGGGCCGCCTCCGCGGTGACGCCGAGCTCCTCGCCCACCTCGCGGTAGCTGCGCTTGCGCCCATCGGTGAGGCCGAAGCGCTGCTCCACCGCGTAGCGGGCTCGCGTGTCGAGCACGTCGAGCAGGTCGTTGAGCGTCGCCTCGTCCTCGCGGTCGAGCAGCACCTGCTCGGGCGTGGGCACGTCGGCGGCCAGCAGGTCGACCAGCTCGCTGCCGTCGTCGTCGCCCACCGGGCGATCGAGCGACGTGGGGGTGGTCAGGCGGTAGAGCCGCGCGCTCTCGTCGTCGAGCTCCTCGCCGTCGCCCGAGGCCTGGCGCAGTGCCGCCCGCAGCGACGCGGAACGGTCGCCCGGCAGGCGGACCAGGCTCGCCTTCTGGTCGAGCGCCCGACCGATGGCCTGGCGGATCCAGAAGGTGGCGTACGTCGAGAACTTGAAGCCCTTGCGCCAGTCGAACTTGTCGACGGCATGCTCGAGGCCCAGGTTGCCCTCCTGGATCAGGTCGAGCAGCTCCATCGAAGGGGGCAGGGGATAGCGTCGGGCAATGCTCACCACGAGCCGCAGGTTCGCCCGGATGAAGCGGTCCTTGGCGGCGGCAGCGGCGGCGACGGCCTTGCGCAGCTCACGGCCGCGCTCACCGGCGTCGAGGCGCGCCTGCGCGTCACGTCCGCGTTCGATCGTCTGCGACAGCTCGCGCTCCTCGTCTGCGGTGAGCAGGGGCACGAGGCCGATCTCGTTCAGGTACTGACCTACGGAATCACTCATCTCGTATCTCCTAAACCACCACTACCACGGTGGGATTCCCCCTACAGGGGGTTTTCCGGCCCCTCCGTCATGAAAGCCGGGTACATGCAGGACGCTGTGGTGTTGTCAAATCCACCGGTGACAGATGTCACCAACTACTTCGAGCGTGGGGGCGGTGCCGGATTTCGGCGGGCGCTGGGCCTCGGTCCCGGGGGCACAATCCAAGAGGTCATCCTGTCGGGGCTGCGGGGGCGGGGTGGCGGTGGGTTCCCGACGGGACGCAAGTGGCAGTCCGTGCGGGACGCCGCGGACGGCGCGGGCAATGGCGGAGACGAGGAAAACCGCACCTTCGTGGTGTGCAACGGGGCCGAGGGAGAGCCCTCGACATTCAAGGATAGAGCGATCCTGCGCGCCAACCCCTATTCGGTTGTCGAGGGGGTGGCCATCGCCGCCTTCGCGGTGGGCGCAGAGCGCGCCTTCATTGGCGTCAAGGAGCGGTTCGAGCCCGAGATCGAGCGCCTGGCGACGGCCGTCGACGAGCTGAGCGGGTCGAGTGCCATTGGCGAGGTCACCATCCAGGTGGTCCTCGGGCCCGACGCCTATCTGTTCGGCGAGGAGACGGGGTTGCTCCAGGTGATCGAGGGCGAGGCCCCGCTGCCGCGCAACGTGCCGCCCTACATCCACGGGCTGTTCGCCACCGTGCCCACCACCGGTTGGAGCGCCTCGCCCGCGGGCGTGGTCGACACGATGCCCGCCTCCAACCCCACCGTCGTCAACAATGTGGAGACGCTGGCCTCCGCCACGCAGGTGCTGGCGCGGGGACCCGAGTGGCACCGGTCGCTGGGCACGGCCGAATCGCCGGGATGCATCGTCGCCACCGTGGTCGGGGACGTCGTGCACCCGGGCGTGGGCGAGGTGGAGATGGGGACGCCCCTGGGCGAGGTCATCGAGCGGGTCGGCGGCGGGGTGCGGCCAGGACACCAGGTCAAGGCGGTGCTCTCCGGCGTGGCCAACCCGGTGCTGACCGGCGACCAGCTCGACACCCCGTGCAGCTATGAGGGGATGGCCGCGGTCGGCTCCGGTCTCGGCGCCGCCGGGTTCCTCGTGCTCGACGACACCGCCTCGATGGTGGAGGCGGCGCAGATGGTGTCGCGTTTCCTGTACGTCGAGTCCTGCGGCCAGTGCCCCGCCTGCAAGCTGGGGTGCGGTGCGGTGACCGAGCGGCTCGACCTCCTGGCGGCCGGGGGCGCCGGTCCCGAGGATCTCGACACCATCGCTGTGCGCCTGCTGTCGTGCACCGACGGGAACCGCTGCTACCTGCCGGTGCAGGAACAGCGGGTGGTTGCAAGCATCCTGCAGACGTTTCCCGACGAGGTGGCGGCGGCCCTCGATGGCCGGCCATTGCCGGCCCGAGGGCTCCAGGTGCCCAAGCTCGCGGAGGTGCGCGACGGCAAGGCGATCATCGACGACCGCCAGTCCCGCAAAAGACCCGACTGGACCTACGAGGGGGAATAGGCACTCGCGGCGCCGCTACCTGGGACCGCTGTGAGTACCTTTTAGGCGTGCCCCCAAGCTATGACGCAACCACGGCCCTGATCGTGGTCGACGTCCAGAACGACTTTGCCGATCCCGATGGAAGCCTCTACGTCCGTGACGCCGAGTCGGTCATCGATGTGGCCAACGCCGAGATCGAGGCTGCGAGGGCGGCGGGCGCACTGGTCGTCTACACGCAGGACTGGCACCCCCCGGATACCCCGCACTTCGCCAAGGACGGTGGCACCTGGCCCGTCCACTGCGTGGGTGGCACCTGGGGAGCCGAGCTCCACCCGAGGCTGACGGCCGTCGACGGCGAGCGGATCCGCAAGGGCACCCGGGGCGAGGACGGCTACTCGGGCTTCACCGTGGCCGATCCCGTCAGCCGGGAAACGCACCCGACCGGTCTCGATGCGTTGCTCCGCGAGCGGGGCATCGAGCGGGTCGTGGTCCTGGGGCTCGCCACCGACTACTGCGTCAAGGCCACGGCCCTCGACGCCGTCGCGCTCGGATACGCCCCGACGCTGGTGGCCGACGGCACGCGGCCCGTGGACCTCGAGCCCGGCGACGGCCGGCGGGCCATCGACGAGATGACCGCGGCCGGGGTCAAGCTTGCATGAGCCGACTACGCCCGCCCGCGCCCCTCCGCCCACGGGTCCTGTCGCCTCCGGTGCGGGGCTGCGACGCTGTGTCTCCTGACCTTCGCCGGAGGCGGAAAGCGGCCTCGGCCTTCGGCCGAGTCGAGGTTGGTGGATGACCGTTCCCGGGTCGGAGCGGGCGCGGCCTTCGGTTCCCGCCTCGCTGGTCACCGACCTCTACGAGCTGACGATGGCCGCCGCCTACCAGGCCGAGGGCATCGAGCACGAGGCCACGTTCGAGCTGTTCGTGCGGCGGCTGCCCCCCCAGCGGCGCTTCCTGGTGTCGGCCGGCCTCGACGACGCCCTCGCCGGCCTGGAGGCTCTGCAGTTCTCACCCGATGAGGTCGAGTACCTGGCCGGGCTCGACCTGTTCCCCGGTCGGTTCATCGAGCGGCTGGCCGACCTTCGGTTCACCGGCGAAGTGTGGGCGGTGCCGGAGGGCGACGTCGTTTTCGCCGGGGAGCCGATCGTCCGGATCACGGCGCCGGTGGTCGAAGCGCAGCTCGTGGAGACGTTCCTACTCAACGCGATCGCCAGTCGCACCATGTTCGCGTCGAAGGCGGCGCGGGTCGCCATCGCCTGCGGCGGGCGCGACTTCGTGGACTTCTCCGCCCGCCGCGACCACGGCGTCGACGCAGCCATGGCCGCCGCCCGCGCGGCATGGGTCTGCGGAGCGGCGGGCACGTCGCTGGTGGCTGCCGGCCAGCGCTGGGGCATCCCACTGTCGGGCACGATGGCGCACTCGTTCGTGATGTCGTTCGACGACGAGCGCGATGCGTTCCGGGCCTATGCCCGCAGCTTCCCGCAGCACGCCGTCCTGCTCATCGACACCTACGACACCGTCGACGGGGCCCGCCACGCCACCGAGGTGGCCCGCGAGCTCGCCGGCGAGGGCATCCGCATCTCGGCGGTGCGGCTCGATTCCGGCGACCTCGGCAGGCTGGCGGCCGAGGTGCGCACCGTGCTCGACGACGGCGGGTTCCCCGACGTGCGGATCCTCGCCTCTGGGGACCTCGACGAGCACCGCATCGCCGAACTGCTGGCCGCGGGTGCGCCCATCGACGCGTTCGGCGTGGGCACCCAGCTCGGGACCAGCGGCGACGCCCCGTCGCTGGGCGCCGTCTACAAGCTCGTGGACGACGCGCTGGGGCCCAAGATGAAGCTCGCCGAGGGCAAGGTCACGCTTCCCGGCCGCAAGCAGGTCTGGCGCTTCGCCGATCGGGACGTCTTGGCCCTCCACGACGAGCACGTGGCCGGGGCGCGGCCGCTGCTGCTGCGCGCCATGGCCCGGGGCCGACGGATCGCCTCACCGGAGCCACTGGAGGCCGCTCGCGAACGCTGCCTGGCCGGGTTGGCCGGCCTGCCGCCGCAGCTCCGGGCGCTGGAGCCGGCGGACGAACCGGTGTGGCCGGTCGAGGTCTCTTCCGGCCTCGGGGCGCTGGCCGAGAAGGTCCGCCTCAGTCTCGAGGAAGAACGGCATTGACCAGCTACGGCACCGATGGCACCAGCGGACATCGGACCGGTGAGCGGCTCGGCATATTCGGGGGGACGTTCGACCCGCCGCACGTCGGGCACCTGGTGACGGCTGTCAACGTCCGCCATGAGCTGGGCCTCGATCGGGTGCTGTTGGTCGTGGCCGGCCGGCCGTGGCAGAAGGTGGGTACGCGCGACATCTCGTCGGCCGAGGACCGCTTCGCCATGGTCGAGGCCGCCGTGGGTGACGTCGAGGGGCTCGAGGCCAGTCGCATCGAGCTCGACCGGGGCGGACTCTCCTACACCGCCGACACCCTGTCCCGACTGCTCGCCGCCGATCCGACCCTCGACATCTACGTGATCCTCGGGAGCGACGCCGCTGTGGGCCTTCCGAGCTGGGAGCGTGCCGACGAGGTCCGCATGTTGTCCACGATCGTGGTGGTCGAGCGGCCGGGCAGTGGCGAGGGGGAGGCCCCGCCCGGGTGGTCGTGGCTGCGCGTCGAGGTGCCGCGTCTCGAGGTATCCAGCACCGACCTGCGGGCCCGGGTCATCGACGGCCGGCCGCTGGACTACCTGCTGTCCCCGGCCGTCATCGACACCATCGAGCGCCGGGGACTGTACCGGGAGCCCGTCGCCCAGTGAGCCGGCCGCGCCGGTGGCGCTTCGGCCGAGTCGGGGTGTTGTGACCGGCGTCGTCGACAACGAGGACCATCGGCCGCGACACATGGCGCGCCGGGGCACCGACTCGCATCCGGCCCCGGAGGGGCCGTCGCTGGTCGATGCCGGCGAAGACGGCGACGGCGAGAAGGCCACCTTCCCGCCGACCGCCCGGCGTCGGCCGTGGCCTGCCAGCCGCCGCGCCCGGGCCGTGGCCCGGCGCCGTGGGCGTGCCCTGCCGGGGCCGGCGC
>JBKPAA010000051.1:0-23479 GCA_046726215.1 Actinomycetota bacterium | reverse complement strand
CGCGGAACCGGTAGCGCTCGGCCAGCTCGGCCTCGGACCGGACCCCGAGATCGACGCCGTTGCGCTCGGCCAGCGCCAGGACCGTGGAGGGCCGCATCGAACCCTCGAGGTGGACGTGCAGCTCGACCTTCGGCAGGGCGGCGATGGCCTCGGCGGGGACGGAGCCGGGGGTCCTGGTCGGCACGGCTAGCGAGCCGCGCCGTGGGAGGCCTCCAACACGCCACCGCATCCCCGGCACCGGGCGCGCCATCCCGTCGGCGTGACCTGCACGGTAAGCCATCGACCGCAGTCGACACAGAACCGCCAGGGCTCGTAGGCGCCCGAGCAGCCGGGGCACTCCTCCACCGGCGCACCGCACCCCGAGCAGTGGCGCCAGTCGGCCGGGGCCGGCAGGGTCGAACGGGCGGCGCTCGGCATCGTCAAATGAGTCCTGAGGCCGACCGAACGCGAGGCCGGGGCCCAAGCGGCCCGGCGCCGAAGGCGCCAAGAGCGGAAAGCACTGTTGACGCTCGTCGCATGTTACAGGACCTCCACTCAAATGACCTTCGAGAGGGTGCCGATGGGCATCCGCAGGCCGTCGAGCATCACGATGTCCTCCTGAGGCGCCCGGCCCAGGGTCGTCAGGTAGTTCCCCACTATCAGGGCGTTGATGCCCGAGGTCATCCCCATCGCCTGCAGGTCGCCCAGCGTGACCTCCCGGCCGCCGGCGTAGCGGAGGATCACGTCCGGCAGGCCCAGGCGGAACACGGCGATCCAGCGGATCGCCTCCAGCGCCGCCACCAGCGGCCGGTCCGCCAGCGGCGTCCCCGGCCGGGGATCGAGGAAGTTGAGCGGCACCTCGGCCGGTCTCACGTCCCGCAGCTCGCCGAGGAGCTCGATGCGCTGCTCGTCGGTCTCCCCCATCCCCAGCAGCACGCCGCAGCACAGCTCCATCCCGTGCTTGCGGACCAGCGCACAGGTGGCGAACCGTTCGTCCCACGTGTGGGTGGTCACGATCCGGGGGAAGTGCGACCGGGCAGTCTCGAGGTTGTGGTTGTAGCGGTGGGTCCCCGCGTCGGCGAGGCGACGGGCCTGGTCGTCGTTGAGGATGCCGGCGCTAACCGCCACGCTGAGGCCGGTTTCCCTCCGGACGAGGGGCACGACCTCCTCGAGGTGCGTCATCAACCGCTCGTCGGGACCGCGCACGGCGTAGACCAGGCAGAACTCGCGCGCCCCCAGCGCCGCCGTCTCCCGGGCCGCGGCCAGCACCTCGTCGTGACCCAGGAGCGGTATCGCCTTGACCGGCGAGTCGTAGCGCGAGGACTGGGAGCAGAACTGGCAGTCCTCGGGGCAGCCGCCCGTCTTGGCGGACAGGATCCCCTCGACCTCGACCACGTCACCGCAGCGCGCCAACCGCACCTCGTGCGCCAGCTCCGCCAATTCGTGGACGTCCGCCTCGGGCAACGCCGCCAGCGCCGCCAGCTCGTCGAGCGTCAGCTGGCGCCGGTCGTCGAGCAGCGCCCGCCGGGCGTCGGCGAGAACGTCGGCGGTCGGCATGGCGGACATGGGCGCCGACGCTAGCCGCCATCCGAACTTGCGGCGGTTAACGGGGCCATCGCCTCGCTGACCGCCGCAAGTTCGGATCGGTCGGGGGCCTAGCGCCCGGCCTGGAACACCACCCGCAACGCCGCCGGCTCCTCGATGCAGCGGCCGGCGCCGAGCACGACGCACTCCAGGGCGCTCTCGACCAGGTGGACGTCGATGTCGGTCTCGTGGCCGATGCGCTCGTCGAACCCGGCCAGCATGCCGCCGCCGCCCACCAGGTGCAGGCCCTGGGTGATGAGGTCGTGG
The DNA here is from genome assembly GCA_046726215.1 of Actinomycetota bacterium. Classification (GTDB taxonomy): domain Bacteria; phylum Actinomycetota; class Acidimicrobiia; order Acidimicrobiales; family VFJN01; genus DASQUK01. The sequence goes on along the minus strand of JBKPAA010000051.1, from coordinate 21,649 downwards.
GCCAGCTCAGGTGGGGCGTTGCCGAGGCAGGCGATGACGGACTCGATGATCTCGGTGATCACGTCGTCGATGGCGGCCCGGATCTCGGCCGGCGTCAGGATCACCGTCTTCGGCAGGCCCGACGCCAGGTCTCGGCCCCGGACCTCGGCCTTGAGCTCGTCGCGCACGGGCCAGGCCGATCCGATGGCGATCTTGATCTCCTCGGCCGTGCGCTCGCCCACGGCGATGCCGTACTCCCGGCGGACGTACGCCTGGATGGCGGCGTCGATGTCGAAGCTCCCGACCCGAACCGCGTCGAGCGCCACCACCCCGCCGAGCGACACCAAGGCGGTCTCCGTCGTGCCGCCGCCCACGTCGATGACGAGGCTGGCGATCGGCTCGTGGATCGGGAGACCGCAACCGATGGCGGCCGCCATCGGCTGCTCGATGAGGAAGGCGTCGGTGGCGCCCGCCCGGCGCGCGGCCTCGGCCACCGCCCGGCGCTCGACCTCGGTGATGGCCGACGGCACGCACACCACGACGCGCGGCCGGTTGAAGCGCCCCACCCGCACCCGGTGCAGCAGCAGCCGGATCATGCGCTGGGTCACGTCGAAGTCGGTGATGGCCCCCTGGCGGAGGGGCCGCTCGGCCACGATGTCGCTGGGGGTGCGCCCGATCATCTGCCAGGCGTCGTGGCCCATGGCCAGCACCTCGCGGGTGCGGGTGTTCAGGGCGATGACGGTGGGCTCGTTGAGGACGATGCCCCGCCCACGCTCGTAAACCAGTGTGTTGGCGGTGCCGAGGTCGATGGCGAGGTCGCGGGCCACTATCGCTTCCACCAACGTCGGTTGCGGACCTCGCCGTCGCGGGGCGCCAGCGCCTGCATCTCGCGGCGGAAGTTGTCGATGCTGGCGTCGAACGAGGTCGGGGGGCGGTTGCGGAGGTAGAGCACGGTCAACCCGACCGCCGAGATGACCACCGCGATCAGGAGGAATGCGACGGCGGTCACCGAATCACCCCGCTCCCGCGTCGACTATGTGCTGGGCCTCGAGCCCCCAGCTCTCCCCGCCCGGCCACGACTCCCGCTTCCAGATCGGCACCGAGCGCTTCAGCGTGTCGATGCAGAACCTGGCGGCTTGGAAGGCCTCGTCGCGGTGCGGTGCGGACACGGCGACCACCACCGCACTCTCGCCGATCTCCAGGATCCCGACCCGGTGCAGCAACGCGATGCGGCCGACCACCGGCCAGCGGACCCGGGCCTCCTCGGCCACGGCGGCCAGGCGGGGCATGACCTGCTCCTCGTACGCCTCGTACTCGAGCCGCTGGACCTGGGGGCGCCCCTCGGCGTGGTCGCGGGCCGTACCCGAGAACAGGACCAGGCCGCCGCAGTCGCGCCGCACCGCCCACGCGGCGGCCTCCGCGACCGGGAGCGGCGAGGAGGACAAGCCGATCCAGGTGTCACCCGCCGGCGGCGCGAGCGCGACTCGCTCGGCCTCGTTGCTCGGCCTCTCCATCGCGCTCATCGTACGCGGGCCCCGACCGATGGGCGCGGTCTCCCGGCGCCCACCCAGAGTTATCCTCCGCGCCGTGCCCTTCGACGACGACGCCGAAGCGGACCACTTACGTTTCCGTCCGCCGCCGCACCCCGACGATCGGCTGTGGCGCCACCCGTCCGAGCTGGGGCGGCAGCGTGGCGAGGGCGCCGGCACCCGCGTTCGTCAGGCGGGCCGTCCCTGGGCCGTCCTGGCCGTCGCCGGCGCCGCCAGTGCCGTCCTCGCCGGCGCGGGGGTGCTGGCTCTCGGGCTCGGGGAGCGGCCGGTCGATCCGCCCGCCGACCAGCCCGCCGACGGCATCCGCCAGCGGGTGGCGCCCGCCGTGGTGGCCATCGAGTCGGGCGGTTCCGGGATTGTCGTGCGGGACGACGGGATCGTCCTCACCAGCGCCAGCCTGGTCAACGGGACCGGGCCGCTGAGCGTGCGCATGCCCGACGGGTCGTCGGCGGATGCGAAGCTGGTCGGCTCCGACCCGTCGACCGGCATCGCCGTACTCGACCTCGAGGGACATGGCTACCGGACCGGCGTCCTGGCCACGGAGGCCGGGTTGGTGCCGGGCCAGACATCCTTCACGGTGAGCGTGGGGACCGCAGGCGCCACCACGGTGGCGGCGTTGGTCGGTGCCACCCGCCGATACCAGACCGCCTCGGGTGCCACGCTCGATGCGGTCGTGGGCACCACGGGGGACGCTCCCGCCCATGCCCTCGGGGCACCGCTGGTCAACCCGCGGGGTGTAGTTGTCGGCATCGTCGCCGCGGTCGAGGAAGGCAGCGCCTCCTACGTCGTGCCGGTGGAGGTCGCCCGGAAGGTGTCCCGGGACCTGGTGGCAGCCGGCACGGTGGAGCGCTGCTGGCTCGGCATCGAGGGCAGCAGCGCCGGCGGTTCCGATGGCACCGGCGGCGGCGTCCGGATCGCCTCGGTGGCACCAGACAGCCCGGCCGATCGGGCCGGCCTGCGACCGGGCGACCTGCTCGTCGAGGTCGACGGCCGCACGATCGGCCACCTTCCCGACCTCATGCTCATCCTGCGGTCTCGGTCTCCGGGTGACCACATCGACGCCACCGTGGTGCGCGACGACAACCCCACGACGCTGCCCGTCACCCTGGGCAGGCAGCGCGACGACGCCTGAGGGGCAACCGGCCGTCGCTACAACCGAACGCACCTTGTGGGGCGGCTCACCGGCAGTCAGAACGCAGCCAGCGGCGTGCGAGCAGCGCACCGCCCGCGGCAACCGCAGCGAGGCCCGCGCCGGCCATGCCGAGGGCGATCTCCTGGCGCCGGCGGGGGCTCATCGTGGCCCAGGCACCGACCTCGAAGGCATCGATGCACGCCTCTTCGTTGGTCACCCTGGGCGACCAGCCCTGGGCGCGCAGACGGTCGTTGGCAACCGTCCACGGGTGCAGCGTGTATGCCACCAGCTCGGGCGGCGTCGGCCCCAGGCCCCAGCGGAAGCCCCAACGCACCAGGCGGCCGGCGACCCGCTCCGGCAGCGGGACCTTCAGCGGAGCGCCGGTCAGCGAGCGCACCTCGTCGCCCGGGACCGACCCGTCGGGAGCCACGTTGAACGCGCCCTCGAGCCGCCGGCTCCGCCCCAGCTCGATTGCGCTCGCCAGGTCGTCGACATCCAGGAACTGCACGGGCGGATCGTCGGCCGTCTCGGGAACGGCCGGCCCCGGGCGCAGCGCCGGCACCAACCATTCGCGGCGGTCGGCTCCCGCGATGCGTGCCGGCCTGAGCACGGTCAGCACCACGCCGGGATGGGCCTCCCGCCATTCGGATGCCAGCCGCTCGATCTCCGCGCGCTCGGCGGCGAACGCGAAGCCGGGGTTCGGGCGCAGCGTCGCCTCCTCGGTCAACGGGACCGGGTTGTTGGGCCAGGCGCCGTAGACCGTGGCGCTCGACAGGACCACGAGGTGCGGCACGGCGGCGTCGCCGGCGGCCTCGAATACCCGCCGCGCCCGCTCGACGTCCTGCGTCGGGGCGGTGGGCGACGCCGGCACCGACGTGGCCAGGTGCACGATCGACTCGGCGTCCTCGAGGTGTGGCTTGATGTCGTCGGCCGCGAGGTCTGTCCGTCGCACATCCACGCCATCGGGCAACCCGGTCGCCGAGCCGCTCGTCAGGGCGACCACCGTGCCAACCTGAGGATCAGCGGCCGCCAAGGTGGCGACCCGCCGCCCGAGCGGCGAGTCGGCACCCGTGATGACGACCTTACCCACGCCACTTACCTTGCCAGCTGGAACCGGCCGAAACATCCTCGGGCGGTAGCCGTCGGCGCCGCGGTGGCCGGCGACCCGGGTGGCGATAGCGTCGCGTGAGTGAGCGAACCAGGCTCCCCCAACCCGTTCGAGGGGTTCCCCCTGTTCGGCGATCTCGCCAAGCTGTTCAGTCAGGGCGGACGAGGGGTCCCCTGGGACGCGGCGCGCAGCCTGGCCCTGGCCGTCGCCACCGACAACCAGAGCGAGCCCAACGTCGATCCCATCGAACGCATCAAGCTCGAGCAGCTGGCCCGGGTCGCCGACCTTCACGTCGCCAACGTGACCGGGCTGTCCACCACCGTGACCGGGCGCGAGCTCTCGGTGCTGCCCGTCAACCGGGGACACTGGGCCCAGCGCACGCTCGAGGACTACCGGCCGCTGCTCGAAAGGCTCGCCGGCTCGTTGGGGTCACCTGACGCCGGCGGCCCCGCTGGAACGGGAGCCGGCGGTGGCAGCGAGCTCGAGCTGGGTGACGACCTGGGACTGGGGGTGGATCCCGACGACCAGTTCGCCGCGATGCTCGGACCCATGATCCAGGCCATGCAGCCGATGATGGTGGCCATGACCGCCGGCTCGATGGTGGGTCACCTGGCCCGCCGGTCGTTCGGCCAGTACGACCTCCCGATCCCCCGACCTCCGTCCGACGAGCTGCTCATCCTGGTGCCCAACCTCGACGCCTTCGGCACGGAGTGGAGCCTGCCCGCCGACGACCTGCGGCTGTGGATCTGCGTCCACGAGATCGCCCACCACACCGTGCTGGCCGTGCCGCACGTGCGCGAGCGGCTCCAGGAGTTGCTGACGCGCTACACGACCAGCTTCCGCACCGACCCCCGTGCGCTCGAGGAGCAACTCGGCGAGATCGATCTGAGCGGCGGGCCCGAGTCCCTGGCCGGCCTCCAGGAGGTGCTGGGCGAGCCCGGGGCGCTGCTGGGTGCGATCCAGTCGGACGAGCAGCGGGCGCTGCTCCCCCAGCTCGAGGCGCTGGTGGCGGTGGTGGTCGGGGTGGTCGACCACGTGATGGACGAGGTCGGCACCAAGGTGATAGCCAGCTACGGGATGCTCACCGAGGCGCTGCGCCGTCGGCGCGTCGAAACGGCCGAGGCCGACCGCTTCGTCGAGCGCCTGCTCGGCCTCGAGCTCACGCAGGCGACCTACGATCGCGGCGCACGGTTCGTCGCCGGCGTGATCGAGCGCGCCGGGGCCGAGGGGCTGGCGCGGCTGTGGGAGAGCGAGCGGATGCTCCCCAGCCCGCCCGAGGTCGACGCCCCCGGCCTGTGGCTGGCCCGCATCGACTTGCCCGACCTGCCGCCCGCCGACCAGTAGCCGCTCGACCCGCTACTGCAGCCTCGTGGGATCGATGATCACGGTGCGGTCGGGCCCGGGCCCACCGGCGCCGTCGTCGCCGCCATCGCCCCGGCCGCGACCCATGGTCGTGGCGTCCAGATCCGTGGCGTCGACGTCGGTGGCACGGTCGTAGGGCGGGGGCGGTGGAGGAGGCGGCGGAGGAAGCGGCGCCGGCGGAGCCTGTGGGGCTCGGGGAACGGCTCCAACGGTTCCGCCATCGACGCCGTCGTCGTGCTTGCCGCCGCGGCGCCGGGCCTCGGCGGCTGCCAGTATGCGGCGAACGAGCGGCTTGGAGCGTTGGCCGGGGAGCTGGCCACGGCCGAGCGCCCGCAGCCCCGCCAGGTACGAGAACAGCGCGAACCCGCCGCACGCGGCCACGACCAGGAAGCCGACCCTGACCGGGATCGACACGATCACGGGGATGAACGCCCCGACCACCCAGGTGAGCTGGAAGCGCGTCTCGAACTTCGCGAACGACCGTCCGCGGTTGGCGTCAGGAGCGTCCCGCTGCACCACCGAGTCGAAGGCCAGCTTGGCGCTGCTCGCCGCCACGCCGACGCACGCCGCCAGGCCCGCCGACGCCGCCAATCCGCCGGTCCACGCCGCCAGCACCGCCGCCGCCGTCGTGATGCCGAGCACGATCTGCAGGATCCGCTCCTCGGCGACGCCGGCCCTCCGCATCGTCAGGGCCGTCAACGCTCCGAGCAGCGATCCGACGCCGCTCGCCGCCAGCACCAGCCCGAACTCCCAGGCCGCGGCGCCGGTGCTGCGCAGGTGGAAGGCGATGAGGAACGTGAGGAAGCCGACGATGCCGCGCATCAGCCCCATGGCCGACGCGGCCAACACGATGCCGCCGCCGCGCAGCTCGTTGCGTTCGGTCTGCGATGTGTCCTCCTCGGCAACCTGGGTGGCGGGGATGCGGACGCCCAGCACCGCCGCCAGGGCGCAGGCGCCGGCGGCCAGGACCAGTACGGCCTGGCTCCCGGCGATGGCGGCCGCGATGCCGGCGGGGATGGCGGCCGCAAAGGTGACGACACCGGATAGGAACGACAGCTTGGAGTTGGCCTCCACGAGCTCGTCGTCCGAGCGCACTACCGTGGGCACGATCGCCGACTTGGCGACGTGATAGCTCTTCGACAGCACCAGCACGGCGAACGCCTCGGGGAACAGCAGCAGGCTGTCGATGTCGCGGATCATCAGGATGGCCAGCACGGCCCGCAGCGCGTTGGCCGCGATCACCATCCAGCGGCGGCCGCCTTTGACCCGGTCGAGCGTCGGACCGACCAGGGGAGCGACCACGGCGAACGGCGCCATCGTGAGCGCCAGGTACAGCGCCACGCGGGAGCGCGCGGCGTCGGGATCGATCGACAGGAACAGCGAGTCCGCCAGCGCCAGGGTGATCATGGTGTCGCCGGCCACGGTGGCGGCGTGCGTGCGCGCCAACCTCGTGAACGGCGTCAGGACGAACGCCCCCGCCCCCGAGCGTTCGGGGCGGCCCAGCGGCTTCCATCCGGCGTTGCCGGCGTTCGTCGCCATCGTCAGCGAGGGTAACGGACGGGTGTGACGGCCCGGTGTGTACCGGGGCCCGAGGTCATGGGTTCCGACGCCGGAAGCCCGAGGTCATGGGTTCCGTATCCGGAACCGTCTGCCTCGGGCCCGATTGGCGGAGCCCATTGCCTCACCGGGTCAGGCGGTGGCAGCGGTCTTCGGCGTGTCGTACTTGTAGCCCAGGCCCCGGATGGTGACGATGCGGGTGGGCACCGACGGGTCCTTCTCGACCTTGGCCCGCAGCCGCTTGATGTGGACGTCGAGCGTCTTGGTGTCGCCGACGTAGTCGGTGCCCCACACCCGATCGATGAGCGTCTCCCGGGGCAACACCCGGCCGGCGTTCGACAGGAGGATCTCCAGCAGCTCGAACTCCTTGAGGGGCAACCGCACCTGTTCGCCCCGGATCTCCACCTCGTGGCGCTCGGGATCCAGGCGGACGTCACCCACCTCCAGCACGTCGCCCGACGCAGCCCGCGTCCCGGCATCCGGCGGCCGCCTGCGGAGCACCGCCCGCATGCGCGCCACCAGCTCGCGCAGCCGGTAGGGCTTGGTGACGTAGTCGTCGGCCCCGACCTCCAGGCCCACCACCGTGTCGATCTCCGACCCCTTGGCGGTGACCATGATGATCGGCACCGCAGAGCGCCGGCGCAGCTCGCGACACACGTCCACCCCCGAGATCTTGGGGAGCATCACGTCGAGCAGCACCAGGTCGGGCTTCACAGCGTCGAACAGGTCGAGCGCCTCCGCCCCGTCGTGGGCCACCTGCACGCGGAACCCCTCGCGCTTGAGGCCCACGGTGAGCGCCTCGACGAAGCTGTCCTCGTCCTCCACCAGGAACACGGTGGCCTCGGGGGTACTCATCCTGCCTCCTTGGTGACGGCCACCGGGCCGGGCCCGGCGGGGAGCCGCAATGTGAACGTCGAGCCCACGCCCTCCCGGGACTCGACCCGGACCTCGCCCCGGTGGTTGGAGGCGACGTGGCGGACGATGGCCAGCCCCAGACCCGTGCCGCCGGTCTCGCGGCTGCGGGCGCGATCGACGCGGTAGAAGCGCTCGAAGATGCGCTCGAGGTCGCGCCGGGGGATGCCGATGCCGTGGTCGCGCACGGTGACGTCGACCCACGTACCGTCGGTGCGGGCCTGGACCTCGACGGTGCTGCCGGGCTCGCTGTACTTCACGGCGTTGTCGAGCAGGTTGGTCACCGCCGACACCAGCTGGCGGCGCTCGCCCACCACGGTCAGGCGGGCCGGTGCCTCCTCGACGGCGAACTCGATGCCGCGCTGCTCGGCGGCAGGCTCCACCCGGGCGCACGCCTCGCTCAGGAAGGTGGCCACCGGCACGTGCTCGTTCGCCGGGGCCGACGCCACCTCCAGGCGCGACAGCTCGAGCAGGTCGTCGATCGTGCGCCCCACCCGGAATGCCTCGTTGGCCAGGCGCTCGGCCAGCCGGCGGGTCACGTCCGGATCGCGCTCGTCGAGCAGCGTCTCGGCCAGCAACGCCAGCGCCCCGACGGGCGTCTTGAGCTCGTGGCTGATGTTGGCCACGAAGTCGCGCCTGACGTTCTCGAGCCGGCGTCGCTCGGACGTGTCCTCCACCACGACCAGCACGCCGGAGGGTCGGGCGGGGTCCGCCAAGGGCACCGCCCGGACGTTGAGGATGCGGCGAGGCGGCCCGAACAGCTCCAGCTCGCGCTCGACGCGGCGACCCCGCAGGGCATCCGAGGCCAGGATGCTGATCGCCTCCTCGACCAGGGCGTCGCTGTGGCGGGCGGCCAGGAACGACGCCGCCGGGTCGTTCCGGTAGACCACCTCGCCCCGCTCGTCGAAGATCACCACGCCGTGGCCGATGGCCCCGAGCGCCCACGAGAGGCGGTCCTCGGCGCTGGCCACGCGCGACCGCCGCTCCACCGCCTTTGCCACCGAGTGCTCCAGGTGATCGAGAGCCGCGTCCAGGCCGCCGGGCCCGGGCGTGACGGCAGGCGGGTCGACGTCGAGGACCCGGGACACGGCGACCAGGCGCCGGGTGGCTGCCCGCTGGGCCACGAGCGCCGCCGTCCATGCCCCGAGCACGGCGACGAGCACGACGACGAGCACCGTCAGCGCAACCGTCATCGCCGGGCCCCTCCCGTTTTCCCTGCGGGACTGGCCGTCCCGGCGGTCGTTCCCGCGGGGAGAACGCGAAGGGATCGGCGCGTCATCACGCGGTCCTCCGGTCCTCCGTCGGCACCAGGTCGAGGATTGCGGACACGTCGACGCGGTCGTCGATGCCGATGCCGCTGAGGGCCGTGACGGCTACGAAACCCTGGGCCACGATGGCGCTATCGGACTCCGGCGGCAGCTCGGTGTCGGTGGGACGGAACTCGATCTGCAACCGCCCGCCGTCGGGCGCAGCCTCGACCACCGCCGATCGCACCGTGCCGAAGGGAGCGAGCGTGGCGGACCGGGCTCCACCCAGGTCGGGCAGCGCCAGGTTGGGCACGTTGACGTTGAGCACGGTGCACGGCGGCGCCTCGTCGCTTCCAAGCCACGAGACCGCCGAGGCGGCGACGGCGGCGGCCGTGTCCCAGTGGGCGGGGCGGTCCAAGGCGACGCCGGACACGTCGCGCAGCCGTCCGCGTGCCCCGGGGTCGTCCCCGATCTCCGAGCTCTCGACCACGTCCGCGCGCGCCCGATCGCCGTCTCCGACCGTGACCGAGTCCCTGACCTGCTCGTGCAGGTGCAGCGTCGACACGTCGATGCTCACGGCCAGGCCCCGGCAGCCGAAGTTCGCGGCCGTGAGCGCGGCGCCGACCGTGCCCGAATGGAGCACCGCCCGCCCCGTGTTGCAGCCGGGATTGATACCGGAGACGACCAGCTCGGGCGGGTCACCGAAGCCGCCGAGCCGGGCCGTGAGGACGCACAGCCCGGGCGGGCCGGCGACCGCATAGGCCGGCACGCCCTCGAGCCGAGGCAGATCCACGCGCTCGGCGTCGATGCCCTCCTCGATGTGGACCTGGCCGATGGCGGCCGACGAACCGCTCATCTCCCGGTCGGGTGCCACGACGACCACGTCGTGACCGTTGTCGACCAGCGCCCGCGCCAGCGCATGCAACCCGGGCGAACCGACGCCGTCGTCGTTGGTCACCAGGACTTTCATCGGTCCTCCCGAGGGTCGGGGGTCGCCACAAGTCTGCCGCCGGCGCCGGGCAGCGACGTCGACCCCATACCTCGTACCCCGCTCGGCGATGCGGTGACCGGCCCGCTCACCGCACCTCGGCCGCCAGGTGCGCGGGCTCGCCGGTGATCAGGTAGCGAAGGCGGGCGCCGATGATGGCGGCGTGGTCGGCGATGCGATCGGCGGCCTGCCCGATGATGTAGACGCCCATGGCCGTCGCCGCCGACTCGGGGCCCCGCAGGCGCTGCAGCTCGGCCAGCAGCCGCTCGTGATACGTCTCGGCCGGCGGGCGTTGGTCGGCCAGCTGGCTGGCCAGGCCGAGGTCCTGCGCCGACCAGGCCCGCAGGGCGGTGCGGTACTGCTCGACGGCCAGGTCGACCATGGTGACGGCGATGTCCCACGGCGCACCACAGGTCGACAGGCTCTTGACCTGGGGCGTGAGCTTGAGGATCCGCAGCGAGAGGTCGCCCACCCGCTCGAACTCGGACAGGATCCGGACCACCGTCACCACGAAGCGGAGGTCGCTGGCGACCGGCGCCTCGCGATTGAGCAGCTGGTAGCACCGCCCGAGCAGGGAGAGGTGCATGGCGTCGATCTCGTCGTCGGCCTTGAACGCCTGATCCATCAGGTGCTCGTCGCCCGACCGCAGGGCCTCGCGCATCAGCTCGAGGTTCTGGTCGACGCGCACGCCCATCAGCTCGACCTGCATCCGCAGCTGGTCGAGCTCCGCCTGGAAGGCCGTCCTCAAGGGGATGGGTGCGGGCTTCGACGTCGTCATCCCGGGCCCCCTAACCGAACCGTCCCGTGATGTAGTTCTCGGTGCGCTCGTCGGATGGGTTGGAGAAGATCGTCTCCGTGCGGTCGAACTCCACCAGGAAGCCGGTGCGGCGGTCGGATTCGGGGTTGACCCCGGTCGAGAAGAACGCGGTGGCGTCCGACACCCGGGCCGCCTGCTGCATGTTGTGCGTCACGATCACGATCGTGAACTCCGACTTGATCTCCTGCATCAGGTCCTCGATGCGGGCGGTGGCGATGGGGTCGAGGGCCGAGCAGGGCTCGTCCATGAGGACCACATCGGGGCGCGTGGCGATGGCGCGGGCGATGCACAGCCGCTGCTGCTGCCCACCGGACAGCCCCATGGCCGACTCCTTGAGCCGGTCCTTGACCTCGTCCCACAGCGCCGCCTTGCGCAGCGACGACTCGACCACCTCGTCGAGCTGTGCCCGCTTCTTGGTCCCGAACAGGCGGGGCCCATAGGCCACGTTGTCGTGGATGGACTTGGGGAATGGGTTGGGCTTCTGGAAGACCATCCCGATGCGCCGGCGTACCTCGACGGGGTCGACGCCGGGCCCGTACAGCGGCACGCCGTGGTAGTTGAGCGTGCCCTCGGCGCGGGCTCCAGGGATGAGGTCGTTCATCCGGTTGAAGCACCGGAGGACCGTGGTCTTGCCGCAGCCGGAGGGACCGATGAACGCCGTGATCTCGTTCTTGCGGACGTCGATGGTGACGTCGCGGACCGCCCGGAAGTCCCCGTAGTACGCGCTCAGGTCGCGCACCTCGAAGACGATCGGCAGGTTGTCGGGGGTGGGCCGCTCCTGCGCGGACACGTCGAAGCCCTGGGGCAGGGGCGAGTCGGGCCTGTCGGTCACGGTTGGGGTCCCGGCTGACTCGGTCATGCGGCCCTCTTCTTCTCGAAACGGTTGCGAAGGATGATGGCGATCGAGTTGACGATCAGCACGAACGCCAGCATCGCCAGGATGGCCGCCGCCGTGTTGGCCACCCGGAACTCCTCGGCGGGGAGCTTGGCCCAAGCGGTGATGACGGCCGGCATGGCCGTGAAGCGCTCGGTGAGCGAACTGGGATCCACCACGCTCCCGAGGCTCAGCCCCGGCGATCGCCCGGCGAGGCCGGTCAGCGCACCCACGAGGATGAGCGGGGCGGCCTCGCCTACTGCCCGGGCGATCGACAGCAGGGCGCCGGTGAGGATCCCGGGGGCGGCGTAGGGCAGCACCTGGGTGCGGATGACCTCCCAGCGGGTGGCGCCCACGCCGTAGGCCCCTTCCCGCAACGCCAGTGGCACGGCCCGGATCGCCTCGGAGGTGGTAATGATGATGATGGGCAGGACCAGGACGGCCAGGGTGACGCCGGCGGCCAGCAATGTGCGCCGGTTGATGCCCTCGTTGCCGCTCAGGCCGTGCAGGGCCTCCACGAAGATGGCGAGACCGAGGATGCCATAGACGATCGACGGCACCCCGGCCAGGTTGCGGACGTTCACCTCGATGAACGAGGTGAGGCGGTTGCGGGGTGCGTACTCCTCCAGGTAGATGGCGGCGCCGATGCCGAGCGGCAGGGAGACCACGATCACGGTCATGGCGATCCAGAACGACCCGATGAGGCCCTGGGCGATGCCGGCGCGCGCCGCGCTGGAGGAGAGTCCGCCGTTGAGGAAGTCCCAGCCGCGCTCGGTGTAGACGGGCACACCGTCGCGGACAACGTCGAGGAGCAGGGCGCCGAGGATCATGAGGGACAGGATCAGGCACGCGCCGAGGCTCAGCTCGAACGCGCGGCCCCGGACGTCGCTCCGCTTCCCACGCAGGGCTGAGGCCACGCTGCCTTCGATGGCTGCGGCGCTGGCATCGATGGTCGTGAGTGCCATGTCGTCCCTCAGTAGGCCTGGCGCACCCGGCGCACGAAGCGGTTGCCGACGATGTTGAGCAGGAGCGTGAAGAAGAACAACGCGATGCCCACCATGAACAGGCTCGGGTAGGCGAGGTCGGCGCCCCGGACCTGATCGGTGCCTGTGGCCAGCGACGCCATGGCGGCCGTCATGGTGAGGCCCGAGTCCAGTGGGTTGGTGGAGTACTGCCCGACGGCGGCGGCGCCGGCGGCGATGAAGACCACCATCGTCTCCCCGAGCGCCCGCGAGACCGCCAGGATGAACGCTGCCACCAGGCCCGACACAGCCGCAGGAATCACGACCCGCACGGTCGTCGCCATCCTGCGGGCGCCGAGGCCGACCGACGCCTCCCGCAGGGACGCCGGCACGGCCCGCATGGCGTCCTCCGACACCGAGGCGACGAGTGGGATGGCGAGGATGCCGACCCCGATGCCGGCGGCCGCCATGCTGCCGGCCCGGCCGTGCTCCTCGCCGAAGAGCCTGCCGATGACGTTGGGGGCGATCCAGCCGAGGGCGAAGAAACCGAGCACCACCGACGGCACGCCGGCGAGCACCTCGAGGATGGGCTTCAGCCAGGAGCGGATCCTGGGGCGCGCGTACTCCGACAGGTAGACCGCGGCGCCCAGGCCGAGGGGAACCGCCACCAGCATGGCGATGCCGGTGACGATGAGGCTGGCCACGAGCAGTGGCCGGATGCCGAAGATGTCCTGGCGGGGGTTCCACGTCTTGTCGGTGAGCACGCCCCCCCAGCCCGCCTGGGTCAGGAAGTCCCACCCCTTGGCGAACAGCGAGATGACGATCAGCGCGCTGATGACGATCGACATGGCGGCGGCCGCGAAGAAGAGCGCGCACATGGCGCGCTCCTTGCGGTGGCGGCGGGGATCGCCGGACAGGTCGATCGGTGGGGTCGGCGGGGGGACGGCGGTCGTCACCATGCGGTCAATCCTCGGCGTGGTGCCGGTCGGCGTGGCGGGTTGCTCCAGCGTAGGGGCACTCGGAGCGCGGTGGGGCCGGGCTGCAACAGCCCGGCCCCACCATCAAGCATCGCTGAGCCGCGGCGCCGATCAGCGCCCCTCCCAGGCGTCGGTCGTCGCGCTGACCTGGTCATCGGGCAAGGGCACATACCCGGTGCTCGTGACGAGGTCGTTCAGGTTGGCGAGGTAGAAGTCGACGAACGGAACCACTGCGGGGTTCTCGTCGGCCTTGGCGTTGTTCACGTAGATGTACAGCGACCGGGACAGCGGGTAGCTGGCGTCGGCGATCGTGTCGGCGCTGGGCTCGACGCAGTCGCCGCCGGGCTCGGCCGACACGCCGACCTCCTTGACCTGGTCCCCGGCCTCCTCGGCGTAGGCGAAACCGACCCAGCCGAGCGAGCTGTCCGACGCCTCGACGTTCTGCACGATCACGTTGTCGTCGGGTGAGGCGTCGTAGTCGGTACGGGTGGCGTCGTCGGCCTGGCCCCGCTGCTCGGCGATGTCGGCGATGGCGAGCTCGATGAACGAGTCGTACGTGCCGGACTCGGTGCCCGGGCCGGTCAGGTCCAGCGACGCATCGGGGAACTGGGTGGTGGAGCCCAGCTCCGTGGCGAGGCCCTGGGCGTCGGACCAGTTGGCGAAGCCCTCGGCCTCGGGGCCGATGAGGGCGTAGAGGTCGGCGAAGCTCAGGCAGTCGACCGCGTCGTTGTTGGGGCTGGTCATGACGGTGAGGCCGTCAGACGCGATCTTCAGCTCGGTGTACTCGATGCCGTTGCCCTGGCACGCTGCGACCTCTTCCTCGTTGATCTGACGCGAGGCGTCGGAGATGTCCGTCTGGCCGTCGCAGAAGAGCACGAAGCCGTCGCCGGTGCCGGGGCCGTCCACGTTCACGGTGGCGTCGGCGTTCTCGTCCTGGAAACCCTCGCCGGCCGCTGTGGAGATCGGCAACACGGTCGACGACCCCGAGATGTTGACGTCTCCGGAGACATTGCCCCCGCCCTCGGCGGTGGTGTCGGAGCCGCTGCCAGAATCCGTCCCGGCGCTGTCGTCATCGTCGCCGCAGGCGGCCGCTGTCAGGCTGAGAGCCAGGATGATCGACAGCGACGCCAGTCGGCGCTTCTTGATGGACTGCACGGATGCCCTCCCTTTGTGGGCTTGCTGTCGCGATGAGCTCAAGGCTCCTGTCGTGGCCACCGTAGGGAGACCAGGTGAACGGCCGGGGAGAGCGCAGATGAACGAGGAGTGAACGAGGCCGGAACGTTGCCGAAACGGCGCCCCGCGTCGCACCGGACTTCGGCGGACGGGCGTCACCACCGCACGCTCCGCGCGCGCTCGCTCGGCGGCGCACCCCTGTACCGGCGGCGGCTGACCACGGTCGTACCGCCCGCGGCCGTGCCGGCGGCGGTACCGGCGGCACCCGCCGGATCAGGAACGACCGGCCGTCGAGCGTTGGCGGAGCACCCCCTTGCTCACGAGGTTGATTGATGCCCGCACGCTACGACCGGCAGGCGTCCCGTCCCTGGCCCTCGGGCACACCTCCGTCGACGGATTGCTGAACGTTCCCCGTCACGGCGCGTGCGGCGCCCCCGGCGACCGGCCGGGGAGCGCCTCGACCAGGCTGGCGAGCATCTCCCGGTCGTGCGCGTAGGTCAGCATCCCGGCGGCCTCGTCGATCGGTACCCAGCGGCGCTGGTCGACCTCGGCGTTGGGAACCCACGGCTTGACGGCCACGACCCGCATCATCCAGTAGCGGACCAGCTTGGAGCGACCCTTGCCATCCACGTAGACGGTCGACGGCAGCTCCTCGCCTGTCTCGCACACCAGCCCCGTCTCCTCACGTACCTCGCGAAGCGCCGCACGCTTGTATGCCTCGCCTCGGTTGAGCTTGCCCTTGGGGAACGACCAGTCGTCGTAGCGCGGCCGGTGGATGAGCACGATCTCCCCGCTCGGCCGGGTGGCACCGCTCACGTCGGCGACCGTGACCGCCCGCCATATGACGCCCCCGGCGGCACGCACCTCGGGCCTCGGTTGGTTCGATTGCCGGGGACGAGGTCGTCG
This sequence comes from Actinomycetota bacterium, assembly GCA_046726215.1. GTDB lineage: Bacteria > Actinomycetota > Acidimicrobiia > Acidimicrobiales > VFJN01 > DASQUK01. The sequence goes on along the minus strand of JBKPAA010000051.1, from coordinate 6,105 downwards.
AGCAGGCACGGTGTCGCGGTTCATACCCTCCCCGCGGGTCGGTGACCAACCCTCTGCGGCGGGGTGGGACGCGACCATGCGCTCAGCGCGCCGCGTGGGTCAGATCGAGGGTCCAGTAGACGAAGTTGGTGGTCTGGTCGAGGATCGTGGTGCGGTTCTGTGTGTAGGGCACGTGGCCCGCGCCCTCGAACGTGGTCAGGTAGACCTGGAGGCCGGCCGCTTCCGCCTCGGCCACGGTGTCCAGCGCCCACTGGTAGGGGACGAGGGTGTCGGCCGTCCCGTGGAACAGCAGCGCGGCGGCCTCGCCGGGGTTCGGCGTGGTCAGGATCCTCGCCCCCGACAGCGACACGGCGGCGCGGACGGTCGAGGCAAACCCGGGGTTACCGCTGCTGCCGACGTCCTCGGGTCCGTAGCCGACGTTGAGCGCCGTGATCGCACCCGCGGAGGTGCCCCCGATGGCGATGCGACTCGCGTCGACGCCGTACTCGCCGGCGTGAGCCCGGAGGAAGCGCACCGCCGCCTGGGCGTCGTGCTTGGCGTCGACGATGGCGGTGAGGCACTCGGCCGCGACCACCGTGCAGCCGTTCGGGGAAAGGCGGTAGTTGATCGAGACGTTGACGAAGCCCTTCTTGGCGAACGTCGTGGCCTCGTCGACGATCTCGGGCGAGGTCTTGCTTCCGGACCGGAACGACCCGCCGTGCACCCACACGATCGCCGGGCGGTTGGTCACGGCGTCGCCCGTCGGCCTGTAGACGTCGAGCTTCAGCGTGACGGTTTGGCCCTGCTGGTTGGCGGCGCTGCCGTAGGTGACGTCGCTGGTGGTGGTGACGGTGGTGAAAACGACGTCGCGGTAGCGGAGGGGCGCGTCGCCGGGCGGGACCACCTTCTGCAGGTCGCATCCCGCCGCCACCAACGCCAGGACGCCGACAACGGCGATGAGCAAACGGCGCATCGAGAACCCTCCGATCTGACCGCGCTCGCCCCGTCGAAGTAATAGCACTCAGAATGACGACGGCGTCACCCGGCGGCGGCCGCGCCGGGCAGGTCGGGCGGCCGGGGAAGCTCGCGCACATCGCCCGCAGCCCGGCGGATCACCTCCTCCTCGCCGCCGCCGGCCGCCCCGACGCCGCTCACGTCGATCGTGGTGTCGCAGACGCCCATGACCTCGCCACCCAGCTCGCGCCGCGAGCGAAGGTCGCCCACCCGGTCGAGTTGGCGCTCGAGCTGACGGCGGCGGGGGCCGGCGAGGTCGTCCCAACCCCGGCGCACCGTCTCGAGCCCGCGGCCCACCTTGTCGAGCGCATCGGTGAACTTGCCCCACTGCTGCTCGAAGGCCCCCAGGCACGCCAGTATCTCGTCGGACGTGCGCTGGAGCTGCACCTGCTCCACAGCCTGGCGGATGACGGCGAGAACGGAGAACAACGTGCTCGGCGAGCAGAGCACGACCTTCTGCCGCAGCGCCACGTCGACCAGGTCGCGGTCGTGGGTGTGGACGAACGCGTACACCGACTCGTTGGGGATGAACAGGAGCACCTCGTCGACCGTGTCGTCGGGGTGGATGTAGACGCGGCCCGACAGCTCCTTGACCCGAGCGCGAACGTCGCGCACGAACGCCAGGCGGTGGCGCTCGCGTTCACCGTCGGTCGGCGCCTCGAGGTAGCGCAGGTAGTTGTCGACGGGAAACTTCACGTCCATGTGCAGGACCCGGCCACCCGGCAGCATGAACGTGAAGTCGGGGATTGTGCCCGCGCCGGAGATCCGCGTCTGCTTCCGGTAGTTGATGCCCTCGACCAGCCCCGCGGCACGCAGCACGTCGTCGGCCATCCGCTCGCCCCACTGACCGCGGGCTTGTGGGCTGGCGAGCGCGCGGCGCAGCGACTGGGTGGTCTCGGCCAGCCTGCCGCTCACCGCCGCCACCTCGGCCAGCCGCGACTCGACACGGCCCTGTTGCTCGGCGCGCTCTCGCTGCAGGCTTGCGACCAGCTCGGCCACCTTGGCGAGCTCGCTGCGAACGTCGCCCATGCGCTGCTCGACCGCGGCGTTGCGCAGCGCGATCTCGTCGGCGACGCGACCCCGCATCTCCCCGACCCGTTGCTCGAAGACGTGCTGGCGCGCCGCGAGCTCGCGCGTCCCGGCGTCGGCCTGCGCGCCGAGGCGCTCGCCCGCGACGGCCACGACCGTGTCGACGGCCGCGCGCACCATCGCCTCGCGCTGGGCACCGGCGTCGGACCGCAACCGATCGGCCGTCGCCTCCGCGGTCGCCCGGGCCGCGGAGTGCGCGGCCGACGACGCGACCGACCGCCCGATCGCTCCGGCGACCGCCAGGCCGGCGCCCAGCCCGACCACGATGCCCACGACGAGCAGTGCTGCGTCCATGGGCGAAACTTACGAGTGCCCACTGACAATTAAGGGGATGCGCAGGCCGGGCGGTCGTACCGGCGCAGATCCCTCGCGAGGACCGCACAAAATCGGCGCCGGAACACTTTGCCGCACCCGACGAGCCCCTCCCGGGCCGGTACCCGCCGACACCGTCGCCGATCCCTCGCGAGGACCGCACAAAATCGGCGCCGGAACGTTTTCGGGTCCCGGGCTTGGGCTTCGGCCGGGAGGGAGAGCGGGCGGACGCGGCGAAGCCGCGGCGGTCAGAGCGTGGCCGCTGCCGACGGCACCGTGCCGCCGCGCCCGGTGGTGAGCTGCTGCAGCCGGGCGTGGGTCTCGATTGAACCGCCCGGGCTCGCCCGCGTCCAGCGCCCGTCGGGGCCCATCGTCCACGCCAGCACGTCGTCGGCCAGCTCGACCTCGAGCACCTCGTCCAGCCGCTGCTGGAGCGCGGGTTCGACGACCGGTGTCAGGACCTCGACGCGGCGATCGAGGTTGCGGGGCATGAGGTCGGCCGAGCCGATGAGCACCCGGGGGCGCCCGGGCCCGTCGCCGTTGGCGAACCGATAGATCCGCGAGTGCTCGAGGTAGCGACCGACGATCGACCGGACCCGGATCGTCTCCGACAACCCCGCCACCCCCGGCGTGAGGCAGCAGATGCCCCGCACGATGAGGTCGATCCCCACCCCGGCCTGGGAGGCGGCGTACAGCTCGTCGATCAGGTCGGTATCGACCAGGCTGTTCATCTTCATGGTGACGCGGCCCTGGCCCGGCTGGGCCTGCTCGGCCGCCACCTCGCCCCGGATCAGGTCGACGATGCCCGAGCGCAGCATCCGGGGTGCCACCAGCAGCCGCCGGTAGTCGACGTTGCGGCCGTAGCCGGTGAGCTCGTTGAACAGCTGCGTGAGGTCACTGCCGATGTCCGGATCGCACGTGAGCAGTCCCATGTCCTCGTACGTGCGGGCGGTGCGCGAGTTGTAGTTGCCGGTGCCGATGTGGCAGTAGCGCCGGAGCCCGTCGGATTCGTCCCGCACGATGAGCAGCGTCTTGGCGTGGACCTTGAGGCCGATGAGCCCGTACGCGACGTGCACGCCAGCGGTCTCCAGCGCCCTCGCCCACTCGATGTTGGCGCTCTCGTCGAACCGCGCCTTGAGCTCGACGATGACCGCCACCTGCTTGCCCCGCTCCGCGGCCCGGATGAGCGACCGGGCGATGGGGCTGTCGCCCGACGTCCGATACAGCGTCATCTTGATCGCCTGCACATGGGGATCGGTCGACGCCTGGCGCACGAGCTCCTCGACCGAGGTCCGGAAGCTCTCGTACGGGTGGTGGACCAGCATGTCGCCGCGCCGCACCGCGGCGAACATGTCGACCCGTTCCCCGTCGTCGGCTGACAGCAGCGCCGGCGTGACCCGCGTGTACGGCGGGTCCTTGAGGTCGGGACGGTCCAGGCCGTGCACCGCCCACAGGCCCCCCAGGTCGAGCGGGGCTACGTGCTCGTAGACGTCGTCGTCCGCCAGGACCAGCTCCCGCTGGAGGAGCTCGCGCACCTCGTCGGACATGGCGGCGTCGATCTCCAGGCGCACGGCGCGCCCGAAGCGCCGGCGGCGCAGCTCGATCTCCACGGCGGCCAGGAGGTCGTCGGCCTCCTCTTCCTCGAGCGTCAGGTCGGCGTTTCGGGTGACCCTGAAGGCGTGGTGCTGCTCGATCTCCATCCCCGGGAAGAGCTGGTCGAGATGGGCGGCGATCACCTGCTCCAGCGGCACGTAGCGCTCGCCGTCGGGCAGCACCACGAACCGGGGCAGCAGCGACGGGACCTTGACCCGCGCGAAGCGCCGCTCCTCCTCGACGGGGTCGCGCACCATCACCGCCAGGTTGAGCGACATGTTCGAGATGTACGGGAACGGGTGGCCCGGGTCGACCGCCAGTGGGGTCAAAACCGGGAAGATCCGTTCCTCGAACGTCTCTACCAGGAACTTCTCGTCCTCCTCGTCGAGATCGGCCCATGACGAAAGCCGGATGCCGGCTTCGGCCAGGGCCGGTGCCACCTGGTCGAGGAACACCGGCTGCATCCGCGGCAACAGCAGGTCCAGGCGGTCGCGGATGTCCAGGAGCTGCTGGGCGGCGGTCCGGCCGTCGGGGCTGGTGGTGGCGACACCGGCGGCCACCAGGTCCTTCAGCCCGGCGACACGCACCTGGAAGAACTCGTCCAGGTTCTGGCTGAAGATCGCCAAGAACTTCGCCCGCTCCAGCAGCGGCACCCGCGGGTCCTCGGCCATGGCCAGGACCCGCTTGTTGAAGTCGAGCCAGGACAGCTCGCGGTTGCGGTACCGCTCGGCCATCGGCTCGCCCCTCGTGCTCAGCGTGTCTGGCGGGTCGCGCACGCTCCCAGGGTAGTGGTGGTCGTCGAGCGTGTCCGGGGCGGCTTGGAAGCCTCGAGGATGCCGACGCGGTGGCTCAGGACTCCTCGTCCTCGGGATAGCCGAGGTCCCACTCGAGGAGGATGTGCTCGCGCTCGGCGTCGCGCACCACCCGTTCGCGGTTGCGCCGGAACTGGGGGTCGTGCGGCGGCAGCAGCACCAGGCGGGCCATCACGCGGGCGCGGAAGTCGTCGATCATCTGTCGATCGCCGAAATCGGATTGCACCTCCCAATGGGGCGCCACCGGGCCCAGGTACACCACGCGGGCGTGGGCACGGGGTGGCTCGACCTCGGGTGCGACCTCAGACATGGCGAATCAGCCTAGCGCCCGCCCCGCGACCAGCCGCTTTTCCGCGGACATTCAGGGAACTCCCAGGCACGTTGGTTAATCGGTATTGCCAAGAGGTCGGGAACCGAATCGCCCGCGGCTCCGTATTAAGGGCAGGCCGTTTCTGGAGGACAGATGGAAACCGAGTGGATGGCACGTGGCAACTGCGCCCACGAATCCCCGAGCACGTTCTTCCCCAGCGACGGCGTCGGCGTCGAGATCGCCCGGCGGATCTGCGCCACCTGCCCGGTCAAGGAGCAGTGCCTCGAACATGCCCTGGCCAACCGCATCGACCACGGCGTGTGGGGCGGCTGCTCGGAGCGGGAACGGCGCCGCATCCTCAAGCGCCGCCGGCTGGCGGCATACGCCAGCCACAGCAGCTAGTCCCCCCAGGCCAGATCGAGCGCCCGAAGGTCGATCCGCGTCGGCTACGGCGCGCCACCCACGGGTGGGGGCCTCCCCCCTGCTCGGGTCAGTTCGACCCTGGGTCCGCTGGTTTCTCGTCGTCCTCGTCGCTCGTCTTGCTGGGCGTCTCCTTGAGTCCACGCTTGAACTCGGACTGGGCCTGGCCCATCGAGCGGGCGAGCTTGGGCAGCTTGGCGCCACCGAAGAGGACGAGGATGACCAGCAGGACGATGAGGAGTTCGGGTGCTCCAAGGTTCACGGCCGCCACTGTACCTTTCGTTGATTCGCCAACCGCATCGGGGGTTGGCCCTTGCTTGAGTGCGTCGTGAACATCAGTGAAGGCTCCCGCCCCTACGTGGTCACGGCTATCGCTTCGGCTGCCGATGGTTCGTTGCTGGACGTGCACTCGGATGCCGACCACAACCGGTCGGTGCTCACGCTGGTCGGCGAGGAGGCGCCCCGGGCGGTGGCGCGGGCGGCCGTCGCCGCGCTGGACCTCCGGCGCCACCAGGGCGTCCACCCGCGCATGGGCGTGGTCGACGTCGTGCCGTTCGTCCCCCTCGCTGGGTCGAC
>JBKPAA010000050.1:0-21322 GCA_046726215.1 Actinomycetota bacterium | reverse complement strand
GAGCGGCATCCCGAGGCCAAGGACGCCACCGACCTCGACCTGGCCCTCGATGCGGCGCTCGCCCGGCGTCCGGAGCGGATCGTCGTCGTCACCGGCGCCGGGGACCGCCTCGACCATACGCTGTCCCTCGCCCAGTTGCTGGCCTCGCCCCGCACCGCCGGGGTGGACGTCGAGGCGTGGATCGGCGAGGCCCACCTGACCGTGATCCGGGACCTGGCCGCGCTCACCGGTCAGCCCGGTGACCTGGTGTCGCTCGTGCCACTGCACGGCCCGGCGCTGGGGGTCGTCACCGAGGGGCTGCTGTACCCGCTACGCGACGAGGACCTCGCCGTCGGATCGACGCGCGGCGTCAGCAACGAGCTCGCCGCTCCCGAGGCCTCGGTACGGCTGCGCTCCGGCGTGCTGGTCGCCGTTCAGCCCGGGATGGCGGGCACGCACTGGCGGCGAGCCAATGCGGGCCGATCCTGACGAGGCGGGTCCGGCCATGCCACGATCGCCGCAATGGACGTGACCGCCGACCTGTTGGCCCCCTGCTCTCCCGAGCGGCTCTTCGGATGGGTCGACGACCTCGCGCACTATCCGGAGTGGCTCGACATCGTTCCCCGGGCGACGCCGGTCGATGCACGGGAGGGCGATCCCGGGCCGGCCTGGTCGGTCGACCTCCGGGGCCGGCTGGGCCCGTTCGCCCGCTCCAAGCGGCTGCGGATGGTGCGCACGGTCCACGAGCCCCCCATGCGGGTGCGCTTCGAGCGGCTCGAGCACGACGGGCGTCGCCATTCGCCCTGGGTGCTGGAGGCAGGGATAGCACCCGATGGCGGCGCCAGCCGGTTGACCATGCGCCTCCACTACGGCGGCAGCCTCGTCGGCCCCCTGGTCGAGCGCCTGCTGGCCGACGAGATCCGGCAGTCGAAGCCCCGGCTGCTCGCGCTCGTCAACGCCTGAACCGCTGCCGGCGCTCACGAGCCCGATGCGGGTGCGGAGCCGGCGGACGTCGACCCGTCCGAGCCGCTCGCCGAGGACCTCGCTCCCGACAATCGCAGTGCCCATGACATGACGCCCGGACCCTAAGCGGTCACGGCCGCCGGTCGAGCGCTCGTTGGACGCTCGCCGGCGGACCGCCGCTACCGTGGCCCCCTGATCAGCGCCCGTCGACGGCGACGGGGACACGGAGCGAGTACCAGCAGGGCCGCGGCCAAGCAGCGAGAGCGGAGACCAATGCGCATCGGCATCCTCGGTGGAACCGGTCCGGCGGGCAGGGCCCTGGCGGCGAGGCTGGCGGCGGTGGGGTTCGAGGTGGTGGTCGGGTCCCGGTCGAAGTACCGGGCGATGGAGATCGTCGACGCGCTGCTCGAACACTGGCCGGAGCACCAGCTCACCATCGGCGCCGCCGACAACGCCGGGGCCGCCGTCGCCGACGTGGTGGTCATCGCCACGCCGTGGGACGGCGCCACGCAGACCGCGGCATCGGTGGAGGACAAGCTGCGAGGCAAGGTCGTGGTCTCGATGGCCAACGCACTCACCCGGCTGGGCAAGGAGTTCCAACCGCTGGTGCCGCCCCGAGGATCGGTGGCAGCCAGCGTGCAGGCGGCCGTGCCCCAGTGCATGGTCGCCGCCGCCCTGCACCACGTGCCGGCCCGGGAGCTGGGCGACCTCACCCAGCCGATCGAGAGCGATGTGCTCATCTGCTCCGACCATCCCCCGGCCATCCAGGTGACCAGCGACATCGTGGCCAAGATCCCCAACATGCGACCCCTCAACGCCGGCGAGCTGGCCATGGCGACGCCGATCGAGTCGTTCACCGCCGTGCTGATGCAGCTCAACACGCACTACAAGACCCGGGTGGCCCTCAAGCTCACCGGCATCCGTGACGGCGGGGCCGGCGGGGCCGCCGGCGCCCGGGGACCCGCAACGCCGCAGAGCGAGCACCCGGCGTGACGGCCGGCGAAGCACGCGCCGAGCCCATGCGGCTCCACTGCACGGCGCGGGGCGAGGTCATCCCCTTCGTGCCGGGCCCGGTGGTGACGATGTACACGTGTGGCATCACGCCCTACGACGCCACCCACCTGGGCCATGCCGCGACCTACCTCACCTACGACGTGCTGCAGCGGCGGCTGCGCGACCGCGGCCACGAGACCCGCTGCGTGCGCAACATCACCGACGTCGACGACGACATCCTCCGCAAGGCTCGCGAGCTCGGCGTGCACTACTTGGACCTCGCCGCCGCCGAGACGGCGCGGTTCGACGACGACATGCGCGCCCTGGACGTGCTCCCGGTGTGGAGCGAGCCCCGCGCCACGTCGGCGATTCCTGACATCCGCGGATTCATCGGCATGGTGCTGGATCGCGGCCACGCCTACGAGGCCGGGGGTGGCGTGTACTTCGACGTGTCCAGCTTCGATCGGTTCGGGCAGGTGAGCCACCTGGATCGCGACGAGATGCTGCGCCTGGCGGCCGAGGGGGGGGGCAACATCGACGATCCCCACAAGCGCGATCCGCTCGACTTCGTGCTCTGGCAGCCGTCCGCCCCCGACGAGCCGTCATGGGAGTCGCTGTGGGGACCGGGCCGGCCCGGCTGGCACATCGAGTGCTCGGCGCTCGCGCTGCGGGAGCTGGGGACGACCATCGACCTGCACGGCGGCGGATGTGACCTCATCTTCCCCCACCACGAGTGCGAGGCCGCCCAGTCGGAGGCCGCCACCGGTGAGCCCTTCGTGCGCCACTGGATGCACCAGGCGATGGTGCGCATGGACGGCGAGAAGATGTCGAAGTCGCTCGGCAACCTCGTGTTCGTGTCCGAGCTTCGCAAGGCCTGGGACAGCCGCGCCATCCGGCTGGCGGTGCTGGCGCACCACTACCGGCGGGAGTGGGACTGGGACGACGAGGTGATGCCCGACGCCACCCACCGCCTGAAGCGCTGGCAGGCGACCGCCGCCGAGGCTGCCGCGACGCATCAAGGCGTGCTCCAGGCCGTGCGCGCCGCGCTCGACGACGACATGGACACGCCCCTGGCCCTGCGGCTTCTCGACGAGGCGGCCGACGCCGGTGAGGGAGTAACGGCCGGGGCGGCGCTGATCGGGGTGGACCTCACGCGTCCCTGACCTGCGACGCCAGTCCATGCGGGCCCGGCTGCCTCGCAGCCCGTGCCGCCGTCACGGGGCGTGCCCCGCGACGACGCTCGGAGACATAGGCTTCGGGGCGTGTTCAGACGCGGCAAGCGCCAATACGGGTGGCTGTACCCGATGGCGCGTGCCGTGCTCACTCCGGTGTTCAGGTTTGGCTGGCGCGTACACCTGGAGGGCGCAAGCAACATCCCGGAGAGGGGCGGCGCCGTCATCTGCCCCAACCATGTGTCCGTGATCGATTCGTTCCTGTTGCCGTCGGTGTTGCCGCGGCGGATCACCTTCGTTGGCAAGGCCGAGTACCTCGACAACTGGAAGACCAAGCACCTGTTCCCCGCCCTCGGCATGATCCCCATCGACCGCTCGGGGGGTGACTCCAGCCGCCGGGCGCTGGACGCCGCCGCTGGGGTCCTCGAGACCGGCGAGCTGTTCGGCATCTACCCCGAGGGCACCCGGAGTCGAGACGGCCTGTTGCACCGCGGCCACACCGGACCGGCGCGGCTGGCGTTGCGTACCGGGGCACCACTGGTGCCGGTCGGCCTGGTGGGCACCAGGGAGATCCAGCCCCCGGGCCAGAACGTGCCCCGGCCGTTCCGGGCCGCCGCCGTGCGCATCGGGCGACCGATCGACGTCGGCCACTACCGAGACCGCCGCGACGACCACCTCATCCTGCGCGAGCTCACCGACGAGCTGATGTTCGAGATCCGCGAGCTCTCGGGGCAGGACTACGTGGACGAGTACGCCACCCGAACGCCCGACGCGCTGCCGGCGCAGCCGCCGGCCGTCGTGGCCAACGGGGGCAACGGGGGCGCGGAGGCCGACGAGCGCCCGACGGTGGGTGCCGCCCAAACGCTTTCCGGTGCCGCCAGCGGACGTCGGTAACCTCGGTTTTCATGGCCGAGATCGAGATCACGCTGCCCGATGGTTCGACGCGCAGACAGCCGTCGGGCACAACCGCGGCCGATCTCGCGCGCGCCATCGGCCACGGCCTGGCGAAGGCGGCGGTGATCGCCGACGTCAACGGCGAGGAGCGTGACCTGTCGGCCGAGCTCCACGACGGCGACCGGGTGGCCATCGTCACGGCCGACAGCCCGCGCGGGCTCTACACGATCCGCCACTCGACGGCCCACGTCCTCGCGCAGGCGGTCCTCGACCTGTTCCCTGACGCCACGTTCGGCATCGGTCCGCCGGTCGAGGACGGCTTCTACTACGACTTCCAACTGCCGGACGGCGCCACGTTCACCCCCGAGGACCTCGGCCGCATCGATGCCCGCATGCGCGAGATCATCGACGAGCACCAGCCGTTCGTGCGTGACGAGATCCCGGCCGACGACGCCCGCGAGATCTTCGCCGACCATCCCTTCAAGCTCGAGATCATCGCCAACGCCGCCACCGATCCGATGTCGGCGACGAGCGACGCCGGCGCCGTGCGCACCTACGAGAACCCGCCCGCCAAACCCAAGGAGCACGCGCCGTTCCACGGCCGGCCGGGTTTCATCGACCTGTGCCGCGGCCCCCACGTCGAGGCCACCGGGCGGCACCTCGGGCACTTCAAGCTCATGCGGGTGGCCGGCGCCTACTGGCGGGGCGACGAGCACAACGAGCAGTTGCAGCGCATCTACGGCACCGCGTGGGACAGCAGCAAGGCGCTCGAAGCCCACCTCCACCAGCTCGAGGAGGCGGCGAAGCGCGATCACCGCAAGCTCGGTGTCGAGCTGGACCTCTTCCACTTCCCTCCCCAGGTGGGCAGCGGCCTCCCGCTGTACCACCCCAAGGGCGGCCTGGTGCGCAAGCTCATGGAGGACTACAGCCGCGCCGAGCACGAGCGCGCCGGCTACGAGTTCGTGTTCACCCCGCACATCGCCAAGGCCGACCTGTTCGAGACCAGCGGCCACCTCGATTGGTACGCCGACAGCATGTACCCGCCGATGGAGCTCGACGAGGGGCACAAGTACTACCCCAAGCCGATGAACTGCCCGATGCACGTGCTCATCTACGCGTCTCGGCAGCGCTCGTACCGCGAACTGCCGCTCCGACTCTTCGAGTTCGGGACGGTCTACCGGTACGAGAAGTCCGGCGTCGTCCACGGCCTCCTGCGGGCGCGGGGCTTCACCCAGGACGACTCCCACATCTTCTGCACGTCCGAGCAGCTCGCGGGCGAGCTGAGCAGCTTGCTCGCGTTCGTGCTGAAGCTGCTGCGTGACTTCGGTTTCGAGGAGTTCGAGGCCGAGCTCTCGACGCGGCCCGACGAGTTCGTGGGCGACATCGCCGATTGGGACGAGGCCGAGGTGGCGCTCCGCCAGGCGATCGAAGCCGCCGGCATCCCCTACGTGGTGGCGGAGGGCGAGGGGGCGTTCTACGCCCCGAAGATCGACGTGCACGTGCGCGACGCCATCGGGCGCCGGTGGCAGCTCTCGACCCTGCAGGTCGACTTCCAGGAGCCGGGCCGGTTCGGCATCGAGTACGTGGGTGCCGACAACCAACGCCATCAGCCCCGCATGATCCATCGAGCGCTCTTCGGGTCGTTCGACCGATTCTTCGGCGTGCTGCTCGAGCACACCGCCGGCGCCCTGCCGGTCTGGTTGGCACCGGTTCAGGTGCAGGTGCTGCCCGTGCGGTCCGACCACCAGCCTCGCGCCGAGTCGCTGGTGGAGCGGCTCCGCGGGGAGGGGTTCCGGGTCGACGTCGCCGACGCCGACGAGCCGCTCGGGGCCCGGATCCGCAAGGCCAAGCTCGAGAAGGTGCCCCACGTGGTCGTGATCGGAGACGACGACGTTGCGAACGACACGGTGGGTGACAACCCTCGCGGCGGGGAGGTCGAGCGCGACGTCCCGGTGGCCACCTTCGTCGAGCGGCTGCGCGACGAGGTCGCCGCCCACAAGTGACCGCCGAGGGCGGGAAGGAGCCCGCGTCACGGGTCATGGACCGCCTGTGGGCCGGGTGGCGGTCGTCGTACGTCACTGTCGCCGGCAACGGCGAACCGGCCGGGGAGCGATCGCTGTTCCGGCGCATCCTGGCTTCCGGGCTGCCGGACGAGGAGACCCGCATCGTCTGGCGGGGCGAGCTCACTTTCGCGATCCTCAACGCGTTCCCCTACACCAGCGGTCACCTGCTGGTGATGCCCTACCGGGAGGTGGGTGAGCTAGAGGACCTGACCCCCGACGAGGCCTCCGAGCTGTGGGCGGCGGTGCGGGACGCGGTGGTGGCGATCAAGGCGGCGTACGGGCCGCAAGGCGTCAACGTCGGGCTCAACCTGGGCGAGGCGGCGGGAGCCGGGATCCCGTGGCACATGCACGTCCATGTGCTGCCCCGGTGGAACGCGGACTCCAACTTCATGACTGCCGTGGCGGAGGTGCGGGTCCTCCCCGAGGCCCTCGGCGACACGTGGAGCAAGCTCCGCGCCGCTTGGCCGGGGCCCGCCGCCGGGTGATTTCATTTCGGTCGTGCCCGACGACGCCCAACCCCGTCACGACGAGGACGTCGTCGACGAGGACGTCGTCGACGAGCTGCCCGACGATCTCCACGCCGCCGGGTACGTCGGCCCCTACCTGTTCCCCGACAACAACCGGCGGCGCATCCCCGGCTACCTCTACCTGGCGACTGCGGCCGCCTGCGTGGCCGTGTGGGCCCTGGTGGATGACTCGCCCTACGTCAACGGCGGGTTCCTGTTCGCCGGCGTGCTGCTGGCCCTCGTCGGCGCCTACCAGCTGGTGACCGCCTGGAGCCTGGATGTCGACGAGCAGGACGCCCTGGTGGCGGCGTCTCGCACCGTCGGCTTCCCGGTGGGACACGCCTCGGCGCAGATGGGATGGCGGGGGCTGCTCAGCCGGCCGACCTGGCGCATCCTGCTGTACTCGGACGAGAACCCGCCGGCCAGGCGGGGCCTCGTCCTGGTTGACGGGCACGATGGCCGGGTCGTCGAGCACTTCGTGGAGGAGAACCCCGAGGACTGGTCCGAGTTCCGGTAGGACGTTCTCGACCGACGGCGGCCCAGGCGACTAGTTCGTCGATTCGCTCGTCCCGAGTTACAAGCCATCGGTGCGCAACGTGAGGCGGGGCGCGAAGATGACAGGGCGGTGCGGGACCTTCCTGCACCGGGCGTAGCTCGTGAGGGAGGCGGACACATGGTTCACGAGAGAGCCCGTCGTATCGGCGTGTTCGTGTTGGCGGCATTGGCGGCGGCCAGCGTGATCGTCGAGCCGGCCGCGGTCGACGCGCAGGTGCCGGTTCGATCCAAGCCGGCGATCTTCAACGACGCCACCTGGTACCTGCGGAGCAGTATGACGAGCGGCGTCGCCACCAGTACGTTCCGTTACGGGAGAAGTGGCGACATCCCGGTGATGGGCGACTGGGACGGCGATGGTCACGACACGGTGGGCGTGGTGCGCTTCACGCCGGGCCCGGGCGGTGTGGTCAGGTACACGTGGTACCTGCGGAACTCCAACAGCGGTGGCTCCGCCACGGTCACGCCGTTCGTCTTCGGTCAGGTCCGGTTCGTCGCGGTCGACCAGCTCGGCACCATTCCCGTCGTCGGCGACTGGAACGGCGACGGAATCGACACGGTCGGGGTGCTTCTCTACGACTTCGACGCGTCGGGCTCCATGACTTGGCAGCTGCGGAACAGCAATACGGCCGGGCCGCCGGACACCGTGGTCGCCTACAGCCACGGGCGCGACGTTCCGATCACGGGCGACTGGGACGGCGACGGCGACGACACCATCGGCGTCGTGCGCGGCGACAGCTGGTTGCTGCGCAACAGCGTTGCCGGCGGTGCTGCCGACATCTCGTTCGTGTATGGCAGCGCCGCGTACCTCGAGCTGCCGGTGCCGGGCGACTGGGACGGCAATGGCACGTACACGCCGGCGGTGCTTCGGAACCGGCCGCCGACCGATGAGTTCGGCGGTTTCGAAGCGTGGCTGTTCCGCAACAGCAACAGCGGCGGATCGGCGAATGGTCAGATCATCTACGGCAGCGATGCCCAGGCGGTCTTTCCACCGATCGAGATCATCACGCGCTTGAGCTGGAAGTAGTGGTACGTGTGGGCGCTGCCGTCGATGCGGCGGAAGCGCCCACGCCCTTCCCGGCGCGCCTCAGTCCGGGTCGGCGGGCCCCCCCCGGACCGCGGCCAGCACTCTCTCGGCCTCGCGCAGGTGGGTGATGCCGGCGTCGACTGCGGCCCGGGCGATGTCGAGGGCGGTGATGGTGCGGCCGTCGTCGACGGCCGCCGGGCGCGTCCAGTCCCCCGACGGTACGTTGGCGATGCGCTCCGCCAGGGCGTTGGCCTTCGAACCCAGCTCGGCCAGCAGTTCGTCGACCGGACCGGCGGGGGCGCTGGGTGCTGCCGCGGCCGCAGGATCGACGTCGGTCGCCGGCACCGAAGGCGAGTCGGCGACCAGGACCTTGGCGAGGGCCTGGTCGGCCCCGGCGATGAACCGGGCGGCGGCCACCACGTGGCCGGCCGCGGACCAGTCCCCGGCCCGCCGGTGCGCCAGATCGTCGGGTGACTCGTCTTCACTCAGGGCGGCGAAGAGTCCCCGGTAGCGGCGCTCGAGACTTCGCAACGCAACGACGGCGTCGGAAGGGGACAGCTGTGACAGGTCCATTGATCTGGTTCTAGCGCGCCCAAGCTTGCCACCCTGGCCGGATGACGATTCCGGCGGCGGAGCCCACCGCCGTGGTCCCCACGACTCGTTCGCACGCAGCGCGGGGGTATGCCCAAGTGAGCGTGGCGGCGGCGCTGTTCGGCGCCAACGCCAGCGTCTCCAAGGCGGTGCTCGATGCCGGGATCGCACCTCGCCAGCTGGCGGCACTGCGCTGCACGGGTGCCGCGGTGGGCTTGCTGGCGGTGATGGCCGCGCTGGGCTCGTTGCCGCGGCTACGGGTGCCGCGCCGGAGCATGCCCCAACTCGCCGTCCTCGGCGTCGTGGGCGCGGCGCTCATCCAGTGGTTCTACTTCGAGGCCATCGACCGACTACCGGTCGGCATCGCCATCCTCCTCGAGTTCACCGGTCCGGTCCTGGTGGCGGTGTACGCCCGCGTGGTGCAGCGTCAGCGGGTGGGGAGTGGTGTCTGGGTGGCGCTGGCGTTGTCCCTGACCGGCCTTGCGCTGGTGGCCGAGGTGTGGACCGACGCCAGGCTCGACGCCGCCGGCCTGGCGGCGGGACTGGCGGCCGCCGCCTGCCTGGCGACCTTCCTGCTCGTGGGCCGCCACTCAGCGGGAAGGATCGATCCTGCGGCCTCGGCATTCTGGACGTTCGCCTTCGCCAGCCTGTTCTGGGTGCCGCTGGAGCCGCTGTGGCGCGTCGAGGGGTCGGTCCTCGCCGAGGCCACCTCGCTCGGGGGCCGGCTGGACGGCATCGACGTGCCAGTTTGGGTGGCTCTCGGTGCCGTCGTCGTCCTGGGGACCCTGGTGCCCTACATGCTCGACTTGGCGGCGCTGGCGCGCCTCCCGGCGACCGCCGTGGGCACCGTCGGCATGCTCGAGCCGGTGGTGGCGACGCTCGTCGCTTGGGCGTGGCTGCAGCAGTCGTTGACCCCGGCGCAGGTGCTCGGGGGCCTGGTCATCCTCGCCGGGGTCGGCGTCGCCCTGCGGGTACGCAGCGGCGTTCCGGCGGAACGGCAACCCGGGGGTGAGGCCGATAGCTTGCCCACCATGTCGATCTATGACGTCAGCATCAATTCCCTGGACGGCCGCCCCGCCGACCTCCACGAGTACGAGGACCAGGCAGTCCTGCTCGTGAACGTGGCGTCGCAGTGCGGCCTGACGCCGCAGTACACGGGGCTCGAGGAGATCCACGAGCGCTTCGTCACCCGCGGCTTCACCGTGCTGGGCGTGCCGTGCAACCAGTTCGGCGCCCAGGAGCCGGGCTCGGCCGAAGAGATCGCGACCTTCTGCTCGACGAACTACGGCGTCACGTTCCCGTTGACCGAGAAGATCGAGGTGAACGGCGACGGCCGCCACCCCCTCTATCAGCAGCTCGTGGACGTGCCCGACGCGGCCGACGGGCACACCGGCGACATCCGCTGGAACTTCGAGAAGTTCGTCGTCGCGCCGGGTGGCAAGGTCGTCGCCCGCTTCAGCCCCATGGTCGAGCCCACTTCCGGCGAACTGGTCGCGGCGATCGAGGAGGCCTTGCCGGCCTGATCAGCCACGGCCGCGAGGGCGGCCGTGGCAACTCAGCGTCCGCGGGCGGCGCGCAGAACCCGGCCCACGTCGAGGAGATGGTGGCTGCCCTCGTGGACGGCGATGACGGCGAGCTCGGCGATCGTCGCCGGCTGCCCGCGGCCCGTCAGAGTCGGGAGCCGCCACTCGTCGTCGGCCAGTTCCGACAGCACGGTGGCGAACGAGTCGGCCGCATCGTCGAGGTCGTCGGCCAGTTCCTCCCGGTCGAGCGTCGGCGCCGCCGCCGCCACCTTGGCCTCCCAGTCGACCACGGCCTCCGCGGGGTCGGTGTCGGCCAGGGCACAGCGCACCCGATCGTCGAAGACGCGAAAGATGTCCCGCACGTGGGCGCTGTACTCAATGGCGGACCACACGTCCGCCGACGGGGCCCGCCGCACGATCGCGTCGAGGTCCTCGCCCGCGAGACCCCGGGTCAACGGCGCCCGGTAGCGCCGACCGTACGACCGGATCGCGACCGGCAGGTTGCGAGGACGCAGCTCGCCGGGATCGAAGCCGCATTCGTCGCATCGCTCCAAGCCCATCAGGGCTCACCCCCTCGCGGCGTGCGCCGTGGTGCCGGCGCGAGCCTCAGGCCTCCACGCCCACTTCGCGCCGGACCGTGTCCACCAGGTGGCCAGGCAGGACGTCGTAGTGATTGTGCACTGCCCGGAAGCGGCCGCGGCCGCCGGTCAGCGAGCGCAACTCGATGGCGTAGCGCTGGATCTCGGACGTCGGCACCAGGGCGACGATCGACTGCGTGCCGTCGCCCCAGGCCTCCGTGCCCTGAACGCGGCCGCGCCGGGCGTTGAGGTCACCCATGACATCGCCCTGCAGCTCGACCGGGACCGTGACCTCGAGCCGGCTTATCGGCTCGAGGATCACGGCATCGGCTTGCGCCATGGCGGCCCGGAACGCCAGCCGTCCGGCGACCTTGAACGCCATCTCCGAGCTGTCGACCGAGTGTTCCTTCCCGTCGATGAGGGTGACCTTCACGTCGACCACCGGGTAGCCGTGCACCCCGCCCGACCGCATCGTCTCCTCGATGCCCTTCTGCACCGCCGGTATGTAGCCCCGGGAGATGGCACCGCCCACGACGTGGTTCTCGAACTCGAAGCCACCGCCCCGCGGAAGGGGCTCGAGATCGATGACGCACACCCCGAACTGGCCGTGGCCTCCGGTCTGCTTCTTGTGGCGTCCCTCGACGCCCTTCGCCACCCCCGTGATCGTCTCGCGGTAGGGGACCCGCACGGGCTCGGTCTCGACATTGGCGCCGAACTTGCGGGTCAGCTTCTCCATCGTGATCTGCAGATGGGTCTCGCCGGTGCCCTTGAGCAGGGTCTGGTGGGTCTCGTCGACCCGCTCGACAACCAGCGAGGGGTCCTCCTCCTGGAGGCGGTGGAGGGCGGGCGCGAGCTTGTCCTCGTCGGCCTGGGTCTTGGGCACGACCGCAACCGCCAGGGTCGGCTCCGGCTGCTCGATCGGCGACGCGACGACCGGCTTGCCCCGCGGAGCCAGCGTGTCGCCGGTGATCGTGCCCGCCAGCTTGGCGACCGCGCCGATGTCACCCGCCACCAGCTCGCTGGCCGGCTCCTGCTCCTTGCCTCGCATCGTCAACAGGCCATGCAGCCGCTCGTCGCCGCCGCTACGGCTGTTGGTCAGGTGATCGTCGGGCCGCAGGGTGCCCGACAGGACCTTGAACAAGCTCACCTGGCCGACGTAGGGGTCGGCGATGGTCTTGAACACGATCACGAGGGGGTCGCCCGAGGACTTGGCCTCGACCTCGACTTCGCTGTCCCCGGCCCGGACCGACGTGGTCCGGTCGAGCGGCGTCGGCCCGATCTCCACCAGGAAGTCCGCCACGCGGTCGATGCCCACCTCGTGGGTGGCGGAGCCGACTAGGACCGGAAAGACGGTGGCGGCGGCGATGCCGTCGTGCAGGGTGCGCTCGAGCTCCTCGACGCCCGGCACGTCGCCGTCGAGGTAGCGCTCCAGCATGTCGTCGTCGGCCACGACGATGCCCTCGACCAGGGCGTCGCGGACCTCGTGCTCGCGGGCCTCGAGGTCCTCGGGGATCGCCTCGGTGTGGGGGCGGCCGCCCTCGTAGATGCGGGCGGTGTCCGTGAGCAGGTCGGCGATCCCCCGGAAGCTCGACTCCTCGCCGATCGGCAGCTCGAGCGGGGCGACGCCGGCGCCCAGCCGGTCCCTCAGCTGGTCGAACGTGGTGTCGAAGCTGGCGCGCTCCCGATCGAGCTTGTTAACGAACACCATGCGGGGCAGGCCGAGCTCGGCCGCCATCTTCCACACCGCCTCGGTCTGGACCTCCACACCGTCGACCGCGCTCACGACGAAGACCGCCAGGTCGGCAACCCTCAGCGCCGCAGCCACGTCGCCCATGAAGTCGGCGTAGCCGGGGGTGTCGATGAGGTTGATCTTGTGGGCCCGCCACTCGAACGGGGCGACCGCCAGGGACAGCGAGATGCCGCGGCGCTGCTCCTCGGGGTCGTAGTCGCACACCGTCGTGCCGTCCTCGACCCGCCCGAGGCGGTTGATGGTGCCGGCGCGGTGCAGGAGCGCCTCGGCCAGGCTGGTCTTGCCCGAGCCGCCGTGTCCCACCAGTGCGACGTTGCGGATGTGATCGGTGGCATACCGCTTCACCAGGACCCCCTGTGTCCACGAGACATCGGCGCCGTGCATGCGAGGCTAGCGGCCGGTCCGCGGTGGCCGCGCCGGGCGTGTGCAGGTGGTCGCTGCCGGTGGACGTCACCCGTTAGCCTGATCCGGCACGCAGTGGCGCGTGCTGAAACGGGAGACACGATGTTCGACGGACGCTGGCGGAGCACGTTCGAGAAGGGCCTGCGGCCCATCGGTGCCCAGATCAGGCGCACCGGTATCACGGCCAACCACCTGACCCTGACCGGCCTGGCGATGGCCACCGCCGCATCGCTCACGATCGCACAGGGTTGGCTGCGGGCCGGGCTGGTGCTGCTCGTGCTCACCGCCGTGCCCGACGTGCTCGACGGGGCAGTCGCCAAGGCCTCGGGCACCGCCTCGCCCCGGGGGGCGTTCTTCGATTCCGTGATCGACCGCGTCAGCGATGCGCTGCTCCTGGGCGGCGTCGCCTGGTACCTGGCGTCCACCCAACCCGGACGGGTGTCGGTCCTGCCCTTGGCCGTGCTTGCGGTGTCGCTGCTGGTCTCCTATGAGCGTGCGAAGGCCGAGTCCCTGGGCTTCGACGCCCGTGGTGGGCTCATGGAGCGGGCCGAGCGGCTCATCATCCTCGGGTTCGGCCTGCTGTTCGAGTCGCTGCTGGTGCCGGTGCTGTGGGTGATGCTGGTACTGACGCTGATCACCGCGGGTCAGCGGTTCGAGCGGGTGTGGCGCCAGGCGTCGGCCCCGCAGGTGCAGCCGCTGGCCGTTCGCTGGCGGGCCCGTCGCGTGGCCCGGTCGACCCAGCGGACCTGGCGCCGGCGGGCGGTCGGCCACCGCCGTAGCCGCTGAGCGGGCCCCGGCTGACCTACGGTCTCGCCACCGGTCGTCCACCGATCCCCCGACCTATGGCCCCGTGATGGATGTCGTCACCCCCGCATATCGAGGCGCCTTCGCGATCGCCCAGGTCCTGCCGGGCCCCGTGATCGACGTCCTCGCACCTGGCGTGGCCGGGCTGGCGGCGCTACGGCCCGGTGATCAGCGCACCATGGTCGAGCGTCACCAACGCCGGGTCGACCCCGGCCTGCGGGGCCTCGAGCTCCAGCGACGGGTGCGAGAGGTGTTCCGGTCCTACGGCCGCTACTACGGCGAGTCGTTCCGCCTCCCGACGATCGCCCCCGAGGAGCTCGACCGTGGCCTCACCTGCGACGGCTACGAGCACATCGAGGAGTCGCTGGCGCGCGGTGTCGGTCCCCTGCTCGTGTTGCCGCACCTCGGGAGCTGGGAGTGGTGCGCGCACTGGCTCACCAGGGTCAAGCAGGTGCCGGTGACGGCGGTCGTGGAACGCCTGGAACCACCGGCCCTGTTCGACTGGTTCGTCGAGTTCCGCCAGCGAATCGGCATGCAGATCGTGCCCCTAGGCCCCGACGCGGGACGCTCGATCGTCTCGGCGATCAAGCACGCGCACGTGGTCGCCCTGTTGTGCGATCGCGACGTCGGCGGCGGTGGCGCCGAGGTGACCTTTTTCGGGGAGACGACAACGCTGCCCTCCGGCCCCGCGGTGCTGGGCCTGCGGACCGGTGCGCCGCTGATCCCCACGGGCGTCTACGACCAGGGCGGCGGGAAGCACCGTGCGATCCTGCGCCCGCCGATTACCGCGGAGCGCCGGGGATCCTTCCGCGACGACGTGGCTCGGATCACCCAGGCCATGGCCGACGAGCTCGAGGGACTGATCCGGCGCGCTCCCGAGCAATGGCACCTGCTCCAGCCCAACTGGCCCAGCGACCGTCCCGGCGCCCGCCGGGTCAAGCTGTGACCGGGGGACGGCGGTCTACTCGCCGGGCGCCGGTCACCCACCTACCCTCCTGCCCGACCCACGCCCTCCTGCCCGACCGACGCCCTCCGCCCCGTGGCGGCGCAGGCCTGCGGCCGACTCGGCGTCCCCAATGGCGTCGGTCTGCGACCGACCCGTAACGTTCTGAGGTGCGCATCGGGCTCGTCTGCCCCTACAGCCTCACGGTTCCCGGCGGCGTCCAGGGGCAGGTGCTGGGCCTGGCTCGAACCCTCCGGGGCCTTGGTGAGGACGTCCGGGTGCTGGCACCGTGCGACGGCCCGCCGCCCGACGGCGGTGTGACGCCCCTGGGCAAGAGCGTGCCGACGGCGTCCAACGGCTCGGTGGCGCCCCTGGCGCCCGACCCCGCCGCCCAGCTGCGCACCATCCGCGCCCTACGGGACGAGGCGTTCGAGGTCATCCACCTGCACGAGCCGCTGGTCCCGGGCCCCACGATGACCGCGCTGCTGTTCCGCAACGCGCCGATCGTGGGGACCTTCCACCGGGCGGGCGACAGCGCGGCCTACGCCGCGCTGAAGCCGGGAGTGCGCTGGCTGGCTCGCCGGCTCGATCTGCGCTGCGCGGTGTCGAAGGATGCGCTGGCAACCGCCCGGAGGGCTTTAGGCGGTGAGTACGACCTGCTGTTCAACGGCATTGAGGTCGAGCGGTTCGCCAAGGCCACGCCGGCCCCCACGACGGGGCCGACGATCTTCTTCGTCGGGCGGCACGAGGACCGCAAGGGGTTGGCGGTACTGCTCGACGCCCTGCGGCTGCTGCCGCCCGAGGTGAGGGTGTGGGTCGGCGGCACCGGTCCCCAGACCGAAGCGTTGCGGGCCGCCTACGGCGGCGACCCCCGCATCGAGTGGCTGGGCCGGCTCACCGAGGCGGACGTGTCGTCGCGCATGCGGGGCGCGGATGTGTTCTGCGCCCCGTCGCTGCACGGCGAGTCGTTCGGGGTGGTGCTGTTGGAGGCCATGGCGGCGGGCGCCGTGGTGGTGGCCTCGGAGCTCGACGGTTACAGCAACGTGGCCACCAACGGCGTGGACGCGCTCCTGACCCCGCCGGGGGACAGCGACGCACTGGGGCGGGCGCTGTCGCGGGCCCTGGACGACAGCCGCCTGCGCGCCGATCTCACCGCGGCCGCCGAGCAGCGCGCCCAGGCCTTCTCGATGGTCCGCCTCGCCGAGCTGTACATCGAGCGCTACCAGCGCCTCGCCGGCTGACCCGGATTCGGTTCCGGCGCCTTTTGTTGCGGTGCTCGCGAGGTTCGGCGCCGGAACGGGTGGCGGGGGCGTGGGCCCGGCGGGCCGGTCCGTCGGCGGGTCCGCCGGAACGCCCGGCGGCGGTCGATGGAACGCCGTGACGGGCGGCACCGTACAGGCGTGCGCCCCTGCGGGCCGCCGGGCCCGGCCTAGGATGCGCCCGTGCTCGCCCTGATCATCATCCTCGTCGTCGTGGTGCTCGTCGGGCTCTACGCCGTGTTCAGCTACAACGGGCTGGTCTCGCTGCGCAATCGCATCGAGAACGCCTGGGCGCAGATCGACGTGCAGCTCAAGCGGCGCTACGACCTGATCCCCAACCTGGTGGAGACCGTCAAGGGATATGCGGCCCACGAGCGCGAGACGCTCGATGCCGTCATCGAGGCCCGCAACGCGGGCATGAACGCCTCCGGTCCCCACGACCAGGCCGAGGCCGAGAACCAGATAACCGGGGCCCTCAAGTCCCTGTTCGCGCTGTCGGAGGCCTACCCCGACCTGAAGGCGAACCAGAACTTCGCCCAGCTCCAGGAGGAGCTCACCGGCACCGAGGGACGCATCGCCTACGCCCGCCAGTTCTACAACGACACCGTGTATCGCTATAACACCAAGATCCAGAGCTTCCCCTCCAACATCCTGGCCAACGCCTTCCGCTTCTCGGAACGCGAGTACTTCGAGGCCGACGACGAGTCGCGTGGGCCGACCCAGGTGCGGTTCTGAGCGTCGTCGCTCACCGTCGGGTCATTCGTGTACGAGCAGGTCACCTCCAACAAGCGGCGTAGCTGGGTGCTCGTCGCCGGGTTCGTCATCTTCGTCGCCGCGGTCGCGATCGCCTTTGCCTACCTCATCGGCGGCGGGCCGATCGGGATCGTCGTCGCCGTGGTGATCGCGGCAACCACCAGCTTCATCGCCTACTGGAAGTCCGATGCGGTGGCGCTGCGGATGAGCCGGGCCCGACCGGCGTCCGCCGAGGAGTTCGCGCGGTACCACAACATCGTCGAGGGGCTGTGCATCGCCTCCGGCCTGCCCAAGCCCCGTCTCTACGTGGTGGACGACCCCGCGCCCAATGCGTTCGCCACCGGCCGCAACCCCCGCAACGCCGCCGTCGCTGTCACCACCGGGCTGCTCGAGAAGATGAACCGGATCGAGCTCGAGGGCGTGCTCGCGCACGAGCTGTCCCACGTGAAGAACTACGACATCCTCGTGTCCACCCTGGCCGTGACCATGGTGGGTGTCGTGGCGCTGCTGGCGGACATCGGGATCCGCATGCTGTGGTGGGGCATGGGCCGGAACCCCTACCGGGACTACGACCGGGAGCACGGCGACAACCAGGGGCCCCTGGCGATCCTGTCGATCCTTGGCTTCGCGCTCCTGTTGCTGTCGCCGTTCATCGCCACCGTGATGCAGCGGACCATCAGCCGCCGCCGGGAGACGCTCGCCGACGTTTCGGGCGTGGAGATGACCCGCTACCCACCCGGGCTGATCTCGGCCCTCGAGAAGCTGCGGGACGACTCCACGGTGATCCACGCCACCAGCCGCGCCACCGCCCACCTGTGGATCGAGCAGCCGGCGGCGCAGACACAGGGGGAGGGCCGGTTGTCGCGCTTCAACCGCCTCTTCGACACCCACCCCCCGCTGGAGGAACGGATCGCGCTCCTCCGGGAGCTGTAGTCGCCCGTTCGGGCCCGCGTGCGGTTCCGGGGAGCTCAATTGGACCGGGAAGTGGCTGGGGACCTGGGCCTATGCCGCCCGTAGACTGGGCGCATGAGCGAACCCGCAGGTTCCCCCCTTCCTGCCCATGACACCGGCACCGTGCGCGTCAAGCGTGGCCTGGCGGAGATGCTCAAGGGCGGCGTCATCATGGACGTCGTCACCGCGGACCAGGCCAAGATCGCCGAGGACGCCGGCGCGGTGGCGGTAATGGCGCTCGAGCGGGTGCCGGCCGACATCCGCCGCGACGGCGGCGTCGCCCGCATGAGCGATCCCGAACTGGTCGAGGGCATCGTGGCCAGCGTCACCATCCCGGTCATGGCCAAGGCCCGGATCGGCCACTTCGTCGAGGCCCAGATCCTGCAGGCGCTGGGCGTCGACTATGTCGACGAGTCCGAGGTGCTCACGCCGGCCGACGAGGCCCACCACATCGACAAGTGGGCGTTCACCGTCCCCTTCGTGTGCGGTGCCACCAACCTCGGTGAGGCCCTGCGGCGCATCAGCGAAGGCGCCGCCATGATCCGCTCCAAGGGCGAGGCGGGCACCGGCAACATCGTCGAGGCGGTGCGCCACCTTCGCTCGATCCTGGGCGACATCCGCAAGATCACGCAGGCCGACTCTGCCGAGGTCTACGACTGGGCCAAGCAACTGCGGGCGCCGGTCGGCCTCGTCCAGGAGATCGCCGAGACGGGCACCCTGCCGGTGCCGCTGTTCTGCGCCGGTGGCATCGCCACCCCGGCGGACGCGGCGCTGGTCATGCAGCTGGGCGCCCAGGCGAACTTCGTGGGCTCAGGGATCTTCAAGAGCGACGATCCGGCGCGGCGGGCCAAGGCCATCGTGGAGGCGACCGCCCACTACGACGATCCCGGGATCCTGGCCAAGGTGAGCCGGGGCCTGGGTGAGGCGATGCGGGGCCAGGAGATCGCCCAGCTCGACACGAAGCTCGCCGATCGCGGCTGGTAGTTCCGCGTTTTCTTCGCGGGATCGGTCGCCCGGGCGGCCATTCCCGCGAACAAAACGCGGCGGCGCTAGCGGTCGACGGTGTCCGACTCCCAGATCCCGACGCGGCCGTAGTCGCTGCCGGCGATCAGCACCCGGCCGTCGTCGATGGCGATGCTGCTCACCGACTGCCGGCCGGTGCCGCCGAGCTCGGGCTCCCCCCGGTCGCGGCGGGAGATGTCGCCGTTGCCGGCCACGCGCCAGAGGGCCACGTCCCCGTCGCCGACCGCGGTGTCCGTCCCGCCGATCAACCAGCCCCCGCTGGGGACAGCAGCGGCGGCGCTGGCCCACTGGTCGCCACCGCCACCCAGGAGCCCAGACTCGGCGCGCTTCCAATCGAGCCCGTCCTCGGAGGTCCACACGCGGGCGTCCGCGTCGCCGCTGCGGTCGTCGGAGCCCACGACGATGAAACCGTCGTCGCTGGCAGCGCAGCCGTAGGCCTGCTGGTTGCCGCCGCCACCGAACGACCCGTCATCGGTCACCTCGGACCACTTGCCGTCCTTGGCGCGGTAGCGCACGAGCACGTCCGATCCCTCGGCCCCGGCCGCGCTCCCCACGGCGATCGCCGTGCCGTTGGCGACGCAGACGTCCCGGAACCGCTGCGTGCCGGCACCGCCGGCCCCCGCGTTCTCCCCCTTCAGCGCCTTGCCGTCCGGGGAGACGACCACGATGGGATCGGCGTCGCCACCCACGTACGCCACGCCCACGGCGATGAACCCGTTGCCGATCGGCGCGGCGGCGTCGAGCGAGCGCACCCCGGGCCCGCCCGCCGGCGCCACCGTTTCGGGCGGCTGGCCGGCCAGGATGCCCGCGATGACGGGCGCCTGGTTGGCGTCGGGGTTCTCGATCACCTTGAGGTCCTCCTCGGTGACCGCGGACAACGTGACCCCGAGGCGGGTCCACTTCCGGCCGTCGGGCGAGGTCCACACCAGCCCGTCGGGCTGGCTGTCGCCCAGGAACTGACGCCCGGCGGCGACACCGAAGTCCTCCGTGCCGACGGCGACGAACCCGCCCTTGAACGGAACGACGTCGGTGAGTTGACCGGCGGCCAGCTTCTTGCTGTCGATCGCCTCCCAACCGCCGGCGCCCCGATCGACCCAGACCTGTCCGCCGAACGTCTCGCGCGTCGCACCCTTGGGGGCGCTGTGGCGGTAGCCCGCGGCGATCGTGGCCTTCGGGCCGACCGCCAGCGAGCTGGCGAAGGGTTGGACCCCGCCGCTGGGGAATGCGTCGCCCGAGGCGTCCTGCCAGCGGTTGGCGGAGTCGATGTACAGGACGCTGGGCTCGCTGCCGATCGCCACGCGCACGCGCCCCGCAGCGGCCGAATCGACCAGCGCCACACCGTCGCCGAACAGCCCGGCGTGCACCGGGTTGGGGAGGAGCTGCCACGACTGGCCGCCGTTGGTGGACCACCAGGTGTGTGGGCGCCAGGCGTTGCCGCCGCTGGCGGTGATCCCGCCTCCGTCGAACGACAGGCCGGTCACGCTGTAGTCCGCGGCCGCCGTTCGCCCGTCGCCGTCGAGCGCCAGCGGTGCCGACGGGTTGCCCCAGTGGGCACCGTCGACGGAGCGCCAGATCACCGGCTGGCCCTGGCCGTTGGCGTCGGTCACGAAGCCACCGGCCACCACGACGTCGCCGGCCCAGACCACCGAATCGACCGCCTGCCGGCCGGGGCCCGCGAGGCTGGGCGCCTTGACCCTCGACCAGGTCGTGCCGTCCGGCGAGAACCAGGCGGCGCCGTCCTGCCCGTCGCCGGTGGCCGACCCGATGGCAACGAAACCGTTGGCCGTCGCCGCGATGTCGCGGATCGACTCGTCGCCGGCGGCATCGAACGGACCTCCGGGGCCGCCGTCGACGCTGTGCCAAGCCTTGCCGTCGGTACTGAACCACAGCAGCGGGCGGACCTCACCCCAGGCGCTCTCGCCCCCCGCCACCAGGGTTCCGATCTTGTTGCTGGCCACGTCGAAGGCCCACTGCTCTTGCTTTCCCCCCATGTCCTTGGGCGTGCTGAGCGTCCAGCCCTTGTCGTCGCCGCCGGCCTGGTAAATCCAGATCGCCGCGTCGGACTCCGGCTCGTCGCCCACCCAGCCGACGGCCACGATGTTGCCGTCGGCGTCGCGCTGCCCGGCCGTGATGACCTCGCTGACACCCTTGTGAGCGGGTTTCACGTCGGATCGCTCCCAGGTGCGGCCGTCGTCCGCCGACCACATGGAGGCCACCGTGGTGCCGGACTTGGGGTCGAACATCGATCCCAGGATGAGCCACGGTTGGCCATCGGCGGCTGGTGCCAGCAGGTCAGCTACGTCGGCGACCGGCTGCTCGTAGGCGATGGACGACCCGTCGGCCCGCTCGAACGTGGGGTGCGTTGCCCCCGGGGCGGAGCTGGAGGCCCCGGCACAGCCCGCGGCGACCAGGGCCAAGCCGCCGGCCGCAATGACGGCCCGGCGGCCGGCGCTTGGGCCGGTGGTGCGGCCGCTCGTCTCGGGCCGCTGGATGCCGCCGGTGTTGGCGTACACGGAGAACCTCCGGTCGTCGGTCGAGTACGTGTGAGCCCCCAACGTCCCAGTCGGTGATCGATTCTCGTCGCTGGGGATCGGCC
>JBKPAA010000049.1:0-9865 GCA_046726215.1 Actinomycetota bacterium | reverse complement strand
GCCCTGGAACGTGGTGGCCGCCGCCTGGACGAGGGTCATGTCCACGCCCGCCCGCGCATGTCTGCGCCGCATGTCGGGAAAGGTCGACTCGTAGGAGATGAGCGGACCGACCGTGGCAGACCCGAGCCGCAGCGTGGTGAGACCCGTGCCCGGCACCCGATCCTCCTCGGCGGCCTCGGTGAATCGTTCGACCCAACCCAAGAACGAGCGCAGGGGGATGTACTCGCCGAAGGGCACCAACCGCTGCTTCGTGTAGGTCTCACCCAACCCGTCGGGCCGCACCACGACCATCGTCTTCGAGATCCGACCATCGGGGCGCCGGGCGTCGACGTTGACCAGCACCGGCCGGTCCAGCTCCCGGGCGCCCGGGATGGCCTGAATCGTCACGAGCACCGTGTCGGCCATGGCATTGTCGTCGTCGACTTCGACGTAGGCGAAGATGTCGGGCTGGCGCCAGCAGGCGTGGGTCTGGCTGACGCCGGCAACCTGTCGGCGCGCATCCGAGCGCCAGCACCGGATATGGGCCCGTATCACCGACGAGGTCGACCGGCCGGGTCCGCAGGCCCGCTTCAACAGCGTGTGGGCCCGATCCCTCTCGCACGCCCCGTCGACATGCTCGAAAGGTCTGGCCCGGCAGTGGTCCCGATCGGTTCACCGATCGGTGCACGACGATTCGGACCGCACCTCAATCAGCAGTGCACGGACCACCACTTCACCCGCAAGTTCGAGCAGCAAGTCGGGCTGCGGCCCAAGACCATGGCGCGGCTGGCTCGGTTCGCGTACTCGCTGGAGCTCATGCGCGGGACCAGCAACGACTCGTCGCTGGGCAGGGTGGCAGCCCGGGCCGGCTACTGCGACCAAGCGCACTTCAACCGCGAGTTCCGAGAGTTCGCAGAGTGTACGCCGAGACAACACCTCGCCGAGTCAGACGGTGACCCAGACGTCCAATTCGTACAAGACGATCAGCAGGTCTCCGCCGTAGCGTCCTCGTCATGAGCGGAACGCCTCGGATCATCCCGGTACTTGTGTACCAGGGACATCGAAGCCGGCCACGACTATCTCGTGAACGTCTTCGGGTTCACGTCCGGCGAGCTTCACCGCCTCGACGACGGGACCGTTATCCACGGCGAAGTCACTCTTGGCGACTTCGCCATCTGGCTCCATGCGGTCTCCCCCGACGCTGAGATGGCATCCCCCAGGAACTCTGACGTCTCGCATAGTGGATTGTCCGTCCACATTCCCGATGTCGACAAGCACTACCAGCGCGTGAAGGCTGCGGGAGCGAGAATCGAGTACGAGCCCACGGATAAGCCCTACGGGCTGCGCGAGTACGGCGTCCGGGACCCGGACCGCCACCGCTGGTGGTTCTCAACACCGCTCGCGAGCGGCTGACTTGCGCGCGGCAACCCCCGACAGATCATCTGTCTAGACGTAGCCCGCCCATCTCCCGTCGTTCGGTGACCATCGGTCCAGCGTGCCCCCAACGCCGGTTCGATGGCGCGCCCAGCCGCCATCGTCCGCGTGAACGCCAACGCTCAACCACAAAGGCGCTCCCCGAACTTCGCGCTCGCGTTGTCGAGTCCGGGTGCTCGTCGAGTTCGTTGGAGGTTCGATCTTTGGCCATGGCGGACTGGTCGTCGATGGCCTCTAGGTGAGCTGGAGGAGCGGGCTCGGCGGGGGAGTTCGTCACGCAAACCTGCGGCGACCGGGTGCCCGGTTCGGCTGACACGCGGTAGTGGTGTCGACACTCGTCGTGCTGGACTCTAGGGTGGGCGCCGGCTGCTGGGCTCATGTGGTGATGGCATCGCCACTGGCTCTCGGGCGGTCGGCGACGATGGCCCGCTAGGCCCGGGCCGCGCGGGCAGGGGCGCCGTCGGCTCGGCGGACCCGCCGGCCACGGCAGCCGGGGGAGGACCAGCATGGGCGACCATCTGGAGGAAGGACACGACGCCGGCTATGCGTCCAAGCTCGGGGCCCGGTTGCGGGCGCTGCGCCGCCAGCGGCAGCTGTCGCTGCAGGACGTGGAGGCGGCCTCGGACCATGAGTTCAACGCCTCGGTGCTGGGCGCCTACGAGCGGGGGGAACGCGCCATCTCGACGCCGAGGCTGCAGCGCCTGGCTCGCTTCTATGGGGTGCCGGTCGACCAGATGGTGCCCCGCGACGAGCCGGGCATGGTGTCGCCGGCGGGTGACGAGCTGGCTGGTGGCAATCTCACCTCCGAGGCGACAGAGGCGCCACACGACGACCGCCCCGTCACGGTGGACCTCGTCGCCCTCGCTCAGCGCGGGGGACACGAGGCCCACATGCTGGCTCGATACGTGCGGACGATCGAGGTTCAGCGCGGCGACTACAACGGCCGGTTGCTCACGATCCGGCGCGAGGACCTCACCGCGATTGCCTGCTTCTTCGGCTGCCACCCCGATCAAGTACCCAGCCGGCTCGAGGATTTCGGCCTCCGCGTCGCCCCTTGAACACCAGGCACACGGCCGCCCCGCCACGGGGGCAGGTCCCCGCGAGCAACATCAGCGCAAAGGCTCGGTGCCCTGTCCGCTGAAACGCCTCTCAAGCAGCTGGCTTGTCGGGCACACGACTTCCCGTGACGCCAGCGTCGCGCCTGCAGGCTCGAACTGCGCGTCACTACGAATCAATGACCCGTGAATCGGGTTGCGCGAGTGCGGCAACCCCGTGGCCCTACCCGGCGACACCTGCCCGCGACCGGCCAGATGCGTCGATCTGGCGCCATCCCCACGGCGCGACGGCCCGACGTTCTGGGGCAGATGATCTGTGCTGGCGTTCTGGCGCGTGCCGCGTATTCGCAGAGTGCGCGAGATCGGCAGATCTGGGCGGGCTACTCGCGTCCAGCGCTTATGAGCGCGAGCACTCCTGCGCAAACCAGAGGGAAGCCGATCGAGGCGAGACCGACGATGCCGAGTCCCAGAAGGTCGACCCCAGCAAGTGTGAGAGCTGGCCGTCGTCGCCCAGCGCCTCGATTCGCGCTGTACCCCAGCAGGATCACGGCGATGACGAGCCCGCTGAGGAACCATAGGGCAGGCGTATCTCCCTCGGCTCGCATGACCAGCAGGTAACCGATTGCTACTGCCGCGGTGACGGTTCCCGCAACGATCGCCCTGAGGTCCCAAGGCCTCGACAGCGCTTGACCCACGCAGACAGGTTGCCCGCTGCGAGCAGCCCTGCCCAGCCGAGCACAGATATAGAACTCCGGAGCGCGAGATCGGCATCAGATCTGGCGCTGGCGAACAACGGCGGGGATGCTGAGGAGGTGGAGGCGAACGCGGATGGCCGCGAGATCCCGAACGACCAGCTCACCGCGGAAGACCAAGCTGCGCTCGGCTGGGCTGTCTTATCCGGCAACCCAGTCGGGGTCGCCGTTGTTGAGCGTGTCCGGCGCGGCGGGATCAGCGTGACGGGCGGGGAACTGTCTGCGATTCGTCAGGAATGGGAGGCAGCCGGAAGTCCGCAGGCGGAGCGCCATGTGCATCGACGCCGGGTCACGTTCGTGGACGGCACCATCGTCACGGGAGTGTCCTGGGCCGCTCGGCACCCGTACGACCGCGACACAGCGCCGTCGTTCGGCCTTTACCTCGACGAGCGATGGGCGCCGCCCTGGCCGCATACCCACGTCGAGTGGCCCGACTTCGGCGTCCCCGCCGACCTCGACGGCTTCCGCGCCGCCTTGGCAGATGCGCTCGAACGCGCCCGCCGCGGTGAGGTCGTGGAGCTCGGTTGCCTTGGTGGCCACGGACGAACCGGGACGGCCCTCCCTGTCTCGCCATTCTCACCGGGACGCCACCAAACGAGGCCGTCGAATGGGTGAGAGCGAACTACTGCGAGAAGGCAGTCGAAACCTACGAGCAACTCCGCCTCGTTACCGACTTTTCCCCCTGACAGTCGGTCTCCCACACGGCCGGGTAGGGCGGACGAGACGCGCACCGATTGCCCGCACCGCGCACCCCTCGTCCGTCGGATCGCCGGCGCAGAACGACGCGGCGCGAGATCGGCAGATCGGTATCAACGTCGAGCCTCCTCGTCGCGGACTGCTCCAACGCGAGGCGCGTCTTCGTGCCCGCACGTGAGCCGTCGATCTGTTGCGTCATGGCGCATAGCCGAAATCCTGTCGCGCCACTCCCCGGGTACAATCGTTTGGTGGTCGCCCCCACGGCCGTTCTCGTCGGCTCGGTGAGCTCGGGGAACTGGTACAGGTCGAGCACACCGCCATAGAGATCACGGCTCAAAGCGCGGGCCCAGCGAGCCTGCGCGACCGGGCTGCGCGGACCGGGAAGCCGGGACACGTTCGGACCCTACCGGGGGCTCCTCCGGCCGTCCGAACCGAGGCCGTCTCGGGACGTTTCAGGTGCCTCGGGTCAGTCCCGATACGGCGACCACGACCGGCTCCGTACCGTTGGACGAACATGTGGCCGACTCCTCCTCAGGGGAAACACCGTGATGGGACCTGAAGACCCGTTCTCTCGGACAGGTCATCGAGCTCTGGGCGGGGTGGCGAAGCGGATGACCTGTTGGTCCTCGATGGTGGTGCGCCACTCGACCAGCCGGGTCTTGCTGTCCGCAGGCGACAGGCCCAGCTGTGTCATAGAAGTCGACGGTGGGACCGAAACCGGCGACCCGGCGCTGGATGTCGACGAAGTCCCGCCCTGACCCGGTTTCGCGGGTGGCGCTGACGGCGCTGCGGGCCGGACGTCAGGCAGGCACGGTCTGTTCCGTGGAGCATCCTCGAACGGCACGCGACGAGCACCAGGCTGAGCTACGCCAGCCGCCGAGACTCCAATCAGTCCTCACGTTCGCTGAGTGTTGGGTGACTCGGCGCATGCGCCGGACTCTTCGGGAGGCCGGACGTGCCGGAACTGGCGCAAGAGCAGCAGGTCGTACGTCGCCTTGAGAGCGCCGCCGATGACGAGCGGCCAACCGAAGGTGGAGTGGCCGAGCATCCACCCGGCCGCCACCGGCGGGAGCGCCGCAGCGAGGCTTCGGGGCACGTTCGTGAGGCTGGCTGCTGCCGGGCGCTCGGCGGGCGAAACGACGGCCATGACGTAGGACGTGCGCGCCGGTACGTCCATCTGCGACAGCGCTGCACGGGCGAGCAGCGCAGCGACGGCGAGTGGTGCGGTCGGCATGAAGGCAGCGAGGATCAGGAATCCGTTCGCCGGCAGGTGGGTGAAGACCATTGTGCGGACCAGGCCGATGCGCTCGGCGATCCGCACAGCAATCAGCGCCGAGAAGGCCGCGAAGACACCCGCCCAAAAGAACACCACTCCGCTCACAGCGACAGACAGCTCAAAGCGTCGTTGCAGCCAGAGCACCAAGAGCGCGGTGATCACGAACCCGCCGCCGAAGGCGTCGAGGCTGAAGAGGGCGGCGAGCCGGTAGACAATCGGACGCGAACGGCCCGAGGCCGTCGACGTCGCCTCGTCGGCCGGTTCGATCGCCGGCGACAGGCGGCCGTAGCGGAGCAGAACCGCGAGGGCGAGCGCGGCGTAGCCGACGAATGTCCAGCGCAGCGCGGTCGTCGAGGCCACGCCGACGCGTCCGCCAAGCCACTCGGGCACGCCGGCACACTGCGCTCCTATCGCCCCGACCAGCGTGCCGAACAGGCTGTAGCGCGCGAAGAGCGCAGTTCGCTGGGTGTCCGGGGCAGTCCCGGGCAACAGGGCCTGCTCGGTGGGCACGAAGACGCTGACGTCACCGCTGCTCGGGTTCAGGGTTCCGAGGAACGCTATGACGAGCAGCAGCCAGAACGACGTGACACTGGCGAAGCCCAGTCCGGTCGCGATCATCAGCAGCGACACGAGCCGCAACAGGCGGCGGCGGGCGATGTGGTGAGCTCGCAGCCCCACCAGCAGCGTCATTGCCGCCGAGCCGAGGAAGGTCGCCGTCACGACGACGCCGATGCGGGCATCCGACAGGCCGATGGCTGCCAGATAACCGGCGAGCATCACGCCGATTAGCCCGTCCGCGAACGCTCGGATCCCGCGCGTCTGCAGCAGCAGACCGGCATCTCGCCCGGCGCCGAGCGGCAACAGTCGCACGTCGGCCATCCTCACACCCGACCCCGACTCCCCCAGATGCAATAGCGCGAGGGTTCCGCTGGGAGGTCTCGTACTCGGCAGTCTCGTGTTCGTCGCGCCGCGAGACCTGTGGTCGATCGAGACGCGACGGGTCAGCCCTCTACCGCGAGCTGCGTTGGCATTGTTTGCTGGTGAGGGTGTCGCCGCCCGCCGTTGGCTGGGTGTGTGACCGCGGCGAGCCTGCCGCCGAATTCGTCGTTGGTCCGCGGCTGCACCGCCGAGTCGAGGCTGTACAGCCCGCGTGCGCGCCCAGGCATTCGCCCGGGTCGAGCCGTCAGAGGTCGGGATCGGTGGTGTTGGCGGTTGGGTCGATTACGTGATGCGGCGGCGGATCCACCAGAAGTAGAACGCGGTGAGGCCGATGGCCAGGGCGACGAAGATGGCCGTCTTCAAGGGTTCCGCCAGGTTTGGTCCCACCTGATGGTTGACGGATGAGCCGGTGGGCGAACAAGCGAGGCGACCGCAGCCACCCGGGTCGCAGTCTGTGGCGGCTCGTCGAGTGGCTGCGTGGAGAATGGTCATGGCACGAGAAACGCGCTCGGACCCGGCGATCGGCACCTCGTGGCGAATCGGCGGAGCGTCGTTATGGACGTTTCCGCGCTCCCCACACGCCGATGTATGGGTGATGGCAAGGGGCGCGGGACGATCCCGGGTTCGTGTCATGTGCCCCCCGACTTGTGACTCAGCTGAGGGTCGAGCGCGCGGTTGGGGCGAGGCACGTGGTTCGGAGCGTGAGGCCATGGGAGTCGGCCAATGCCTCTGCCGCCGTGGTGGCGGCCTCACCGTCGACGGGGTCGGACAGCAGCCACACGGCCACGGTGACGTCCTCGTGAACGGGCAGGCGAGGGAAGTCGTTGGGAACACCGGCCGTGACGAGGCGACCAAGCTCGGACACCCCATCTCTCCGGACACCGCCTGCCGTGCGATGGTCATGGCCTCGGCCGCCTCCACGGGCAACTCAAGATCCCCCATGAGATCGTAGACGGCGGCCACGACGATGGAACCTGGGCGCTCGCTGCGGTCGCCCCGCGAGCCCTGGCGCCGCGCGTGGGGAGCATGGTTGGGGACGAAGACCGGGGCGGAGCGATCCGGGACGAGGAGGTGCACGTCGGTGTGGTCGATCATCAGCTCATTGGCCCGGGGGCCGAACTCCTTCCAGGTCGGGCCGCTGTAGAACGACGCCAGCGCCTCGGCCCGGGCCGCAGGGTCCAGGAATCGGCGAACCCACACGAAACGGGCGTCGTCGCCGGGGAGCGTGAACTGGCCCACGATGTCCATGCCGAGTTCCTCCTGGGAGGCCAGGAAGTGACGCTCGAAGTGCTCGACGAACGCCTCCACCCGCCCAGGAACCAGCGTGTAGGAACGAAGCTCAACGAGCTGGGTAACCGCCGCGGCACCGTTCATGCGCGATCCTCTCACGTCCCCCGAACACCGGCCAGCGCACCGCGCAGGGCCAGGATCCCGTCCTGGCCCAGCGGACACCAGCGGTCTGCGCGCCGGGTCGCAACACGCCAAGAACCACCGGTCCTGGCACGGAACACCGACCCGAGCTATCAGCGATCAGGGCACGAAACCAGTGTGGTGCTACTCGCTGTTCGGTCCGGAAGCGCAGCGGGGAGAACGCCGAGTCTGGCGCCGTCAGCCACTGTGGGCCAAAGGCCGACTCGGCCCATCTGCCCGGCCCGGGTCCATGCCGTCGAGGGACCCCGCGAACCGACCAGCCCCCTTGCCGGCGCAGACCCCCTCCCAGCTCCCCGCGGGTGCAACGCTGGCACCCGGCCCATCTCGCGGAGGTTGGTGGTGAGGTTCGTGTTGTTCTCCGAGTCCGGCGACGACGTGCTGACCAAGGCGCCGCCGCACTTCCCGGCCGACAGGCCCGGCTCGACGAGTTCCAAAGGGCCGGCCCGTTGCGGGTGACGGGCCCGTTCGGCAACCCGCAGGAAGAGGGCTCCATGTCGATCATGACCACCCGCGACGCCGCCGAGGAGTTCGCCGCCGCGTCCCGTTCGTGCTCAGCGGCGTCATTCGCGACTGGTACATCGGCGAGTGGGACGAGGCGCTCCAGCCATGACGGTCGTAGCCCGCCTGTTGCATTGACCCCGACGTCGCTTGGCGTTCCAGCGCCACGAAACCCACCTGGCAGCGCCGCCTCGACCGCCGCTTCAGCCGAGGTCGACCTTGACCACGCTGGCGTTGACCTCGACCGGGTAGGTATTCACCGGTTCGGTGGCGGGCCCGCGCAACACCTCGCCGGTGCGGACATCGAACAGGCTCCCATGCAGGGGGCACTCCAGCGCCCAGTCGTCCCAGTCGGGATTGATCTCGCCCTCGCCCAGATCGCCGCCCCGGTGGGTGCATTCGTTGTCCACCGCGTAGAACGTGCCGTCCGCGTTCACCAGGGCCAGGAGCCGGTCTCCGGCGGTGACGACCCTGGCCGTGCCCGGTGGCACGTCTTCGATCTTCGCCACCTCGATGTGCTCAGCCATTCGTACCTCCCCTCGCATCGGAATCGCTCCGAGGCGTGGCCGCGGCCGTCGCCAGCCCATCCAGCGTCACGACGGGGGTCGGCCCACCGGGCGCCTCGGCACTCCCCAACCCACCGGGGATCGTTTCGGTCACCGCCCGAAGGCGGCTCGCAAACTCGCTGGCCTCCACCGCAGGCTCACCGGGCAGCGTCGCCGGGTCTTCGACGACCCCCCGCAAGGTGACCCACGACGAACAGCCGGCGTAGTCGGGAACCATCGGCACGATGAGCGGCTCGTCCACCCGGTGGACCCGCAGGGCGAGCAGCCACAGCGGCTGGCGCCGCTTCCAGCGCAGCCGCTTCGCGGCGTACTCGCCCGTCCAGATGAACTCCCGATCCAGCGCCTCCAGCGGTTCGGGTTCGGTGAGCAGCGCCGTCCCCGCCACCTCGGCCCACCCGTCGATCCGCACGTGGTCCGCCGTCGCCCTCCCGCGCTCGACCAGCACCCGCTTCAGTGCCGGTCGGTGAGCGGGCTTCAGCAGGGCGGCGTCCTGATGCTCGTAGGTGGGAAACAGCCAAAACCGGTCGCCACGTAACTCGAACCGTCGCCCCTCCTCGCGGATCCCGCCTTTGCGCAGATCGAGGATCTGCTCACCGCGTAGCAGGGCGTCGACCACGACAGCCCACTCCTTGCACGCCGGCACTGGCACCGATCCGGCCATAAAGGGAGCCTACGCCCGCCTGGTCCACAGGCCGGTACCTCCGGTTGCTCCGAAAGCCGCCAACGTCATCGGGGAGCATCCCTGGCGCATGGTCGAACACTCCCAGGGACGCACCGGCCCGTCGGGATGTGACGTCCGGGACGCGTCAAAGGGTCGGTGGGTGGCTCGTTTCAGCGCTCGCTGTCCTGCCCGCCACCGAACGGGTCGCTCCCGCTGATTGGGAGTTGGGCCCCGGCGGCGGAGGTGGCTACGTGTCCACCGCAACCCAGTCCAGCTGATGGTTGTTGACGACCTCCGGGTCGTTGGGTTGGCCATGGTGTGGGGCGAGCCCGCACACCCACCTCACCTCTTGCACCGGGCCGGCCTGCGTTCGCCACTCCTGCCGACCACGCGGGGGCTGCGCTGCGCCCGGCCGGTGGCCGCCTCGACGGGTCGGATAGCCACCGGCGCGGTCTGCGGTGGCCCCAGGTCGGAGCGCAGTCGCCGTCGACAACCTGACCGTCGCCACCGGGGACATTCAGCGGGTTCTCAGCGGCCGACCGGCACC
Organism: Actinomycetota bacterium; assembly: GCA_046726215.1. Taxonomy (GTDB): domain Bacteria; phylum Actinomycetota; class Acidimicrobiia; order Acidimicrobiales; family VFJN01; genus DASQUK01. The sequence goes on along the minus strand of JBKPAA010000049.1, from coordinate 31 downwards.
GTGCCGGGTATGGCCGGTCCCGTCAGGGGAC
>JBKPAA010000048.1:0-41107 GCA_046726215.1 Actinomycetota bacterium | reverse complement strand
GGCGACCGGTTGCTCGCGAGCGCCGCCGCGTCCGTCGACCTGGCCCTGGCCCACGTGGCCGCCCTGCGGCTCGGGTTGGTCGTCGTCCCCGTCAACACCGCCTTCGGGCCCCGCGAGATCGGCGCGGTGGCGGCGGCCGCCCGTCCGGCGCTGGCGGTGCTGGACGACCCCGCTCGCCTCCCCGGTGTGCCATCCACCGCCGTCGCCGTCGACCTGCCTGGCGGGCCTGCGCCGGCCCTCGATGTGGCCGGACCGAGGGACACGGCGCTGCTGGTGTTCACCTCGGGCACCACCGGCACCCCCAAGGGCGTGCCGTTGAGCCACGGCAACCTGCTGGCCACGTCGGCGGCGATCGAGGTCGCGTGGCGCTGGACCGCCGCCGACCGGCTGCTGCTGGCCCTGCCGCTGTTCCACGTCCACGGCCTCGGCGTGGGCCTGCACGGCACCCTGCTGGCGGGCGCCTCGGCGGTCATACTGCCCCGCTTCGCTCCCGACGCCGTGCTCGACGCCATCGCCGCCGCCCGGGCGACGCTGATGTTCGGCGTGCCGACCATGTGGGTCCGCCTCGCCGCCAGCCCCCGGGTCGCCGAGCTGGCCGCCCTGCGCCTGTGCGTATCCGGGTCGGCGCCCCTCGACACCTCTACCTTCGCCGCCCTCGAGGCCGGCATCGGTGCACCGGTGGTCGAGCGCTACGGGATGACCGAGACCGGCATGCTGGTCTCGAACCCCTACGACGGAGACCGCCGGGCCGGCTCGGTGGGGCTGGCGCTCCCCGGGGTCGAGGTGGGCCTCGAGGACCGCGAGGGAGCCGGAGAGCCCGCCGGCGAGATCCTGGTGCGGGGGCCCAACGTGTTCGCCGGGTATCTCGATGGCGTCGGGGCCGACGCCTTCACCGCCGACGGTTGGTTTCGCACCGGCGACCTGGGCCGGGCCGACCCTGACGGGTACCTGCGCATCGTCGGTCGCTCGAAGGAGCTGATCATCACCGGTGGCTTCAACGTGTACCCCCGCGACGTGGAGGAGGTGTTGCGGGACCACCCGGGTGTCGCCGACGTCGCCGTCGTGGGTGTGCCCGACCCGGAGTGGGGCGAGCGGGTCGTCGCCTGTGTCGTCGCCGATGCCGCCGGCGCCGCCGCTGCCGACGAGTTGCTGGAGTGGGCCGCGGAGCGACTCGCGCCGTACAAGCGGCCCCGGGAGGTGCGCTTCGTCGACGAGTTGCCCCGCAACGCCCTCGGCAAGGTCGTGCGGGCGGCGCTGGTGAGCTGACCCACCGAATGCGCCGGGGCAAATCTCCCGCAGGTCGGGTGCATGGATCGTATGAAACCGGCAAACCTCTGGCCGCGCCGGTTGCGGGCGAGGGTCGGTCGGTAGGTTCACTGGGATGTCCGACGCCGTCACCCGGTTTCGCGTCGAGATCCCCGAAGCCGACCTCCTGGACCTACGTGGGCGGCTGGCGCGGACCCGCTGGCCGGAAGCCGAGACGGTCGAGGATTGGTCGCAGGGAGTGCCCCTCGCGTACATGCGGGAGCTCTGCGCCTACTGGGCGGACCGGTACGACTGGCGGGCGACGGAGGCGCGGCTGAACACCCTGGCCCAGTTCCGCACCGACATCGACGGGCTGGGGATCCACTTCGTCCACGTCCGCTCGCGGCACGACGAGGCGCTCCCTCTCATCCTGACCCACGGCTGGCCCGGCTCTGTGGTCGAGTTCATGAAGGTCATCGGGCCGCTCACCGATCCGACGGCACACGGCGGCGACGCCGCGGACGCCTTCCACGTCGTGTGCCCGTCCCTGCCCGGCTACGGGTTCAGCGACCGGCCGGTGCAGCGGGGCTGGAGCGTGGAGCGGATCGCCGGTGCCTGGGTCCGGCTGATGGCCCGGCTCGGCTACGGGCGCTACGGCGCCCAGGGCCATGACTGGGGGACGAGCATCACCACCAGCATCGCCCAGCAGGATCCCGGCCACGTCGTGGGGATCCACCTGGTCCCACCGCTCGCAGCCCCGGACGCGGCGACGTTCGACGACCTCACCGAGGCGGAGCGGGCCGCGCTCGACGACCTGGAGCGGGCCCAGGAGTGGGAGTCCGGATACGCCATCGAGCAGGCGACGCGGCCCCAGACACTGGGCTACGGGCTGGTGGACTCGCCGGTCGGCCTCTGCGCGTGGATCGTGGAGAAGTTCTGGTCGTGGACCGACTGCGAGGGCCAGCCCGAGAACGTGCTCAGCCGCGACGAGATCCTCGACAACGTGATGCTCTATTGGCTCCCCGGCTCCGGTGCCTCCTCTGCGCGCCTGTACTGGGAGAGCTTCAAGCAGGTCTCGGAGCGCTTCAGCCGGTCCACCGACGACACCGTCGCCGTGGCGACCGGCTGTTCGATCTTCCCCAAGGAGATCCCCCGGGTGTCCCGCCGCTGGGCCACCAGGCGGTTCACCGACATCCGCTACTGGAACGAGCTCGGCAAGGGCGGGCACTTCGCCGCCTTCGAGCAACCCGAGGTCTTCGTCGAGGAGGTCCGGTCGTTCTTCCGCCTGGTTCGATGATCACCCCGGCCGGCGCTCGGCCAACACCGGTACTGACTCGATCTTGTCGGCGTCCAGGTGGTGCCACAAGATGCCGGGGGGCCGTGAGGCGCGCGGGCAGCGGATCACGTCGTCGGGCGTGACGATCAGCTCGACCCGGAAGTCGTGGTCGGTCTCCGGCAGCTCGGCATCGACCACCTGGATCGGATGGACCGTCGTGGCGATCGTGGTGTGCTCGTCGATCCAGCCGGCCTCGATGCCCAGCGCCATCTCCAGGTCGCTGTAGCCACCGCCCTTGCCGATGCGCACGCCCTGGGGATTGACGCACACCGATCCGCAGACGACGAGGTCCAGGCGCGGCACGGCGGTCACGCCGAGGGGCCGCCCGTGCCGGTCTGCCCCGGTGATCGACGCCGCCCGGCGCGGCGGGACCTCGAGGGCGTCGGGATCGAGCAGGAGGAACGGCTCGGCCGTGCGGAGCCGGGGCACGGCCATGACCACGAGCTTGCCGGCGGCGAGCGCCGCCGCCCGGACCGGTAGCTGCGGGAGATCGGGGTTCGACTTCAGCGCCGCCGTGCGCTCCCAGACGTCCAGTTCGGCAAGGCGGTCGGCGGCCCGCTCGGCACCTGTGAAGTTGGGGATCCGGCCGCGGGCGCCGGGGAAGCGGGCGACGCGGGCCTCGCTCATGGCCGTCCATGCCCGGCTGCGCCAGGCCTGCTTCGCATCCTCGGCCGCGTCGTCGGGGGGCACCCGCCAAGTCTGGCGTGCGGGGGTTGCGACGCCGTTCCTCCGGCCTGGCATCCTGGCGCGATGCCGCGGTCCCCGTTGCCGCCCCGGGCGGCCGGCCATGGCCATGTCGACGTTCGCGTGTATGCCGAGTTGAACGAGTTCCTGGTGCCGGAGCTCCGGGGTACGGTCATGCGTCGGCCGTTCCGGTCCCATCAAACCGTCAAGGACGTCGTCGAGGCGGCCGGCGTCCCCCACACCGAGGTCGACCTCGTCCTGGCGAACGGCGAGCCTGTCGGCTTCTCGCACCGGCCGACGGCGGGCGACCGGATCACCGTCTATCCGGTGTTCGAGACGCTGGACATCGGTCCCATCAACCGCCTGCGTCCCCGACCGCTGCGCGACGTCCGCTTCGTGGTCGACGTGCATCTGGGCCGCCTTGCCCGCCTCCTGCGATTGCTCGGCTTCGACACCCTCTGGTCGAACGACCTCGACGACGACGCGCTGGCCGCCATCGGGGAATCCGAGCATCGGGTCGTGCTCACTCGGGACCGCGGCCTGCTCAAGCGCCGCCGCGTGACGCACGGCCTGTTCGTGCACGCCGAGCGCCCGGTCGAGCAGGCGGTCGAGGTGGTGCAGCGGCTCGACCTCGCGAACCGCCTGGCGCCGTTCACGCGGTGCCTGCGGTGCGGGGGCGAGCTCGCAGCCGCCTCCAAGGCCGCCGTGCTCGATCAACTCGAGCCGCTCACACGCCGGCACTACCACGAGTTCCGGCGTTGCCGGGCGTGCGGTCGGGTCTACTGGCGAGGATCACACCACGCCCGGCTGGGCGAGCTCGTCGAGCAGGTGCGAGCCGGAGCCGGCGCCGACCGGCCGGTTGGGCACGATTCCGGGGCCCCGTGATCGATCCGGTCGGAGCCAACCAGATCGGTCACCGAAGGCGCGGGGCGGCGCACGCCGCTCACGCAGCCGAGCGGACGAAGTCGACGATCACCCGGGCCAACTGCGGTCCCCGGTCCTCCTGGAGGAAGTGGCCGCCACCCTCGATGGTGGTATGGGGTTGCCCGGCGGTGCCAGGGATGAGCTTGCGCAGCAGGCGGTCGGCCCCGCCGGTGATGGGGTCGGAGTCGCTGAACGCGCAGAGGAACGGCTTGTCGAAGCGCTGGAGAGATTCCCAGGCGTCGCGGTTGGGCTGCGACTCCGGGTCGCCGGGCGACGTCGGCACCAATTTCGGGAATTGGCGGGCCCCCTCCTTATAGCGCTCGTCCGGGAACGGGGCGTCGTACGCGGCCACCACCGCCGGGTCGAGGTCGGTGGTGCAGCCGCCGTTGACGATGCGCCCGATCGGGAGCTCCGGGACCTCCTGGCTGTACCGCTGCCACGCCAGGAAGGCGTCGCCGGGATGGCGATCGCCGGTGGGCAGGAACGTGTTGGCGGCCACCACCCGGGCGAACCGGTCGGGCTCGGCGGCCACGAGACGCAGCCCGATCAGCCCGCCCCAGTCCTGCCCCACCAGGGTGATGTCATGAAGGGCCAGCGCGTCGAGGGCATGGGCGGTGAGCCAGCCAACGTGGCGGGCGTACGTGTAGTCGCTGCGTTCGGCGGGCTTGTCGGACCGACCGAAGCCGACGAGATCGGGCGCCACCGCCCGGAGCCCGGCTTCGACGATGATCGGGATCATGTGCCGGTACAGGTAGGACCACGACGGCTCGCCGTGGAGGAGCAGGACGGCCGGGGCGCCCGGATCGCCCTCGTCGACGTGATGGACCCGCAACGTGCCGCCGTCGCCGTCCGGGATGTCCACGTAGTGGGGTGCGAACGGGTAGCCGGGCAGGCCGACGAAGCGGTCGTCGGGCGTGCGCAGGGTGTCCATTGGCGTCCTCCGATGCCTCGAGGGTGTCAGGCGGGGGCGTCGACCGGGAGCTCCCGGCGCTCGGCCGGCAGCGAGTCGTAGAGATCGGCCACGAGGTCGCTGCGTACCGACCGGCACGCGACGTCGTCCCAGCGGTTGTGCCATTGGTGGGGATCCTCGTCGACCCGGTAGAGCTCCCCCTCGCCGCCGTCGTAGTGGACGCCGCAGGGCGTCAGCACGCCGTCGCCCCACACCCGCTCCAGCCCGTTGGGCCGACCGTCGGTGCTCTCCTCGTACACCGTGCACAGCCAGCCGTCGCGGTAGATGGAGCGCAGATGCATCCCGTGGCCGGGGAACTGGCTGTCCCACTCGCACAGCGCCCGCTCGTGGCTGCGGGCACCCGGAGCCGTGGGTAGGGCCCGCCCCTGCATCCACGGTGCGGGCTCGATCCCGGCGATGGCGCAGAAGGTGGGCGCCAGGTCGACGTGGCCGACCGGCTCCGACACGTCGGCCGGCGCCACCGACGCCGACGGGGCCGGCCGCCAGACCAGGGGCAGCCGCATCAGGGCGTCGATGTGGTACGGGCCCTTGTAGAGCAGCCCGAGGTCCCCCTGGAGCTCGCCGTGGTCGGTGGTGAAGATCACGTCGGTGTCCGCGGTCCAGCCCCTGGCGTCGACGGCGTCGAGCACCCGGCCGACCGCCTCGTCGATCAGCTCGTTCATGACGTGGACCCGGGCGTTGATCTCGCGCACCTGGTCGTGGGTGAGGGACCCGGGGGAGAACCCCCTGGGCCCACCCTCGGTGTTCTGGAACGCACCGTCGTACCAGCCCAGCCAGTGCGCCGGCCTGCCCGCGAGCAGCTGGCGCGTCCGATCGGGGTCGCCCGGATGCCCGGGGGGCAGGTCGAGCTCGCGCCAATCGACCCGGTGCATCTCGGACTGGGGCGGGTCCCAGGGATGGTGGGGATCGGGGAAGCTGAGCCAGCAGAACCAGTCGTCGCCGTCTCGCACCGTGTCCAGCCAGTCGATGCAGCGGTCGGCGGCCCAGTCGGTGTGGTACCAGGGTCGAGGGATCGCGTTGTGCTTGGTCTCGGGCGCGCCGGTGTCGCCACCGGGCTCGGCGCCGAGCAGCGACGCGAAGGACTCGAGGTGCTCGGGATGGTGCTCGGCCAGCCATCGCCCGTAGTGCGACAGCGCCCGGCCTCGGAAGGCGGCGACGTGGACGGCGTTGATGGCATGCTCGAAGCCCCGCCAGGGCCCGGTGTCGCCGCGGGCCGCACGCGCGTTCTCCTCCCAGCGGTTGCCGGGATCGAACCCCGGCTCGAAGTGCGCCTTGCCGATGAGCGCCGTGCGGTACCCGGCCTTTTCTGCCAGGTATCCGGCGACGCTGGGGGCGTCGGTGGGCAGGGCGACGCCGTTGGCCACGACCCCGTGGGTGCGGGGGTACTGCCCGGTGAGAATGGTGCAACGGGCCGGCATGCACACCGTGTTCTGGTTGTAGGCACGCCGGTACGTGACGCCGGTGCGCGCCAGCCGGTCGACGACCGGGGTGCGGGCGATGGTGCCCCCGTTGCAGCCCAGCGCGTCGTAGCGCTGCTGGTCGGTGGTGACGAACAGGATGTTTCGGCGCATGCCGCCGGCTCCCTCCAACCAATATTGGCAGTAACGGTGACACTAATATATTGACATTAAGAGTGTCAATAGTTACGGTTTCGTCCGGATGAGCGTGAGTGGTGGCGACGGCGACGCGGACGCCAAGGACATCGATGGGCGCCATCGGCGCGCCGAGCGCAGCCGCGCCGCCGTTGTCGACGCCCTCCTGTCGCTGTACGACGACGGTGACGTCCGACCGGGCGTGGCCGACATCGCGGCGCGGGCGGGGGTGTCGCCGCGCTCGGTGTTCCGCCACTTCGCCGACCTCGAGGGGTTGGCCCAGGCCGCCATCGATCGCCAGTGGGAGCGGGTCCATGTGCTGTACGACGCACCCGAGCCCGACGGCGATCTCGGCACGAGGGTCAGCGCGCTCGTCGAGCAGCGGCTGCGCCTTCACGGCGCCATCATCGGCGTGGCGCGGGCCGCGGCGCTGCTCTCGTCGTCGTCACCGGTCGTGGCCTCCACGCTGCGGGCCCGCCGGCGTTTGCTCGCGGATCAGGTTCTGGCCCTCTTCGGGCCCGAGCTCGGTGCCCGGCCGGGAGCGGCCCGGCGCGAGCTCGCCGCGGCCTTGGAGGCCACCGCGAGCCTCGAGAACGTGGACTACCTGCGGACCCATGCCGGCCTCGGCCCCGACCGCGCCGCGGCGGTCGTCCGCCGGATGCTGCACGCACTGCTGGAGGCCTTGTGAATCTGCCCGCTGAGCCGGCCCAAGTGGCCGAGTGGGCGGGGCGGGGCCGGGCCTTGCCGCTGCCCGCCGGCGACGTCTGGGTGCTCGACCAGCCGGCGACCGAGGAGACCGGCCTCGACCCGGCGCTGGTGCTCCACGGGTTCCCGACCTGCTCCTTCGATTGGCGTCACGTGCTCCCGGCCCTCAGCCGAAGCCGGCGCGTAGTGCTGTTCGACTTCCCGGGCTTCGGGCTCTCGGGCAAGCCCGACCAGCGGTACAGCCTGCGGCGCCAGGCCGACATCGCCGAGGCCGTGTGCGCAGCCCTCGGGCTGGACCGCATCGCGCTGGTGACCCACGACATGGGCGACAGCATCGGCGGCGAGCTGCTGGCCCGAGACCTCGACGGCGACCTCGACTTCGAGATCAGCCGGCGGGTTCTCACCAACGGCTCGATCTATCTCGGCCTCGCCCACCTGACCCCCGGCCAGCTCTTCCTGCTCGATCTCCCGGATGCCCGCCTCGACCCGCCGCCCGACGCGCCGCCGGACGACGGCGCGGCGATGCGGGCCGCGTTAGCGGCTACGTTCTCGCCCGACAGCACGCCCGACCCGGGCGAGCTGGTGGCCCAGTGGGCCCTCATCGCCCGGGACGGCGGGCAGCGCCTGCTGCCCCGCACCATCCGCTACATCGAGGATCGGCGCGCCGAAGAGGCACGCTTCACCGGTGCGATCGAACGGCACCCGTCACCACTCTCCGTGGTCTGGGGCGACCAGGACCCCATCGCCGTGGTGGCCATGGTCGACCGGTTGCGCGAGCGCCGGCCCGATGCCCAGGTCACCATCCTCGACGGCGTGGGCCACTACCCGATGATCGAGGATCCCGCGCGCTTCGCGGCCGCCGCCGTTCGTTTCCTCGGCACCCGCTGACCCCCGCACGTCGTTTGCGCGGGTCATTTGCGGGTAGGAGCCGCGTGACGTGAAGGAGGAATCGCCATGCGTCTGCTTACTCGGAGACGTGACGATTACGACGACGATGTTCGTGACGATGTTCGTGACGACGATGTTCGCCGCAACCACATTCGCGACGATGACGCCCGCGACGCGGCTGTAGACGAGCGGCACGAGTACGCCTACCGGGAGGTGGTCCAGCACCACTGGAGCCCCGCCAACGTGCTCGTGGCGCTGGCCGGTGTCGCGCTTGCGGCCCTCGGCATCGTGGCTCTCATCCGCGCCGAGATCAACGAGACCTGGTACACCCCGGTCGTGACCGTCGCCCGAATCGACCACACGCCGCTCCTGGCTGCGATCGAGGTGGCTGTCGGTGCGCTGTTGGTGATCCTGGGTCTCCTCGGGATTCGCACGCTCTCGGCCTTCGTGTGCCTCGCCGGTGCGGTCGGGGCCGCAGTGGTGGCCATGGATCCCACCAGGTTCGAGACCGAGCTAGCGATGGAGCGGTGGTGGGCGATTGCCCTCGCCGCCGGCGGGGCCGCCCTCGCCGTCCTCCTGATGCTGCCACGGCCGACGGTGACGACCGAGCGCACCCCCCGGCGATGGGGCCGTCGCCGCGGCTACGGCCGCGCGGTCGAGCAGCACTAGCTCCGACCAGCCCAGCACCGCACCCGGCGCCCGGGATTCGACCGCAAGGGTCGGTCCCGGGCGTCGAGCGCGTTTTGGCCCTGCTGCCTACGGCACGCGTGCGGGATGGAAGCGGCGTCGACCTAGAAGCCCTGGTCGCGATTGAGCCAACCGCGGAGCCAGGCGAGGGGGTTCCACCGGGGGCCTGTCCGCCCGTCCAACGCCTGCGCCTCGGCATTGAAGCGCACCACGAACGTCGGGTCGTCCAACACCAGCGACCCCTCGATGACCTCGAGCACGCTGCGTTCGTGTCGCGAGAGCTGGTCGTCGCTCATGTGGTCCTCACGTACCCCGGCGTCGGACGTGCAAGACCTGCTGCGGTCGGCTCGATCCGGGATGGCCACCGGCTCCGAACACGCGCGAGTCGACACAGCCGACCGACCGGAAGGGAGCCCCAGCGTGTCCCGGTTCGGCAGCAGGAGCAGCATGGTCCGTCGTGCGGGAGCGACCCTGGCGGCCGCGGCCGTCGCCGTCGCCGTCGCCATTCTCACGCCCCCGATGCCGCTGGAGGCATCGGTCGGCGAGAGGCCACGCAGCGCCACGCCGGGCTTCGTGTTCAGCGAGGGCCGGTACCGCGAGTTCGAGGCTCAGAGCCCCCGCGTGGAGCTCTTCCCGAGCGGCGTCAACGACCGCGGCTACGTCACCGGAGAGTACATCCGCCCCGACCGCGAGTCCGGGTTCGTCCGGGACTGGCGCGGCACCATCACAACCTTCGACGTGCCGGGCGCCCGAGGAACCGAGGCCGCCAAGCTGAACGATCGAGGCCAGATCGTGGGCCGCTACAGCGATGACACCCCGTTCGTCGACGACAGCGCAAGGGTGCGCGGCTACGTCCGCTACCGCGGCAAGACGACCAGGCTCGACGCGCCCAGCGCCGTGCACACCCTGCCCACTGGCGTCAACGACCGGGGCCACGTCGTCGGCTACTACGTCGACAGGGGCGGGACCACGCACGGCTTCATCTGGCGCAACAGCCGCTTCACGACGCTCGACGTCCCCGGCGCCACCGCCCCCACGCCCGTCGACATCAACGACCGAGGCGACGTCGTCGGTGTGTACCTCGATGCCGCCGGGAAGCCGCACGGCTTCCTGCTCAGCGACGGTCGCTACCGTACCATCGCCGCCCCGGGCGCCGCGACCACCATCCCGTTCGGCATCAACGACAGTGGGCAGATCGTGGGCTACACGGCCGACGACCTCAATCAGACGCGGGCCCGGGGCTTCCTGCTGGCGGACGGCGTCGACGGACCGTTCACGCCGATCCACTTCCCCGGGGCGCCGAAGTCCGTGGCCCTCGGCATCAGCGACCGAGGCGACATCGTCGGCCTCCACGAGAACCCCGACCTGACGCCCAGCTCACCGGGGTCCGGCGCACCGGCGACGGGGGGCCAGCCGCCGGACATGCTTTCCGGCCTCGACCTGGAGACGGTGCGCGGGGTCACGGTCAGCAGCGTGATCGCCGACCAGATCGAGGCGCTCATGGCCGCCGCCGAGGCGGACGGCCTGGTCCTCACCGGGCACGGCCACCGCGACCATGCTCGGCAGATCGCTCTCCGGCGAGCCCATTGCGGTACGAGCAACTACGCCATCTACGAGATGCCCGCGAGCAGCTGCTCACCGCCGACCGCCCGGCCGGGCACGTCGATGCACGAACGTGGACTTGCCATCGATTTCAGCTGCGACGGGCTGCTGATCCGTGCGCGCTCGGACCGCTGCTTCCGATGGCTCGCGGCCCACGCCGCCGGCTACGGGCTGTACAACCTGCCGAGCGAGGCATGGCACTGGTCGACGAACGCATCGTGACGGGACCACGTGCCGTCTCCCTGATTGACGGGGGTGGGCAGCGGGAAGGGCTAATCCGTGACCACTCGACCCAGATGGGTGGAAAGGGCCGAAGAGGCCATCTCGCTGCCATGGAGGCTGGGCCTGGCCGCGTCGTGCGAACCCCGCACCGATCCACGGGGCCGCTAGATGTCGCACTACCCCGGGGGCATGGAGCCCGCTGACGAGGACATCGAACGCACCCTGGCCGACGCCGTGGGCGCCGTCGAGGCGAAGGGGCTGCCGTACCTGTTGATGGGCGGCGCGGGCACGGTGACCTTCGGCCGGTGCCGCGCCACCGATGACATCGACCTGTTCGTGCGGGTTGACGACGCCGATCGGGTCCTGGAGGTGCTCGACGCCGCCGGCTTCGAGACGACCAAGACCGAGCTGACCTGGCTGCACAAGGCCTTCCGCCACGGCGTGCTGGTCGACGTGATCTACCGGTCGGCCGGCGGCGTGCTCCTCGACGACGAGATGCTGCGGCGCGGCCGGCGGCGGACGTACCGGGGCACGGAAGCGACCATCATGTGCCCTGAGGACCTGGTCGTGATCAAGGCGCTCGCCTCGAGCGAGGAGGCGACCCGCCACTGGTACGACGCCCTGTCCCTGATCGCCAGCTGTGAGCTCGATTGGGACTACGTCTTGCAGCGGGCCCGCTCGGCCGGTCCCCGCCGGGTGTTGAGCCTGCTCCTCTTTTCCGAGTCCAACGACCTGGCGGTGCCCGCCCGCGTCATCGAGCGCCTGTTCGAAACGGTCCACGGTGCCTACGCCGGGGCCGGTGACTGACCGCCCGCGGTTCCCCAGCTAGGCGCCCGGTAGGAATGCGACAGCCGCTCAGGCGAGCTGGCCCCCCTGGTGGGCGGCGATCATCGCCGCCGCCTCCGCGTACGTGGTGGGTCCGTACGTGGGTGCTGGGGGCATGCTCGCCCGGATGGCCTCGACGTCCTCGGGACTGAGGTCGCAGCGGCCGGTGATGGGCTCGACACCGTACAGAGCGGCGGAGTTCAGACCGAAGATCTTGGCCTTGAGCTCGTCGGTGAGCGCCGGGTAGCCGTGGCGCTCCTGGAGCTCCTCGCTGATCTGGAAGGTTCGGAGGGCCTGGATCTGGTCCTGCGGCGTTCCGAACCAGATCGAATCGGTCCCCCACACCACCCGGTCCTCGCCGACGTAGGTGAGCAGCTTGCCCAGGGTGTGAGCCGCCGCCGTCGGGTCGCGCATGACGAACCACCACGTGCCGCCCAGCTCGGCGTACACGTTGGCGTTGCGCTCGACCCCGGCGTCCTGCAGCGAGCGGATCAGCCGGTCGATCCCTTGCGGTGCGGGATCATCCGGGTCGTACGGACCGGTGCCACCACCACCCGGCTCGAACCCCGAGTGGTAGACGACGAACGACACGTCGGGGTTGCGAGCGGCGGCAGGACCGACGTCGGTGGGGGAGGCCAGCTCCGGGGTCGACCCCACGATCGCGGAGATGCCCTTGTGCGTGCAGATGATGGGGGGCCCGATCTCGCGCACGTGGTCGATGAACCGCTGGCCGATCTGTGGCCGACTCGGGTCGTGGTCGTCGAAGTAGAAGTGCGCGTCGCTGGGGGTCATCGTGTAGATCTTCCAGGCGGCGATGTCGTAGCGCTCCCGCAGGTCGGTCATGCCCATGAGCGCGGCGTCGATCGGCCCGCGATGCGGGTAGGCCCCGCCGTGCATGAGCACGCGACCGTCGCACCCAATGCGGGTTGCGACGTCGATGGCGTGCACCATGTCCTCGGGGGCTAGCTGGAGGTCCGGTGTCGGAAGCGCCGAGAGGATCGCCATGGACGTGTCGGACCGGACGAACAGCTCGCGGAAGTAGGCATCGGCGGTGAAGCACGCGCGCGCGTCACCTGCCGTCTCCCCCTCGGCGCACCCTGCCTGCGGGAACATCGCCGTCCAGTCGCCTTCCTCGGCGGCGAGGTCGTAGTTCACGTAGTGGGTCTGCACGTCGAAGATGAACTCCTCGCCGCCCAGGTCCTCGAGCGCGGCGCTGGTGTCGGTGGTCGCGTCCTGGGAGACGCCGAACGTGCCACCGGGCGACTCGCCCCGGCCGGCCGACTCCTCCTTGGAGCAGGCGCCCAGCACGAACAACGTGGCGGCCGCGCCCGTGACCCCGGTCAGGAACTCCCGCCGGGAGGTGCCGAGGCGGCGGGCGTTCTCATCGGCGAGCCGGTGCGTGCGGCGGATGACCTCGCGCAGGAACGGGCTGTGCGGCACGGGATGGAACTCGCCGTTCGACACCGGCCCGAACTTGATCGGCAGCCAGTGCCCGTGCTCGGTGAGGCGCCTGCCGGATCCCCCCATCGCGCCAATCTATGACGGCGTGCCGAACATCTGGGTCCAGTACCAACCGTCCGTGTTGAGCCCCACACCGATAAGCGTGTAGTCGCAGTTGAGGATGTTGTTGCGGTGGCCCTCGGACCCCATCCACGCCGCCATGACGTCTTGCGGGCTGCGCTGGCCGGCAGCGATGTTCTCGCCCACGAGTCCGGTGAAGCCCTGGGCCTCGGCCCGGTCCTGGGCCGTCGCCCCGCTCAGGCTGGTGTGGGAGAAGTAGTCGTGCGCAGCCATGTCGTCGCTGTGGCCCTGCGCCGCCGCCGCCAGCCGGCCGTCGACGGTCAGGGGCCCGCAGTGGGGTGAGGCCGCCGCCCGCTCGGCGTTGACGAGGTCGACGACCACCTCGGCCGCAGTCGGTGCCGCGCTAACGGTTGGCGGCGGCGCCGGCGCGGTCGTGGGTGCCGAAGTCGTCGGCGGCTCGGTCGCCGATGTCGTCGGGGTCGCCGAACTGGTGGAGCTGGCCGGCGCTTCGTGGGCGGGCTCGGCCGTGGTCGTCGTGGTGGTCGTCGTGGCTGGTGCGGCTGTCGTCGACGACGTCGGCGGGGCTTCGACCGCGAGGGTCGACGTCCGGGGCCGCCCCGCGGCCGTCACGTCGTCGTCATGTCCCGTCCCCGAGCCGACCAGCACCAGCGCCACCACGGGTGCGAGGCAGGCGAGCGCCATCACCACGAGCAGGCGCACGAACCGAGGCGACCCTTCGCCCCCCAACTGGCGACCGGACACGCTGCGACTGTAACGCGTTCGTCACCGGGGGTTCTGGGTTCCGGCGACGCACTGGGACAGGGCACGTCCCCGGAGGAAGACGGTCACCGGGCCGTCCTCGCTCACGACCACGGCCAACGCACCGGGCTGGTCGAACGTGTAGCGGGCCGCCGAGCGATGCCGCATTCCCCGCTCGTGATCGATCACGGACCCGGCCTCGACGCTCGCCCGCAGTCCCACTGCGAGCCGTCGAACGGCCCCGTCCGCCGACACGATCGTGGCCAGGTCGGTCTGCATCAGGGCGGCGTACAGGGCGGGGTAGTGGTACCGGGTCGTCACCGTGAGCGCGGGCGCCGCGATGGAGTGCTCGAGGTCCAGGCCCGCGTCGTCGTGGCCGCCGGGAAGCACCAGCGTCGCACCGACGCGCGAGGGGCTGAGCCAATGCACGGCGAGCTCCAGGACGCCCCCCAGCACTGGCTTGTCGACATCCGGTAGCAGGGGTTGCAGCGCCTCGTGCTGGCTGCGGGCGTTGGGGCGGTTCGTCCAGCGGTAGCCGGACCACTCCACCGTTCCCGTCTCGGTGAACGCCCGGGTGACACCCATGGCGGTGCGCTGGACGATGACGGCACCGATGTCGGCCTCGATCTCGACGAGGTCGGACTCGTATTGCACGCTCCGGCGGAAGCAGGCCAGCAGGAGTGGCCGGTCAACCTGGCGAACGAGGTACGTCGACCGGCCGTCGGCGAAACGACGGGCGACGTCCAGCGGCATGGCGTCGAGGTCGATCAGGTCGACCAATTCGCCCGATTCGATCAGCGAGCGGTCGGCGGGGACCACGATGGACCCATAGATGGGTGCGCGCCGCTCGAACAGCGGCGGCCGCCGCGCGTACTCCAGCTCGTCGAGCACGAGACGGAGCACGGGCTCGTCGGACTCGATGACCACGCCATCGTCGATCATCTCGGACTGCAGCCGGCGAGCCGGGCGGCTCAGGCCGATACTTCGGTCCATCGGCCCACGATACGAGCGGCGACGCGACGAACCGCCGGCGGGATGCCGGCGGCTCGATGAAGTTCTCTGACGCCTGAGGCGGATCGTCAGATCACACGGACGTTCTGAGCCTCCTCACCTTTCCGGCCGGGCGCCACGTCGAACTCGACCTGCTGGCCCTCGCTGAGGGTGCGGTAGCCCTCGCCCTGGATGTTCGAGAAATGGACGAACACGTCGTCGGCGCCTTCACGCGATATGAAGCCGTAGCCCTTGTCGGCGTTGAAGAACTTCACGGTGCCTGTAGCCAATTGATTCTCTCTTCGGGGTCTCGAGCGGATCCTTGTGACCCGCTCGGTGGGTTATGCCGCGAACCCTACTTGTAGCGGTAGGTGATGCGGCCCTTGTTGAGGTCGTAGGCGGACACCTCGACCTGTACCCGATCGCCGGGCAGGATGCGGATGCGGTTCTTGCGCATCTTGCCGCTCAGGTGGCCGAGCACGGTATGACCGTTGTCGAGGGAGATGCGGAACACGCCACCCTTGAGGGCTTCGTCTGTGCGGCCTTCGAGCACGAAGGCATCGTCTTTCGTCTTCGCCAAGCGCTGACTCCTCCCAGTAGGCAGGCGTGCAATTCTACGGTGCCGTTCACCGAATTACGCCGAATTCGCGGTGAGGACGTGCACCGACGTGATCTACGCGGGCGCTCTGGTGGTGGAGCAGCGAACCACCAGCTTCGTGGGAAACTCCACAATCCTGGCCGGCGCGCCCTCGAGCAGCAGCCGCGCTGCGGTCTCACCTCGGGTTGCCAGTGGCTGGTGGATGGTGGTCAGCGGGGGCGCGGTGGAGGTCGCCGTGGGCGTGTCGTCGAAGCCGACCACCGAGAGCTGGCGAGGAACCTCGATGCCCCGGGCGACGGCGGCGTCCACCACACCGGCCGCGAGCTCGTCGCTCATGGCCACGACGCCGGTGGGGGGATCCGCCCGCTCGAGCAGCTCGCCGACGAGCTGGCGGGCCGCATTCCGGGGCGACTGGTCGTCGGGTGCCGCCAGGGCGGGCACGTCGTCCCAGGCGAGGCCCGCGTCGTCGACGGCCGCCCGGATGCCGGCCAACCGGTCGGCCATGACCGTATAGCGGATGGGCCCGGGGTCGGCGGGGTCCAGTCGGCCGCCGGGCGCGCCGGGCGACTGCGGCAGCGCCAGCACGGCCAGCCGCCGATGGCCCAGGTCCAGCAGGTGCTCGGCCGCCGCCCGACTCCCGCCATGGTCGTCGATGACGACCTGGCAGCGCGCGCCGGAGCGCCTGTGGTCCACCATCACGAACGGCAGGCGGCGGGCGACCAGGGCCGCCAGGCGAGCGTCGTCGGCGACGTCGCAGATGGAGACGAAGCCGTCGACGGCCGCGTTCGCCAGCACCGAGGCGCCGGCGTCGTCGGCCTCCAGGCGGGGCAGCAGCGCCAGGCTCATGCCGGCGTCGTCCCACACCGACGCCATGCCGGCCACGAACATGAGGATGGCCGGGTCGGTGAACAGGTAGGACAGCGGCTGGTCGTAGACCAGCCCGACCAGGCCGGTCCGGCCCCGCCGCAGGCCCCGGGCCACCGGGTCGGGACCGGGGTAACCCAGCTTGGCGGCCGCCGCCAGGATGCGGTCCCGCAGCTCGGGGGAGAGCTGGTCGGGGCGGTTGTAGGCGTTGGAGACGGTGGTGCGGGAGACGCCCACCGCCCGGGCGACATCGGCGAGCGTGGGGGCCGTCACGCAAACATCTTGACCGATTCAGTAAGCGGCGCGAAAGTAGGAGTTACTGAATCGATAAAGCACGATGCAAGGAGAACGTCGTGACCGCCACGACCGCCACGCCCACCATCCGTCAGACCCCCGGCAGCCTGCACACCGTTACCGTTCGCCCGGACGAGCACGAGGGCTGGCAGGCCTTGGCAACGGCCTCCCTCGGCCGCCTGCTCAGCGACGCCGAGCTGGCGGCGGTAGAACACCTGCCCGCCGCCATCGCCCTCGACCTACTGTTCCCCGACCTGAACGACGCCGCCCGCCACGAGGCGCTCTCCACCCTCGGCTAGCGGGCCCGGCGGTCGCCGAACGGCGCCCCGGGGTGTTCCTGGCGCCGAATTGGTTGCTGAGCAACCATGAAGGCGCCAGAAATGGCGGACGACAACCATCGCCCACGTGGGCTCGCGGCCGCACCTGGGGCCCACGCGAGAACGTGTTCTACCCTAGGCACATGGACGCTGACGCCCTCGGCCATCCGGTCTTCGACGCCGACAACCACTACTACGAGGCCGAGGACGCCTTCATCCGCCATCTCGACCCCGCCCTCGCGCCCCGCTGCGTCCAATGGGCGACCATCGATGGCAAGCGCTACCACGTGCTGGGCGGGCGTGTCAGCCGGGCGGTGAGCAACGCCACCTTCGACCCGGTCTCCAAGCCGGGCTGCCTGTACGACTACTTCCGCGGCAACGCCGGCCGCGTCGATCCGCTGGAGCGGCTCCGCGACCACGAGCCGATCCGACCCGAGTACCGCGACGCCGACGCCCGGCTCCGCACGCTCGATGATCAGGGCCTGGCGGGCTGCTGGCTGTTCCCGACGCTGGGCATGATCTACGAGGAGCCGCTCCACCACGATCCGGAGGCGGTGTGCCACACCTTCCGGGCGTTCAACCGGTGGCTCCACGACGATTGGGGCTTCGCCCGAGCGGATCGGATGTTCGCCGCGCCCTACATGACGCTGGCCGACCCGTCATGGGCGGTCGACGAGCTCGAGTGGGCACTGGGGGAGGGCGCACGGCTCCTGGTCATGCGACCCGCAGCCCCCACGACGCCGCTGGGCCGCCGGTCGCCGTTCGACGCCATGTTCGACCCCTTCTGGGCCCGGGTCGACGAGGCCGGCGTGACCGTGGTGGTGCACGCGGGCGACAGCGGCGTCTCGTCGGATGGCTACGCGGTCGACGGCTTTGCCGCCACCTTCTCGGGGCAGTTCAAGCCCTCCCTCAAGAACTTCGCCATCGAGCGGGCGGTGCACGACTTCCTGCTGTCGATGGTGCTCGAGAACCACTTCGGCAAGTTCCCCAACCTGCGGGTGGCGTCCGTCGAAAACGGCGCCGAGTTCCTGCCCGACCTGTTCCGCAAGCTGCGGTCGGTGGATCGCAAGATGCGGGGCTGGTTCGCCGACGATCCGGTCGAGGTCTTCCGCCGCCACATCTGGATCAATCCGTTCTGGGAGGACGACCTCGCCTCGGTGGTCGAGTGGATGGGTGCCGACCGGGTGCTCTTCGGCTCGGACTGGCCCCACATCGAAGGGCTGCCCCGGCCACTCGACTACCTGCGTGAGGCCAAGGCGCTCGGTGCCGACGACCGGCGCATGGTGCTCCACGACAATGTCCGCGACTTGAGCACGCTCCGACCCCGTCGATCCGACTAGGGTGCCCGCTGCGCAACCCATCCGAGACCGCAGCTTCCCGGCTGTTCTGTGCGCGGCGGGCAAGGGTGAGCACTGGGCGCTCACCGAGTTGTTCCGTGCATACCAGCCGCCACTCCTGAGGTACCTGCGCGCCCAGGAACCGGGCATGGCGGATGACCTGGCCGGCGAGGTCTGGGTGGCGGTCGCCCAGCAGCTGGCGCGGTTCGAGGGCGACGAGTCCGGCTTCCGCAGCTGGCTGTTCACGATCGGGCGCTGCCGGCTGATCGAGCACCGCCGTCGCAACGCCCGCCGGCGCACCGACCCAATGCCGCACGAGCGACTCGACGGTGCGGTGGAGCACGGCTTCGGTGGCGATCCGTCGTGGCTGGTGCTCGACCAGCTGGCGGCCCAGGAAGCGATCGACATTCTCGTCGCCGACCTGTCGCCGGAGCAGGCCGAAGCGGTCCTGTTGCGGGTGGTCGGTGGCCTCGCCGTGACCGAGGTCGCCCAGATCATGGAGCGCAGCCCGGGTGCGGTGCGGGTGATGTGCCACCGGGCACTCCGCAGGTTGGCCACCCGGTTCGGCGACCAGGCAACGGAGACGGAGGGGGTGCTGGCCGAATGACCCCCGACGACCGCTGGCTGGACCTGGCACGGTTCGACGCGGCTCACGCCAACCGGCTCTGGGACGGGACGGCACCCACCGATGACGCCCCCGCCTGGTATGGACGGGTGTCCACACTGCTCCGCGGGGCGCGGGTACCGGCCACGGCCGACGAGCTGGCGGCGGAGTCGGAGATCGTCGCCAAGATGCAGGCCGTCATCCTCGACCCTGCACCAGCGGACGAGTCGGCGGGGGAGTCCGACATCGTCAGCCGCATGCAGGCCGTCATCCTCGAGTCCGCCTGGGCGGCTGACGGCGACGAGGTCGGGGACGCCAACCGCCCCCGACACCTCCGGGCACCCGTTCCGCTTCCACCCGGCGCCCGCCGCCGGCAGGGAGCTCGCGTGGTGCGGCGGATCGTGGCGGTCAAAGCCGCGGCCGTCACGACCGTGGTCGCCATCGGGGTCACCGCCGCGGCCGCCACCACCGGATTCGTCGCGACTGTCGTGGTGCCGGCGCTCTCCGACCACCCGCCGAGGGTCCCCGTGAAACACGAGGCCCCGACGGCCTCGGACGACGAATCGTCGACCGGCTCCTCGGGCGGCTCAGGCGACGGCGCTTGGGGCGGCACCGGCGACGATCCGATCGTCAGCTACGACGAGAAGCCCTTCGTGTGCATGATCAACCTGGACTGCCTCCTGGAAAAGGTGGAGCAGGAGGCCGCCGCTGCTCCCGCTCCTCCCGCCACCGCTGGCGAGCCCTCAGGGGTTGCCACGCCACCGGCCGACGGTGCCACCGTCGACGCCACCGCGGTCCCGGATCCATCGCCCACGACGACCACGACCGAGCCGACGCCTACGACGACCACGACCGAGCCGCCGGCCACCACTACGACCACGACCGAGCCGCCGCCTACGACAACAACCACGGCGCCACCGCCACCCGATCCCCCGGCCGCAGAGGTGGCGGGACCGCCGTCGCCACCGGCCCAGCCGACGGGCGGCACCACGATGTCCGCGGCCGGCGTCGGGGATGCGGGGGCCGGCGGCACCCCGCCGGCACCCGCGGGCTGATCCCGCCCGCCGAGGGAGCCGCGGGTTTTTTCTCACCTTGTGTAACGGACGGCCGCCCCCGCGCGATCTAGTGCGTGGATGGGAGCAGGCAAGTGCTTCGTCGGCCAACGGGCGGGTTGGCTACTTCACTGGCGAGGGTAGGCGAGCGCTCTGCGGGCGGGTGGGGAGGTCAGTTCCGGGGGCGTGCGGGCGGCCCCGGAACAAACCTCCCTCGTCCTCGTCCCCGCGTCACAACAGGTCGGTGACGCAGGCCCCGAGCTGGCGGAGGTTGCGCACCTCGGCCATGCGGTCGCAGGCCAGGGCGTAGAGCGACGCCACCGAGTCGCCCTGGTCCCACCGGTCGCGGGCCTCGGGGTTGAGGAACCAGATCCTTCGGCTGCGCCGCTGGATCTCCCGCAGCGCCTCAAGGCCCGGGTCGCCGTGGTGGCTGCGGGCGTCGCCGGTGACGACCAGCGTGGCGCGCGGGCTGAGCTGGTCCCCGAACCGGTCCAGGAAGCTGCGCAGCACCTGGCCGTAGTCGCTGCGGTGCCGAGCCCGAGACGACGACGCCCGGGCGAGCAGGGCGTAGGGGTCGACGTCGTGGAGGCGGCGATCGAGGACATCGGTGATCTCCTGTACGTCGTCGACGAAGACGAACGTGCGCAGGCCAGAGAACTCCTCGTGCAGGGCGTAGACCAGCGCCAACGTGAAGCGCGAGAACTCGGCCATCGACCCCGAGACGTCGCACAGCACCCACAGCTCGGGCCGCGACCGGGGCCGGTGCCGGTATGCGGGATCGAGGGGCACGCCGCCGCTCTGCAACGAACCACGGAGGGTGCGGCGCATGTCCAGGCGCCCGCCCCTGGCGCGCCGTTGCTGGTGCGCCACCTTGGCGGCCAGCCGGCGGGCCAGGGGGCGGACCGCGGCCCGCATGTCCCGGAGCTCGCCGGTCGAGGCCCCAAGGAAGTCGACCTCGTCAGGCGACGGGGTCGTGTGCTCCCACCGCTCGGTGCTCCCGGCGCGGACCTCGGCCGTGAGCATCTGGCGAAAGCGGTCGAGCAGCGCCTCCACGTCGGCCTGCGCCAGCCGCTCGTCGAGCGCGGTGCGCCGCCCCGCGCCCCGCCCCCGCCGCAGGGCATCCTGTCGGATCGCCGAGAGGTCGAGGCCGCGGAGCAGGCGCTGCAGGCGGTACCGGTCGCTCCCCGTCACCACGCCGAATCCGGCCCAGCGCCGCACCGCCTGGGCCGCCAGCTCGGGGAGGGCGTCGACGTCTCCGCTGGCTAGCGCCTGCGCCAGGCGTCGGCGGATGGCGGCGTCCTCGACGGCGTCGCCCAGCGCGTCCTCCGCCGCAGACACCGGCCATGACGAGACCGGGGCGCCGAACCAGCGCTCGAAGGCGGCCTCGAAGGCACCGAGGTGTTCCGAGCGCTTGACCAGCGTGGTGGAGAGCGCCACGCGGGTCTCGCTGCGCGACGCGAGGTCAACCTGTTCCAGCGCCGCCACGGCGTCGACGACGCCGCTGGTCGGCACGTCGACACCGTGGTTCCGCAGGTGGGCGGCGAAGGCAAGCACGACGGCGACCAGCGCATCCCCGGTCGGGAGCGGGGTCTTGCCCACGTCCGTCCCTGGCCTCGGCGGTCAGCGCCGCGCCAGGCGCCCGCTGATCTGCGCGGCGGTGTCGAGGAGGGCGGGGAGGAAGTCCTTGCGAAGGGCGTCGAGGCTCACCCGTCCGACATGGGTCGAGACGTTGATGGCGGCGAGGGCCCGGCCGCGGCGATCACGCAGCGGTGCCCCGATCGACCGCAGCCCGGCCTCCAGCTCCTGATCGACCAGCGCCCATCCCTGGCGACGCACCCGCGCCAGCTCGTCGTGGAGGTCGGCCGGCTTGGTGAGCGTCCGCTCGGTGATCGACCGCAGCGGCCCGGGACCGATCAGCTCGTCGACCTCGTCCGGCCCGAGCTCGGCGAGGAGCACCCGGCCCATCGACGTGGCATACGCCGGAAGCCGGGAGCCGAGCCCCAACGAGATCGTCATGATCCGCTTGGTGGGCACCCGCGCCACGTAGACGATCTCCGGCCCGTCGAGCACCGCGGCCGAGCACGACTCGTGCGTGCGCTCCACCAGCGCCTCCATGGCCGGTTCGGCGATGCTGGCGAGGTCGAGCGACGACAGGTAGGCGTAGCCGAGGTCGAGCACCTTGGGGGTCAGCTCGAAGCCCCGGCCGTCGGATCGGGCGTAGCCGAGATGCTGGAGCGTGAGCAGGACCCGTCGGGCGGTGGCCCGTGTCAGGCCGGTGAGCCTTGCAACCTCCGAGAGGGTCAGGCGCGGGTGCTCCCGCGAGAACACCTGCACGACCGCGAGGCCCCGCTGGAGGGACTGGACGTACTCGCTCGACACACCCGGATCCTTGCCCTCGTTCTCCCGTGTGTTCGCTATACGCACAGATGTTCACTATGCGACGCGAGTATGCCAGACTGCAACCCGCAATGATCCGCCAGAGTTCGACAACCCGAGGGTCAGGGGGAGTCCATGCCGCAGTACACGACCCGGTTCGGCAGCCTGCTCGACTACGACAAGGGCGGCGTCGAGGCGATCGATGACGAGCCCGAGCACTACGCGTTCTCGAACATGTTCGAGGTGGCGGCCAATGCCAAGGCCTGGGAGAAGGTGGCTGTCGGCAGGAACCAGGAATACGTGCTCGAGGTCATCAGGGCCGAGGGCACGTCGGAGTGGCGCACGGCCGCCCACGACGAGACGGCCCTGGTGATGGACGGCACGGTCACCGTCGAGCTGGTCAAGCTCGACACGCCCGATCTGCCCCCCGACAAGCGGGGGTCGGTCCGCATCGACGGCGAGCCCAACGGGCGCGCGATGGGCCGCGTGGTCGCCGGCCGGGGGCACATGACCTTGCTGCCGGCCGGTGCCGCCTACCGGTTCAGGGCCGACGAGCCGGGCGTGATCCTGCTCCAGACCATCGAGGGCGATGACACCATCTACCGCTGGGCCGAGATCATCCAGATGGGTTGACGGAGGACACGACCACCATGACAGAGACCACGACCACCGGGGCAACCGAGGTCCGCGCCAGCGACCCCAACGCCCACGGCTATCGCACCTACTCGCTGGGCGAGTTCACCTTCAGCCGCGACGAGTACTTCGCGCACGTGACCTGGCCCACCGGTAGCCATGTCATGTCGATCGACTCCTTCCTGCGGGCCACCCAGCGAGACGTCGCCTGGCAGTTCTTCTACGGCGTCGTCAACTTCGACGACGTGATCGGCACCATCAACCACTACGGCAACGTCGATCTGTTCGCCGGCACGTTCAACGACGCGTACCGCCGCGCCGAGGTCGACCACCTCGAGAACTTCCCACACGAAGA
This sequence comes from Actinomycetota bacterium, assembly GCA_046726215.1. GTDB lineage: Bacteria > Actinomycetota > Acidimicrobiia > Acidimicrobiales > VFJN01 > DASQUK01. The sequence continues at coordinate 17,727 of JBKPAA010000048.1, read as the reverse complement.
CATCTTCGGCACGTTCGTGGCGATGCTCGACGACTGGACCAACTCGGGCTTCGACCCCTTCGCCTCTCCCGAGGAGACCGGCACCGCCTGGGGCGACAAGGCGGGCAGCAACTCGGCCGCCATCGGCCGCAGGCGTGTGACCGCGGAGCGCATGGTGGGCGTGCCGGGCGACGAGCCGCTGCGCACCGACGCCACCCACCCGATCAACCGCATGTTCGCCGACGTCGATCAATCCGAACCCGAGATCCATGCCGAGCCCGGGTTCGAGGAGGAGGTGGCGGCGTTCAACCTGTTTGCCTACCTGTCGCGCTCGGACGTCACCTGGAACCCGTCGGTGGTGTCGGTGTGCAAGGACAGCCTGTACTGCCCGACCACCGAGGAGTACATCCTGCCCATCGTCCACGGCAACGACCGGGTCGAGTGGTTCGTGCAGCTGTCCGACCAGATCGAATGGGACGTGGCCGACAAGGAGAGCGGGTCCCGCCGGGCGCGGGTGGTCATGAAGGCGGGCGACGTGGCCGCCATGCCCGCTGACATCCGTCATCAGGGCTACGCACCCAAGCGGTCGATGCTGCTGGTGTGGGAGAACGGCTCGCCCGACCTCCCCAAGATGATCGCCGAGGGCCGCGCCCCAACCTATCCCGTCGAGCTGTAGCCACCGGCGCCTCCTGCCAGCGCGGTCCGGACCGATGGAGACCAAACTGTTCATCGACGGGGAGTTCGTCGACGGACTGGCGGGCGCGACCATCGAGGTGCTCGATCCCCACGACTGCTCTGTGCTGGCCGAGGTGGCCGAGGCCCGGGCCGAGGACGTCGACCGGGCCGTAGCAGCAGCCACCGCCGCGTTCCCCGCCTGGTCCGCCACGCCGGCGGCCGAGCGGGGGAGGCTGCTGCTACGGCTCGCCGACGCCATCGAGGACCACGCCGACGAACTGGCCCGCCTGGAGAGCCGCGACACCGGACACCCCATCCGCGACTCCCGCGGGCTGGACGTGCCTCGCACGGCCGCCACGTTCCGCTACTTCGGGGGCATGGCCGACAAGTTCCAGGGATCGGTGGTGCCGGTCGAGGCCGGGTTCCTCAACTACGTCGAGCGGGCGCCGCTGGGGGTGATCGGGCAGATCGTGCCGTGGAACTTTCCCCTGATGTTCTGCGGCTGGAAGCTGGGCCCGGCCCTCGCCGCCGGCAACACCGTCGTGCTCAAGCCGGCCGAGCTGACGCCGCTGTCGTCGTTGCGGGTGGCCGAGCTGGCGGCAGAGGTGGGGATTCCCCGCGGGGTGGTGAACGTCGTCCCGGGTTACGGCGCCACCGCCGGGCAGCACCTGGCCGAGCACCCCGGGGTGACCAAGATCGCCTTCACCGGGTCGACGGCCACCGGCCGCCGGATCGTCGAGGCGTCGGCGGGCAACCTCAAGCGCGTCCAGCTCGAGCTCGGTGGCAAGGGCGCCAACGTCGTGTTCGCAGACGCCGATCTCGGCGCAGCCGTCAACGGGTCGGCCTTTGCCATCTTCCACAACCAGGGCCAGGCCTGCATCGCCGGCAGCCGGCTCATCCTCCACGAGGACATCGCCGCCGAATTCGTCGACCGCTTCGTGACGCTGGCCCGATCGATCAGGCTGGGCAACCCGCTCGACGAGTCGACCGAGATGGGCCCACTCACCTCACCCATGCATCGCGACCGGGTGCTCGCCTACGTCAAGGTGGCGCTGGACGAGGGCGCCGAGATCATCACCGGGGGCACGGAACCCGATGACCCCGACCTGGCCCGCGGCTGCTACGTGCTGCCCACGGTCGTGCGGGCCGACCCCGACAGCCGGGTCAGCCGGGAGGAGGTCTTCGGGCCCTTCGTCACGGTCACCGCCTTCCGCAGCGACGACGAGGCGGTCGCCCTCGCCAACGGCACGGACTACGGGCTGGGCGGCGGCCTGTGGACGCGCGACCTCTCCCGGGCCCACCGCCTCGCACGCGCCTTCCGGGCCGGCATGGTCTGGGTCAACTCCTACAAGCGGGTCAACCCGGGGTCGCCGTTCGGAGGCGTGGGCCGCTCGGGCTACGGGCGCGAGATGGGCTTCGAGGCGATGCACGAGTACACCGACGCCCATTCGGTGTGGGTCAACGTCGACGCCCAGCTGCCTCCCTGGTACCCACGGCCCGGGGCCCAGACGTGAGCGAGACCACCACGCTGTCCGACGCCGTCGCCGGCGCCGTCCACGACGGCGACACCGTGGCGCTCGAGGGGTTCACGCACCTCATCCCGTTCGCCGCCGGGCACGAGGTTCTCCGCCAGGGTCGCCGGGACCTGACCCTGGTGCGGCTCACGCCCGACGTGCTCTACGACCAGATGATCGGCATGGGCGCCGCCCGCCGGCTGGTGTTCTCGTGGGGCGGGAACCCGGGCGTCGGGTCGCTGCACCGGTTCCGGGACGCCATCGAGCACGGCTGGCCGCACCCGATCGAGATCGAGGAGCACAGCCACGCGGGGATGGCGAACCGCTACCTGGCCGGCGCCTCCGGGCTGCCGTTCGCCGTGCTCCGCGGCTACGCGGGCACCGACCTGCCCGGCCACACGTCCAACGTCGCGCCGATCGACTGCCCGTTCACGGGGGAAGGGCTCACCGCCGTGGCGGCCCTGCGCCCGGACGTAACGATCATCCACGCCCAGCAGGCGGACCGTGCCGGGAGCGTGCAGCTCTGGGGCATCATCGGGGTGCAGAAGGAGGCGGCGCTGGCGGCCGACCGGGTGGTGGTCACCGTCGAGGAGATCGTCGATGCCCTGGAACCGCGGCCGGGCGCGATCGTGCTTCCGTCGTGGGTGGTCGACTCGGTGGCCGAGGTGCCCGGAGGCGCACACCCCAGCTACGCCCACGGCTACTCGGTGCGGGACAACGCCTTCTACGAGGCGTGGGACCCCATCAGCCGCGACCGGGGCGCCTTCGCTGAGTGGATGAAACGCAACGTGCTCGACCTCGTGTCGAGCGGGAGGTGAGGGGAGACCATGGCTGTCACCACGCAGACGATGACCGACGAGCAGCGCAAGTCGGTGGCCATCGAGTACCTGAAGGCCTTCGACAAAGGTGGCGAGACGTCGACCGGCGGCAGCATCCTGGACCTGTTCGCCGACGACGCTCAGGTCTACTTCCCCAAGTGGGGCCTGGCGTCGGGCAAGGATGAGATCGGCCGGCTGTTCGGCGACGTGGGTGGCACCATCAAGGAGATCGTCCACCACTACTCGCACTTCAACTGGGTGTTCTCGGGCGACGTGGTGGTGTGCGAGGGCACCAGCCATGGCGAGCACCGCGACGGACCGTGGCGGGCGGGCGTGCCGGAATGGGCGGCGGGCCGCTGGTGCGACGTGTTCGAGATCAGGGACTTCCTGATCCAGCGCGCCTTCATCTACCTCGACCCCGACTACGCGGGGAAGGACACCGAGCGGTATCCCTGGTTGGCGGACGGGGAGACCGGGTGAACCTCCAGCCCGACCCCCACCCGCCGCCCCGTGATGGCGTCGGTCTAACGACCGACTCGCAGCTGTTCGGGCGCCCCTCGGCGGAACCCATTGCCTCGGGCCTCGGTTGCCGTGGGGACGCTCGGTGACTGCGCCGGCGCCCGTCACCCGGGACGACGGCGCCTGGAGCGCCGACGAGATGATGACCGTGGCCGCCGCCCGGCACCTGAACGACGGCGAGGTGTGCTTCGTGGGGATCGGGCTGCCCTCGACGGCCGCCAACCTGGCCCGGCGCACCCACGCGCCGGCCCTGGTGCTGGTCTACGAGTCCGGAACCATCGGCGCCAAGCCCAGCGCCCTGCCGCTGTCGATCGGCGACGGCGAGCTGGCCGAGACCGCCGACGCCGTGGTGTCGGTGCCCGAGGTCTTCAACTACTGGCTCCAGGCGGGGCGCATCGACGTCGGCTTCCTCGGTGCGGCCGAGCTCGACCGCCGCGGCGACATCAACACCACCGTCATTGGTCCCTACGAGGCGCCCAAGGTGCGGCTCCCCGGCGCGGGTGGGGCACCCGAGATCGCCGCCTCCTGCCGGCGGGTGGTGGTCGTCGTTCGGCAGTCGCCGCGCACGTTCGTGGAGCGTGTGGGCTTCCGCACGTCGACCGGTGACCGCGTGAACACCGTCATCACGGACCTCGGGGTGCTGACGCGCGACCCGGGGCGGGACGAGCTGGTGCTCGCCCAACTGCACCCCGGTGCGACCGTCGATGCCGCCCGGGACGCCACCGGTTGGGACCTGAGCGTCGTGGACGAGCCGGCGGTCACGGCGCCGCCCACCGCCACCGAGCTCGCAGTGCTGCGCGAGCTCGAGGCGACCAAGGGGGCGGTGGCGTGAAGCCCTTCGTGCACGAGGCCCTCCCCGGCCGCGTGGTGTTCGGCGTCGGCTCCGTGGCACGGGTGGCCGACGAGGTCGCGGCGCTGGGCCTGGAGCGGGTGCTGTTGGTGGTGGATGAGGCGTCCAAGGCCGTCGGCGATGCGATCGCCGACGACCTGGGCGGGCGATACGCCGGACGCCTCGACGAGGTGCGCCAGCACGTGCCCGAGGAGCTGGCCACCGCGGCGCGCCAGGCGGCCGTCGAGGCGCGGGCCGACGGCGTGGTGACCGTCGGGGGCGGGTCCGCCACCGGGCTGGGCAAGGCCATCGCCGTCGACCCGGCGCAGGCCGCGGGTGCTGGCCGGGTCACGCTCGTCGCGGTCCCCACGACCTATGCGGGGTCGGAGATGACGCCCATCTACGGGGTCACGGGCGAGCACAAGCAGACGGGCCGCGACCTGCGGGCCCTGCCCCGGACGGTCGTCTACGACCCCGTACTGACGGTCGGCATGCCGCCGACCATCACCGGCTCCAGCGGTTTCAACGCCCTGGCCCACTGCGTCGAGGGCCTCTACGCACCCGGCACCAACCCGATCGTGGCGCTGCAGGCCGTCGAGGGTGTCCGTGCCCTCGCCGGTGCGCTGCCGGCTGCGGTGGAGCATCCCGACGACCTCGACGCCCGCGGCCGCGCGCTCTACGGCGCCTACCTGGCCGGCGTCGTGCTCGCCGTGGCCGGAACGGCGCTGCACCACAAGCTCTGCCACATCCTCGGCGGCACCTTCGGCCTCGTTCACGGCGACGTCAACGCGGTCGTGCTGCCGCACGTCGTCGCCTACAACGCGGCGGCGGCTCCCGAGGCCATTGCCGCCGTCGCCGGCGCCCTCGACGTGCGCCCCGAGGAGGCCGCCGAGGCCCTCCGCGCGCTGGCCGAGCGGATCGGCGCGCCCACCCGCCTCGCCGCCCTGGGCATGCCCTCCGACGGCCTCGACCTGGCCGCAGAGAGGGGTGTCGTCGAGACCGGCAGCACCAACCCGCGCCCGCCCGACGTCGCGTCGCTGCGGGCCCTGCTCCAGCGCGCCTTCGAGGGCGCGCCTCCCACGCCGTGAGCTACGTCGTCGACGCTGTCCGCACGCCGGTGGGCCGTTACGGCGGCGCGCTGGCGGGAGTGCGCCCCGACGATCTCGCCGCCTATGCGCTGCGGGCCCTCGTCGACCGTGTGCCCGACGTCGACCCTGCGAGCATCGACGACGTGTGGATCGGCGACGCCAACGGCGCCGGCGAAGACAACCGGGACGTGGCCCGCATGGCCGTCCTGCTGGCCGGGCTGCCGGTGTCGGTGCCCGGCGCGACCGTGAACCGGCTCTGCGGCTCCGGGCTGGAGGCGGTGATCGCCGCGGACCGGGCCATCGCGGTCGGCGACGCCGCAGTCGCCGTGGCCGGCGGGGTCGAGTCCATGAGCCGGGCGCCGTGGGTGCTGGCCAAGCCGGGAACCGCCTATCCCCGCGGCCACGAGACGCTGCACTCGACCACGCTGGGATGGCGGCTCGTCAATCCCCGCATGCCGGCCGAGTGGACGGTGTCGCTGGGCGAGGGCGCGGAGATCCTGGCGCAGCGCCATCGCATCAGCCGTGAGGCGCAGGATGCCTTCGCCCTGCGGTCGCACCGCCGAGCCGCGGCGGCGTGGGATGCGGGCCGGTTCGACGAGGAGGTCACCTTCCCGACCGGCGACGAGGGCGCTGGCCTCCTCGAGCGAGACGAGAGCATCCGTGCCGACACCTCGCTCGAAGCGCTGTTCCGCCTGCGCCCGAGCTTCCGGCCCGACGGATCGGTGACGGCGGGAAACGCCTCGCCGCTCAATGACGGCGCTGGCGCGATGCTGTTGACCGACGAAGCGGCCGCCGGGCGGCTCGGCCGCGAGCCTCTGGCCCGCATCGCCGGCCGTGCCACGTCGGCTGTCGAGCCACCGCTCTACGGCCTCGGACCCGTGGAGGCGGCCGAACGGGCGCTCAAGCGTGCCGGCATCGGCTGGTCCGACCTGGCGGTCGTGGAGCTGAACGAGGCCTTCGCGGCCCAGGCGCTGGCGTGCCTCGCCCACTGGCCCGACCTCGATCCCGAGATCGTCAACCCCAACGGCGGCGCCATCGCCATCGGTCACCCGCTGGGCTGCTCGGGCGTGCGCATCCTCACGTCGCTGGTGTGGGAGCTACGCCGCCGCGGCGGGGGCTGGGGCCTGGCCGCCATGTGCATCGGGGTCGGCCAGGGGATCGCCGTCGTCGTGCAGGCCTGAGGCTTCAGCCCGCCGTGCCCTCGCGCACCGCCCAGGCCGCCACCTCGGTGCGCGACGACATGCCCAGCTTGGCCAGGATGTTCGACACGTGGACCGCCGCCGTGCGAGGCGAGATGTAGAGGCGCTCAGCGAGCTGGGAGTTGGTCAGGCCCTCGGCCAGCAGCGACACCACCTCGCGCTCCCGCGGCGTCAGCGCCTCGGGACCCGTCGGCTCGGGTCCCAGACCGAGTCGGCGCTCCACGGCACGCAGCTCGTCCACCCGCCAGCCCCGCCACCGGGCCAGGTACGGGGCGGCGTCCTCCGCGTGGGTCCGCGCCTCGTCGAGCCGGCTCTCGGCGACGAGGACGCGGGCAGCGCCCACGTGGGCGGTCCCCAGGTGACACGCCAGAGCCTCCGGCGCCGATCCGAGCCCTCGGGCAGCGGCGGCGTACAGGTGGCCGGCCTCGTCCAGCCGGTTCTCGGCCTCGGCCACCTGGGCGTCGATGAGGCAACGCCACGGATCGTCCGGCGGCAGCCGGTGACCGACGTAGAGCCCCACCTGATCGACGAGGGGCCGCATCTCGGCGGGCGTCAACCCGGCGCGGAGGGCCCCGGCCAGGACGTCGTGCGTCTGCCCTGGGTACGCGACCCCGACGCGGGTCACCGCGTCGACGAAGGGACGCAGCCGCGTCCGGGCCTGGACCGGGTCGCCTTGGCGGCAGGCCAGGTGGAAGTCGAGCCCGAGCACACCCACGGCAGCCCGCTCGGTGGGGGGCTTGGCCATGTCGGTGAAGCGCTGCGCCGTCTCGAGGTCGCCGGCCTCCAGTGCCAGCCCTGCCCTCAGCACGGCGAGCCAGCGGCCGTCGGTCCACGAGACGGCGTTGCCGGCCGGCGTGTAGCGCGCCTGGTCGAGGTGGGCGATGGCGGCGTCGAGGTCGCCCTCGGCGGCCTCGAGGTGCGCTTGGTTGGCCGCCAGGTCGATGGCGGCCACCAGCTCGAACCCGGCGGCCTCGGCGTGGCGGTGGGCGCGCTCGATCATGGCCCGCACCTCGCCGACGTCGGTCCACTGGCGGGCGTCCCAGACGAGGTAGTTGAGCGCCCGAGCCGCCAGGACGTGGTCGCCCATCCGCTCCGCCTCGTCGGCGGCCGCCTGCAGCAGGCGGCGCCCCTCGAGGACCTGGTCGCCGGCATTGAGCATGGCCGTGCCCTTCTCGACCATCGCCGCCACGCGCACGTCCGCCAGGTCGAGCGACTCGGCCAGGCTGGTGGCCTTGTCGGCCCACTCGTAGGTGGCCTCGATCTGGTCGCGCAGCATGTTCGACTGGGCGACCGCGGCCATGGCCCGTGCCCGGTCCTCGTCGGAGGGCAGCCGGTCGATCACGCCGACGAGTTGATCGGTGAACGACACCATGGCCTCGATCCGCCCGGCCTCGCGGGCGATGCGTATCCGCAGGCCGAGGGCGGCCGCCTCCTGGCTCAGGTCGTCGCGCTCGCGCGCGAGCCGCAGCCACCGGTCGCAGTGCGCAGCGGCGTCATCGTGAAGACCGGCAAGCCAGCAGGCCCGGGCCGCCAGCGCCAGGAGCTCGAGGTCGTCCTCGGCCTCGCTCAGCCCGACCTCCGCCAGGTGGCGGGCCTGGTAGGTCGAGCCCCGGGCGAGGGACTCGCGAGCGCCGAGGCGTGCCGCCGCCACCATGTCGTCGTAGCGGCCGGCACCCCGGGCATGGATGGCGAGGGCGAGGCGGTCCTGGCTCCCGGTTGTGCGCAGCGCCGTGAAAGCGGCCTCATGGAGCCGCCGGCGCTCGCGGCCGAGCAAACCCTCCTTGATGGCCTCGCGCGCCAGGTCGTGGTGGAACGTGAAGACGTCCGGCTCCGACTCCGCGAGCAGGCCGCTGTCGACGGCGGCGCGCAGGAGGCCGATGAGGCGGTCCTCCGGCGTGTCCGTCACGTGGGCGAGCACGTCGAAGCTCACCCGGCGGCCGAGGACCGACGCCGCCGTGACGATCCGGCGGACCTCGGGGTCGAGCTCGTCGAGCTGACCCCGCACCAGCTCGGCCACCGTCCAGGGCAGCGGCATGTCGGCCAGGTCTTGCCAGGGCGCGTCGCCGGCGCTGGCCACCAGCTCCTCGAGGAAGAAGGGGTTCCCCCCGGTGCGGGTGTGCAGCGCATCGACCACGGGGAAGGTAGGAACCTCGCCATAGACGGCGGTGAGGAAGGCGTTGACGTCGGCGGGGCTCAGCCGCCTGAGCTGGATGTGGGCGACGGAGTGGCGACGCTCCAAGCGGGGGAGCAGCCCGGACGCGGGATGCCGCCGCGACAGGCCGTCGGGACGATAGGTGCCGACGACGAGCAGGCGGCCACCGCCGGGCTCGGCAAGCTGCTCGAAGACCGTCAGGCTCTCGGAGTCGGCCCAATGGAGGTCCTCGAACACAACGAGGCCGGCGACGCCAGCGGTCAGCAGCCGCACCAGCTCGACACCGGCACGCACCCGCTCGTCGGCCGCGCGGTGGGCGTCGTCGACCGCCTCGAGCAGCGTTGCCTGGTGGTCGGAACGGCCGTCACCGTCGAGCGCGGCCAGCGTGCCCAGGGCATCGCGGAACAGCTCCATGGGACGGCTCTCGGCGCCGGGATCGGCCTGGCCGGCGAGCACCAGCGTGCTGGCGGGTACCTGGGCCACCAGCTCCTGGACGAGCCGGGTCTTGCCGATGCCGGCCTCGCCGGCGATGAGGGCGACGGACGGGTTGGAGCGGGCGTCGACCAACCCCACGAGGCGATCGAGCTCGGCGCCGCGGCCCACCATGACCGGTGACAGCCCAGAACGTCCCACGAGCATGCCCCGAGCGTACGGCGCTGACCGGCGGACCGGCCCGGTCAGAGGCCGACAGTGGCCGCCCGCCGAGAGGGCCGCTGACGGTGCCGTCCGGCGAGGCGGGCGACACGCCAACGTGACGCCTCGCGCTCGAGGTCCTGCTGGTGGTCGGCGACCAAGGTCCTTGTGAATTCGTATCCGATAAGCATGAGACCAGGGTGCGCCACTGAAGTAGCCGGCCACATCGGATGGCCTGCGCATTTGGCGGCGGGCGCGCATACGTAGACGGCGGCGTTGCGCCGGCTACGTATCTAGGTGCCGTGAACGGGAGCTGAGCTCTCGGCACAGCGTCCGCGTTCTGGCGAGGTCGGCGGAGTAATCTCGACGCCGGGATAAGGAAGGCCCCGAGCGTCAGACCGGAGCTAGCCGGTCCGCTGCTCGGGGCCAACCAAACGGTTGGACGCTCTGGCCGATCCCGACGACACGCGAGGTCCCGTCAGAAGCGCCGACCTCTACGGGACATGCCCCGTAATGGCCCAGATCCGACCTTGGTGGGCGCCCCACCTTGACCGTCTCCGTCGGCATTCCTACCGGCCCGCCACGTCGACTTGTGCGCCGGATTCGCTGAGAACCGAGGCTCTCGACCGCATCCTTTGCCCGTGCCTTGGTGGTGGACGTGGAGCATCTTGCGCGGTGTGAAACCCCACGTCAAGGGGCATTTTCGCAATCCCCAGGCAATCCCCAGACTTTCTTCGTCATCCCCAGATTTCGCGATGTTCTCCACAATGTGACCCACAGCTCACCCACAGGTTGCGCCCGATCCGGGCGGGATCCGCGCCCGTCCCGGCCGCTCGTGTGCCCGCCGCCCACTCATCTGTCCGCCGGGTAGAGGGCGCCCTTGCTCCCGATGATAGGTGGACCTACCATACGGCGCTTCAACGGGGGAAGCTGGAGGGAACCGTGCGCCGCCATCGCATCACCGCCGCGGCACTGTCGCTGGCACTCGCCACCTCGGCCGCCGCGTGCGGCAGCGACGGCGGAGCCGACGTGCGCAACCTGGGCGACTGCGGCGGCTCCGGCAGCGCGTCGGAGGCCGCGTCGCCCAGCGAGTCTGGCTCCGCGTCGGCGAGCGACACGGCCGCGGGCTCTAGCTCGGCCGCGTCCGCCTCCGGTGACGCCCGCTGCCCGTCGGGGTCCGGCAGCGGCCCCTAGCGTCCACTAGTCAGGCTGACTCGGCGTGGCGGCAGAGCCGGGCGAGCTCCGGGCGCCGCCGACGATCCGATCGCGAGGACCAGTTCGCCTGAGCCCCGGAACCGTGAGGCGTTCCGCGGTGTAATAGGGCCCGGTGCATCGGCTTCACGTCGAATCCCGCGTCACGAGCTGGGAGGATGCGGCGGACGCGCGTGGCGCTGATTCCCGTCGGCGTTCATCGAGCCGCGTGGTCCGCCAGCCCGGGCGCTTGCCCCGGCTCGCGGCGATCGTCGCGGTGCTGGGGCTGCTGGCCGGGGGCGCGGCGCTGCTGGTGCTGGGAGCGGACGAGCCCCGCCGAGCCGGCGAACGGCCCGACGATCCGCAGGTCGCGTTCGGGGAGGCGGTCGAGCGATTGGGGTATGCGAGGTCGTTCGCCTACCGCGGCGAGGTGCATGCGGCCGGGCCGGGCGCGCTGCGCCCGGGACCGTCGATCTCCACGGACGTGAGGGTCGAGGGTGCGGTGCGACTGCCACAGTCGATCACGCGCGACGTGGCCGTCGACGACGGGGGGCGGGCGGTCGAGACCGTGACATCCGGGTCGACGGTGTGGAGCCGCACGGCCCCGAGCGCCGAGGGGCTCGCGCAAGCGGAATGGGTCCTCGGCCCGCTGCGTTCGCTCGATGGTGGTTACCCGGGTCGGTTGGGCGTGGCCCTCGTGGCAGACGTGCTGCGCTCGGCCGGCGACCAACACGAGGACGGGACCGACGAGGCCGGTCGTCCCGTGCTCCGGGCAACCGTCCCGCGCGACGACCGCGACGAACGCTATGGCGACGCCCTGGACGATGCCGACGTGAGGGTCACGCTCGACGACGCCGGCGATATCGCCCGTGTCGAGCTGACGTCCGCCGAGCCGAAGCCGCGGCTCGTGCTTCGGCTCGACATCGTGCGGCTCGGCGACGCCGGTGTCATCACGCCGAGCGAGGTGGGAGGCCCGGCTCGCAGCACCGTGGCCGTCGGTGACCTGGTCGCGGCGGGCGTCGAGCCGCTGGAGCTCGGACGCCTGCCGTCCGGATGGGCCCTGACCGACGCCCGCGTCGTCACCGAGTCGCCGGTGATGCGCGCGACACCTGAGCGATCGTCGGTTTGCACCTCGCTCAGCCTCCGCTACCGCGATCTGCGAGCCGTCTCCGATGGGTGGCTGGGCCTGACGACCTCGAGCCAGGCTTGTGGGTTGGTTGCGGGCCGCGTCGGTACCGGCAGCGGCGGCCGGCCACTGCTTGTCGGGCCATTCGAGGGCACGGTCGACGAACAGTGGGACCGCTCCTTCGGCGATGTGTCGGACGGGACGACCCGCGTCAGCTTCAACTCCGACCTGTCGTCCGACGAGCTTGTGGCGTTGCTGACGTCGCTGCGGCCGTTCGACCCTCGTGGCGAGCCGCCGGCCGCGTCGTCGACGGCCACTTAGCGTGGGAGACTGACGCGGTGGGCGAGCCGGCCCCAATCCCCATCGAGTCCCGGTCGACGAGGGAGCCCGAGGCGGGCGAAGCAGGCTCCGTCGCCCGGGGGCGGGGAAAGTCGTCGGGCCGTGTCGTGCACGAGCCCGGGGGCTGGCCCCGAGTCGCGGCCGTCGTCGCCGTCGCCGGGCTGGTCGCGGGGGGAGTGGCGTGGGCGCTGCTGGACCGCGAGCCGGCGCCGGCCGGCGACGAGGAGCGCGCCAGCGAGCCGTCGGTTCCGCCCGATGATCCGCAGGCCGAGACGCGCAGGGCGTTCGCCGAGGCGATTCTGCGGTTCGGGGAGGTGCACTCGTTCGCGTACCGGGGGTCGGTCCGAGCGGCCGCATCCCGGCCGTTCGGCGCCGGCGCCTCGACGGTCGGCGACTTGGCGGTAGAGGGCGCGGTGCTCCTTCAGCCAGCCCTGGCCCGGCAGGTCGCGGCAGACGCTCGCGGCCGGGCGGAGGAGACGCTCACCTCGGGCACGACAGTGTGGACCCGCACCGCCACCACCGCCGACGCCCTCTCCGCAGCACCGTGGCGAGTGCGGCCGAGTTCGATGGAAACGGCACGCCCGCTGGACATGCAGGTGGTGGCGCGCCTGATCACGACCGCTGGCGACCCCCGGGGCGAGGCGCCGGACCCCGCCGGTCGCCGGGTCATCCGGGCGACGCTGCCGGCTCGCGGCGACGGCGCCGGCAACACCCTGCCGCTGACCGGGGCCGACGTGCTCCTCTCGCTCACCGACGCCGGCGACATCGGCCACATCGTCGTGACGTGGCCGCCACCCGACGCGCAGCTGGTGCTCGACGTGGAGCTCTTCGCCCACAATCAGCCGCAGGACATCGCTCCGCCCGATCGTGGTCCCGGGGCCCTGCGGCGCACCGTGCCGGTCGGCGCCCTGGCGGCCGGCGGCGTCAAGCCGCTGGAGCTGGGTCGAGTGCCGGCGGGATGGCGGCTCACCGGCGCCTGGGTCGGGTCCCGGCCGGGGTCGTCAGCTAATTGCTCGGAGCTGAACCTGGTCTATGCGGATCCCCATGCGGGATCCGGGAACTACCTGTGGCTGCGAGTGAGATCCGAGAGGTGTGGGCTCGTGCTCGACCTGGCCGGCGAGCGCCGGCCGCTCGCGGTGGGTTCCCTCCAGGGCTCGGTCGTCGTGTCGTCGTCGGGAACGACCGGCGCCCTGTTCAACGGCACCACCGGCATCCAGTTCGAGACCGACTTGCCGGTCGACGAGGTCGCCACCCTGCTGGCGTCGCTCCGGCCGTTCGATCCGGAGGCCGAGGCCGAGCCGCCGGCGGCGGCCTCCTCGGACTGACCCGAAAACGCCGTGCGGTCACCCACGGCGTTGGTAGCCTGCGGGCACCAGAGAAAGGAGGTGGTCCAACGCATGAATGACGCTAGTCACGGGACCCTGGAGGTGGCTGGCCGCTAAGCGGCCGTCGGACCACTCGGTGGAAACCAACCAGTCCACCGTCGAGGCAGCCGCCGGGGCCTAGTCCCTCCCGGCGACAACAGGCTGCGTCGATCTTTCCGACGAACGAGAGTGACGGGAGGCCCGCGCGGGCCTCCCGTCACCGCGTCCGGCCCGGCGCCACGCCTGCCGGAGTGAACGCAGCAGCGACCGGCGCCGACCCGTAGCTTGGGCGTCGGGATGGCCAACACTCACGACACCAACGACCTGCCCTCCGTCGTCGAGCGGCCCGACCAGCTCACCCCCGCGTGGCTCGCCGCCGTGCTCGGCGCCGGCGATCCCCCGGCGGCCATCGGCCCGATGACCGCCGAGGCGGTCGGCACGGGCCAGATGTCCGTCACGCTGCGGGTGCGGCTCGACGGTGAGGGCAATGGCGGGCGCAGCGTGATCGTCAAGCTGGCCCGGCCCGAGGTCGCGTCCGGCCCGATTGCCCGCATGGCGTACGCCAAGGAGATCGCCTTCTACACCGAGCTCGCCCCCGCGTTGCCGGTCCGCACCCCCCGGTGTCACCACGCTGCCATCGCCGATGATGCATCGGCGTTCACGCTCGTACTCGACGACCTGGTCGACAGCCGTCCCGGCGACCAGATCGAGGGCTGCCCCGTAGCCGCCGCCGAGGCGGCCGTGGTCAACCTCGCGGCGCTGCACGGGCCGACCTGGTGCGCCGAGGAGATCGCCGGTCGCGCCTGGCTGACGACGGATCCGTCCTTGAGCGCCGAGGCGCTGGCGCCCGTGCTCGAGGCGGCGGCCGACCAGTTCGCCGACCGGTTCGCCGGCGAGCTGACCGTCGGTGAACGGGCCGTGCTGGACGTGTCCCGTCAGGTCCTGGCCCCCTGGATGGTTGCGCCGGCGCCCACCTTCGCCGTGGTCCATGGCGACTATCGCCTCGACAATCTGTTGTTCTCGCTCGGCGATGCGGGGAAGGTTGCGGCCGTGGACTGGCAAACGGTGGGGATCGCGCAGCCGGGCCGCGACCTGGCGTACTTTCTCGGCACCTGTCTCGCCGTGGACGACCGTCGCCGCCACGAGGACGACCTCGTGGCTCGGTACCACGGGGCCCTGGCGGCGCAGGGCGTCGACGATTACTCACTGGACCAGTGCATGGACGACTATCGCGCGGGCATGCTGCACGGCCCGCTCATCATTCTGCTCGGGCGCTTCACCGCCACGACGACCGACCGGGGCGACGCCATGTTCCTTGCCATGTGGCGCCGCTGCTCGGCGGCCATCACCGAGCTCGGCACGCTCGACCTCCGGCCAGGCTGAGACGATGACGACGGACTCGGTCGAGCAGCGGGCTGCCAGCGACGAGGTGATGAGCGTCGTTCAGGCGGCGGTCGACGTCCTGGGACGCGCCGGCAGCGTATCGGTCGGCGCCCTGGCCGACGCCGTCGAAGGCGCGGGTCGGACGCTCACCCGCAGGATGGTCGGCGACGCCGTGACGCGCCCGCGGGCGATGGCCGATCGGGAAACGTTGGCGCGCGCCCTGTCCGAGCGACCGATGGCGCCGGCGCTTGCGGGTGCCACCGTCGCGGCCCTCGGGCTGCGCCTCGCAGGACGGGTCCGACGCCTGGGGTTCCTCGCCCGCCGCACACCGATATGGCTGGTGGCGACTGCGGTGCCCGCCCTCGTCGCGTCGGTGTCGCGGGGAGCCGACGAACTGCGACTGGTGGCGTCGCATCTCGTCCTCCGGGCGCGTGACAAGGGCATCGAGCCCGACCCCGAGCGGGTGCGCCGCGTCGCCGTCCAGATCGCCTCCCGCCGCGTGGTCGATCCCGAGCAGGAGCCGCACCACGGGCCCCTGGTCGTGTCGTGGCTGCGGCGGGCGTTCCGGGCGGCCCTGCCGTTCACCGCTGGGGTGGCGACCAGCGACCCCGAGGGGTTGGCGGCGGCGGCCGCCGACGTCGACCCCACCACGTTGGCCGCGGACTGACGGTCGACGGCCGGTCCCCACGCCGGCCGTTCATTCCCGGGGTAGGAGGTCGTCAATGCCTGCGATGTCGAGGGCTCTCGCCACGCTCGCCGACGGCGAGCGGAACACCATCTCAGTGCCGAACTGTCCAGCCACGCGCCGGATGTCCAGCAGCGCTCCGAGTCCGCTCGAGTCGCAGAACTTCACGGCCCCGAGGTGGACGACCACCTGCGCAACACCCGCGTCCTCGACCAGCGCGGCCGTCACCCGCTCGGCCACGACGGGGCGCGCCGCCATGTCCAGCTCGCCGGACAGCCGGACCGTCAGCGTGTTGGGTTGGTCGGCATTGATCTCGATGTCGAGCCCTGGTTGCATCGCCCATCCCCTGGCCGGCGCCGCACACTCTAGGCACGGGCGCTGCGGGCCCGAGCTTCGGTCAGTCCAGCAGCTCGCGTTCGATCGGCGTGCGGAAGCGCGACTTGACCCGCGCCGCCCCCAGCCATTTCCCGAGGCGCCCCGCGGCGTCGTCGATGGTGGCGGCCACATCACGGCCGGTATCGACGAGGAGCCGAAGCGCGATCTCGCCGTCCTCACGCTGCACCCAGCACCCGACGACGCGACCGTCGGCCCACACGGTCGGAGCGATGTTGCCCGACCGGTCGTATAGCACCTTGTCGTCGGCCCCGTAGAAGGTCCGGTCGCTCCAGCCCATGGCGGTGGGATCGAGCGCGGGCAGCAGTGCCACCCATGGCTCGGGGCTCGTGGACGGCGGCTCCACGTCCTCGGGCAGCACGTAGCCGCGGCCGCCGGCCACCTCGACCTCGACAGCGCCAACTACGCCGAGGGCGGCTCGGGTGGCCGCTTTCGTCCAACCCGTCCACCAGGCGAGGTCGGCCAGCGTTCCCGGCCCGAACGCAGCCAACCAGCGCCGCGTCAGCTCGGCCTGTGCCGCCGCGGTGTCGAGCGGGGCCCGATCGTCGGTGCGCCACGCCGGTGCCGGCGACCAGCTGTACTGGCTCGAAAGCCACGAGCCCCGGGGGCGTCCCCGGACAATGCGCTCGTCGGCCCCCAACAGCGTCAGGACCCAGGTGGTCATCGACGTAGTCCCCGCCCACTTCTTGCCCTCGCCGAAGCTGACCTTGGACCGCAGCTCCGGGACGTCCGCGGACAGCTCGGCGCCGAACGCCTCGCGGCGTCGCTCGAGCGCCGCCATGGTGGCGTCGCCGACGCGGTCGAGCCAGGCGGCGCCGTCGTCGGCGATGCCGCCGTCCTCGATGAGGCCCGCATAACGGCGCCTCTGCGTGGCGGCGATCGCTCGGGTGCAAGCCGCGTGGACGACGGGGACCAGCTCGACCCGCACCACAAACAGCGTGCGGCGCATGCCGAGGATGCGGACGAGGTCGCGGTCGTCGTACAGGGCCTGTTCGATGCCCTCGACCGTGGCCTGGTCCATGCGCGCCCGGGCGGCCAGGAACACCGAGGCGGGATCGGTGGAGTGGAGGGCGACCAGCGACTCCGCCACGTCGCGGACGTCGGACGCTCGGCTGGAGCCGGCCAAGCGATGACGGATGCCGATCCGCGCCCGTCGCTCGTCGTCCGTGATCCGTCTGCGGGCCTCCACGGTGCCTACTTTGTCACACCCGATTCGTACGCTTGTTCGTATCGGTTGGGGAGCCGGGGTCCACCCATTCCCGGCAATCGCGAGAAAGGATCGGTGCCGTGGGGAAGCGCAACCGCAAGGAGCATGCACGGCGTCGCCCGGGGCCCGGTGCCCGCCCCGTCGCTGGCCGGCCCGCGTCGGCGCGGCCGGGCGCCGACGCGGACTTCGACGCGCGGGCCATCGGCGAGATGATCGACCGGGCGGTGGCTGCGTGCTTTGCACATGCCCGGGCCGGGCGGGCCGGCGAGCTCGTCTTGGCGTTGGCGCGGGGCCCATCCCATCCCGAGGGTCCTGCGCTCGTCGACCGCGCACTGGGCCGAGCCCTCGTCGAAGCCGTCACCGGCGCGTGGGCCCGCGGCTGGCAACCGGCCGACCTGCATCGCATGGTCGAGCGCACGCACGGGCGCGCCCACGGCCGGCTGGCCGCCGTCGCACTGGGATGTGAGGCCCGGCGTTACGCCGACGAGACGCTGCCGATCCGCTGGCGGCTGCAGCTCGACGCAGTGGGCGCAGACGCGCCATCCGACGGCGACGATCGCTGGGCGGTGCCCGCCTCGCCGGAGCCCGGCGACCTCTGGGGCGGGGGCGTCCCCAGCATCGAAGATCGGGCCG
>JBKPAA010000047.1:0-39017 GCA_046726215.1 Actinomycetota bacterium | reverse complement strand
GTGGTGGGTCGGCGACTCACCTTCACCGTCTCGGCCACCGACGAGCGGGGTCTGGTGGCCGCCGGCAAGGTGACCCGGGTTGTCGTGGACGTCGACCGCTTCCTGGAGAAGTGCCACTGACCTGTTGACGTCGAAGGCCGTCCCGACGTGCCCACCACGGCCGTCGCCGGAAACGGCCGGTTACGATCCCGCCGATGCGTCCGCTGACGTACGTCGCGGTCGGCCTGGCGCTGGTCGCCATCGACATCCGCACGGAGTACCTCGACCTCCTCCCCGACGTCCTGGGATGGGGTCTCGTGGCCCTGGGTGCCTGGCGCCTGTCGCTCACGGCACCCGCCGTCGCCGCGGCGGCGACGGCGCTGCTGGTCCTGCCCGAGGTGTCTCTGCCCTACCGCTTCGTCATGGTCGATCCCGAGACCGGCGAGAGGATCAAGCCGCAACCCGGGGTCGACCTTGCCTTCCCCGAGCACCTGGTCTTCGACGACCTCAGGGGCTGGCGGCTTGCGGCCCTGGCCGCAGGCACGATCGCCGCGGGGGTGACGCTCTGGTTGCTGCTCGGAGCGCTCGCGGTGCGCGCCGCGGCCTGGGAGCGCCACGCCACGGCCACGCAGATCCGGTGGCTGCGCTGGCTGACCCTGGGCGTGTGGATTGGGCCGCATCTCGCCGTCCTGGCGTTGGCGTCGGCGGAGGACGGGTCGTTCGATCCGGTGTGGAACGGGGGCCTGGAGTTCCTCGCCCTGGCGGGCGTGGTGGTGGTGGCCGCCCTGGCCGGCGTCCTGCTTCGCGAGACCAACCGCGCCTGGGCCGTGCCGCAGTCGCCCGATCGTCGGTCCTTCCGCATGTGGCCGCTGCCTCCCCGGAGCGACGGCCGCCGCCCCGCCTGACCGACTCGTTCAGCCCAGGTTGGACGATCGGGGGTAGACGTCGTCGGGATCGGTGATCACGTTGACCAGGTAGGGGACGCCGGACGCGAGCCCGCGGTCGAGGGCCGGCCCGATCTCGTCTGGCTCCGTGACCGTCTCGCCGGCGCCGCCCAGGGCGGCCACCACCTTGTCGTAGCGGCAGCCGGGCTGCAGGTCGGCGGCGACGTCGTAGCCGTAGAGAGCCTGCATCGGATGCTTCTCGAGCCCCCAGATGCCGTTGTTGCCCACCACCATCACGACCGGCAGCTGATGGCGGACCAGGGTGTCGGCGTCCAGCAACGAGAACCCGGCGGCGCCGTCGCCCAGCAGCGCCACGACCTGACGGTCCGGGTGCGCCACCCGGGCGGCGATGGCGTAGCCCATGCCGCTGCCCAGACAGCCGTAGGGCCCGCTGTCCAGCCAGCACCCCGGTTCGTACAAGTCGACGTACTTGCCGGCATAGGAGACGAAGTCGCCGCCGTCGCACACCACCACCGCGTCACGGTCGAGCCGCTTCCGCAGCTCGCCGTAGATGCGTGTCGGCACGATCGGCGCGGCCCCCGCGGCCAGCAGCGGTGCCTCCCTCGCCGCCCCGGCCCTCTCGAGGTCGTGGACGCGGCTGATCCAGGGCTCGTGGTCGGTCCGGCGGCCGCCGTAGGCGGCGAAGCCGGCCAGCGACCTACGCAGGTCTCCGGCGACGGTGACGGCGTCGACATGACCGGCCCGGCCGTCCGCACTGTCGACCAGGTGCACAACGGTCGCGGAGCCGAACCGGCCGAACGACAGGCGGAAGTCGAGTGGCGTGCCCACGACGACCACGACGTCGGCGTCGGTCTTGAGCAGGCTGCGGGTGCGGCTGGCGGCCAGCGGGTGGTCGGCCGGCAGACAGCCGCGACCCTGCCCGTTGACGAACGTGGGCACCCGAAGGTGCTCGATCGCAGCCCGCAGCTCGGCCTCCGCGCCGGCCAACCAGACGTCGGTCCCGGCGATGAGCAGCGGCCGTTCGGCCCGTGCGATGAGCCCGGCGGCGCCCGCTACCCCCTCGGGATCGGGCTCCGCCCCGGTGGGCACCGCAGCCGGCGGGATGGCCGCCTCGCCGTCGGCGAACACGACGTCGATCGGCAGGTCGACGAACACCGGGCCCCGGTGCGGCGTCAGCGCCGTGACTGCCGCCTCGTGGACCACCGCGGGGATGTCCTCCACGGCGGCGACCGTGCGGGCGAGCTTGGTGACCGGTGCCACCAGCGGCACGTGGTCGAGCTCCTGCAGCGACCCGGACCCCCAGCGGGCCTGTGGTGCTCGGCCCCCCAGGACGACCACCGGCGAGCCGTTGAAGTGCGCCTGGGTGATGGCCGACATCCCGTTGGTGACGCCGGGACCGGCGGTGAGGACCGCCAGCCCGGGGCGGCGGATGAGCCGGGCATGGCCCTCGGCGGCGAAGGCGGCGGTCTGCTCGTGGCGCACATCGACGATGCGTGTGGGCGGATCGCGCTTGACCGCGGCGTCGTAGAGCGGGAAGACGTGGCCGCCCGACAGCGTGAACAGTGTGTCGACGCCGAACGGGCGAAGCGTGGCCAGCGCCAGTCCGCCGCCGTGATCGCGGACCGTGGTTGCGGATTCGTGTGCCATGCGACACGGGAGTCTGCCTGCACGGGAATGCTCCTGGCTATCGCGCGGTGCCCGGTGGCCTGATGTCCACCGGACGCCCGATGTCGAACAGTTCGACCGTGGTGACGAGTTCGCCACCGCCGGCCCCGACGCCACCGGTGAGCCGGACCTGCAACCGTCGCATCACGCCGTCGGCATCGATCCAGACGTCGAGAGGAGCGGATGCCCCACCCGATTCGAGGCTTGTCGCCAGGTGGGTGACGGCGCTGCCGCGTATCTCGTCATGGCCCACGACGCGGGCACCGGCGGTGGCGTCCTCGACCACCCGGAACGGACCAAGCGGGTCGATCACCAACGAGCCGGCGTCGCTCTTGGGCCCACGAGCGACGAGGGTCGCCCGCTGGATCCGGACCCAGTCGGCGGCGGCGCGCCCGACCGCGGCGGCCATGGGCCCGCCCCGCGCGTACACCACGTCACCCACGGCGACCATGCGGGCGGCGATCGACAGGTCGGCCCCTGCCGCCGCCTGGGCCCGGAGCACGCTCGCGGCCCCGGACATGTCGGCCTCGACGTCGACCCGCCGGGCGCGCCGATCGAACGCGACCCGGTACGTGGCCACCGGCAGCCGGCCGCCGGCAGGCCCGTCGGGCTCCGGGCGCAGGTGTGTGAGGACGAACGCGACCACCACCCGCCCACTCTCGACGGCCCGTGTGGCCTCCAGCGCCCGCACGAGCGTGGCGCGGTCGACGGTGGACGATGCCGGCGCCGGAGGCGCGGCCGGTCTGCGGGCGGCGGTCGGCCGGCCGTCGCACCGGTCCAGCGAGAGGACCGCCGCGGCGAGGACGATCGCCGCCACGGCGACTACGAACAGCGGATGGTGGGCACGGCGCATCTCGGCGCTCCTCTCATGGGCTGGTGAGGAGGCGGGGGATGCGACCGCCACCGATCGTCGGTCGCGGGCTGCGAACGCTGCCGGCGCCCCACCGAGCGATCCGGCAACACCACCCTATGCCGAGGCTGTGACACCTAGGCGCCGTAAAATGCCCAAACCCCCGATCGCATTGCCAGCGGCCTGCGCGGCTAGTTTGCGCAGGCGGCGCGCGTAGCGGGGAGCGCAAGGGCAACCGGTGCCAATGGCACCGATCGGCCTGGCGACCACGGAAATACAGCGGAGGAACGGTGACGAGGAAGCATGCGGTCACGCTGGGCGTGCGCATCGCCGTGAGCGCCGCCATGCTGATCGTCCTCGTCGCCCAGGTGCCGTCGTTCGACGTGGACGAGCTGGTGCCGCGGTGGTCGGCCGGCACCGCCGCGTGGCTCGGCGTCGCCGCCCTACTCACCCTCGCCGGCATCGTGCTGTCGGCTGTGCGCTGGCAGAAGGTGCTCCAGGCCCTTGAGATCCCCGCCCGGCTCCCGCGCCTCGTGTCGTACCACCTGGCCGGCCAGTTCGTCTCCAACGTCCTGCCAACCACCATCGGCGGCGATGTGCTGCGGGTGAGTCGCCTGTCCCGTGACACCGGGGAGTCGCCCGGGACGTTCGCCTCGGTCGTGCTCGAACGCCTCACCGGCTGGCTGGTGCTGCCACTGATCACGTTGGCGGGTTTCGCGGTCAACCCCGGCCTGCGACACCTCGGGTCGGCCACCGACTTGGCGCTAGTGCTGGCGTTGACGACGCTGGCCTTGCTCGTTGGTGTGCTCGCCGCCGTCGGTAGCCGGCGCATCGGTGGGCGCTTCGCCACCCGCGCTGGCTGGCATCGGTTCGCCGGCGCCGTTCACTTCGGCGTCAATCGGCTGCGCTCGGACCCCGGTGCTGCCGCCAACGTGCTCGTCGCCGGGTTCGCCTACCAGCTCGTGCTCGTGCTGGCGGCCGTTGCCGCCGCCAACGCGCTCGGCGTCCAGCCCGCCGGCCTCACCGCGCTGTTGGCGTTCCTACCCGCCGTGCTCATCGCGCAGGTCCTGCCGATCAGCATGGCGGGTCTGGGGGTGCGGGAGGGGGCCTTCGTGTTGTTCCTGCACCCGCTGGGCGTGCCCCGCGAGGACGCCATCGCCCTCGGCCTGCTCCTCTACCTGCTCAACGTCGCCGTCGGCCTGCTCGGGGCACCCGCCTTTGCCGCTGGGGGCGGCACCCGGTCCGTACCCGACCAGGCCACCGCCGACCCGACCGCCGCGGCATGAGGACGCTCGACGAGCCCACGGTCGAGGAGGGTGCCCCCCGTCAAGACTGGGGCCTGCGGTGGTGGCGTGAGCTGGTCTACGTCGTGCTCGTGTACGCGGCCTACTCGGCGGTGCGGAACCAGTTCGGGTCGGGGGGCGGCGCCGTCGACCCCGAGCCGGCCTTCAACCACGCCAAGGCCATCATCCAACTCCAGAAGAACATCGGCCTTTACTTCGAGGACAACCTGCAGCGCTGGTACCTGGATCTGCCGATGCACGGGCTGATCCGCTTCTGGAACGTCTACTACGGGCTGTTCCACTTCGTCGTGGTGGCCATCGCCCTGGTGTGGATGTTCCGCAAGGCCCCCGAGCGTTACCGCCTGTGGCGCAACACGCTGGCCTTCACCACCCTTTTCGCGCTGGTCGGGTTCGCGTCCTTCTCGCTCATGCCGCCGCGCCTGCTCGACGACCCGGGGACCTACGGCGGGTGCCAGATCTACGCCGCGGGCCAGGACCTACCCGACAAGGCCGGCGATCCGCCGTGCGACGAGTACGGGTTCGTCGACACCGTGGCCGGGTACGGCGGATGGGCGTCGTTCGGCAGCGAGGAGATGGCGGCCGTCTCGAACCAGTACGCCGCCATGCCGAGCATGCACATCGGCTGGTCCACCTGGTGCGCCCTGGTACTGGCGCCGCTGGTGCGCCGGCGCTGGCTCCGCGCCCTGGTCATCGCCTATCCGATCGCCACGCTGTTCGACATCATGGTGACCGGCAACCACTACTGGATCGACGGCGTGGGCGGCCTCGTCTGCCTCGGCGCCGGCTATCTCGCCGCGCGGATCGGCACCCGCTGGTGGGAGACCCGCCACGGCATTCCTGCCGCGGGCACGGTGGCCGCGGCCACCAATCCCGCGGCAGGTCTCCGGGGCTAGTGGCCCCAGTGCACCGGGGTGCCGTGGTAGCCGCTCGTGGCCAGGATCTGCTCCTTGCCGCCCGGCCACCAGGTCAGCCGTAGGTCGGCAACCCGACCGGCCGGCTCGAGCCTCAGCCATGCGAGCGGCGCGTCATCGCTGCTAGCCCCGCCCGCCGCATGGAGCGCCGCCCGCATGCGGTCCCGGGACCGGCGGTCCACGTACTGCCACACGATGGAGTGGTACACCACCGTGGCTAGCCCGGGCGCCCGCCGGCGCAGCCGAACCTCGAGCCACTCCCCAAGATCGGCGGCCTCGACCTCGGCCGGGACCCGGCCGGCGATGTCGAGCGCGGCGTCGAGGCGCGCCCGGCGATCGACCATGTCGGGCCAGAGGTAGGCCCGCAGGCTGAGTCGACCGTCATCGCTGGTGGGATCGAGAGGGGATCGGTCGCAGCCCTCGCGCGCGGCGACGCCCACCGTGACGTCGTCGAGCACCGGCGGCGGACCGTCCCAGACGCCGACGAACCGCACGGCGCTGGCGGGGTCGCCCAATGTCGACCCACCGGTGTCGTACCAGAAGCGGTCCCAGCGCAGGTTCAGCCCGGCGCTCGCCCCCAGCTCGACCAGGCGCAGGGGTAGTCCGCTGCGGCGGGCCACCTCGACGAAGCCGCCGACCAGCGCCGCGGAGCGGCCCACCTCGTTGGTCTGCACGCCGGCGTCGATGCGGCCCTCGATCTCGCGTCGCAAGTCCGACACCGCGGCGACGAAGTCGTCGGCCAGGCTCGGCCCGGGCGTGCCGCCCACCGACGGGTAGTGGGCCGCCAGCTGGGGGGCGCGGCCATCCAGCACCAGGCGATGCACGGAGCCCAGGAACCTAAGCGGCAGCGCCGAACCGAACGGCTCGTGCTCGTGGGGCCGCAGGACGACCGCGCAGGGGCCGCCGGTACCGACGTCGGCGATGACGGCGTCGAGCACGTCGGCATAGAGGGTCGATCCCAGATCGGCGCAGGCGTTGCGCTGGAACACCAGCGCATCGACGAGCGGCACGACGCGTGGCCATGAGGGCATCCACCTCTCCTAGCACCATCCGCGTGACCCGCGGCGGGACGGGGCCGCGTGGTCGGGTCGAGGGCCTGGGGAGTAGCGTTGGTCGCCGCTCGGGGCTCGAACGACCCCATCGTCCACCGCCGTAACGGAGCCGCATCGATGCTGCTCGATTCGATCAACGACCCAACCGACCTGCGCGAGCTGTCGTACGACCAGATCGACGCACTCGCCGGGGAGATCCGCCAGCACATCATCGACGCGGTGTCGGCCGCAGGATCCGGGCATCTGGGGCCGAATCTCGGCGTGGTCGAGCTGACGCTCGCCGTCCACCGCGTGTTCGAGTCGCCACGCGACATCCTGCTGTGGGACACCGGCCACCAGGCGTACGTCCACAAGATCCTCACCGGGCGCCGGACCGACTTCGCCACTCTGCGCCAGGCGGGGGGCCTGTCCGGATATCCGTCGCGAGCCGAATCCGAACACGACTGGGTCGAGAACAGCCACGCCTCCACGATCCTCTGCTACGCCCACGGCCTCGCCGAGGCGCACAAGGTGCGAGGGATCAGCGACCGCAACGTCGTGGCGGTGATCGGCGACGGCTCGCTGACCGGCGGCATGGCGTTCGAAGGCCTCAACAACCTGGGCCACTCCGACAGCCGGGTGGTCATCATCCTCAACGACAACGGCCGTTCCTACGCCCCCACCGTGTCGAGGTTGAGCGAGAGCCTGGGCCGCATCCGCCTCAATCCGGCCTACATGCGCAACCGGGCGCGGTTCGACCGGCTGCTGCACGACGTGCCGCTCCTCGGCGACAAGCTCGAGCGGGGGGTGGAGGGGGCTCTGGCGGCGCTGCGCGAGATGTTCGAGCCCACCGCATTCTTCGAGATGCTGGGTGTGCGGTACACCGGCCCGTTCGATGGTCACGACGTCGCAGGTCTGGAGCGGGCCCTGAGCAACGCCCGCGAGTTCGACGGGCCGATCGTGGTGCACGTCCTGACCCAGAAGGGCCGAGGCTACGCGCCGGCCGAGAACGACCCGATCAAGCGGCTGCACGACCTCGGCGAGGTCAAGCCCGGAAGCTACACGGCAGCCTTCACCGAGGCGCTCATCAAGGAGGCCGAGCACCGTCCCGAGGTGGTCGCGATCACCGCCGCGATGCCCGACTCCACCGGACTGTTGCCGTTCAAGGAGCGGTTCCCGGACCGGTTCTTCGACGTGGGCATCGCCGAGCAGCACGCGGTGACCGCCGCCGCGGGCATGGCGATGGGCGGGCTGCGTCCGGTGGTCGCCATCTACTCGACGTTCCTCAATCGGGCGTTCGACCAGGTCAACCTGGATGTCGCCATGCACGGCCAGCCCGTGGTGTTCTGCCTGGACCGAGCCGGCATCACCGGAGACGACGGTGCCAGCCACCATGGCGTGCTCGACATGGTCCTGCTGTCCAAGGTGCCGGGGATGACGATCTTCGCCCCCTCCTCGTACGGGGAGATGGGCGTGATGCTGCACGACGCCCTCGAGCTGTGCACGGACGGGCCGGCCGCCATCCGCTTCCCCAAGACGATGCCGCCGGACGACGGGGCGGTCCCGGTCGCAAACGGTCTCGACGAGGTCGGCTCCGGCCTGTCGGCCCGCAAGGCTCGCGGCGGGCGCGACCTGTGCATCCTCGCGGTCGGCAAGATGCTCGCCCCCGCCCTGGCGGCCGCCGAGCTCTTGGCCACATCCGCCGGCGTCGAGGCCGCGGTGTGGGATGTGCGAGTGGTCAAGCCGCTCGACGAGGAGATGCTCGCTGACGCCGCCACCCATCCCCGGGTGGTCACCGTCGAGGACGGCTACCGGGAGGGCGGCGCCGGATCCGCCATCGCCGATCGCCTGGCCGAGCTTGCCGCCAGCGAAGGGCGCGGCGACGGCCCGCCGGTGACGGTGCTGGGTGTGCCCGTGCGGTTCATCGCCCACGGCAAGCCGGATGCCATCCTGGGCTCCTTGGGACTGGATGCCGCCGGCATCGCCGCTACGGTGCGTGCCCTCGCGACCAGCGGGCAGTAGCCGGCGAGAAACGCGACAAGGCCCGGACCGGCAAAACCGGCCCGGGCCTCTCCCCCTGGTCGCCCCCAGCGGTGATCGGGGTTCACCATAGCTGAGCTAGGTGTCGCCTGTCACATGTTTGTTATCGAAAGACCGCGCCACGACGTTACGGCCAGCGCGAAAAGTCGCGGCCCCGAGACCCGCCTACGTCACGTGTAGTACGGATTCTCGCCCATCGCATGATCGGTGGTATCGACCACCTCAGTGACCTCGGGGATGGCCTCGCGGATGGCTCGGGAGATGCCCTCCCGCAGCGTCATGGCCGACACCGCGCACCCTTGGCAGCCGCCGCCCATCGTGACGTACACGACGTCTTCCTCGACGTGATCGAGGGCGGCGAACCCGCCGTGCATGGCCAACGCAGGGTTGATCTGCCCGTCGAGGAGCTGCCGGACCTTCTCGTCGACCGTGCCGGACAACTCGATATGAGCGCCGGACAGCGGGTCGGGGCGGTTGGGGTTGCGAAGGACGAGGCCGTTTTGCCCGGTCGTCGGCAGATCCAGGGTCGCGCCCCGCAGCGCGTCGAGGCTGTCGACGGGGATGATCACGGGCAGGGCGCCATCCTGCTCGACGACGTCGCCGGCCTCCAGGTCGGCCTCAGCCACCGGGTCGAAGGTGAGGTCGTAGGTGTACTCGACACCTCGGACCCCCGTGACCTCTACGCGCAGACCGAGCGAATCGGGGTCGTCCTCCTGGGCCCGAAGCTCGAGGATCTTCTCCCGGGCGGGCTCCGTGACGATCATGACCATGGGCCCAGGCTAGCGCCGCGCCGGCGCGGATCATGCCTGCTGAGCGGCCTTTGCGTCCTCCACGCGATGTTGCGGATTCATGACGCGTCAGGGGGTCAGGCCGAGTGACTCGGCCTCCTCGGCCAGGGCGAGCCAGTGCTCTTCCGCCGCTGCCAACTCGCCGCTCACGACCGACAGCTCCTCGCCCACGCACGCCAGCGCGACATGGTCGCCCATGGCCCCCGCCAGCTCGGCCTCGAGTGCGGCCTGTCGATCCTGGAGACGGCGCATCTCCATCTCCGCGCCGCGCAGGAGGTGCCGCAGCGTGCTGGCCGAACGGCCGGTCCGTTCCCCACGCGAGCCGTCGTCGCGCCGACGCCGCCCCCGTGCCCGAGCTTCGGGAGGCCCGCCTCGCACACCGGCGGGCGCACCCCCGACGCCGGCCACCTCGGCGGCGCGACCGCGCTGGCGCGCGGCCCGCCATTGGGACTCGTACGCCGCATACCCGCCGGGCACCTTGCCCACGAGGCCCCGGCCGTCGAGCACGACCACGTCCTCGACGGTGCGCTCCAGGAACGCCCGGTCGTGGCTCACCACCACTAGCGTGCCGGGCCAGGCGTCGAGCATGTCCTCCAACGCCCGCAGGGTGTCGAGGTCGAGGTCGTTGGTGGGCTCGTCGAGCAGCAACACGTTGGGTGCCTGCCGGAGCACGAGGGCGAGCTGTAGCCGGCGGCGTTCCCCGCCGGACAGCAGCCGGATCGGCGCCCACTGCGCGTCGTTGTCGAACCACAGCCGCTCGAGCAGCGCGGCGTCGGTCCAGTCGGGCTGGCGGGTGGGCCCAGCCACGATCTCGCGCACTCGCCGGTCGAGTGGCAGCTCGGTGCCACGCTGGTCGTAGTAGCCGAGGCGAACCGTGGATCCCTGCACGATCCGCCCGGCGCGTGGCCGGCGTCGGCCAGCCAGCAGGTCGAGCAGGGTCGACTTGCCGCTGCCGTTGATCCCGACGACCCCCAGCCGCTCGCCGGGTCCCAGCAGGAGGTCGACACCGTCGAACAGAAGGTGGTCGCCGTAGCCGTCGCTGACGCCGTGCAGCTCGACGACCGTGTCGCCGAGCCGTGGCGTTCGCACGAGGTCGGCCAGCGGCAGGTCGTCGGCTCGGGTCGGCGGTGGTGGGCGCCCCTCCACCACGGCGCGGGCGGCGGTGACGTCGGCCTTGGGCTTGCGGGTGCGGGCCGGCGCGCCACGGCGCAGCCATGCCAGCTCGGCCCGGGCGAGGTTGCGGCGCTTGCGCTCGATGGCCGCCTCCCGCTCGGCACGCTCGGCGCGGGCCTCGAGGTACGAGGCATAGCCGCCGTCGTGCACGTGCGCCCGCCCACGATCGAGGCCGAGGATGCTGGTGGTCAACCGATCGAGCACGTGGCGGTCGTGGGTCACGAGCACGAGCCCGCCGCGGAAGCCGGCCAGGCGCTCCTCGAGCCAGGCGATGGCGTCCATGTCGAGGTGGTTCGTCGGCTCGTCCAGGATCAGCAGGTCGCCCTCGCTCGACTCCCCCACCGCCGCCAACGCGCGGGCCAGCGCGGCACGCTTCGCCTGGCCGCCCGACAAGCTGCTGACGTCGGCCTCGGCGAGGGCGGCCATGCCCACCCGGTCGAGCAGCGCGTCCGCCTCCCATGTCTCGCCCACGGCTTGGCGGACCGTGCCGCCGGGTAGGGGCGCGGCCTGGTCGAGGGCCACGACCCGTGCACCCCGCCCCCGGCGGATGGTGCCCCCCTCGGGCTCGATGGTGCCGGCCAGGACGCCGAGCAACGTCGACTTTCCGGACCCGTTCACGCCCACGACCGCCAGCCGGTCGCCGCTCGCCACGGTGACCGACAGGCCGGCGAACAGGGGCCTGCCGGGCCGGCTCGCGGCCAGGTCCGCGGCGTCAACGAGGATCACGCCGGCGACGGTACCGGGTGCCGTCGCTGGGACCCCTCCCCCCGCTCGCGGGTAGCGGAGGGGGTTCAGGCGGCGCGGCTCGATCCCGGCGAGCGCGCCGCCTGGCGCAAGGCCCGATCCATGACCGCCGGGTCGCCGAGACGGCGCCGGAGCTCACGTTCTAGCCCGGCGATCGGGTGCAGGTTCTGGGGGGCGCGTGGGTCGTTGTGGGGCTGGCTGGCGAAACGGGGCAACGTGATCGTGACGCGGTCGGCAACGGCCAGGGCCTCCGCGCCGGCCAGGTCGCCCGACGCTTCGCATCGCACGATCCCCCACCACGGATGCGTCGCGGCACCGGGGAGCCGCACGTACCACGAGTACCGGAAGCGGCTGTCGCCGATGGCGAAGAGCGGGGTGCGCTCGCCGAGGGCCAGACCCGTGGCGACCGACTGCAGGGTGGCGGGGAGGTAGGACACGTGATGGGTCTTGACGTAGCCCACGGCCCCGGGGATGTGACGACGATCGCCGAGCGGCCCGTCGACCACCAGAAGCCCCGCCCGATCGTCGCCCGGCCCCACGGCCTCCACCGCCACCCGGCCCTCGAGGCCGCCTCGGGCGCGGCCTAGGGCCTGCGCGATGGGGTCACCGCCACCTCCGGGAACGGGGTGGGGCCGGTAGTCGGCGTGGCGGGTGACGATGGGTTCGACCGGGGCGCCCGGGCACAGGACGCCCCTCCGCACCTCGGCGGCCACCAGCCGGGCGCGCTCGTCGCATCGCACCGCGCCGGCCGCCCAGCTGGCGCACACCCCGGGGCGCGTCTGGTCGTCGGCCTCGTCTTGGCCGTCGTCGCCGGTGATCCAGATGCGGGCGTCGATGCGCTGGACGCCGTCGACGAACAGGACACGGGCCGCCGGCGACACACCCGGCCGCGGCCGGACGGGAGCCCAGCTGCGCGGATCACGCTCGACCCCCGGGTCGACCTCGGCGTCGGACGGCGACAGGCCGGTGGCTTCCATCGATGCCCCGTAGTCGGGCGCCCACGTCTCGACCGCGAACCTCATCGCCCCATCATGGACAGCCGGTGTGACAAATGAGGGGATACCTGTGGTCGCCGGCGGGTGCCATCATGGTGGCGATGTGTCACATCTCCCATCGTCGCTACCGCGAGGACGCCTGGTCCCGCGGCGGATGGACGTCGTTCGAAGAGGCCGCCGAGCCCGAGCGGCGCGACCCCGATCTGCGGGTGTCGCAGGCGGAGCGCGACGAGGTGGCGGCGGCCCTGGCCGGCCACTACGCCGACGGCAGGCTCACGGTCGAGGAGTACGAGGAGCGGGTCGGGGCCGCCCTCGGTGCCCGCACCGGACGCGACCTGGAGCCGCTGCTGGCGGACCTGCCGGCGGCGGATCCGCCACGCTCGCCGGCCCGCACGCGCCGCGGGCCCGAGCCGAGATCGATGCGGCCCCCGGAGATCCCTGTCCGCCTGCTGGCGGTGACCGGCGTGGTGGTGCTGGCGATCGCCACGGGCCCCTGGGCGCTGTGGCTGCTCTGGCCCGCCCTGCTTTTCACGGGGGGCTGCGGCTTCGGGCGCCGTCACGGGCGTGTTCGCGCCGACTTTCGGGCGCGAGCCACTCCCGAGCAGCCACCGGTGGTGCAGCGGCTGTAGCTTCGGCCAGCCGTCGCCGCCCGTCGCCCCGCGTTCACGCGCGGTGTGCGGCGGGGCCGTCCCGGGGATTCACACCTCCAGCCCGTCGACCCGCTCGACGACGGCGCTGCCGCCGACCTTGCGCACCTCGAAGCGCACCGGCAGTCGGTTCGCAAGTTCCCGTACGTGGGTGACCACGCCCACCATCCGGCCGCGGGCGCCGAGCTCGTCGAGCGCCGTGGCCACGATGTCCAACGTGTCGGGGTCGAGCGTTCCGAATCCTTCGTCGAGGAAAAGGGCGTCGAGGCGGGCTGGCCCGGTGGCGGCGATCCGCGTCTCCAGGTCGTCGGCGAGGGCCAGAGCCAGGGCGAGCGAGGCGAGGAACGTCTCGCCACCGGACAGCGTTCGGGCCGGGCGGGTCTGCGATGCGTTGGTGTGGTCGACTACCAGGAACGCGCCGCTGCGGGCGTCGACCGACAAGGCGTAGACACCGCCGCTGAGCTCGCCCAGGATCTGGGACGCGCCGTCCAAGAGCCCCCGGATGGCCTCGTCGAGCAGCCACTTCTCGAAGCGGTTCGCCGCCAGGCGAGTGGCCAGCGCCTCGGCCACCTGCTGCTGCTCGATCACACGCCGGCGGTCGGCGCGCAACTCCTTGGCCTCGGCGATGTCGGCGTCGATGGCGCGGAGGTCGCCCTCGGCGCGGGCGTGGGCGGCCGCCACCGCCTCGCCGGGCCATGTCCACCGCTCGCCCTGCCACCCGCGTGGACCGCCACCGCGCACGTCGACGCCGGCGTCGGTGCAGAGGCCCACAAGCCCCTCGACGAGCGATGCCGCGTGGGCCCGGGCGGCGTCTGCGAGCCGACCATGGCGGTCGGCACGCTCGACCGCCGCGGGACGCCGCCCGGCGCCCCAGGCGACGAGCTCCGCCCAATCGGCGGCCAGGTCTCGGCGCTCGGGGGTGGGTGGGTCGAGAGCAGCCACGGCGTCGCGTGCGGCGTCGAATGCCCGGCGCGCGTCGCGTTCGCGCGCGAGGAGCTCGTCGCGCCGACGCTCGACCTCACGGCCCGTGGCCCGGGCGTCTCGAACCGCCTGCCGGGCCTTGGCGAGGTCGGACTCGGCGGCCGCGACCGTCGCCAGCTGGTCGTCGAGCACGGCGGGCTCGGGCCCGTCGGCGAGGTGGGCCTGGACCTCGGCCAGGTCGGTCCGCAGCCGGCGCAGCTTCTCGTCCACCCTGGCGTGGTGGGCCGTGGCGTCTCGGACCGCAGCCGCGGCCTGATCCACCGACCGCTCCGCCTCGGCCAGGCCCCGCTCTGCCCGCGCCACGTCGGGCGCCCCCCGCGACGCTGGCAGCACGTGCACCGCCTGCCCGCACACGGGGCAGGGCGACCCCACCTTCAGCTCCGACGCCAGTGCCTGGGCCCGCGACTCGAGCCGCATCCCGTCGAGCTCGTCGACGCGGGTCTGCCGCGCGGCACGGGCCCGTTCCTCGGCGCCGCTCGCCCGCGCCAGGTCGCGGCTCGCGTCGGCCTCGGCCGCCGTTCCCCGCTCGACGGCCGCGGCGAGCTCCTGTCGGCGGGCGTGGTGGGCTCGCAGTGCCTCGAGCGACCCCCGCGCGGGCAGGTCGGCGAGCTTGGCCTCGGCCGCTGCCACGGCCTCGGTGGCATCGTCCTCGAGCTCGGCGCAGCGCTGGCGCGCCGACTCCAGGGTCGCCAGCGCGGCGGCCAGCTCGTCCACCCCGGCGGGGGCGCGCACGTCGTCGAGCAATGTGGCGTGAGCGGTCGCCTCGTCGGCCAGGCCCTGGTTCTGGGCGGCACGCCCCACCAGCTCGTCGAGCTGGGGCCGGTCGTCGGCGAGCTTGCGAGCGAGCGCCGCCAGCTCGTCGAGTCGGGCGGCGGCCTGCGCCCGGGCGTCCGGCGTGGCCCTGGCCAGCAGCTCCAGCTGGCCCGTGAAAACGTCGGCCCGATTGCGGGCGAGCGCCGCTCGCTGCCGGGCGGCCCCCGCCACCCGATCGTAGAGACCCAGGTCGAGCAGGCGGACGAGCAGGTCCTGGCGCCTGCCGGGCTCGGCGTGGAGGAACTGGGCGAACTGGCCCTGCGGCAGCGACACGCACTTGGTGAAGTGGTCGAAGCCCAGGCCGACCACCGCTTCGACGGCGGCGGTGACCTCCTTGGCCTCGCCGGCCAACACCTCGGCGCCCCGCTGGAGCCGCGCCTCCTTCGTCGTCGCGCCCCCCTTGGTGGCGCGGACGACCCGGACCGCCGTGTAGTCCCGGCCGCCGGCGCTGAAGTCGAGGCGCACCCGGGCCTCCGTGAGGTTCTGGCTGATCACCGGCGCCACCACCCGCCGGTCGTCGAGCCGGGGCACGCTGCCGTAGAGAGCGAACGTGAGGGCGTCGACGATGCTGGTCTTGCCGGCCCCCGTGGGTCCGACGAGGGCGAACAGGTCGGCGCCGGCGAAGTCCAGCACCGTCGGGGCCCGGAACGCGGTGAACCCCTCGACCTCCAGCCGCAGCGGCCTCACCGCGAACCCTCGCCCGCGTGGTCCACCAGTTCTTCCACCAGCTCGTCGAAGAGGGCGATGACCCGCTCGTCGTGGGCGTCGTGCTCGCTGAGGTACTCGGCCACCAGCTCGTGTGGGCTGCGTGCCAGCCGATCGGGGTCGGACCTGGCCGGCGCCTCGGCGCCGTCACGTGGCGCCAGCACCACCTCGACGGCGTTGGGTAGTCGGGATCGCACCTCGTCGGCCAACCCGGCGCGGGCCGGCTCGTCGAGGATCACCCGCACGTGATCGTCGGCCGCGTCGTCGGCACCGGCGACCACGTCGGCCAGCGTGCCCCGCAGCGTCCGCAGCCGCCGGCCCGCCGTCAGCGCCGCCCGGCGGACATCGGCGGGCAAGCCCGGGTGCACGTCGACGACATTGACCACCGGTTCGTTTGCCGTCTCGCCGAAGTCGAGTTGCAGCGGCGAACCGCAGTAGTGGAGCGGCGCAGGACCGGGGAGCTGCTGCCACCGGTGGAGATGCCCGAGGGCAACGTACTGCGCCGTCGCCGGAAAGGCGGTCGCCGGCACCCAGTAGTCGAAGACGGTGTGGGCGCTGCGCTCGCCGCCGCCAACCGTTCCCCCCATGACCATCAGATGGGCGACGACCAGGTTGACGGTGTCGGCGCGGAACGGCTCGGTGAGCGCACCGAGGATCCGGACGACGCGATCGGCGTATGCGGCGTGGGCATCCGCGGCGTCGCCCGAGAGCAGGAGGTCGGCGGTGACCACGTACCGCTGCGACGGGAACGGCAGGAGGGCAACCTGGGCGCGCTCACCGCCCACCACGATCTCGACCACCCCGCCGTCGGCGGGACGGCGGACCGCGGGGGCCACGTGGATGCCGCTGGCCTCGGACAGCGGTGCCACCGCCCCCAGCCGCGCCGCGGAGTCGTGGTTGCCGGCTACCACCAGCACCGGGCGCCCGCCCTCCGCGAGGCCGAGCAAACCCCGGTAGACGATGCCTTCGGATTCGGGGCTCGGCGTGGCGCTGTCGAAGAGGTCGCCGGCCACTATCACCAGGTCGACCGCGTCCCGCCTGGCGACATCGGCGATCTCGGCCAGCACCGCCTCGTGCTCCGGGGCCCGTGAGCGCCCGCGCAGGGCCTTGCCGACATGCCAGTCGGACGTGTGCAGCACCCGCACAGGGCCCGCCTAACCCCGTGGGAATCCTGCGAAGGGATCGGCGAGGGCGGCAGCGACCGCGACCGCCTGCGCACCGTCGGGATCGACCCGGTCGTGCGTGCCATTGGCCCCGATGACCTTGCGCTCGAGTGAGGCCTCGGCGGCTCGGGTGGCCCAGGCCGGGAACGGGAACTGCACGACCAGGGGGACCGGTAGCTCGGGCTGCGCCACGAGCATCGTGCCGGGCTTGACGATGGTCGCCCGCTGGCGTTGCACCGGCGGCAGGAAGCCGTACTCGCCCCGCGCCGCCTCGGCCGCGTCCAGGCGACCCACGACCCGCACGGCCGAGTTGGCCACGATCCGCCGTTCGACCTCGCTCGCGGTCTGCTGGGCGCCGATGAGGATCATCCCCAGGGAGCGCCCCCGCTCGGCGACGTCGAGCAGGATCTCCTTGATGGGGCTCGTGCCCTCGCGGGGTGCGTACTTGTTGAGCTCGTCGAGCACCACGAACTGCAGCGGCCGGGCCTGCCCGGACCGCTCCTTGCGCTCGAACGCCCGGCGGAGCACGACCCCCACAACGAACCGTTTGGCGCGGTCGTTGAGGTTGTGGAGGTCGACCACCGTCACCTGTGCGCGGTCGAAGTCGACGCGATGGCGCTCGGGACGGGGTACGTCGGCCCGCACGAGGTGGCGCAGGTGGGGCCGGGCACCGTGCAGCCGACGCAGGAACGCGTTGACGGTGCCGACGCCGATGGCGCGCCCGGCCCATTGCTCGGGGCCGTCGGGATCGACCATGAGCTCGATCAGATCGACCAGATCGTCGAAGCTGCGCACAACCTGGCCGTCGACGCTGACGCCACCGTCGCCCACGGGCTCTGCGTGGCGCAGCCGGGCGGTCACGT
This sequence comes from Actinomycetota bacterium, assembly GCA_046726215.1. Lineage (GTDB taxonomy): Bacteria > Actinomycetota > Acidimicrobiia > Acidimicrobiales > VFJN01 > DASQUK01. Next base: position 21,460 of record JBKPAA010000047.1, on the reverse strand, counting down.
TGTGGACCACCATCGTGTACTGCTGGCGGTCGTCCTCGGCGTCGGCGAACAGGAACGGCAGCAGCTCGTCGCGGCAGAACTGTTCGACGGTCCAGAAGAACGACGTGACGTCGCGCTGGCGGGCGGCCACGTCGGGGCTGGCGTTGGGATCGTCGCGCACCGGCGGGGCGAAGCAGCCGACCGAGCCGAAGGGCCCGGCCGGCAGCCCCAGCCGGGCGTAGCGTGCCGGCTGATCGTCGCCCAGCCGCGTGTTGGCGTGGTCGAGGAACAGCAGGTCCTCACCCTTGACGTTGAAGATCAACGCCTTGGTGTTGGCGGCCTCGGCGCCCAGCACCCCCGAGTGGAACAGGCTGTAGAGCAGGAAGGTGGCATAGCTGGTCTTGGTGGCCACGCCGGAGACACCGCTGATGTTGACGTGCGCGCCGCGGCTGCCGTCGACGAACTCGAGGTCGAGGTAGAAGGGCTCGTCGTCGCGGGACAGGCCTGCGGGCAGCCGGGCCGGCATCTGCGAGAACAACAGCGCGGCGTCGCGCTCGGCGCCAACGGCCTTGCGCACCGGCTCGCCCGGCAGCGGGGGGACAAACACCTCGGGTTCGAACCGGGTTGCCAGGACCTGGGCGGCCTCACTCACCACGGCCGGGAGGACCCCCTCGGCCACCAGGAACACGTCGCTGTCGAGGCGGGCGCCCTCGTGGCGGGCACGCACCTGCGAGACGACGCCGGAGATGCTCAGCCGCTGGCCGTCGGGCAATACCCGGTCGACCACCACGACGTCGTCGAGCTGGAGGTACGCGCCATCGGCCACCCCCACCCAGAACTCCAACGGCGTCGCCGGCTCGGTGCCGATGACCCGCCCGACGACCGGCGAAAGGGCCGCGGACGAGCCGATCGTTGGTGCTCGTGCGTCGCCGGTGTCCATCCCGAGCGACGTTAGCGAGGGGGTGTGACACCCAAGGGGATGGCGCACCGTCGGCGCGCAGGCCGGACCGCCGCCCGGCCTACGAGCGAGGCTCGAGTCGGAGGGTGGTCCCGAGGATCTCCTCGCGCGTCATGGTCCCCATGTAGGGCGAATCCGCATACTTACGCTGGTAGCCCGCGTTCGCGCGTCCGATCGACTCGACGTCGGGTGCGGGCACGGCGTGTACCGGGACCGCTTCGCCCTCCACGTGGATGACCGCATCGGGCTCGGCCATGAGTTCCTGGTACCAGCGACCCGCGCTTCCCCGCAACGAGCGGACGTAGACGTCGCCCCCGTCGACCACCGGCCAGATCGTCGTGCGGTGGACTTCGCCTTCGGCGCTGCGGGTCTCGATGTTGACCTCCGGCACCGTTTCCAGGTCTGCGGGCCACTCCATGGCCGGCAGCGTAGGCTCGTCCGGCCGGCAGCGGGGAGGGCGACAGCGATGATGACGGTGCCGAAGCGCCGGGCGCGGTTGTTGTGCACCGCCGTGCTGGCCGCCGCGATGCTGGTGGCGGCGTGCTCGTCCGATGGCTCCGACTCCTCCGACGCCGATGGCGCTCGTGACGCCTCGGATGGAGCCGACACCGCCGCCGAAGAGCCGGCGGCCGCGCCGCTGCGGGTGGTCACGCTGAACCTGCTGCACGGCTTCTTCTGCCCCCCCGAGACCGACTCTTGCCAGGCACCCGATCGGGTGCGGATCTTCACCGAGCTGGTCGAGGCGGCCGACTGTCCCGACGCCGTCGGCCTCCAGGAGATCGGGGCCCGGCTCGAGGAGCTGCTCCCGCCGGCCGTCGCGACCATGTGCGACGGCCAGTACACGATCGCCTGGCACGGTGGCGAGCCGGCCATCGACCGGGAGATGGTCCTCACGCGCCTGCCCGTCGTCGACCAGGGCTACCTCGACATCGCCAACTTCCCGTGGGAGGCCTACTGGGTGCGGCTCGACAGCTCACAGGGCCCGGTCGACTTCCTCACCGCCCACTTCGCCAGCAGCTCCAACAACCCGCCGTGTGCCCCCGACGTGTGCCCGCCGCTATGCGCCGCCGGCACCGTCACCAACCAGTGCCACGCGCTGGAGGTCGTGGACTTCCTCGATCGGCGCCCGCCGGGTGCCGTCCTGTCGATCGCCTCGGGTGACCTGAACGCCACCCCCGGCAGCCCGACGGTCTCCACGCTCCTCGACGCCGGCTTCGTAGACGCCTGGCTCGAGGCGGGAAACGCCGAGTGCGACCCGGCCACCCACGCGGGCTGCACCGGTGGCGGACACCAGCCCGAGCCGTTCGTGGGCATGAACACGCCCGAGGGCCCGGGATACGACGAGCGCATCGACTACGTGATGGTGCGCCCCGCCGCCGACTGCGAGCTCGCCGTCGGCGCCGGGGCCTTCGCGGCGGAGCCACGCGCCGAGGTCCTCAACGGGATGTGGTGGCCGGCCGATCACGCCGGCGTGCTCGCCGAGCTCAGCTGTCGGTAGCGTCGCCTCATGTCTGATCCGTCCCGCCGCTCGCCCGGGGACTCCGGGCCGGTGACCACGACCATCGAGGACGGTGTGGCCGTCCTCCGTTTCGACGACGGCAAGGCCAACGTCCTGTCCCACGCCGCAATAGACGGGTTCGAGGCGGCGCTCGACCGCGCCGAGGCCGTCGCGCGGGCGGTGTGCATCGTGGGCCGCGAGGGCAAGCTGTGCGCCGGCTTCGACCTGGCGGTCATGTCCGGCGACCCGGACGACGCGCGCCGACTCGTCTCGCGGGGTTGCGAGCTGCTCCTGCGCCTGTATGTCCACCCCCAGCCGGTGGTCGTGGCGGTGACGGGACACGCGCTGGCCGCGGGAGCGCTGCTGGTCCTGGTGTGCGATGTGCGCATCGGCGCCGACGTGCCGGTCAAGATCGGGCTCAACGAGACCGCAATCGGCATGCCGTTGCCGCTGTTCGCCACCGAGCTGGCGCGGGACCGGCTGTCGCCCGCCGCGTTCGTGCGGGCCGCGCTGACCGCCGAGATCTACGACCCCGAGGGCGCCGTGCAAGCCGGTTACCTCGACCGGGTCGTGCCCGTCGACGAGGTGGTGGGGGCGGCCCTGGCCGAGGCAGGCCGACTGAGCGCGTACCGTGCCGGGGCCTACGCTCGGACCAAGGAGGTCCTGCGCCGGGCAACGGTCGACCGGATCGAGGCGGGCACCGCCGCCGACCTGGCCCTGTTCACCGTCGAGGCACCAACCTGAGATCCTGGGCCGCAGGATCATCCCCCGAGATGGCCGGAGGAGTCCCCATGACAGATGTCGCCACGTGCACGCACCTTGACACCGCGCGGGAGGTGACGCCGTCGGCCGACGGCTGCGAGGACTGCCTTCGGATCGGCGGCACCTGGGTCCACCTGCGCGTCTGTCAGACCTGCGGGCACACCGGCTGCTGCGACAACTCGCCCAACCGCCACGCCACCGCCCACTTCCGGGCGCATACGGACCACCCGCTCGTCCGGTCGTTCGAGCCCGGCGAGAACTGGTGGTGGTGCTACATCGACGAGGTGGGCTTCGACGTCCCGGGTGCGCCGCCGGCGCCGTCCCACTCCTGACGTGGCGCAGCCCGCAGTGACGACGGCGGCGCTGCCCTCCACGCGGCGGCGCACCGTGCTGGGCACCTGCCACCACGACTGCCCCGACTCCTGCGGGTGGGTGGTGACCGTCGAGGACCACCCGGAGGACGCCACGCAGGGCGCCACCGCGGTGCGCCTGCGCGGCAACCCCGACCACCCGTTCTCCCGGGGAGAGCTGTGCCCGAAGGTCAACCGCTTCCTCGACCGGGTGTACAGCCCGGACCGCATCCTTCGGCCGCTTGTGCGGCGCGGCGCCAAGGGCGAGGGGGACTTCGCACCGGTGTCGTGGGAGGACGCACTCGACCTGGTGGCCGACCGTATGGGCGAGATCGTGCGCCGGCACGGCGGTGAGGCGGTGCTGCCGTGGTGGAGCGCCGGCACCCAGGGCCTGATCCAGCAGTCGTCGCTCGACCGGCGGTTCTTCGCCAAGCTGGGCGCGTCGCGCCTGACGGGATCGTTGTGCGGAGCCGTCGCCGGTGTCGGCACCGCCTCCACCAACGGCTCGTCCCGGGCCTCCGATCCCGCCGACGTCCGCTTCGCCCGCCTGGTCCTGCTGTGGGGAACCAACACGCGCCTGACCAACCGGCACCTGTGGCCGTTCGTCGAGGAAGCCCGAGCCACCGGGGCCACGATCGTCGTCATCGACCCCATGCGCACCATGACCGCCGAATCCGCGGACTGGTTCGTCCAGCCACTCCCCGGCACCGACGTCGCGCTGATGCTCGGGCTCATGCACGTGCTCGTGCGCGACGACCTGATCGACCACGACTACGTCGAGCGCCACACGGTGGGGTTCGAGCGCCTCGCCCAGGTGGTGCGGCCTTGGTCGCCGAAGCGCGCCGCGCAGGTGTGCGGCCTCGACGCCGGGGAGGTGGAGCGGCTCGGGCGGGCCTATGGCACGATCGCGCCCGCCTTCATCCGCACGCTCATCGGCGCCGAGCACCACGAACACGGGGCCATGTTCTTCCGGACGCTGGCCTGCCTGCCGGCGCTCACGGGTGCGTGGCGCCACCGGGGCGGCGGGCTCGCCCGCAGCGTCGGCGCCTGGAGCGACACCAACATCGATGAGTCGGTCTTCGAGCGCCGCTCTCTGGCGCCGCCGACGGCGCGGCGCGCCATCAACATGAACCACCTGGGCCGGGCCCTCACCGACCCGGCGATGGAGCCCCCGGTCAAGGCGCTGTTCGTGTGGAACGGCAATCCATTGGTGTCGGTCCCCAACGCCGAGCTGACCCGGCGCGGCCTGGCCCGCGAGGACCTGTTCACGGTGGTCAGCGAGCAGTTCCTCACCGACACCGCCCGCTATGCCGACGTGGTCTTCCCGGCGGCCACGCAGGTCGAGCAGACCGACGTGGTGGCGTCCTGGGGCCACCTCTACCTCGGGTGGAACGCGGCGGCGATCCCACCGCTCGGCGAGGCCGTACCCAACACCGAGCTGTGGCGGCGCCTGGCCGGGGCCATGGGGTTCACGGAGCCCGATCTGTTCGAGGACGACGAGTCACTGCTTCGGAGCGCGCTGCACGACGTTGACGTCGAGGCGCTGCGGGAGCGGGGGTTCGTGCGGCAGTCGCTGCCCGAGGACCTGCGCCCCTACGCCGACGGCGGCTTTCCGACGCCCAGCGGCCGCGCCGAGCTGTACAGCGAGGCGCTCGCCGCCGAGGGGCACGACCCCCTTCCCGCGTTCCGCCCTGCGGGAGAAGGGGTCGGGGGCGAGGACGAGCTGGCGCAGCCCTATCCGCTGGTCCTGATGACCCCCAAGACCCACGGCCGGTTCCTCAACACCTCGTACTCCCACCTGCCCAAGCACGGCCCGCCCGAGGGCGGACCGTTCGCCGAGCTCGACCCCGCGGATGCCGCCGCCCGGGGGATCACCGAGGGCGACCTGGTGCGCGTGTGGAACGACCGGGGATCCCTCACGCTCACGGCACGGGTCGGCGGACGGCTCCGACCGGGGATCGTGGCCGTGCCGTTCGGCTGGTGGTCCGACCAGCACGGCGAGCGGGGCACCGCCAACTCGCTCACCAACGACACGCTCACCGACTGGGGCGGCGGCGTCGCCTTCTGTAGCAGCCGCGTCGAGGTCGAACGGCTCCGGGACGAGGCGGAACGACCCGAGGCGATGGGTTCCGCCGAGCCGAGGTCGAGGCCAAGGGTCGCGGATTCGGAACCCATGACCTCGGCCCCGCCACAGGGGAACCCATCGGCTCGGCGCTGACGAAGGGGGACGGCGTGGCAAGGATCGAACTGGGCCAACTGGGAGCGGCCATCCGCGCCGACGAAGGCCACGCGTTTGTGGCCGCCGCCGTCGAGCTGGAAGAGCTGGGCTACACGACCATCTGGCTGACGGGTGGCCCGCTCGACAACCTCGGTCAGATCGCCGAGGTCGTCGAGGCCAGCGACCGGGCCCGGGTCGCCACCGGGATCCTGTCCGTCGACCGGTTCCCGTCGGACGACGTGGCGGCGCTGTACGACGAGCTCGAGCGGTCGCACCCGGGGCGATTCGTCGTCGGGCTGGGCGGCGCGCACGGGCCCAACCCGTTGGCGACGCTCAACGCGTACCTCGACCGGCTGGACTCCCGGCCGCCCACGGTGCCGCAGGCCGCTCGCATCCTGGCCGCACTGGGACCGCGCATGCTCGACCTGGCGCGTGACCGGTCCGCCGGCGCATTCCCCGTCCTCGTCACGCCCGACTACACGGCCCGGGTCCGGGCGCGGCTGGGTGCCGACACGGGGCTCGCCGTCGAGCAGCTGGTGGTCCTCGAGGCCGACCCGGTGCGGGCTCGCCGGCTGGCCCGCCAGCCGCTGGGCTTCCTCGGGCGGCTCCCCGGCTACCGCGCGAGCTTCCGCCGGATGGGCTTTGCCGACGACGAGATCGAGGAGGTGGGCGACCGGCTGGTCGACGCCGTCGTGGCGTGGGGCGATGCCGACACGGTGGCGGCCCGGGTCGGCGAACACCGCGAGGCCGGCGCCGACCACGTGGCGATCAGCGTGGTCACCGACTCGGGCGCTCAGCCCGTCGACGAGTGGCGTGAGCTGGCCCCACGGCTTGCCGGGACGAACTAGTGGACCCTCGCGCCCACTGGTGGGCGCTAGTTGCCGTCGGCTAGTCGCGCAGTGGTAGCTGCTGGACGGCCCAGCCGTTGCCGTCGGGGTCGCTGAAGAACACGAACCGGCCCCAGGGGAAGTCCTGGATCTCGCTGGCCTCGACGCCCCGATCGAGCAGCTCGGCACGGGCGGTCTCGATGTCGTCCACCACCATCTGCAGGCCCTGGGCCGAGCCCGGCGGCACCTCGCTGATCCCGTGGCCGAAGGCGATGGAGCAGGCCGACCCAGGAGGGGTCAGCTGAACGAACCGCATGTCGTCGCTGAGCGTATGGTCGTGATCGGCGTTGAAGCCCGCCTTCTGCGTGTAGAAGTCCTTCGCTCGATCGACGTCGGTGACGGGGACCGCCACCAGCTCGAGCTTCCAATCCATGCTGCGCTCCTCGTCGGTCGGGGACGGTGCCGTGTCAGTGGGGTGACCATCCGGGATCTCGCCCGGTGAGGCCGATGATCCGATCCAACAGTGGGGCTTCGTCGGGGACCGGGACCTCGGGCCCGAACAGCCCCTCACGCGCCTCCTCCTGCCCCGCGCCGGAGAACTGCTTGACGAAGCCGTGCACGGCCTCGAGCGACTCGCGGTCCTGGTCGAAGGCCTGTCCGCTCGCCCGGGCCACGTCCCAACCGTGGACCACGAGCTCGTCCAGGGCGATGATCCCGGCGAGCTCGCCGGGCAGGTCGATCCCACCGGCCTTGGTCATGCCGCTCCATGCCGCCGGGTCGCGCCAGGCGTCCGCCAGCGCGGCCAGGTCGCGCGGGATGCGGGTTCGCCAGTTGTCACCGAGGCGCGAGGCGTCACCGGACGCCCTCTGGGGCGCCATGCCGCCGAGGTCCTTCGTTGCGGCCGCGGTGAACGCGAGCGTGAACCCGCTGACGTGGTCGACCAGGTCGCCCACGGAGTAATCGGGACAGGGCGTCGGCCCGCCGAGCAGCTCGTCGGGAACGCCCTGGATCAGGTCGGCCATCCGCTGCGCAGCCGGCCCCAGCTCAACCATGGGCATCAGCCCCTCCTTCGGTGGTCGCGAACGCCCCATGATTGCCGAATCCCAGCACCCAACGAGAGCGATCAGATTCGCCGCCCGTTAGCGTCCTTACCTGCATGGCCACGGACAGCGACCGCAAACCCATCCTGCTGACCGTCGACGACGATCCCGGGGTGTCGCGGGCAGTCGCCCGTGACCTTCGCCGCCAGTATGGCGAGGACTACCGAATCGTGCGGACGGAGTCCGGCCCGCAGGCGCTGGAGACGCTGCGGGAGCTCAAGCTGCGCGGTGACCTGGTCGCCGTGATGCTGGCCGACCATCGCATGCCCGAGATGAGCGGGCTCGAGTTCCTCGAGGAGGCCATGGACCTGTTCCCCCATGCGCGGCGGGCCCTCCTCACCGCGTACGCGGACACCGACGCGGCCATCCAGGCGATCAACATTGTCGACCTCGACCACTATCTGCTCAAGCCCTGGGATCCGCCCGAGGAGAAGCTGTACCCCGTCGTTGACAGCCTCATCGAGATGTGGCAAGAGAGCGACGAGCGCGCCGCCACCCAGACCCAGGTGGTCGGGCACCGGTGGTCGGCCCGGTCCTTCGAGGTGCGGGACTTCCTGGCGCGCAACTCCGTGCCCTACCGCTGGCTCACCAGCGAGGAGCCCGAGGGCCAGCGCCTGCTCGCCGCGGCCGGGGTTGACGTCACCAGGATCCCGCTGGTGGTGACCCCCGACAGCGACTACTTGATCGATCCCACCATCGGCGAGCTGGCGGCCAAGGTGGGCCTGTCCACCACACCGTCGACCGACTTCTACGACGTCGTGATAGTCGGCGGAGGCCCTGCGGGCCTCGGCGCGGCGGTGTACGCGGCCTCGGAAGGCCTACGGACCGTGCTGGTCGAACGGCAGGCCACCGGGGGCCAGGCGGGCCAGAGCTCCCGGATCGAGAACTACCTGGGGTTCCCCGACGGAGTGACCGGCTCCCAGCTCACCGACAGGGCGCGACGACAGGCCCACAAGTTCGGCGCCGAGGTGCTCACCACCCGTGACGTGGTCGGCCTCGACGTGCGCCCGTCGTCCCGGGTGGTCCGCTTCGCCGACGGCGGCCAGGTGGTGGCCCACGCCGTGCTGCTCGCCACTGGCATCGCCTACCGCCGGCTCGACGTGCCGGGGGCGGACGCCCTCACCGGCCGGGGGTTGTTCTACGGCTCGGCGGTGACCGAGGCATCGGCCTGCGCAGGTGACGACATCTTCATCGTGGGTGGGGCCAACTCGGCCGGCCAGGCCGCCGTGTTCCTGTCCCGTCACGCACGCCGGGTCACGCTACTGGTGCGCGCGGACAGGCTCGAGAAGTCGATGTCCTACTACCTCATACGTCAGATCAACGAGATTCCCAACATCGACGTCAAGCTCACGGCCGAGGTCGGCGCCCTGCACGGCGACGATCACCTCGAGACGATCACGATCTGCAACAGGATTACCGGCAGGCAGGAGACGGTGCCGGCCTCCTACCTCTTCGTTTTCATCGGCGCCGCCCCCCGGACGGAATGGCTGGAGGGCGTGATCGAACGCGACGGGCGCGGGTTCGTGGTCACCGGTCCCGACCTGCGCTCCGAGCGGCCTCGGCCGCGAGGCTGGACGCTCGACCGCGACCCGTATTTCCTGGAGGCGAGCGCGCCGGGGGTGTTCGCCGCCGGCGACGTGCGTGCCAACTCGGTCAAGCGGGTGGCCTCGGCGGTCGGCGAGGGCGCCATGGCAATCCAGCTCGTCCACAGCTACCTGGAGCACCAATGAGTGACCCGGAGCGGCTGACGCCCGAGCAGCTGCGCACACTGTTCCTCTTCGAGGAGCTGACCGACGACCAGCTCGCATGGATCTCCGAGCGCGGGCGCGTCGTCGAATACCCCGCCGGCGCCATCATCTGCGCCGAGGGCTCGCCGGCGTCGTGCTTCATGGTGCTGCTCTCGGGCGAGCTGGCCATGAGCAAGCGGGTCCAGGGCGGCGAGCTCGAGCTTTTCCGCTCCGACTACTGCGGCGCCTACACGGGAGCGTTCAACGCCTACCTGGTCGACCGAGACGACCCGCTCTTCTACCTGAGCACCTCGCGCGCCGTCAGGCCGAGCCGCGTCTACGAGATACCCGCCGCCGAGTTCGGCCGGGCCATAAACGAGTGGTTCCCGATGGCGGCTCACCTGCTGGTGGGGGCGGCGACCCAGGGCGCCGACGCCAGCAACATCGTCGAGCGGCACGAGCGGTTGGTGGCGCTCGGCTCCGTCACGGCTGGGCTCACCCACGAGCTGAACAACCCCGTGGCCGCGGTCATGAGCGCCAGCGCCAGGCTCCGGCAGATGCTCGCCGAGATGCGGGACAAGCTTGGCCTCGTGGTCCGCAGTCAGCTCCCGGGCCAGCAGCTCGAGGCGATCGCCGACCTGGCGGCACGCGCGCTCGAACACCGCCGGCAGGCGCCGGTCCTGTCGGCGCTCGAGGCGTCGGACCGGGAGGAGGAGCTGGCCGACTGGCTCGAGCACTCCGGTGTGACTCACGCATGGGAGATGGCACCCACGCTGGTCGCGGCCGGTGTGGACGTCGAGTGGCTCCGGAGCTTCGCAGAGGCACTGCCGCCTGACCAACTGGAGAACGGGTTGTCCTACCCCGTCCGCGCCCTGGAGTCCGACTCCCTGGTCGACGAGGTAACCGAGGCCGCCAGCCGCATCTCGGCCCTGCTCACCTCGGCCAAGCAGTACACGCAGATGGACCGGGCCCCGCTGCAGACGTTCGATGTGCACGAGGGTCTCGACGCCACCCTGACGATGCTCGGCCACAAGCTCGGCGATGGCATCGAGGTCATCAGGGACTACGACCGCACCCTCCCGAACATCGCCGCTTTCCCGGGGGAGCTCAATCAGGTGTGGACCAACCTGATCGACAACGCGGTCGACGCCATGGCCGGTCACGGCACGCTGACGCTCCGTACTGGGCGGGCGGCCGACGGCGACCGCCTGGTCGTGGAGATCAGCGACACGGGACCGGGCGTGCCCGACGAGGTCCGCAGCCGGATCTTCGAGCCGTTCTTCACCACCAAACCAATAGGCAAGGGCACCGGCCTGGGCCTTGACATCGCCTGGCGGATCGTCGTCGGGCGCCATCGGGGCGACATCCGCTTCGACTCGGAGCCCGGCGACACCCGGTTCCAGGTGACCCTTCCCCTCCAAGCGTCCGACGCGAGGGAAGGTTGACCGGTGGATACACCCTGGCAAACGGCCCGTGAACGGAGGGAAGATTTGGCATGGTGACCAACCGCCTCATCGATGACACACGCAGCGTGGAGACGACACGACCCTTCGTCGTCGACCTGAGCGAGGAGGTCGCCCAGGATCCGTCGCTGACCGGCGGTAAGTCGGCGGCGCTGGCTCGCGGGGCGGCCGCAGGCCTCGACACCCTTCCCGGCGTCGTCCTCACCACGGCCTTCTGCGATCACATCGATGGCGGTGCCGCGGTTGGGCAACATGCGGCGGTGCAGGAGGCGTACGAGCGGGCCGGTGGCAACGACCGGGCGTTGGTGGCCCGGAGCTCCTCCGTGGTCGAGGACACGGCCGAGTCGTCGATGGCGGGCCAGTTCGAGTCGGTGATCGGGATCAACGGGTTCGACGAGTTCCTCACCGCGGTCACGGCGGTCCTCGAGTCACGCGGGCGCGCCGGCGCGACCGACCAGCCGATCGCGGTGCTGGTCCAGCCGCTGATCGAGCCCCTGTTCGGCGGTGTGATGTTCGGGGTCGATCCGGTGTCGGGACGCACCGACCGCCGGATCGTCAGCGCCGTGCGGGGCGGGCCGGAGCCGCTCGTGAGCGGCGAGGTCGACGGCTCCCGGTACGTTCTCGAGCCGGCTAACGCCAAGGTCATCGAGTTCGCGGCCAACGATGGGCCCAAGCTTCCGTCGGCCGACCTCCGGCAGCTCATGGCGCTCTCGACGAAGGTCGCAAAGGTCTTCGGCGGTCCCCAGGACGTGGAGTGGGCCATTGGCACCGACAAGCGCCTGTGGCTGCTCCAGTCCCGACCGGTGACCAGCGAGATCCGCGGCGCTCCGCGCGGCCCGATCTACGGTCCCGGGCCGGTGGCGGAGACCTTCCCGGCCCCGCTGACCGAGCTGGAGCACGACCTCTGGGTACCTCCGCTTCGCGAGGCCGTGGCCGAGGCCGTGATCCTCGCAGGCACGGCCACCCAAGCGCACGTCGACGCCAGCGAGGTCGTGGTCTGCGTCGACGGCCACGTGGCCATCGACCTGCGGCTGGCGGGCGAGATCAAGACCAAGCGCACGATCCTGCACAGGCTGAACCCGATCCCCGCGGCGCGTGAGCTGCGGGGGTCGTGGCGGGTCGGCCGGCTGAGGGCGGCGCTGCCACGGCTCGCCGAGCACCTCCTCGACCGGACGGACGCCGACCTCGAGGCCGTCCCGCCCCTCACCGACATCACGAGCCGACAGCTCATCGCCCTGCTGCACCGCAGCCGGGCCATCCTGCGCGCCCTCCATGCCCACGAGATCCTGATGGGCATGCTCACCGACACCGGCGGCAACCGCATGACCGGCGCGTCGGTGGCGCTCCGGGTGCTGGCCGAGGCCCGCCAGGACGGCCTGAGCGACAAGGAGATCGTTGCCCGGAGCCCGTCGGTCCTCGCGCTGACCGGGCCCCGGGTTGCCGCCGAAACGGAGCTGCCCGAGGAGGCGATGGCGGTCTACACCGGGACGAGCTGCAAGGCCTGCAGCGACAACGGCATCCTGCGCGAGGCCCTGCGGCTGCGGGTGCGCTGGGTGCAGGAGGTGTCGGGCCGTGCCGCCTGGGAGCTGGGTGAGCGGCTGGCGGCATCCGGCGACCTGACGGAGCCCGAGCTCATCCGCCACATGACGCTGGAGCACGTCGAGGCCGTGGCCACCAAGCGCGCCGTGGTGGTGCCCGGCCTGGTGACGACCCACGCCCACGACTTCGGTGCGCCCCTTCCCGCCTGGTTCCAGCTGTCCGACCTGGGCAGGCCGATCCGGGCGCAGTGTGCCTTCGAGGTGGGCGGTGGCACCGGCGCCGGCGGCGGCGCCGGCAGCGGGCCCGTCACCTACGACCACGACGATCCCCCGACGGGATCGGTGCTGGTCACCACCACGCTGTCGCCCGGGCTCGGGCCGCTGCTCCCCCGGCTCAAGGGGATCGTCGCCGAGACGGGCTCGGTGCTGTCGCACCTGGCCATCCTTGCCCGGGAGGCCGGCGTGCCCACCGTGGTCGGCTACGCCGGTGCCACCGAGGACCTTCCCGAGGGGGCCGTGGTCCTGGTCGACGGCGACACGGGACGGGTCACGATCCAGGAGAGGGCCGAGCCCGCCAGTGCGGACGGGCACGGCCCGAGCCCAGGCGAGGGAGACCCGGAGGCGCGTCCCAGCCCGACCGAACCGCCAGTGGAAGCAAAGGACACCGCATCGTGAGGATCATCGCCTGGCTGGCCGGCATCGCAACGCTGCTGGCCGGCGCGCTGTACATGATCGTGTCGCTCAACCGCTGGGAGTGGAACCGGGCACTGTTCTTCGGTTTGATCGTCCTGATCGCCGAGATAGGTCTCGCCACGGGCCTGGTGCTACGGCGCCTCGCCCGCCTCGAGTACAAGACGACCCGGGTCGACCCCGCCGTGCTCCAGATCCTGCGGGAGGCGCGGCCGCCGTCGGTCGACCGCTTCTCCTGGCTGCGGGAGTCCTCCCGCGAGCTGAACGTGTTCATCACCTTCGTGGTGGCAGGCGGCGTGATCCTCTCGGGCATAGCGTGGGTCGTCGATCGCGTCGCGTCGAAGACCTCGTCGCCCGCCGGCGAGGAGCGCCTCGGCCGCCAGCTCGACCCGATCAGCTACCCCTCCGGCGGCCTGCTGCTCGACGACATCACGGTCTTGGCCCAGGAGGTCCCGGGGGCCAACGACGACCAGATCCGGCAGCTGCTGCGCCGCGGCGGCCGCCCCTCGTGAAGAAGCTCACGCCAATCCGGCTCCTCCTGGGGGCCGTCGGCGTGGCGATCGGCATCGTCGGGGTCGTGGCACTGCGCGAGGCGACGCTGTCCACGCACGAGCCGGTGACCGCCGGCGAGACCGAGCTCGTCGTGTCCGCCGACACCCACGGTGGCGAGTCGCACCAGAACCTCCCGGAGATGGTCGAGGCGCAGGTCCAGACGTGCCGCCTCGAGGTGACCTCCGACCTGGTCGGTCCGATCGAGTCGCTGGGGGACGGGCGCTTCCGTGCCGTGCTGAGCCCGGCGATGGACGAGACGAACCGCCGGCAGTTCCGGGGGTGCGTCGAGGACTGGGTGATCGACCATGTCCGCATCAACGTGCTAGAGCTCGCCGACGCCACCTGACCGCGGGCGATCGTCGGCGAAGCGCTATCGGGCGGCCCTCTTCGTCAACGGCACCTTGTAGAGGCGCGCCCAGTTCTCGCCCACGATCCGCACCTTGACGTCATGAGGTAGCGCCAGCTTCTCGAACGCCTCGATGGCGTGGGGGTACTGCGAGTCGCCGTGCGGATAGTCCGTCGAGAAGACCAGGTTGTCGGCGCCGAACCAGTCGACGTAGTGGACGGCGGTTGCTTCGTCGGCCTCGAGCGAGATGTAACAGTTGCGGCGGAAGTACTCCGACGGCTTCAGGGTGAGGTCGGCGGCCTCGTACCACCCCGTCCACTCGTGGTGCTCGTCCAGCCGGTGGAGCAGCCAGGGGGCCCATGAGCAGTTGCCCTCGAGGAGCGCCACCCGCAGGCCGGGGAAGCGTTCGAGCACGCCGCCTGCGCACAGGCACACGGTCACGAACTGCATGGCGAGCGGCTGGTTGAAGGTGTGCCACATCATCAGCCGGTCCAGCACTTCCAGGGAGAAGTCGGGCCGGAGGTAGGTCTGGCCGCCGCCGTGGAAGGCGACCGGCACGTCGAGCCGCTCGATCTCGGCCCACAGCGGGTCGTACGCGGGGTGGTGCCAGGGCCGGCGATTGACGCAGCCGGGCGCCAGGAAGACGGCCCGGAATCCCAGCTCCTCGACGCAGCGGCGGGCCTCGGTCACGGCACCGGGAACGTCGTGGGGTGCGACCATGGCGGCGCCGTACATGCGGTCGGGTGCGAAGCCGCAGAAGTCGGCCAGCCAGTCGTTGTAGGCGCGGCCGATGGCGCTGGCGTACTCGGGCTCCAGCCCGTCGGGCCCGATCATGTCGACCGAGTCGAGGCCGAGCACGAACAGGCCCCGCGAGGGGAAGAGGACCGCCAGGTCGAGGCCCTCGGCATCCATGGCGTCGACCTGCGACGCCGGGTCCCAGCCCCGCGCCTCGGGATCGGCGTAGACGCTGTCGTGCTCCGGACGCCAGCCGGACCTGCGCCCCTCCTGACGCACCGGCCGCACCCTCCCCAGGCGCAGCAGGCTGTGGTTCTTGACCCGCACCCGCATGTCCCGGGGGATCTCGGTCAGCCCGACGGGGGCGGCGTGGGCGTAGGACGGGTCGATGTAGCGCTGCCACAGGTCGGGCGGCTCCATGACGTGCAGGTCGCTGTCGGCAACGACGTTGTCCGTGAGCGACTCGCGGTCAGCCATCGGCACCGCCCCCGTCGCCGAGGACGTCGGCGGCGACCCGAAGGGCCTCGTTGGCGGCGGGAACCCCGGCGTAGACCGCGGTGTGCATGAGGACCTCGACCAGTTCGTCCCGGGTGAGCCCGACGTTGAGGGCGCCGGCCAGGTGGGCGCGCAGCTCCTCGGACCGGCCGAGGGCGGCGAGCTGCGCCACCGTGACCAGGCTGCGGTCCCGGATGGGCAGGCCGGGTCGCGACCAGATCATCCCGAACGCCGACTCGGCCACCCAGCGGAAGAAGTCGGGGGCCAGTCGGGCCGCGGGGAAGCCGCCCGCTCCCGCCCGCATCTGCGGCCACAGTCGCGCCTGGATCTCCCGACCCCTTTCCAGCAACTCGTCACCCATATGGACTTCCCTCCTCGATCGGCCCGCTCGGTCGGGCTCAGTCGGCCAGGAACAGGCTGACCGTGCAGACGCTGCCGCCGCCGACGAGATGCGCCAGCGCCGTCCGGGCGCCGGCGACCTGCCGCTCCCCGGCCTCCCCCCGGAGCTGCTGGACGATCTCGTGGACCATCGCCAAGCCCGTCGGCCCGCCGGGGTGGCCACGGGCGATCAGGCCGCCGTCGGTGTTGAACGGGATCAAGCCACCGAGGGCGGTGCCGCCGTCCTCGACCAGCCGCTCGCCCTCGCCCTCGGGACAGAACCCGAGTAGCTCGTAGTACTCCAGCTCCTCGTTGGCGAAGGCGTCGTGGCACAGCGCCAGGTCGATGTCGGCCGGCGCCAACCCCGCGTCGTCGTATGCGTCCCGGGCGGTGTCACGGGTCATGGTGGCGGGACCCACCACCGGCCCGAGAAACGTGTGCCCCGGTTCGTACGTCTCGGTCTGCAGCGCCGAAGCCACCGGACGCACGAGCCGGCGCCCGTCCTGGCGCGCCCGCACGCGCTCGACCGAGGCCACGACGACGCCGGCGGCACCGTCGTCGGCCGGGCACGCCATCATCGCCGTGAGCGGCTCGGCCACCATCTGCGAGGCCAGGACCTCGTCGACGCTCACGCGGTGGTCGGGTCGGCGGTCGCTCCACGGGCACAGCGCACCGTGGTTCCAGTTCTTGGCGGCGATGGCGGCGAAGTGCTCGGGCTTGGTGCCGTGGTCGTGCATCCGGCGCTGCGCCCAGAGGGCGAAGTAGGCCGCGGGAAGGATCGTGGTGTCGATCTGGTCGCGCCCGGTGCCCCGCCCCGATCCCCCGCCCCGGCCCGATCCCCCGCCCCGGGCCATGTCGGTCATCTTGTCGAAGGCGAGAGCGAGGGCCACCTCCGCCCGACCGGACGCCACGGCCCACGCCGCCTCTCGGAACGCCACGAGCCCGGTGGCCGAGGCGTTCTCGACGTGGGTCACCGGCAACCCGGTCAGGCCGAGTTCCTTTATCGCCTTGATGCCGAGCAGCGACGCCGGCTGGATGTAGCCGACGAAGGCCTCGTCGACGTCGGCCAGCGTCATGCCGGCGTCGTGCAGGGCGCTCAGCCCCGCCTCGCGGGCGAGGTCGGCGCCGCTACGGTCGGGGTACTTGCCGAAGCGGACCATCCCGACGCCGGCCACGGCCGCGCCGTCGATCCTCACGCCGGGCTCGCGTCGTCGGTGGGGGAGGCGGGATCCACCGGGCGGAAGCGGAAGATCACGACCTCGTCGCCCTCGGCATCTTCGCCCAAGGTCTCGAGGTCGAGCTCGACCTCCATACCGATGCGGAAGTCGTTGCTCTCGCCCACCAGGATCCCCTGCACCCGGGGACCCTCGGGCAGGTCGACCTGCGCCACCCCGTACGACCCGACCCTGCGATCCCGCTTGGCGAAGAGCGGCACGTGGACGTACGTCCACGTGTAGATGTGCCCGCGTGGCCCGAGCAGCACGTCGACGCAGCCCTCGGCGAGGCAGCGGGCGCAGACGAACCGCCGAGGGAAGAAGTGCTCGCCGCATGCCGGGCACCGGCTGCCGAGCAGGCGCGGCGCCTCGCTCGCTTCGCCGGGGATCGTGAAGTAGCCGTCCTCGATCGGCCGGCGGATCGGTCGGCGGACCACACGCTGCTCCTAACAGTCGTGTCAAGTCGCGGCGGGATCGGGCTACGCTCCCGCTCGCTCGGCTCGACTGAGGGGAGAACGCATGGAGCGTGTCGGGGTCATCGGCCTGGGCAACATCGGCGGGGCGATCGCCGCCAACCTCGTGGCCGACGGCCACAGCGTGACCGTCAGCGACATCGATCCTGCCCGCGCCGGGGCCGTCGCCGGGGCCGCCGCCGTCGCCGATGCGGCCGCGGTGGCGGCGTCGACCGAGATCACCATCACGTCACTGCCGACGCCGGAGGCGGTCACCGGCGTGGCCGACCAGTGGGTCGACGCGGCGCCCGCGGGCGGCGTCTTACTCGACATCTCGACCTCCGCCCCAGCCACCAACCGGGAGCTCGCCGCCCGGCTCCAGCGGAGCGGCCACCACTTCGTCGAGGCACCGCTCACCGGGGGCGCGGTCGGCGCCCAGAAGCGGACGCTCGTCTTCATGGTCGGCGGCGACGACGAGGCCGTGGCCCGCTGCCGACCGATTCTCGACGAGCTCGGGCGCGCCACATACCACCTGGGCCCCGTCGGGGCCGGCACCACGATGAAGCTGGCCAACAGCCTGCTGGCGCTCAGCTGCACCTGGGCTTCCCTGGAGGCGTTGTCGCTGGCGGCGGCCGCCGGCCTCGACCTGCGGACGGCGGTCGACGTCGTGCGCACCGGCGGCGCCTCCAACTTCTTCATGGACCACCTGGTCGACGGGATGGATACGAGGGGCCGCCCCCCGCAGTTCTCGTTGGCCCTGGCGGCCAAGGACGCCCGCCTGATCGATGACCTCGCGGACGCGTCGGGGGTGCCGGCGCCGGTGGCCGGGGCCATCCGCCAGGTCTTCGCCGACGCCGTCGAGCGCGGCCTCGGCGAACACGACTGGAGCGACCTGGTCCTGTCGGCCGAGGCCCGCGCCGGCCTGGACCTCACGCTCGGACCGGCACCGGACGCCGGCGAGGGCGCCGCATGACGCGTTTTCTTCGCGGGATTGGCCGCCCCAGCGACCGATCCCGCGAAGAAAACGCGGAGGGGATCGACCCCGCCGGCCTCCATCCGGCCGCCCACGCCGTCACCAGCCCCGACCGCTTGGCGCTGGAGATGTCCGGCAGCGGTGCGACGCGCACCTACCGCCAGCTCGACGAGGCCTCGACCCGCCTGGCCCTGGTGCTGCACGACCGGGGGCTGCGGCCGGGGGACCACCTGGCGGTGCTGCTCGACAACGAACCGGTCTTCTTCGAGGCCGTCTGGGCGGGATTGCGGGCGGGGCTCTACGTCACGCCGATCAACTGGCACCTCACGCCCGCCGAGGCCGGCTACATCGTCGCCGACTGCGGCGCCACCGCCCTCGTCGCGTCGGCTCGTCTCGGGGACGTGGTGGGAGACCTCGGCGACGACCTGGCGGCCGTCACCACCCGCCTGGCGGCCGGCGGGGCGCTCGAAGGGTTCGAGCCCTACGAGGAGGTGGTGGCGGGGAGGGAGCTCGGCCCGGTGCCAGAGGAGTGCGAGGGAGCTTGGATGCTCTACTCGTCCGGTACCACCGGCCGGCCCAAGGGCATCGTGCCGCCCGGGATCGGCGCCCGGCTCGGCGCGCCGTCACCGTTCACCACCCTGCTCACGGGCCTGTTCGGGTTCACCGACGAGACGGTGTACCTGAGCCCCGCGCCGCTGTACCACGCCGCGCCCGCGGGCTGGACCACCATGACGCAGCGGCTCGGCGGCACCGCGGTGGTCATGGAGCGCTTCGACCCGGTGGAGTTCCTCGCCCAGATCGAGCGCCATCGCGTTACCCACACGCAGGTCGTCCCCACCCACCTGGTCCGCCTGCTGAAGCTCCCGGAGCGGGAGCGGACCCGCTTCGACCTCTCGAGCCTGCGGCTGCTGGTGCACGCGGCCGCCCCCTGCCCCGTCGAGGTGAAGCGCGCAGCCCTCGAGTGGCTGGGGCCGATCGTCCACGAGTTCTACTCGGGTAGCGAGGGCAGCGGGTTCTGCTACATCGGACCCGAGGATTGGCTTGCCCACCCGGGATCGGTCGGGCGCTCGCTGCTCGGCGGCGTCCACATCCTGGGTGACGATGGCGAGGAGCTTCCGGCTGGGGAAGCCGGCCAGGTGTGGTTCGAGACGCCCCACCGCTTCGAGTACCACCGCGACCCCGAGAAGACCGCGACGGTGTGGAACGACCGGGGGTGGAGCACCCTCGGCGACATCGGCCGGGTCGACGAGGAGGGCTACCTCTACCTCACCGACCGCGCCTCGAACATGATCATCTCGGGCGGCGTCAACATCTACCCCCGTGAGGTGGAGGACCAGCTCGTCATGCATCCCGCCGTCGCCGATGTGGCCGTGCTCGGCACGCCCGACCCCGACTGGGGCGAGCAGGTCACGGCGTTCGTGCAGCCGATGCCGGGAGCCGAGCCGGGCGACGCGCTCGCCGGCGAGCTCATCGGGTTCTGCCGCGCCCGCCTGTCGCACTTCAAGTGCCCGCGGACGGTGCGTTTCGTGGACGAGCTGCCCCGGCTGCCGACCGGCAAGCTGCTCAAGCGCCTGCTGGCGTGACTCGGGGGATCACAAGCGGTCCCCTTCCCGAGGCGATGGGTTCCGGCGCAGGCAGGCCGAGGTCATAGGTTCCGCATCTGGAACCCATGACCTCGACGTCGGGGCGGCGGAACCTATTACCTCGGGTCGGATCCCCGGCGGCCACGGATTCCTGGTCGCCCCGGCGAGGGGCGATCAGGGGAACAGGCCGCGAGCGGCGATGGCCGCCGCCACCCGCTCGACCGCCACCACGTGGGCGGCGGTGCGCATGCCGACGCTCAGCGTCTGCGCCCGCGCCCAGACGGCCGTGAAGGCCGCGTCCATGCGCTGCCGCAGGCGCTCGGCCACGGTCTGCTCCTCCCAGGGGTAGCCCTGCAGGGCCTGCGCCCACTCGAAGTAGCTGGCCGTCACGCCGCCAGCGTTCGCCAGGATGTCGGGGACGACGACGATGCCCCGATCGTCGAGGACCGGCTGGGCGTCGATGGTCGTCGGCCCGTTGGCGGCCTCGACCATCACGTCGGCGGTGATCCGCCGGGCGACCTCGGTGTCGATGCAGCCGCCCAGGGCCGCCGGCACCAGGAGCTCGCACTCGATGTCCCACAGCGCCCCGCCGTCGATGGTGTCGCCCCCGCCGAATCCGACGACCGAGCCCGACTCGGCAACGTGGTCCGACAGCGCGTTGATGTCGAGGCCACCCTCGTTCATCACGGCGCCGCCGATGTCACTCACCGCCACCACCCGCATGCCGGCCGATGTCAGCAGGAACGCCAGTGGCGCACCCACCTTGCCGAAGCCCTGGACCGCCGCCCGGCTTCCGACCATCGGGATCTCCACCTCCCGGAACGCGGCGCGGGCGCAGGTCAGACACCCCGCCGACGTGGCACCGGTGTGGCCGCGGGACCCGCCGATCGACAGCGGCTTTCCGGTCACCGATGCGGCCAGGTTCTTTCCCGAGACCATCGACAGCGTGTCCACCAGCCAGGCCATCACCCGGCTGTCGGTGTTGACGTCGGGCGCAGGGATGTCTGTCTCCGGGCCGAGCAGCGGGCTGATCTCGTAGGCGAAGCGCCGGGTCACCCGTTCGAGCTCGCCGCTCGACAACAGTTGGGGATCGCAGCGCACACCGCCCTTGGCGCCGCCGAAGGGCAGGTCGAGCACCGCGGTCTTGAACGTCATCATCGCCGCCAGCGCCTTGACCTCGTCGGCATCGAGGTCGGGGTGGAACCGGACGCCGCCCTTGCCCGGTCCCCGCGTGGTGTCGTGGTGGACCCGCCACCCGGTGAAGACCTCGACGGATCCGTCGTCAAGCCTCACCGGGATCGAGACCTCGAGCGTGCGCCGGGGGGTACGCAGCATCCGGTGGACGTCGGCGTCCAGCTTGGCGAGCTCGGCCGCCTCGTCCAGCCGGCCGAGCACGGCGTGCCAGGCACTTTGACTCATTACGTCTCCTTCGCCGGCCGACGACGTTGGCGGCCGGCGCTCCCCGGGCTCGCACCCGAATGATTCGGAGTCGACGCTACTGCCGTACGTCGCTGTCCGTGACCCCGGTGCCCGGGGCCGGCTCGGCGCCCGCCCAGGCCCCGACACTCGCAGCGCCGGCGGGGCTGGTGTCGTCGGCGCCTGTCTCTTATACACATCTCCGA
>JBKPAA010000046.1:0-6029 GCA_046726215.1 Actinomycetota bacterium | reverse complement strand
ACAGGGCGCTCGAGCGTCGCCGCCCGCTCACCTGGGTGTGATCGCGCTGGCGGCGTACGATCGAGCCGTGGCCACTGCTTCGCCGTCGCCGACACCCAACCCCAACGCCACCAAATTCACCTTGGACACAACCCTTCCGGGTACGTTCAACGTGACCAGCGCTGATGCTGCGGTCGGCAACCAGTTCGCCGAGGACGTGTTCGCCGCCGGTGGCGTCGCTTCCGTCTTCGGGGTGAACGACTTCGTGACCGTCACCCGTCAGCCCGGGGCGGATTGGGGGCCGATCGTGGCGGCGGTGCAGGCGGCAGCGGCAACTCATCTGTAGCTCTTCAAGCTCGACCAGGTGTGTCCAGCGGTGGCGCCGACGGCCTCGCCAAGCTGCACGTCCGCCCGCCCGGAGCACCTTGACAACCCATAGGAGCATCGATCTCGCGCACACTGCGAATACGCGGAACGCGCCAGAACGCGAGCACAGATCATCTGCACCAGAACGTCGAGCCGGCGCGCCGGTGATAGCGCCAGATCGGCGCATCTGGCGCGGTCGCTGCACCACGATTAGAGGTGTGCTGTGACGTCCGCTTTGGCCAAGGCGGTGATGAAACTCGCTGACGACTGCGTCGAGGTCGTGGCGCCCAAATCGATCCCGAACCCGGAGTACGGCGAGAACGGCGGTCTCATCGGGAAGGAGCCGGAAGGGGTCGGCGTCCAGGTCGATCGTCACCAGCACCTGTGACCCTCGGCGGTGGCGGCTCGCTGCACGGAGATCCTTTCGGGGAGGGCCCTCGTTTGCCACCCCCGATGGTGTGTGGCTGAGGGAGCATCGGGGACGGAGTGGCGTGTGCCGCCAATATGCCTGCCGGGTCTACGCGGCGTCGTCGGGAACGTCGAGTAGCTGGTCGAGTGCTTGTCGGGGCACGACGATGCGCCGGCCGAGCCGGATGCTGGGGATGTCTCCTCGATTGACGAGTGTGTAGGCGAGCCCGCGGGAGATACCCAGCAGGTGGCCGGCTTCGTCGACGGAGATCGTGAGTCGCTGGTCGGCGCTAGTCGATGTGTGACGGACGCGTCGTTGGGAGTTGGACGGTTCGTGCTTGTAGCTGTCGGTGCGCATCCTTTGCTCCGTTGGTGCGTCCGGGACAGGAGTCGGGTAGATCGCTGTGGTCGGCGGCGAGGGTCTCGTAGGCGATGAACAGGGCGACGGGTGGCCAGGCGGCGATGAGCCGGGCCATGGGGGTGGGGTGGGCGGCGGCGACGTTGGCGGCGACGGACGCGATCAGCCCGAGGGTGAAGCCGAGCCAGGACAGGAACGGGACGGGGATGTCGGCTCGGCGGCGTCGGAGGATGGAGCGGCCGGTGGCGAGCATCATCCCGTCGACGCTGATGGGGAGGGCCCACGCCAGCCAGCCCTCGCCAGCGAGGGCGGCCAGCGTGCGCTGGTGTTGATAGGAGGCGGCGGCTGCCACTAGCGCCACGATGGCGACGATCATGGTGTCGAGGCGTTGCGGGCGGCTGTCCGCCCGGGCGCGCTGCACAGCTGGCTGGCCATGGAACGCTGCGTCATGGGTCCTGTCGCTGCCGTCATGGCTGGGGGATCGCAGGAGGACGCTGCGCCGGTTGCGGGCTTCGGCGATGCGGTCCTGCGCCCAGCGGGGAGACCGGTCGAACTGTGCAGCGAGCGCTGCGGCGCTCAAGGGCGCGCCTTCCTTGACGCTGCGCCAGTAGGCGTCCCGGGCGGCGGCCTGCCGGTGACCCGGGTCCAGCCATCCGTCGGTGGTGGCAATGTCCGGCCGCTGTTCGCTGTTCATGCCACGTCCTCGCACCGTGACTGAGGGCCGGCGCCTGTCCACCAGCTGGCCCAGCGGGCTTCGGCGCGTTGGCGGCGCTTCTTGGCGGCCTCATAGCGAAGCCCCAACCGCTGGGCGGCCGCGCGCAAGGAGTGGCCGGCGATGCGAGTATCGAGTATCAGCTGGGCGTCCTGTGCGGTGAGCAGGCCGGCGTCGATGGCACCGGCCAGCAGCGCGTCGGCCGGGGGCTCAACGACCCCATCGGCGATGGGCGTGTGGTGCTCGTGGCGGTCGCACCGATGCCAGGCCTGCTGGTGAGCGGCGGCGCGGCGGAGTCGCCGAGTCGGCAGCGCGAGCAGATTGGTGGCGACGAACTCGAGTTGTGCAGCGTTGTAGCCCGCGACGGCTTCGTAGAGCCCCTCGACCAGGACTGCGAGTGCGTCCTCGCGTTCCAGCGACGGGCCGTACTGTCGCACGCGGCGACGAACGGCAGGGAGAAGGCAGGCCGCCACGACGCCGAAGGCGCACGGATCGTCATGGGTAACGCGCACGAGCGCGCCGAGGAGCTGGTCCTTGCGGTGCTGGTCGGCGGCGCGCAACTCGTAGCGCAGGTCTCGGTACGTCAGTCCGGCCAGAGACCGTTCGGTTCGGGTCCAGGCGTCCCACTGCGCCCGTGTCGGGGTGATTCGCTCGAGCGCGGTCTCCAGGTCTGGCGAGATGGTTCGTTCCATCGTTGCCTCTACTCCCTCACCCACCCCCGCACTAGGCCGGCGCGGAACGGCGACATCGCGCCGATGCAAAAGGGGTCTCCGCCGGGGTGGTGGGAGTGGGGCGCCCGAAGGGCGCGGTGCGGTCGCACACTCTCCTAGGCCCCTCGAGGGCCCTGGATCTCACACGCGCCGGCGAAAAATCTCGGTCGGGAGTGGCGGGATCGGTGAGCCGCGGGCTCGTCACGCCCTGCTAAAGCGACTGACCCGGCCAGAGTTCTCACCCGCCGCTGGGAAATGTGGTTGCCCGCTCCCGAGATAGCTCCCGACCTTCGTCCCGGCCGTACGCCCACCCACTGTCCCGACCCCAGCGACCGGACCGCCACAACTCCGCAAGCTGGAACACGTCCGCCGACACGCGACCGACACAGATCGGGTGTCCCCGATCGCCGCGCGACCGCGCCGATATCCCCCCGAAGCTCAAACGTGATTTCAACCCTGCGGGTTGGGAGAGGGGGCGCGGCGCCGTGGCGTGGTTCTGGACGATGGGCGCCCACGAGGTCGCCTATCACGAGGCGACGGTCCTGGGCCGGGACGACGATCACCCCGGCCAGGCCCTGGACTATTACGGCTCCCGGGGCGAAACGCCGCTGCGCTGGGGCGGCGCCGGCGCGCAGCGTCTCGGGCTCCAGGGCGAGGTGGCCAGGGAGGCGTACCTGTCGGCGTTCGGGCCGGGTGGGTTCCGGGACCCGCTCACCGGCCAACAGCTCGTCCGCACCAAGAGGCCCGGGTTCGAGTTGGTGGTCTCAGCCCACAAATCGCTGTCGCTGCTGGGGGTGGCAGGCCGCGCCGATGACATGCACGCGATCCTCGACGCCGAAACGGCGGGCACCGTGAGCTACCTGGACGCGTGGGCGCAGGCGCGGGGCGGCCGGCGGGGCCGGGCCGCGGTCGCTGCTCCGACCTCGGGGCTGGTGTACGCGATGACCCGCCACGGCACCTCCCGGGAGGGGGACCCGCATGCGCACGATCACGTGCTGATCGCCAACGTGTGCGAGATGCGCGACAGCAAGGGCGGCTACAAGGCCCTGCGCTCGGACCGGCTGCGGGACCTGGTGGAGCCGGCGGCCATGGTCGGCCGGCTCCACTCAGCGGCCAAGGCCATCGAGTTGGGCTACGCCATCGAGATCGACCAGGGGCGCTCCGGCCGGGCCCGGACGTGGCGCATCGCCGGGATCCCGGCCGAGGTGTGTGAGATCTTCTCGAAGCGCTCGGACCAGATCGGCGAGTACCTCGAGGAGATGGGCTACACGAGCTACCGGGCCCGCAACGTCGCCGCCCGCCGCAACCGTCCGGTCAAGCGGGGCACCGGCACCGACCACCTCATGCCCCGCTGGATCGCCGAGCTCGAAGGCCACGGCTGGACCATCGACCGACTCGCCGCCTCCCTCGACCAGGCTCGCCGCCAGTGCCGGGGCCTGGCCCGCCCCCTATCCGACGCCGAGATCGACCACCTGGCAACAGAGCTTCTGGACCCCGGAGGGAGCGTTTCTGGCCCGCTGGAAGGTGTTCGACCGGCCCCGCCTGGTGGCCGAGATCGCACCCATGCTCTACGGCCACGACCGGGCTGACCTGGACCGGGTCGTCGACCGCGTCCTCGGCTCCGACCTCGTGGTGCCGCTTATCGGTATCGCCGGCGCCTGCGACCAGCCCTACACCGCTGCCGCCGTGCTCGCTACCGAGCGCACCATCGCCTACGCGCTCGAACGTCTCACTACCCGACAGGGTCACGTCGTGGCAGCCGATGTCGTCGAACGCGTCACGGTCGCAAAGGAGACAGAGCTGGGCCATCGGCTCAGCGCCGGGCAACGTCGCGCCGTGGAGCGGATCTGCGGCTCGGGGCGGGCCGTCGATGTGATCGTGGGGGTCGCCGGCTCCGGCAAGACCACTGCCTCGACGTTGCCTACCGGGCTCTGGAAGCCACCGGCCATCAGGTGCTGGGCACCGCCACCAGTGGCCAGGCGGCCCGCACTCTCGGCCACCAGGCTCGCGTGCCGTCCCGGACGCTGCGGTCGCTGATCTGGCGGCTCGACCACGGCCACATCACGCTCGACGGGCGGACGCTCGTGGTGCTCGATGAGGCCAGCCTCACCTCCGACATCGACCTGGCCCGACTCCTGCTCGGTGTCCAGCGCGCCGGCAGCAAGCTCGTGATCGTCGGCGATCCCCGCCAGCTCGCCCCGGTCGGCCCCGGCGGCGCCCTCCACGCCCTGTGCGCGTGGGAGCCACAAGGATGCGCCCATTCGTCGCATAGAACCCGACGGCGGCCTGGACGTTGCCAGAGCGCAAGTGGTGGAGGGCCGTGCGTTCGGTGGCGTCGCGTTGGCGCAGGTTCTGATTGTTCATCGATGGCCACGCCGACTTCTACCAGGCGGACGCCGAGCCCAACGGCGAGGCCGCTTCGATGGATCTGGGGCTCAGCACGCTACAACAATGCCGCGGTGGACCGAGAGCCAATCGGCCCATGCCGGGCGGACGTAGTGAGCAACACCAGGTCCGGCCACAGCTCCATCAGGTCGCCGATGACCACGTCGAAGCGGACGTCATCGCCGGTTCCCTCGGGGAGCGCCTGCTCGTAGACCCGAGCACGATCATCCCGATCGTTGAGGTCATGGCGACGGGGTGGACCGCTCGACCGAACACGCATGGGCAACTCGACGAGTCCCTGCGCCCTGACCACCCGGCGGTCATCCACATCGTCCGGGATCGCCAGCGGCGCCCCCTCGGTCCCCGCGTCGCACCGCTCGCACACGTGAGCCGGCTCAGGTAGCAAGCGTGCGCATCGCCACGCCGCCAGTGGCGCGATTCCGGCCATCGCGCGGTGTCCAGCTCAGGCGGCGTCCTCGACCCTGATCACCGCCGGAGCGTGCGTCGCGCCTAGGTCGGAGCTGTCGGGAGGCCACTGGGAGTCCGCCACTCAGAAGGATTGCGTCCGGCGAGCCCACGGGGAGCGATGGGATTTGAGCAGTGACTGCTCATGGCAACCTTGCGCCGAGCATGCAACCTCCTCGTCATGACCCTGACCCAGCCACACGTCCCTACGCTGTTCGAGCGCCTCGGCGGCATGGTGAGCATCGATGTCGCCGTCGACCAGTTCTACGATCGGCTCCTCGCCGATCCGGGCCTGGCTGGCTTCTTCGACCAGGTCGACCTGCGTCGCCAGCGCGCCCACCAGAAGGCGTTCCTCGCCATGGCCCTCGGCGGCCGGCGGGCGTATCGGGGTCGCGGCCTCGCCGAGGCCCACGCGCACCTGGGGATCAGTGATCATCATGTGGACCTCGTGGCCGGCCACCTCGCGGCCGTGCTCGCGGGGCTCGGCGTCTCCCCGGCCCTGATCGACGAGGTCGTGTCCGCGGTGGACGGTCTACGCGACATGGTTCTGGGGCGCGGCTGAGCCAGGCGCCTGCCATGCTCACCAGGGTGAGGACGACCTGGCCGTTGGGCGGGCGGGACGAGGAGGTCGCCCACGTGGGCGCGC
>JBKPAA010000045.1:0-14338 GCA_046726215.1 Actinomycetota bacterium | reverse complement strand
GCACGCACCCGACGCTCCAGTTCCGCTCGTTCCTCCCCGGTGATCTCCAACGCAGGCACGCTCCACATGCTGGTCGCTCCCCCCACTCCAACGTGGGACCAGCAAATCACACGCGTGTAACTTCTACGGGGATGCACTAGCGCTGCTGGTGGGTGCAGATCTCGTCCCGCTGGGCGTCGCTGAACCCTCCGGCCGGTGGCTGCCTGGAGTGCGTCGATGTCGAGCTCGGCCTGCTGAGCCAGGAGCCCGTCGACGGCGCCGCCCAACTCGAGCAGCTCGTCGATGGCCTTCTCGCGCTCGTCGGCGCTGAGCTGGCTGGCGACCTCGTCGATGAGCAGGCTGTCCATGCGGGCGTGCCGGGACTCGTCGATCCAGTGGAAGCGGAGGATGTCCCGGAACAGCTCGTCGAGCTCGGCGCGGTTACGGACGTGCTCGACGTAGGCGGCGATGACCTTCTCGAGCAGCGCCCGTCCGACGCCGCTCCCACCCACGGGCCACCAAGCAGACCTGCTCGTCGTCGTGATAACCGAGCTCGGCCCGGATGGCCGGGACCTCGTCGGGATCGGGCGGGGTGAAGCCGGTGATGTACCCGGCGAACGAGAAGTGCGCCTCGGTCCAGTCGCGGATGCCGGGGAGGCCGGGGCCGAAGGTGTCCGGGACGATGTCGTCTGGGTTCCCGACGAACATGGCGGAGTCCCGGATGCGGGCGTAGCGGGCGACGTGCTCGATCATCTCGGCGTTGTAATCGGCGGTTAGGAACGCCTCGTGCTCGCCGCCGTCCGGCATCGGGAGGTAGCCGACGAAGTCGGTCAGCCACACGTGGTCGCCCCGCTTGAGCTCGGGGTTCTCGTGCCAGAAGCGGTCGACGTCCCAGGCTTCGTCCCCGACGACCAGGTCGTACAGCCCCTCCTCCACGACCTCCTGGGGCACCATGAAATTGGCGACCAGGATCTCGTCCATCCGCCGGAGCGCCTGGAAGCAGTGCAGGTCGTGCTCGCAGGCCTCCGACGCCATGTGGGCCGACTCCTTTGCCAACCAGGCGCTGGCCGGGTGGATGCGCTCACCCTCCGCCTCGAGCACGCTCGTCACCGGGTGCTGGGCCAGCCAGTCGACCTCCAGCTCCGGGCGCAGTCGCTTGAGCTCCTTGGCCACGGCCACATCGCGGCGGGCATGCCCGAGCCCGATGGGCGACGAGCAGGTCGGTTGTCAAGACCACCGGGCCTGTCAGGGCTGGAGAATGACCTTGCCCGGGATGCTCTGGGTCGACTTGGCCATGAACGCCTCCCGTGCGTCGGCAAGCGGGTACACGGCGCCGACCTGCGGGCGAAGCTGGCCGGCATCGACCAGGCGAGCCAGCTCGACGAGCTGGGTGCGGCTGGGTTCACGCACGAAGTGGAGCGTGCGGATGTCCTCGCGGTCGGCCGGCGGCGGCGCCACGACCGAGACGAGGGCGCCCCCCGGCTTGACGATCGCGGACGATCGGGCGAGCACCTCGCCGCCGATGGCGTCGAAGACGACGTCGACCGGGCCGATGGCCTCCTCCCACCCGTCCTGCTCGAGGTCGACGAAGCGGTCGGCGCCCATGTCCAGCACGAGCGACCGCGCACCGTCCCGACCCGTCCCGATGGCATGGGCCCCGGCCGAGCGGGCGAGCTGCACGGCGACAGACCCGACGGCCCCGCCGGCCCCGTGGATGACCGCGGTCTGTCCGGCGGCGAGCTTGCCGTGATCGAACAGCGCCTGCCAGGACGTGAGCCCGGCCTGCGGAATGGCGGCGGCGTGCACGTGATCGACCGTCGTCGGCTTGGGCGCCAGGTCGCGTGCCTCGATGGCGATGAACTCGGCCGCCGCCCCGTCGCGGTAGCCATCGATCAACCCGTAGACCTCGTCACCGACGGCCACGCCCGTGGTGCCGTAGCCGAGGGCGGCGACGACGCCGGAAAACTCATGGGCCGGGATGATGGGCGCACGGTCGTGGCCCGCGCGGTCGGTCCACAGCGGCCACTGCAACTCGGTGGGGGTGAAGCCGGCGGCATGCACCTGGACGAGAGCGTCGCCGACGGCGGGTACCGGCTGCGGTGCCTCCTCGTAGACGATGCCCTCGATGCCTTCGAAGCCGACGGGCTCATGGACGCGAATGGCCTTCATCGGGAAATCTCCATCGCTGCTGCTCCTCTGTCACATCGCGTGCTTTCCGTTGGTCACTGCTATGACACGACGTGACGAGGGATTGTGACCGATGGACGAGGACGACTGGCTGACGGAGCGGTTCGAGGAGCTCCGCAGCCACCTGCGGGCCGTGGCGTACCGGATGCTCGGCTCGCTCAGCGACGCGGACGACGCCGTCCAGGAAACCTGGCTGAGGCTCAGCCGAACCGACACCAGTGACGTCGGGAACCTCGGCGGCTGGCTGACGACGGTCGTCTCCCGCGTGTGCCTCAACCGGCTGCGGTCGCGCAGGTTGCGACGCGAGGACCCGCTCGACCCGTACGTGCCCGACCCGATAGTGAGCCCAGCCGAGACCGACCCCGCGCACCAGGCACAACTGGTCGACTCGGTCGGCCTCGCTCTGCTGGTCGTGCTCGAGACGCTGGCTCCGGCCGAGCGGCTGGCGTTCGTGCTGCACGACATGTTCGCCGTGCCCTTCGACGAGATCGCCGACATCGTCGGGCGCTCTTCGACCGCGGTCCGGCAGCTGGCCAGCCGGGCGCGGCGCCGGGTTCAGGGAGCGCCCACGCCGGACGTCGACCTGAGCCAACAACGGAAGGTGGTCGACGCCTTCTTCGCAGCCGCCCGCGGCGGTGACTTCGACGCACTGGTCGGAGTGCTCGATCCCGACGTCGTTCTGCGATCCGACGGCGGCGTGGCGCGTCCGAGCGCCTCCCTGGTCGTGAGTGGTGCGGCGGCCGTGGCGGGGCGGGCGCTCACCTACACGCGCCTCTCTCCGTTCGTACGACCGGCGCTCGTGAACGGGGTCGCGGGCGTGGTAGTGGCCCCGGGAGGGCGGGCCCATTCGGTCATGGCCTTCACGGTCAGGGGCGGCAGGATCGTCGAGATCGACTCCCTCACCGACCCCGAGCGGCTGAGCGAGCTCGACCTGCCGGTGCTCGACCCCTGAGCCAAATATGCAAACATCGGCTGCCGGCAGGATCAGATCTTGAAGATCACGACGTACCTCGCGCCGGTGTCGGTCGCGAAGTCCGTATGGGTCGAGTCGGCCGCGGCTGCGTAGCCATCCCCGGCGACCATCTCGCGGCCCTGGTTCCTGATCGTGCCGTCGACGAGGTAGAAGAACTCCGGGTGACCGTGGACGTGCGGGTCTCCCTCGTAGCCGGGATCAGCCTCGACGTAGGTGACCATGTAGCCGTCGGCCGAGCCCAGGATCTTCGCCCTGGCGTTTCCCTTGGTTCCCCACGGCATCCAATCGGCCGCGTGCGCCGCCTGGATGTCCCAGCCTTCGAGGGAGATGTCCATGTGTCGCTCCTTTGGTCGATTTCGTGGGGCAGGCGCTGCGCCGCTAAGTGACGAGGACAGCGGCGCCCGTGATCCGGTCGTTGGCCAGGTCGGCGAGGGCCCGGTCGGCGGCGTCGAGCGGGTACGGCGTCGCCGTCACCTGCAGGCGCAGGCGGGCGGCGAGCGCCAGGAACTCCTCGCCATCGGCGCGGGTGTTGGCGGTGACGCTGCGGAGCTGGCGCTCCTGAAACAGGTGACGCTGGTAGTTGAGCGGCGGCACGTCGCTCAGATGGATGCCGGCGACGGCCAGCGTGCCGCCGCGGTCGAGGGCGGTGAGGGTGTGGGGAACCAGCTCGCCGGCGGGGGCGAACAGGATGGCGGCGTCGAGCGGCTCGGGAGGCCCGGCGTCGGCGGGCCCGGCGGAATGGGCCCCCAGGTCGAGGGCGTGCCGTTGGGCCGCCGCGGCCCGGGTCATGACGTGCACCGTGGCGCCCTCGGCCAGCGCCACCTGAGCGGCGAGGTGGGCGGAACCGCCGAACCCGTAGATGCCGAGGCGGCCTGCGGGTGGCAGCTGGGCCCGCCGCAGCGCCCGGTAGCCGATGATGCCGGCGCACAGCAGCGGTGCCGCGTGCACGTCGTCGAAGCCGTCCGGCAGCTCGTATGCGTACGCCTCGTCGACCACGGCCCATTGTGCGTAGCCGCCGTCCGCGTCCCAGCCGGTGAAGCGCGGGTCGACGCAGAGGTTCTCCCGGCCTCGCCGGCACCAGCGGCAGCGCCCGCACGTCCGGCGCAGCCACGCGATGCCGGCGCGCTGGCCGATGTGGAAACGACTGGCGCCGGCCCCGACTGCGTCCACGGTGCCGACGACCTCGTGCCCGGGGATCGTCGCCGGCCGGCGGGGCGGCAGGTCACCCTCGGCGAGATGGAGGTCGGTCCGGCACACGCCGCAGGCGATCACGCGCACCCTGATCTCTCCGGGCCCGGGTTCGGGGACGGGGCGCTCCACGGGCGCCAGGGGACCGGTGGCGATGGGCCCGGGCCTGTCGACGACCCACGCCTTCATGGCTCCTCCCGAACAGACCCCGGTCACACCGGCGAACTCCGTGCTCCTGATCTCGTCTAACAAGTCGACGCGGTCGTGTCCATCTCCTTGGAGCGCATCTCGATGGACGCGAGCGTGCCCAAGGCGGTACGAACCCATTCGATGGTGACGATCGAGGACGTGCGCGAGCTGGCGCTCACCCTCCCCCGGACGGATGAGGCGCTGGTACGGGATCGGGTGAAGTTCCGGATCGGGCGGATCGTTTACCTGGCGTTCTCCCGGGACGAGACGCTCATGGGTTTCGCCTTCCCCAAGGAGGAGCGACAGGCCCTGATCGACTCGGAGCCCCACAAGTTCGTGATGCCCAAGCGCTCGGACCAGCGCTACAACTGGGTTGTCGTCCGACTGGAGGCGATCGACGACGTGGAGATGCGCGAGATCGTGCTCGACGCGTGGCGCATGGTCGTGCCCAAGCGGGTGGCGGCGGAGCACCTCGGCGACTGACGGCGGGCACCGGCGCCGGCGAGGCCGATCGATAAGCAGGTCGTCGCCCGCCCGCGATCCGGGCACAATCCTCGGGTGATGGATGCTCAGGTCTTGGCCGACGCTGGGGTGTCGACCCGGGAGGCCGACGTGCTCTCCGGCGTCGCCGAGCATCTCACCAACGCGGAGATCGCAGCCCGCCTGTTCATCTCGGTGCGGACAGTCGAGAGCCACGTGTCGTCGCTGCTACGCAAGCTGGGCGTCGCCGACCGACGCGAGCTCGCCAGCTACGCCGCCGCCCTTGCCGCTCCGCCACCGACGGCGTCCGGCGCTCCCGACGCCGTGGTGGCAGCCGCAACCCTCCCGGCCTCACGGCCCCCGGCGCCGGCGATCCCCACGCCCCTGACGTCCTTCGTCGGCCGGGCGGCCGAGCGGGAGGCCCTGGCAGCGGCCATCGCCGCGCACCGGCTCGTCACCGCCGTCGGCCCGGGAGGCGTGGGCAAGACCCGGCTCGCCATCGCCGTGGCCGCCGAGACGGTCGGGTCGGCCGACACCGTCTGGTTCGTCGACCTGGTGCCGATCTCCGACCCCGCCATGGTGGCGGCCGCGGTCGCCGCGGTCGTCGGTGTCGCGGAGCGGCCCGGCGGAACGATCGACGATGCGGTCCTGGCCCACCTCGGCAGGTCGGAAGTGCTGATCGTTCTCGACAACTGCGAGCACCTGGTCGACGGCGTCGCCGTCTTCGTGGAACGGCTCCTGGCCACCTGCCCCCAGGCTCGGGTGCTGGCCACCAGCCGCACCCGCCTCATGTTGCCGTTCGAGCACGTCTTCCCGGTACCCGGCATGTCGCTGCAGCCCGATGAGGACGAGGCCGCCGACGCCGTGGCGCTGTTCCTCGAGCGGGCCCGGACGGCCGCCGCGTTCGAGCCGGGGCCCGGCGACGTCGCCCGCATCGCGCGCGTGTGCCGGTCGCTCGACGGCATGGCCCTCGCCATCGAACTGGCCGCGGCTCGGCTGGCCAGCTTGGGGCTCGACGGCGTCGAGTCCGGACTGGCCGACGCGCTGCGGATGCTGTCGGGCGGTTCACGCCTCGACGAGCGTCACAGCTCCCTCCGCTCCACAATCGACTGGAGCTACGCACTCCTCGAGCCCGCCGAACAAGCGCTCCTCCGACGGGTGTCGGTCTTTGCCGCGCCGTTCACGGCCGAGGCCGCCACGCAGGTGGCCGGCTTCGTGCCGGTCGACTCAGCGCTGGCGGACGGGCTCGCACGGCTGGCCGACAACAGCCTCGCCGTCGCCCGACCGGGCGTCGAGACCCGCTACCGGGTCCTGGAGACGATCCGCCAGTACGGGGTGGAGCAGCTGGACCGGGCCGGCGAGCTCGAGGAGGTGCGGGGCCGGCAGGTCCGCTGGTGCGTGGAGACGGCGCAGGGGCTCGTCCGGTTGGCCGACGAAGATGCCGAGGACTTCGTCCAGGCCCGTGGTGGCGACGGCGCGTGGCGCGGTGCGTTCGACCTGGTCGCCGACGACCTGCGCGCCGGGCTCGCCTGGGCCAGCAGCCGGCCCGAGATGCGCACCGACGCCCACGCGTTGGCGCTGCTCTTGGCCCAGTTGACCTTCCTGCGGGGCCTTCCCGCCGAGGCGCAGCGCCGCTTCGAGGAGGCGGCGCGCCTCACCGACGACCCCGCCGCCAAGGTGGCGGCGCTGAACGACGCCGCCGGCGCGGCGATGTCTCGCCACGTGGGGAACGACTCGTTCCGGCTGTGGCGGGCCGCCGCGGACATCGCCGCGGAGGCCGGCGACGGGGTGACGGCGGCCCGCAACCTCGCCCTCGCGGCGACGCTGATCAACCGCGGTCCGGGCATCATGGCCGAGGTCCCGCCGCCCGAGGTTGTCAACGACCTGATCCAGGAGGCGACGATGCTGGCGGGCGGTTCGCCCCAGGCCGAGCCGTCGATCCTCACGGCGCAGGCCTTCAATGGCGAGGAGCTCGACCCGGTCACGCGGGACCTGGCGGAGCGGGCCGTCACCCTGGCGCGCCGGGTCGGGGACGCCTACGACGAGAGCGCGGCGCTCGACGAGCTGTCAGCGGTCCACCTGGCGGCGGGCGATGTCCCGGCCGCTGTGGCCACGGTGCGTGCCCGCATCGAGCTGCTCGAAGCCATGCGGCTCGGCCCCTCCAACGGCATGGAGTTCTCGGACTGCTACGCGATGGCGTCCGAGATCAGCCTCACCGCCGGCGACTTCGTTTCCGCCAGGGCCTACGCCGATCGCTTGGCGTCGCTGCCGTTCGTCACCGAGCTCGACCACATCGCCACGGCCCGCCGCATCAAGGTCGACGCCATGGCCGGCGACCTCGACGCCGTCGTGGCTGCCGCCGAGCGATTCCGGCGGGGCTGGGAGCAGGCGGGGCGCCCGGTGGCGAGCAACCTGGCGGGCGCCGCCCTGGCGGTGGCGATGGTCCACGGGCTGCGCGGCGACAAGGCAGGGCGCGCCGAATGGCGAGATCGCACGATCGCGATCGGCGTGACCCCCGAGCGCCTCGAGAGCCCCCTCAGTGGGTACGGCCCGACCTTCGACGCCGTCGTCCACCTGCACGTCGGCGACGTCGATGCCGCCGTCTCCCGGCTGACGGTCGATCCCGACCGGCTGCGCACGTGGTTCAGCGGCGAGTGGCGACCGTGGTATGCCGCGCTGTGGGCCGAGGCCGGTGTCCTCGCCGGGCTCCCCGACGCCGCCGAGCGCATCGAGCGGGCCCGGCTGTCCGCTGCCGCCAACCCGGTGGCCGCCGCCATGGTCGACCGCGCCGCGGCCTTCGCCGCCGGCGACGCCGACGGGCTGGTGGCGGCCGCCTCGGCGCTCGCATCCACCGGCTGCCCCTACCAGTGGGCGCGCGCCCTGGTGATGGTGGGCGGCGAGCACCGGGTGGCGGGCGAGGCGATGCTGGCCGAGATCGGCGCCGTGCCCATGAGGATCCCGGCGTGAGCGAGGCGCTCGAGCTCGGCCCGGTGTTGCAGATCGAGGGCGCCGAGGTGCGGGTCGGCACCTGCTCGTGGACCGACAGGACCTTGGTGAAGGACAGCGACTGGTACCCGAAGCGTTCGATGAGCGCCGCCGAGCGGCTGGCCTACTACAGCGCCCGCTTCTCGGTGGTCGAGGCCGACAGCACCTACTACGGGCCGCCGTCGCGCCAGCTCAGCGAGGGCTGGGCCGAGCGCACACCGGACGGATTCCGGATGAGCGTGAAGGCCTACTCGCTGATGACGGGCCACCCCACCAAGCCCGAGACCCTGTGGCCCGACATCGCCGAAGCGCTCGACCCGGAGGCGGCCAGCAAGCGCAATGTTTATCCGCATCATCTCCCCGCCGAAGCCGTCGACGAGGCGTGGGCCCGGTTCGCCGACGCCCTCAAACCGCTGCAGGTGAGCGGCCGGCTGGCGTCGATCCTGTTGCAGTATCCGCCGTGGTTCACGCCCAAGCGCGACAACCGCGACGAGTTGGCACGGGCCCGGGAGCGACTGGGTGACCTGCCCGCGTGCGTGGAGCTGCGGTCGCCCCTGTGGTTCGGCAAGGACGACCTCGACCGCACGCTGGGCTGGCTGTCCGACCATGACCTCGCGCTGGTGTGCGTCGACGCCCCCGAGGTCAGCAAGCTGCCGCGCGTGGCGGCGGCGACGACCGACCTCGCCGTGGTGCGATTCCACGGCCGGGCCGACGACACCTGGAAGGGACGCGCAACATCCGCCGCCGAGCGGTTCCGCTACCTCTACGACAAGCGTGAGCTCCGTCCCTGGGTCGAGCGGGTGCGGGAGCTGGCGGAGGACGCCCGTGAGGTCCACGTCCTGATGAACAACTGCTACCAGGACTACGGCGTCCGCAACGCCGCCGACATGACGGACCTGCTGGCGTCGGTGATGGACTGACCTTCCGGACGTTTGGTTGTCAGTAGACTTTTCGACGCGCCGGCCCGGCGCGGCAGGAGGGGAACCGTGGCCAACGACGGACGAACGACGGCGACGCGGCCGACGACGAGGCGACAACCCCGCCGGCCGACCGAGCGCAAGCCCAGGGCGCGGAACCACGAGGACCGGTGGACCGACATCATCGAACGCGCCGGCGCGATCTTCTACCGGAAGGGCTACGAGGCGACGAGCCTCCAGGACATCGCCGACGCCGTCGGCATGCTCAAGGGCAGCATCTACTACTACATCAAGACCAAGGAAGACCTCCTCTACGAACTGGTCACCCGGGCGCAGGACATGTTCGAGGCCACGCTCGAGGAGGACGAGGAGACCGCAAACTCGGCGGCGCCGGTGCGGCTGCGTGCCTTCATCGGGCGATGGATGGCGCTGACCTCCCGGGAACGGGAATGGGGGCTGGTCGCCGAGCGTGAGTTCACGCGACTGAGCAAACGCCGGCTAAAGCGGGTGATCGAGCGCCGCGACGAGCTCAGCGGGCATGTCAAGGACATCATCCGCCAAGGCATCGACGAGGGAGCG
The DNA here is from genome assembly GCA_046726215.1 of Actinomycetota bacterium. Lineage (GTDB taxonomy): Bacteria > Actinomycetota > Acidimicrobiia > Acidimicrobiales > VFJN01 > DASQUK01. Next base: position 4,861 of record JBKPAA010000045.1, on the reverse strand, counting down.
TTCGACCCGGAGACCGACGAGTCCGTGGCAGCGGCGGCGATCTTCGAGCTGATGAAGACCAGCCATTTGTGGCATCGGCCCTCCGGTCCCCTCACGATGGTCGAGCTCGGCGACTGGTACGCCACGTTTGCCATCCGCGGGCTCGGTGGCCCCCGCTGGCGCGACCGGGGGGCCCGGTGAGCGGGCGACCGCGCATGGACACGCCCCCGATCGACAACCGTGACCTGCGAACCCGCCTGCTCGAGGCCGGCAACGCCGTGTTCAGCGAGGTTGGTTACACGGGCGCGACCGTCGACGACCTGATCGAGCGCGCGTCGACGTCGCGCGCCACGTTCTATCGGTACTTCCGCAACAAGGACGACCTGTTCAACGAGCTGAGCCGCGCGTGCTTCCGGGACATGAAGGCGATCGTCGAGGAGCTGGGTCGCGTGCGGGGGGGCGAAACCGACACCCGGGAGATCGAGGAGGTCCTGCGCCACTATCGCGGCCTCCACGCCCGCCACGCCGGTGTCTTCCGGGCCTGGTGGGAGCGGGTGGCCCGGTTGGATCCCGAGGTGCCGGCCGAAGAGGGGCACGTGTTCAATCGGCTGGTCGAGAGCCTCACCCAGTTCGTCAGCGATGCCCGGGTGGAATCGGCGGTCGCGCCCGAGGTACAGGCGGCCCTGCTCTACCTGCTGATCGAGGCCTCCTACGCGGCCGTGACGTCACGCTGGTCGCGCATCGACCCTGACACGGTGGCGCCCACGCTCGCCCGGATGGTCCACCGCACCTATCTGGGCGGCGACGCGCCCCGCCGCGCCAGCCGGCTGCGGTTGGTCTGACGTGACCAGGGGGTCTCGCCCCCGGCGGCTCGCAGCGATCATGTCGCGGTGGGTCGAGCCCCATTTGGCTCGTCGGACCCGAACACCGAGCGATGCACGAGCTCGGTCAGCCCGTCGACCAGTTCGTCGTGCGACACGACTAGCTGCCCTCGATGCGTTGACCTGGTCGCACGGTCGATGAGGTTGTAGATGCACACGGCAGCCAGGTAGGGATCGATGTCGGAGGCGCCGGCCGCGGTGATGCGATCGGCTAGCGCCGTGGTCCAGCGCCTCTGGGCCAGCAGCCCCTGCTTGGTGATGCGGGGATCCGCGTCCTCCACGATGGCATCGAGCAAGGCCGCATGTATGGCGGAGTGCTCCAGGAAGAGATGACACACCTGCGACAACCAGGTGCGCAGCGTCGTCAACCCGGTCGGGCCCGGCTCGAAGTCCGGCATCTCGCCGAGCAGCTCGTCCATCTGGGCGATGATCTCGTCCTGCATGGCGACCAGCAGGTCGTCCTTGCCGTCGAAATAGACGTAGAAGGTGCCATGCGAGGTGCGCGCCCGCTTGGCCACCCGCGCCACCCGCGCGCCGTGGTAGCTGTGGGCGGAGAACTCCACGACGGCGGCGTCGAGGAGGCGCGCCAGCGTGCGGCGGCCGCGCTCGCGGCTGGTGCGGGCGTCGAGCACGCGCCGCCAGCGTTCCGTCGACCCCCCGGCGCGCTGTGACACGGTTGTCAAGTTAGACCCCTGGTTGGCATCGGCCACTGACTATGTCCCGCGGAAGGTGGGCTTGCGCTTGGCGACGAAGGCGGCGGCGGCCTCGCGGTGATCGTCGCTGACGAACGTGGCGCCCTCGAGCAGCAGGCCGCTCTCCATGACCAGGCTCATGCGGGCGCGCACGATGCGGTTCAGCGTCGCCTTGGTGCCCTGCACCGCCAGCGGCGGCCCGTCCGCCAACCGCTGGGCCAGCGCGGTGGCCTCGTCGAGGAGTCGCTCCCCGGGCACGGCCTTGAGGACCATGCCGAGGCGAGCGGCCTCGGCACCAGTTATCGGATCGCCGGTGAGCAGATACCACTTGGCGGCGCCGAACGGCATGATCAGGGGCCACATCACCGCGCCTCCGTCGCCGGCAACCAGCGCCACGCTCACGTGGGTGTCGGCGAAGCGCGCGTCCTCGGCGGCCACCACGACGTCACAGAACAGGGCGATGGTGGCCCCCAGGCCCATGGCATGCCCGTGCACGGCGGCGACGATGGGTTGGGGCACGGCCAGGATCGCCTCGAGGAGCTCGGTGGCGTGGAGGGTGTGGAGCACCGTCTGCGCGGGGCGCGATGGCTTGGCACCGGAGGCGCGCTCGTCGAACTCCTTGACGTCGCCGCCCACGCAGAACGCCCGCCCTTCGCCCCGCAGCAGGATGGCGCCGACGGAGTCGTCGCCAGCCGCCCGGGCGAGGATCTCCACGAACTCCCCGTGGAGCCCACCGCCCACGGCATTCAACCGATCGGGCCGATTGAACGAGACCGTGAGCAGCCGCCCGTCCTGGCGCGCCAGCATCGTGTCGAACGCGCCCCACGCCGTCCCTGGAATGGCCATGGAGTCGGCTACCGGGTGATGCCGTAGCGCTCGAGCCCAAAGGCGCGGATGGCGTTGCCGCGCATCAGCTTGTAGGTCTCGTCCTCGTCCAGCCCGGCGTTGCTGCAGATCTCCTGCGCGACCTCCTCCGAGCGCGGGAACGTGCTGTCGGCGTGCGGGTAGTCGGTCTCGAAGCAGATCGTGTCCATGCCTATGCGGTCGCGATTCGCCAGGCCGGTCTCGTCGTCGAAGATGCAGCCGTACACCCGCCCGCGGATGTAGCTGGTGGGTGGTTCCGGGAGGTTGGTGCCGAACGAGTTGTCCGACCGCTCCGCCCACAGTTTGTCCATCCGTTCGAGCAGGTAAGGCATCCAACCGACCTGACCCTCGGAGTAGGCGACGACCAGCTCGGGGAATCGCGCCAACGTGCCCGAGAAGACGAAGTCGAGCAGCGAGCCCATCGCGTTCTGGAACGTCAGCGTCGAGCTGACGATGAACGGGGCGTCCGGCGTCGTCCCCGGCATCTTCGAGGAGGAGCCGATGTGCATGCACAGAACGGTGTCGGTCTCCTCGCAGGCCGCGAACAGCGGATCCCACCGACCCGAATGGATCGACGGTAGGCCCAGGGGGTGCGGGTTCTCCGAGAACGTGATGGCGTGGCACCCCTTGGCGGCGCAGCGGCGCACCTCGTTGGCCGCCAACTGTGGGTCCCAGAGCGGCACCATGGAGAGCGGGATGAGCCTCCCCTTGCCGTCGCCGGCACACCACTCGTCGATCATCCATTCGTTGTAGGCCCGCACGCACAGCAGGGCCAGGTCCTTGTCGTCCCGCTCGGCGAAGGTCTGCCCGCAGAAGCGGGGGAGCGTGTTGGGAAAGCAGACGGATGCGTCCACATGGTTCGCATCCATGTCTGCGAGCCGTTCTCTCTGCTGCCAGCACCCGGGGCGGATCTGATCGAAGGTCACGGCGCCGAAGCCCAGCTCGTCGAACCCGGCGGCGGCCGACAGCTTCATCAACGGTGAGACGATGTCGTCGTAGTGCCACACATCGGCCCAGTCGGCGTCGTCGTGGGCGGTCCACACCAGGCCGGTCTTGGCGACGTCGTACGAACCCCTCTCCCGCACGATGCGCGGCCCCCGCTGCTGGTGCTTGGCGGGAAGCCGGCTGGTCCAGAGATCGGGCGGCTCGACGACGTGGTCGTCGACCGAGATGATCCGGGGGATCTGCGTCATCTGGTGGCCTCCCTCGCGCGGTTCTCCCGGTGGTTCACCTCGGATTCCCCGGAGACTCGAACCGCCGGCCACCCTATCCGTATATGACAACAGCGTCTAACGGGCGGGTCGCTCAGGGCGCAGGCGGCTTCTCGTACACCGAGACGTGTTTCGGGCTGTCATCGTCGAAGGCTTCGTGGTGCCACCCTCCCCACCGGTCGCGCAGGCGGAGCCCGACCAGGCGGGCCATGAGGTCGAGCTCGGATGGCCACGCGTAGCGCAGCGCCACGGGCACGAGTCGCACGCCGTCGCCCGAAATCATCACGTGCTGGCTGTCCACCCGCTGTTCCATCAGCCGGTGGCGGGACACGTCCAGCCGCACGCGATCGACGTCCAGTTCGACGGCGTGCACCCTCTGTCCGCGGTCGAAGCGGCCGAGATCGGGGACGAAGCCCTCGAGCAGGAAGCGGCCTCCGGGTTCGAGCCGACGGGCCACGTTGGCGAAGCACCGTACCTGATCGTCCTGGGTGAGCAGGGCGAAGAACGTGTTGAAGACGATGAAGACGAGTGAGAACGACCGGTCCACGGCAACATCGGCCAGGTTGCCGAACGTCACCCCGATCCCTTCGCCCCCAGGTTTGGCGTGGAGCAGCTCGACCATGGCCGGGGAGGCATCGATGCCGTGGACCTCGACCCCACGCTCGGCCAGCGGGATGGCGACCCGGCCGGTCCCGATGCCGAGCTCGAGCACCGGCCCGCTCCCCGCCAGCGAGGCGAGCACCTCGACGGTCGCCGCCGGATCCATGCCTGCGTGCCAGTCGTCGTAGACGTCGGCGATCTGCTCGCCGTAGGTCTCGGGTCCGTAACGGTCCATGGCGGTCAGCCTTCGTCCGGCGGGAGGCCGGACTCAACTGGATTAGCGGCTCGTCGTCGCGCGACCAGACCGGCATCCCCGTGGTCCTGTGCTCGGGGTGAGCGCTGCTGCGCGGCGTCGACGATCCACTCGCCCTGTACAGAGTCAGACCGGCGCCCGAGACGCGACGGTAGCCGGGGTCATTCCTGAAGAGGCAGAGGTGGTGGTCGGCTCTGCAAGGAGGCGGCCGCCGGGGTCGGTGATTTCGAGGGTGGCGTGGGGGAGGAGTTTGGCGTGCCAGCCGGGGCTGTGGAGGAGGTGGTGGTGGCGGGTGCATTGCAGGGTCAGGTTGTCGAGCGTTGTTGGCCCGCCGTCTAGGACCCTGCGGACGTGATGGGCCTCGCACCACTGGGGCGGGCG
>JBKPAA010000044.1:0-6918 GCA_046726215.1 Actinomycetota bacterium | reverse complement strand
CAGTCACCGAACCCCAGGCCACACCCGCAGCCGCGCTCGAAACCGCAAGCACCGCCGTCGCCGCCGGCCTCCCCGGCTGCTGCTGGGACCGCGAACCCTCCCCCACACCCGCCACACCCGCCACAGTCGGCTGACGCCCTCGGAGGTCCGACCGCAATCGGCTTGCCCGTAGCTTCAGCTCGGCGCCTTCGCCGTCAGATCGATGGTCAGGCGCAGGTCGGGCGGCGGCGTCAGGCGAGTTCGGCTTGGAGGATCTTGGCGGTGGGGCGGCGGGCGCCGAAGCGGGCGGGGATGGTGGTGAGCGCTGCCACCACGAGCACGGTCACCGGTGCCACGGCGAGCAGCTGCCAGCGCGGCGGGCCCGTCACCCCGTCCTCGCCACCGCCCACGGCGGCAAAGAGTGCGAGGCCCCCGGCGATGCCCAGGACGGCGCCGGCGAGCGCGGGAAGCACCTGCGCGGCCGAGAGTCCTGTGCTGACCTGCTGAGGGGTCGCGCCCAGGGCGCGTGCCAGTGCCGAGGAATGCTTGGCGTCGAGCGCGGTCGCCCATGTGACGAAGATGGCGTTGACGGCCGCCAGGGCGACGAGCGTGACCGTGATCACCAGCAGCACTTGGTTCAATCGGACGGTCCCGGGATCGGTCCCACCGACGAGCTCGGCGTCCTGGTTGCTCTGTGCGCGGGCAGCCAGCACGGCGACGATCCCCGTGACGGTGACGAAGATGCTGGCCGTGTTCAGCACGACGCGCCGCGGCCGGCGGGCGGCCACCCGCAACCCGAGGAGCAGGGGGGCGGGCAGGCGCGCCGAGATCGCGATCAGCCAGGGCGTGCGCCGGGGTGGGCGGGCGGCGTCGGCCAGCGCGTGGACGGTGCTGGTGCGGGCGGCGCGGACGGCGGGCACGAAGGTCGCGACCACCGCGACCCCGAGCGCCACGGCTGTCACCTGAGCGACCGTGGACATGGTGAGCGACGGCGCACCTGCGCTGCCGAGGAGGCCGGCACCGGGATCGGTGAGCAGCGGAGCGGTCAGCCAGCCGGCCGCCAGCCCGGCCGCCGCCGCGAGCAGGGCCAGGACCAGGTACTCGGTGAGCAGCACGGCTGCGACCAGGCGCGGGGTGCCGCCGACCGTTTTGAGCAGTCCGACGCGTCGGGTCTGGTCGGCCATTCGGCCGCCGACGAGGACCGCGACGCTGGCCACGGCGAGCAGGCCAAGCAGCCGGCTGCCGATCTGCAGGACCCGCTGCTGGTCCTGCACCACCTGGTCGTGCGCTTCACGGATGTCCTGCCACGACTCCAGGATTCTTGCCTGCCCGCCCGGGCCAGTCGTCGATGAGAGGTGGGCGTTGACGAACGCCGGCGCGTCGGTCGGGTCGGCCAGCTTCAGGTCCATGACATAGGACAGCAACTCCTCTGCCGGGGCGAGACCGCGGGCGTCCGCCTCGGTGAGCCAGACCAGGCCGGGCTCGACCGGGTCATCCAGGAAACGTTCGTCGTCGACCGACCCATCCGGCGGCGGCTCCTCGGGTGGCGGGTCGTCAGGCACAGCATCTTCCATCGCCTCGGCGAACCAGGGGCACTCCGGGGCGAAGCACACATTCGGATACGGCCTCGCCGCGGCGGTGACCGCCACACCGACGACCTGGAACGAGCGGCCATTGACGACGCGACACTCCTGCGGCGTGGTGGGTGTCTGCGGCGTACACAGACGGGTCCTCAGGGTGATCTGATCCCCCTCGCCGACATCGAGCGCGTCGGCGAAGCCGGCCTCGAGCACCGCGCCGCCGTCGCGTACCCAGCTGCCCTGGGTCAGCTCGGGCTTGTCGACCGAGGCGGCTGCGGCGTCGCGCCCCACCGCCCACACCCCTGCCACACCGCCGACCACCTCTCCCCTAGGTGTACGCCTCGACCCGGTGAGGTCGTCCGCCTCGAGCTCGGCCCCGACCGCCGGGTACGGCCCGCCGTGGTCGACGACACCGGGCGCGTCGGTCAGTGCCTCCAAGCCGGCGAGATCTGCTTGGCCGACAAAGGGGTCCGGACCGACGCTGGCGACCACGTCGGGCCCGGCCGTGGCCTCCCGGGTGTTCTGGTAGGGGTCGTTGGTTACCCCGCGCAGCACGAGCCCGAGGGTCAGCACGGTGGTGGCGGCCGTGATCGCGAGCAGCAAGAGCGCGGCCTCGGCCGGGCGTCGCCGCAGGTTCCGGGCGGCGAGGCGGCCGACGAGCAGGACGCGGCCCACAGGTCAGCCCTCCAGCCCGACCAGGGCGCCGAGCTGGCCGGTGGTGCCGCCGGTGAGTCGGGTCTCGTCGACAAAGGCGCCGTCGCGCATGGAGATCAGCCGGTCGGCGGTGGCCGCGATGCGGGCGTCGTGGGTGACGATGACCAGCGTCTGGCCGGCCTCGTGCAGGCTCTCGAACAGCCGCAGGACGTCCAGGGTCGAGGTGCTGTCGAGGTTGCCCGTGGGTTCGTCAGCGAAGATGACCAGCGGGTCGTTGGACAACGCCCGGGCGATGGCGACCCGCTGACGCTGGCCGCCCGACAGGGCCGACGGCAGGAAGCCCGCCCGGTCGGCCAGCCCGACCCGCGCCAACAGGCCCACGGCGCGCCGGCGGGCTCCCCGCGGCGAGCGTCCCGCCAGCAGCGCCGACAGCTCGACGTTCTCCACCGCGGTGAGCTCGTCCATCAGGTGGAAGGCCTGGAACACGAAGCCGACGGCGCTGCGCCGCAAGCGGGCCAAGGCCCTCTCCCCGGACTGGTCGATGCGCCGCCCCGCGAGCCAGACCTCTCCTCCCGACGGCCGGTCCAGGCCGCCCAGCAGGTGGAGCAGCGTGGACTTGCCGCAGCCGCTGGGTCCCATCACCGCCACCGTCTCGCCCGAAGCGACATCGAGGTCGACCCCGTCGACAGCACGCACCAGTCCTTGTCCCTGCCCGTAGTGCTTGCGCAACCCGCGGGCCCGCAGCACGGATATGTCCGCGCTATCTGTCATGCCCCACTCCTTCTGCCGGTCCAGTTCTGTTCGCAGGCCTCCAGCCAGCGCAGGTCCGCCTGCAGCCGCAGCACGATGCCCTCCAGCAACAGCGCCGCGTCCGAGCGATCCGGCTCGGCCAGCGCGGCGCGTTGGGCGTCGCGCAGCCGGCGCAGCAGCTCGCGGCGCTGCGTGTCCACGATGCTCAGGGGGTCGGCCAGCCCGGCGGCCGCCGCCGCCACCAGCTTGAGATGGAACTCCGCCAGGTCGGGTTTGGGCCAACCCACCTCCGCCAGCCACTCGGCGACTCGCTGCTGGCCGTCCGGGGTCAGCGCGTACACCTTGCGCTCCGGCCGATCCGCCAGCCCCTCGGCCCGGTCGGAGGCCACCAGGCCCGCCTTTTCCAGCCGCGTCAGCGTGACGTAGACCTGCCCCGGGTTCAGCGCCTCGCCGAGCGGGCCCAGCGCCTGGCGCAGCCGCGCCCGCAGCTCGTAGCCGTGCGAGGGCTCCTTGGCCAACATCGCCAGGACCACTTCCTGCTGCATGGCTCTCCAATCTAACGGTTAGCCTAAGATAACGGTTAACTCATGGATTGGCAAGCCCAGGTGGACCGGTGTCGTTACTTCTGATCGTCCCGATCCATTGAAAGACGGGTGACGCCGGCGTGCGACCGTGAGTGGCCAGGCCCTCGATCGAGCCCGCGCCGGTGACGCCGGCGGCTGCGGGAGATCGCCCGCAAGCATTCTCGGCGGGCTGGATGGCGGCGCACGCGATCGGGCGCCGGGAGGTCAGTCGTGGTCGTGGCTGAGGTCGACGATGCAGAAGCGATTCCCGTCGGGGTCCGCAAGCACGATGAAGTCCGGGTCGTCGGGATAGCTGTCCCAGTCGACGCGTTCAGCTCCGATGGCCATGAGCCTCGCCGCCTCGGCCGTCTGCTCGGCCGCGCTGGACACGTGAAGATCCAGATGCAGGCGCGGGTGGTCCTGCGGTGGTGTCTCGCTGCGCTGCAATGCGATCTTCGGTCCGGCACCGCCATCTGGCGGAGTGAGCACCGTCGCCCATCCACCGAAGCCGTCAGTGCGCTTCTCGTAGCCGAGGGCCTCGCCCCAGAACGCTACGGCCCGATCAACGTCCCCCACACCCAGCACAACCACACCGACGCTCAGCATCGGGGCCAGTGTGGCAGCCGGGGATCCGGCCCGACTACCGCTCGATGCCCGTCCAGGGTGGCATCGACCGACCCCACGGCAGCCGTCCACTCGCGCACCCAGGATCACCGATTCCGTTCGCTCGACCGCCGACCGAACCGCCCAGCGCGGGGCGCGGGCGATGTGCGAGGAGGGGCGGTGTCGACGACGTCGTTATGGGCGGGTCGGCGACGACCGATAAGGACACCGAGCCGTCGATATGTACCGGGCCATTGCGATCACTTCGGTGCGGTGTGGCCGTCGTTTGTCCGACCGACGAACGCTCTTGGGAGGACCGGTACTCGTCGGGGGGGGTTACTCGGCGGGTGTACGCCCGTACGGGGACTGATACACCCGTTGCGGCCTGATCCGCACGATCACCCGTTGGGCACCCGGCTCGGGGGGCGGGGTGGCACCGCCCATGTGGATGTCGTACATCACCTGGTGGAACGACCCGCCGGGATCGTCGGTGAGCTCAACGGTGCCTGAGATGGTGGCGTAGGTGCTCCCCTCACCGCCAACATGGAGGGTGTGCAGGAGCAGGTTCACTCGAGGGTCGCGCAGCATGTTCGTCGTCTTGCGGCGGCCCTTGACGGTGCTGAAGAGGATGTCGTCGCCCTCGCGCTTGACGAAGATCACCGAGAGCTGCGGTTGCCCGTCGGGGTTGGTGGTGGCAAGCACGGAGAGATGCTTGTCGTCGAGGATCCGGCGGACCGCACGGCTGAGGGCGGGGTGGTCGAGCGTGGTCATGCGGGTGTCGACTTACGGGAGCGCGCCGGAGAAGCGCGGTGGCCCGCCGATTCTTCTCGGCGGCCCGGCGAGTCAGCACAATCGTGGCCGTGGGCGAGGGCGAGACGGACGCGTTCGAGGCGGCGACCGCGCCCTACCGGCGCGAGCTGGTCGCCCACTGCTACCGGATGAGCGGATCGGTGCACGAGGCCGAGGACCTCGTGCAGGAGACCTACGTGCGGGCCTGGCGGGCCTTCGACCGGTTCGAGCATCGGTCGTCGGTGCGGACCTGGTTGTACCGGATCGCGACGAACGCCTGCTTGACCGCGCTCGACCGCCGCCGGCGGCGTCCCTTGCCCTCCGGGCTCGGCCCGCCCTCGCCCGACCCCTTCGCGCCGACGGAACTGGCGCCCGGCGAGGTGCCCTGGCTCGAGCCCGTTCCGGACCGCCTAGTGGTCGACGAGCGGTGCGACCCTGCGGAGGTGGTGGCAGCCCGTCACAGGGTGCGCCTTGCGCTCGTCGCCGGGCTCCAGGTCCTGCCGCCTCGCCAGCGCGCCGCGTTCCTGCTGTGTGAGGTGCTGGCTCTGCCGGCAGCCGACGCGTCCGGGCTCCTCGACGTGTCGGTCCCGGCGCTCAAGAGCCTGCTGCAGCGGGCCAGAGCCCGGCTCGCCGAGGTGTCCCTGACCGACGACGACCTGGCTGAGCCGACCGACGACGGGGCGCGCCGCGTCCTCGACCGCTACCTCGCGGCGTTCGAGCAGTCCGACATGGCAGCGATCGGGCGCCTGCTGGCCGACGACGCCGTGCTGGAGATGACCGGCACGACCACCTGGTTCTCCAGCAAGGTGACGTGCGTGCCGTTCATCGCCACGCAGGCCATCGGCCGCGCCGGCGACTGGCGAATGCTCTCCCTCGGAGCCAATGGCCAGCTCGCCGCCGCCGCCTACCACCGGGGCGACGACGGCGCCTACCACCCCTTCGCCGTCGTCGTCCTCGCCACGAACGCCGTCAGCCTGACGCGCATCTCGCTGTTCGCCGACCCCACCCCGTTCCGCTGCTTCGACCTGCCGCCCATACTGCCCTCCGAGCGCTGAGATCTGCGGCACGAGCTGGCCGACCACCGAACATTCTCGCCCGCTGCGGTTCCCGACCAATGAGCCACCCGCGGGCCGCCGAGGCCACACCCGCTGGCCCCACGGCGTGACCCGCATCGGCGGCCGGCGCGTTGTCGTTCTGTCCGTGTCGCTGATCGGTGCCTGCCAGGCGCGAACCGTCGTTCGGTCGCCTTCGAGGTCGGCAGCACTCCGGGAGTCGGCGAGCGTCAACGGCGCCGGCCAGGCGGCGTTATGCGCTGGTGCGGCCTCGCGGTGACAGCGCTGCTCGGAGTGCAGCAGTTGCTCGATGCCGCGGAGGATGACGTCGAGGCCGAAGGTGAAGCTGTCGCGTTGTTCGATGGAGCGGTCCCTGTAGGGGTCGCGCTGGGCCTTGGTCGTCTGCGGAGTTCGTGCTTCCAGTTCGGCGCGGACAGCTTCGTGCGGTCTACGCCTTCCTGGACCGATGCGGTCATCGAGAGGCAGTGGGCCGTTGACGAAGTCGACGATGACGTCGGCAGCGCCGACGACGGCCCGTGGGGCAGTCCCGCTGCGGCGGGCGCGGCGTACGGGGATTCGTTGACCCTCACGGCGGCGACGGCAACCGCGGCGATGTCGGACACGATCCGAAGTACGAGATTGGGGTGGGCCGTCGCCACGCCGCAGTAGGTGCCGGCCCATGCCCGCACGCGGCGCCGCCAGTCTCCTCGGGTGGGCAGTTCGGGCATCGCGGCGGCGCGATGTCGGCGAGCGTTAAGCCTCGATCCACCGATCGGCTTCGGGGTGATGGGCGCGCACGGCGGCTGAGGTCGGAGGTCGAGGTGGGTTGGGCGGTCGGCCTTGTGGGAGCGCGTCGAAGCGGTGTGAGATCGCTGGCGATGATGGTTGTCAGCGCGTGGTGGTCGTCCGCGGCCGCGCCGGTCCGCTGTGGTTGTTCAAGTCAGCAGC
>JBKPAA010000043.1:0-31030 GCA_046726215.1 Actinomycetota bacterium | reverse complement strand
GCCGACGCCGTCCGGTACTGGGCGGCCGGTGGCCGCCCGGGCATGGACCTGGCGCTCGACCAGGGGCAGATGAAGATCGGCAAGCGGCTGGCGACCAAGCTGCTCAACGCCTCGCGCTTCGCCCTGGGGACCGGGGCGACCACCGCCGGCGAGGTCACCGAGCCGCTCGACCGGTCGATGCTGGCGGCCCTCGCCGACCTGGTCACCGCCTCGACCGAGGCGTTCGACCGGTTCGACTACGCCCGGGCGCTGGAGCGGACCGAGGCATTCTTCTGGTCGTTCTGCGACGACTACCTCGAGCTCGTCAAGAACCGGGCCTACGGCGCGAACGGCGATGCCGGCCAGGCCTCGGCCCGCACGGCGCTCGGGTTGGCACTCCAGACGCAGCTCCAGCTGTTCGCACCCATCCTGCCGTTCGTCACCGAGGACGTGTGGTCGTGGTGGCGCGAGGGGTCGATCCACCGCTCGCCGTGGCCCGACGCCGACGAGCTGCGGGCCGCCGCCGAGGCGGACGCCGCCGGAGCGGGGGACGAGCCGGTGCCCGAGGTCCTCGCCATGGCGGCCGCCGTGCTGGGCGAGATCCGCCGGGCCAAGAGCGAAGCCAAGCGCTCCATGCGCGCCCCGGTCGCCTCCGTCACCGTCACGGACACCGCCGACCGGCTGGCGCTGCTGGCGCTGGCTGCGGCCGACGTTCGCAGCGCTGGCAACGTGGCGTCGCTGGACACGGTCGAGGGGGACGCCTTCTCGGTCGAAGTGAGCTTGGCGAACGTGGGCTGACACTGGCGACTTTGAAGATCTTTCGGGGCGATACCCCGGAAGATCTTCAAAGACCGGAGCGGGCCTCAGTCCTCCTCCGCCACCTCCGACTCCTGCGACGAGCCGGGGTCACGCTGGACCCAGACGAGGCGCCCGGAATCGGGCAGCTCGATCCCCCCGGCGGCGAAGGCGTCCAGCAGCCGCCGACGCAGCTCCCGCATCACGTTGAACTGCGCGGCGGGTCTGGTCTTCATGACCAGGCGGATGACGATGCCGTCGGGGCCCAGCTCCTCCACCCCCCACACCTCGGGCTCCTCGAGGATGTCGCCCCGCCACCGGGGGTCCCGCCACACGCGGTCGGCGACCCGCTTGATCACGTCCTGGGCGTGGTCGACGTCGGTGTCGAGGGCCAAGGGCACGTCCAGCAACGCCCGGGCCCACTGCTGCGACATGTTGCCGACCCGCATGATGTTGCCGTTGGGGATGTGCCAGACCGTGCCGTTCACGTCGCGGAGCCGGGTGGTGCGCAGGCTCACGGCCTCGACGGTGCCGCGGGCCTCGCCGGCGTCGATGATGTCGCCGACACCGTACTGGTCCTCGATGAGCATGAACGTGCCCGAGATGAAGTCCTTGACCAGGCTCTGGGCACCGAAGCCCAGGGCCACGCCGGCGATACCGGCGCCTGCGATCAGGGGACCGAGGCTGACGCCCAGTTCGCCCAGGATCATGGCGCCGGCGATGGTCCACACGACGATGCTGCTCGCCGACCGCAGCACGAAGGAGAGGGTCGTGGCGCGGGCCGCCGACCTGAGCGACTGCGGGCCATGGGGCTGGAGCGCGTCGGGCGCGCGCCGCCGCAGGCGTCGGATCCGCGCCCGTGCCTCGGGGTCGCCGAGGCGTTCGGTGAACCGGCGGATGGCGCGGCGGATGAGGTGGTTGACGACCCACGCCACCGCCACGATCAGCAGGATCTGGGCCGGCTTCGCCAGCAGGACGTCCGAGGCGCGGGCCCAGCTCTCGCTGTGGGTGGTCTCGAGCACCTGGCGGCAGATCCACGTGGGGTCGTCGCCACAGGCGTCGGCGACCTGCTCGGGCGTCTGCAGCAGCGCCATGGCCGCAAAGGTACCGAGGTTCGTCAGGCGAGGTAGCGATCGGCACGACCGGCCAAAGAGTGGAACCTGAGTGCAAGGCACTCAAGATTTTTGGCGTGGGGAATGCGGGATGCGGCCCTAACGTTGACCGAACTGCTCGACAATCCGTGAGCGAACCCACCGAGGTAGCATAGGATGGCTGATCTCGACACGTTGACCCTCCCGGTCCTTCCCCTCACCAACGATGTTGTGCTCCCGCACATGGTCGTGACCCTGGCCCTGGAGACCGACGAGGCCCGCGCCGCGGCCGATGCCGCCGCCCAGGCCGACGACACCCTGTTGCTCGTCCCCCGCCAGGCCGACGGCCGCTACGCGCGCGTCGGCACCATCGCCCGCATCGAGAACCGGGGCAACCTGCCCGGCGGCATGCCGGCACTGGTGATTCGCGCCACGACCCGCGCCGAGGTCGGCGTGGGCGTCATTGGCCAGACCAGCGCGCTGTGGGTGCACGTGTCCCCGCTGCCGGACGGCGAGGTCACCGGCGACGTGGCCGAGCTGGCCACCGAGCTGCGGGCCGCGCTCCGGGCGCTGTTCGAGAGCCTCGGCGGCCGCCGGCTGACCGAGGTGCTGCGGGGCGTCGACGATCCATCGGCGCTGGCCGACATCGTCGGCTGGTGGCCCGACCTGGCGGTCGAGCGCAAGGTCGAGCTGCTCGAGACCACCGAGCTGGTCGAGCGCCTGCGCCTGGTGCTGGGCTGGGTCAAGGAGGCACTGGCCGAGCACGAGCTGGCCGACAAGATCCGTCACGAGGTGTCCGAGGGCCTGGAGGCCCGCCAGCGGGAGTTCCTGCTGCGCCAGCAGATGGACGCCATCCGCAAGGAGCTGGGCGAGGACGGCGGCGACGACCTGGTCGGTGGGTACCGCAAGCGCCTGACCAAGCTGGTCGAGGCCAAGGCGGTGACCGACGACACCCGCAAGGCCATCGAGCGCGAGATCGACCGGCTGGAGCGCACGCCCGAGCAGAACACCGAGCACGGCTGGATCCGCAACTGGCTGGACACCGTGTTCGAGATCCCCTGGGGCGAGCGCAGCGTGGACAACTACGACATCGAACGCGCCCGCCAGGTCCTCGACGAGGACCACACCGGCCTCGACGAGGTGAAGGACCGCATCGTCGAGATGCTGGCCGTGCGCAAGCTGCTGGCCGAGCGCGCCGCCGAGTCGGCCGGTGACGCTGCCGACCCCGACGACGGCGACACGTCGTCCGACGCCGCCGGCGATCGGCCGCGCCCCCATGCGGTGCCCGACGTCGACGCCTCGGGCCGCAAGCCCGGCGCCATCCTGGCGCTAGCCGGTCCCCCCGGCGTGGGCAAGACCTCCCTGGGTGCTTCCGTCGCCCGGGCCCTGGGCCGCAGGTTCACCCGGGTCGCCCTGGGCGGCATCCGCGACGAGGCCGAGATCCGGGGCCACCGCCGCACGTACGTCGGCGCGCAGCCCGGGCGCATCGTCCGGGCCCTCGAGGAGGCCGGGACCATGAACCCGGTGGTCCTGCTCGACGAGGTCGACAAGCTCGGCGCCGACTGGCGGGGCGATCCCTCCTCGGCGCTGCTCGAGGTCCTCGACCCGGCGCAGAACCACACCTTCCGTGACCACTACCTGGAGGTCGACCTCGACCTGTCCGACGTCCTGTTCCTGGCCACCGCCAACATGCTCGAGCAGATCCCCGGTCCCCTGCTCGACCGCATGGAGGTCATCCGCCTCGACGGGTACACCGAGGCCGAGAAGGTCGTCATCGCCCGCGAGCACCTGTTCCGCCGCCAGCTGAAGCGCAACGGCCTACGGGACGGTGAGGTCGACGTGACCGACACCGCCCTGGGCGAGATCGTCGATGGCTACACGCGCGAGGCCGGGGTCCGGAACCTGGAGCGCGAGCTGGGCAAGGTGCTGCGCAAGGCCGCCACCGAGGTCGCCAAGGGGGACGAGACGCCCATCGTGGTCGACATCGACGATGTGCCCACCTACCTGGGCCGGCGCCGCTTCTTCGACGAGGCCGCCGACCGGACCGTGGTGCCGGGCGTCGCCACCGGCCTGGCCGTCACCGGCGTGGGCGGCGACGTGCTCTTCGTCGAGGCGACGTCGATGGACGGCGAGTCGGGCTCCGGCCTCACGGTCACCGGGCAGCTCGGCGACGTCATGAAGGAGTCGGCGCAGATCGCGCTGTCCTACGTCCGCTCCAAGGCCGACGTTCTCGGCATCGACCCCTCGGCATTCGAGGCCCGGCGCTTCCACGTCCACTTCCCCGCCGGCGCCATCCCCAAGGACGGCCCGTCGGCCGGCATCACCATGACCACCGCGCTCGTGAGCCTGTTGCGCGACACGCCGGTGCGCTCGACGGTGGCGATGACGGGTGAGGTCACGCTGTCGGGACGGGTGCTCCCCATCGGCGGCGTCAAGCAGAAGGTGCTGGCCGCCCACCGGGCGGGGCTGCGGGAGGTCGTGCTGCCGCTCCGCAACGAGCCCGACCTCGACGACGTGCCCGAGGCGGTTCGCCAGGAGATGACGTTCCACCCCGTGGCCGACGTCGCCCGGGTGCTCGAGCTGGCGCTCGAGCCGGCATCGTTGCCGGAGACGCTGGCCGCGTGACGATTCCGGCCGCGGGATCGGTGGCTCCGACAACCAATCCCGCGGCAGGTTTCCCTAATGTCCGTGCATGACATCCGAGGTCGACACGCGGCCGGGGTCCACGGCGTACCGCGCCCCGGAGCCCCCGCCTTCGACGCCTAGCGTTCCCCTGCCCCCCGACGGTGTCGGCTACCGGCTCAAGCGCAAGCTGCTGGGCCGGCCGATGCACTCGGAGCAACTGGAGCACGAGCGCCTGGGCAAGCCCACGGCGCTGGCGGTGTTCGCATCCGACAACCTGTCGTCGTCGGCCTACGCCACCGAGGAGATCCTCCACGTGCTCGTGCCGTGGTTCGGCGTCGTCGCGTTCACGCTGGTCATGCCGGTGACGATCGCGATGTTGGTCGTGCTGGGCCTGCTGATCATCAGCTACCGCGAGACGATCAAGGAGTACCCGTCGGCCGGCGGCGCCTACCTGGTCACCCGTGACAACTTCGGCATCGTGACCGCCCAGGTCGCCGGGGCGGCGCTGCTGATCGGCTACATCCTCACCGTGGCGGTGTCGGTCGCCGCCGGCAGCGCCGCGCTCAGCTCGTCGGTCAGCGCGCTTGCCCCTTGGCGGGTCCCCCTCTCGCTGGGGTTCATCGCCATCATCGCCTTCGGCAACCTGCGAGGGGTGCGGGAGTCGGGGCGGATCTTCGCCGCCCCCACGTTCTTCTTCATGGCCAACATGGCGGTGCTGCTCGGCCTGGGCCTGGTGCGGTACCTCAACGGTGGGCTCGAGGTCCTGGGCGAGCGCCTCCCGGGCATGGTCGAGTTCGGCGACCACGACGCCAGCCTGCTGGTCGGCGCAAGCGCATTCGTCGTCGCCAAGGCCTTCGCCTCGGGTGGTTCGGCCGTGACCGGGGTCGAGGCCATCTCCAACGGCGTGCCCGCCTTCCGCAAGCCCGAGTGGCGCAACGCCCGCCAGACGCTGGTGGTCATGGGCAGCGGGCTGGCCGTCATGTTCCTGGGGCTGTCATTCCTGGCATCGAAGATCAAGGTCGCCCCCTTCGAGGACGGCACGCCGACCGTGCTCGCGCAGATCGGCGAGGCCGTCTACGGCCACGGGTCCGGGGGCGAGCTGATGTCGACCGTGCTCAACGTCGCCACCATGCTCATCCTGGTGCTGGCCGCCAACACCGGCTTCGCCGACTTCCCGCGGCTGGCGAGCCTCCAGGCCGGCGACAACTTCCTGCCGCGTCAGCTCACCAAGCGAGGCCACCGGCTGGTGTTCTCCAACGGCATCCTCGCCCTCGCCGGCGCTGCCGCCGTACTCGTCGCCCTCACGGGGGCCGAGGTGACCCGCCTGATCCCCCTCTATGCCATCTCGGTGTTCACCGGGTTCACGCTGTCGCAGTCGGGGATGACGAAGCACCACCTCCGCAGGCGGGAGCAGGGGTGGGTCGCGGGTCTCCTCGCCAACGGTGTCGGCGCAGTGCTCTCGGGTCTGATCGTGCTCATCGTCGTCATCACCCGATTCAACGACGCCTGGCCCATCCTGCCGATCATGCCGATCTTCGTGATGATCCTGCTGCGGCTCAACCGCCAGTACGAGCGCGAGCTCGGCGCGCTCGAGCACGACGTGCCGGCGGCCGCCACCGCGCCCATCCTGCACCGCCATGTCGTCATGGTGTTCGTCGATCGGCTCGACCTGGCCGCGGCCCGCGCCATCCAGTACGCCCGGACCCTCACGCCCGACGAGCTGCGGGCGGTGCACTTCGTCGTGGACGACGACGCCGCCGGCCGCCTCGCCGCCGAGTGGCGCCGGCTGGGGCTGACGCGGGTGCCGCTGGAGCTGGTGGCGTGCCCGGACCGGCGCCTGGCGCGGACGGCCGTCGAGTATGTCGCCCGGGAGCTGTCCGATGGCGAGACCGAGGTCTCCGTGCTGCTGCCGGACCGCAAGTACAACGGGCTGTGGCATCGCATCCTCCACGACCGGACGGCCGAGGCCATCCAGGCCGAGGTCTCGAAGCTCCCCCACGCCAACGTCACGACCGTGCCCTTCCACTTCGACGCCTGGATGTCGGAGGAGACGCTGGCGATGGTGCCGCCGGTCCACCGGGGCCGCATCGCCGCAGGCAACGACGAGGCTGCGACCGCACCGAGACGACCGCCGCAGGACGACGTGTCCTCGGTGACCCCGGTGGCGGATGTCCGCTGGCGCGATCGCGTGCGGGTGCGCGGCCAGGTGCGGTCGATGCGGGTGGCGCCACAGCGTGACGTCGCCACCCTCGAGTGCGTCATCGACGACGGGTCCGGGACACTGTTGGCGGTGTTCCTGGGCCGCCGGGAGCTGGCCGGCGTCAAGGTCGGGACGCGGATCGAGCTGGTCGGCACCGCGGGCGTCCACCAGAACCGCCTCGCCATCCTCAATCCCAGCTACAGCATCCTGACCGGCACCAGCCCGTGAAGATTCATGCCGCGGAATCGATGGCCATGGCCACCGATCCCGCGGCAGGATTCGGACTGTGGAGCACGGCTCAGGTCTCGACGCGGAGGCCCTGGCCCGCGACCTGCGGGCGGCGCTGGCGCCCGACCGGGTGCGGACCGCGGGTGTGGAGCTGGGCCTCTACGGCCGCGACGCGTCGGTGATGAGCGGGGCGGCCGCGGTGGTATGCTTCCCGGTCACGACCGACGAGGTGGCCGCTGCGGTGCGGGTCGCCCGCCGCCACGGGCGCCCGTTCGTGGCCCGCGGATCCGGCACGGGACTCGCCGGCGGGGCGGTGCCCGTGGGCGATCCGGTGGTCATCGTGACCACCAAGATGGACCGGATCCTCGAGGTCGACGCCGTGGAGCGGGTGGCCTGGGTCCAGCCGGGGGTGATCAACCTCGATCTCACCCGGGCGCTGGCCCGGCACGGGCTGCACTTCGCTCCCGACCCCTCGAGCCAGCAGGCGTGCACGATCGGGGGCAACGTCGCCAACAACTCCGGGGGACCGCACTGCCTGGCCTACGGCGTGACCAGCGCCCACATCCTGGCGCTGGAGGTCGTGCTGCCCGACGGGTCGGTGACCGTGCTCGGCGGCCTCGACCCCGAGCCGCCGGGGCTCGACCTGCGGGGCGCGTTCGTGGGCAGCGAGGGCACGCTCGGCATCGCCACCCGTATCGCCGTGCGCCTCACGCCCGACCCGCCGGCGGTGGCCACGCTGCTGCTCGACTTCGCATCGGTCGACGACGCCGCGGAGACGGTGAGCGGCATCATCGCCGATGGGCTGCTGCCGGCGGCCCTCGAGATGATGGACCGGCGCATCACCCAGGCCGCCGAGGAGTTCGTCCACGCCGGCTATCCCACCGACGCCGCCGCGGTGCTGCTGGTGGAGCTCGACGGCCTCCCGGCGGGCGTGGGCGCTGGCGTCGAGCAGGTGCGGGCGGTCGGGCTGGCCCACGGCGCCCGGACGGTGCGGGTGGCAGCCGACGACGCCGAGCGCGCCCTGCTGTGGAAGGGCCGCAAGTCGGCGTTCGGCGCCGTCGCCAGGCTGGCGCCCAACTACTACCTGCATGACACGGTCGTTCCCCGCACCCGGCTGTGCGAGGTGCTCAGCCAGGTGTACACGATCGCGGAGCGCCACGACCTCGACGTGATGAACGTCTTCCACGCCGGCGACGGCAACCTCCACCCGCTGCTGCTGTTCGATGCCCGGGAGCCGGGCGTCATGGAGCGGGTCCACGCCGCCGGCGAGGAGATCGTCCAGGTGTCGCTGGACGCCGGCGGCGTGCTGTCCGGTGAACACGGCATCGGGCTCGAGAAGCGCGACCTGATGCCCCTCCTCTTCGGACCCGACGACCTGGACGCCCAGGCCCGGCTCCGCGAGGCGTTCGATCCCGAGGGCGTCGCCAATCCCACCAAGATCCTCCCGGCCGGCAGCCGCTGCGGCGACCTCCAGGGCGTGCCGGAGGGCGTGTGGGTGTGAAGGAATGACGCCACCCGACCCCGTCGCCGCGTTCGCCGCGGAGGTCGGCCCGCCAGAATCGGGGTCCGTCACCGCCGTCGGTGGGCGCACGCAGTGGGGCGTGGGCGGGCGCGTCGACGGCCGGGCACGCGAGGTGCGGGCCCCCACGGGAATCGTGGCGGTCGAGGCGGCGGACATGACCGTGCGGGTACGAGCGGGGACCACCGTGTGCGAGGTCGACGCCGCCCTGGCGGAGGTGGGCCAGACCGTCGCCCTGCCGTCGTGGACGGACGCGACGGTGGGCGGCGTGCTGGCCGTGGGCCACAGTGGGCTGCGGCGGCTGGGCTGGGGGCCGGTGCGGGATGTGCTGCTCGAGGCCCGGGTGGTGTCGGCGGACGGTCGGGTGGTCAAGGCCGGGGGGCCGACGGTGAAGAACGTCTCCGGCTACGACCTGTGCCGCCTCCTGGTCGGCTCGCTGGGCACGCTGGCGCTCACCGCCGAGGTCGTGCTGCGCACGCGACCCGTGCCGGCGGCGGAACGCTGGCTGGCGGGCGACGCCGACCCGTTCGCGCTGGTCGAGCGGCTGTACCGGCCGGCGGCGGTCCTGTGGGACGGGACCACGACGTGGGTCCTGCTCGACGGCCATCCCGACGACGTGGCGGCGCAGGTGGCGCTCGCCCGCCTGCCCGAGGTCGAGGGCCGACCCGAGCTCCCGGGCCCGCACCGCTGGTCGTTGCGCCCCTCGGAGCTGCCGGCCCTGGCGACGTCGGATCTGGGAACCGGCCGGTTCGTGGCCGAGGTGGGAGTCGGCGTGGTCCACGCCGAGCGGCCCCCGCGCCCGCGGCCGATCGACGAGCATGTGGTCGAGCTGCACCGGCGGATAAAGGGTGTGTTCGATCCCGCGGGCCGCCTCAACCCGGGACGGGATCCGTTGGCCACGGCGGCGTCGGAGGCGGCATGACGGACGGTGCCGCTCCCGCCCGGATCGACCTCGGCATCGTCGATGACGAGCTGGCCTGCTGCGTCGCCTGCGGACTCTGCCTACCCCACTGCCCGACCTACAGGGTGACCGGCGAGGAGGCCCTGTCCCCGCGCGGCCGCATCGCCGCCATGCGCCAGGTGCAGTGGGAGGGTGCCGAGCCCGACGAGGCGTTCCTGCGCTCGATGGCCACCTGCGTGCAGTGCCGGGGCTGCGAGACCGCCTGCCCCTCCGGCGTCCCCTTCGGACACCTGATCGAGGCCACCAAGGCAAACCTGCCGCGGGAAGGGTGGCCCCGGCAACCGATCCCGCGGCGGGAATCGCTGGTGCGGGTCGGCCTCCGGTCCCTTGGCCACCACCGCCTCCTGCTGGCCGGGTCGTCCCTCCTGGGATTGGCACAGCGCCTGCGCCTGGTGCCGCGACGCCTGTCCCGCCGGCTCGGGTTGCCGGACCGGGTGCCGGTGCGCCGACCCGACAGGCTGCGCAGCTCCGGCACCGACGTCTGGCTGTTCACGGGCTGCGTCATGGACGCATGGATGCGCGACGTCCACGTCGACGTCCAACGCGTCATCGAGGCGACCGGGGCCGGCGTGGCCCTGCCGGGCCACGACGCGGCCTGCTGCGGCGCCCTGGCGCTCCATGCCGGGCTGCGGTCCGATGCCCGCGCCCGGGCCAAGCACACCATGCGGGCCTTCCCCGGCCATGCCCCGATCCTGGTCGACGCCGCCGGCTGCGGGGCGATGCTCCGGGACTACGGCCATCTGCTCGGCACGGCAGACGCGGAGGCGTTCAGCGCCCGCGTGCGCGATGTCCACGAATGGCTGGCGGAGCGCGTCGCCCGGCTGCCGCCCGCTGCGGCCGGAGCCCGGCGGCCAACGGTCGCCGTGCAGGACCCCTGCCACCTGCGCCACGTCCAGCGCGCCCACTTGGCGGTGCGGACGGTGCTGTCCCCCTACGCCGATGTCGTCGAGCTCGACGACGAGGGCCTGTGCTGCGGCGCCGGCGGCGCCTACGCGCTGACCCAGCCCCGCCTGGCGGGTGCCATCCGGGAGCGCAAGGTCGAAGCCATCGCCAGGTCCGGCGCCCCGATCGTCGCCTCGGCCAATCCGGGCTGCGCCCTGCACCTGGCCGCCGTCGGCGTCCAGGCGGTCCATCCCTGCCAGCTCGTCGCCCGCGCTCTCGACCCCGCTCAGGCGGTCGCCGCCACCGGTGACTCCCGCACCGTCGGTTCCCCGAGCTCGTAGATCCGATAGGCACGCTGGATGACCGGCTGCGCCACGTTCCGCACCCGGATGCCGCCGGGCGTGACGCCGCGCTCGATGCCGTTGTGGGCGTGGCCGTGGATCACCAGATCGGCCCCGGCGGTGTCTATGGCCTCGGCAAGGAGGTGGCTGCCCAGGAAGGGGTAGATCTCCAGGCGCTCGCCCCGCAGCGTCTCGGGAACCGGCGCGTAGTGCAACAGGGCGATGACCCGATCGGCGTGGGACCGCACGTGCACCAGGGCGTCGTGCAGCCGCGCCGCCTCACGCCTCGTCTCCTCCACGAACGCCTTCATGGCCCGCTCGCCGAACGCGGTGGCGTTGGCCCCGGCGAACCCGCCACCGAACCCCTTGGCGCCCGCGATCCCAACGGTGGTGCCATCGATGCTCACGGTTGTAGCCGTGCCGTCGAGCACCGCCACGCCCACGTCCTCGAGAATCCCGACGACCTCCTTGGTCTGGGCCGCATGGTGATCGTGGTTGCCCAGCACCGCCACGACCGGGATCTCCACCCCGGCCAGCTCGCTCGCGACCACCCGGGCCTCGAGCGGCTCGCCGCAGCGAGTTAGGTCCCCGCCGAGCAGCAGCATGTCCGCGCGCTCGTTGATGTGCCGCAGCCCGGGCGCCACCCGACTCACGGAGTCCACGCCGATGTGGATGTCGGCCACGGCGGCGACGCGGGTCACGCCAGCTCCTCGATCGTCCCGTCCTCCTCGGCCGACAGGACGGTCATCTCGTTCACCACCTCGTAGCCCCTGGCGACCTCACCGGCGACATCGACGATCGACGCCCGCTGCTCGGGGGTGGCGGCCGTGCCGGTCAGCACCACCCGGTCGCCCACCACCTGGGCATCGACGCCCAGCTCCCGGACCCGGGGATCGCTGGCCAGGGCATCCTGTATGTGCTGGACCAGGTACTCGGGGGGCTCGGCCACGTCGCCGCTATTCCCCCCGCAGGGAGACGGGAAACGCGGGCCGGGGCCGGTCAGACGCCGGCGATCCAGCGATGCTGCGCCTCGTCGTCGTAGGTGGAAAAGAATCCGGTCAGGTCCTCGACCATGCGGTCGAACGACTCGGCTGCGAACAGGACCGGTTGGTAGCGGGTGATGTCGTACTCGAGCGTGCCCATCTTGGCGATGTCCCAGGGACGGATCTCGGCGTCGCGGAACGCCTCGATCTCGCCGTACGACGACAGGAGGCCGGCGCCGTAGGCCTTGAGCTCGCCGTCCTCGCGCACCACCCCGAACTCGAGCGTGAACCAGAACACCTTGGAGAAGAAGTCGAGAGCCGCGTCGCTCGCCGCCCGGACCGACGCCTTGCCCGCCTCCTCGTAGAGGTCGGCGAAGGCGGGGTTGGCCAGCATGTTGGCGTGCCCGATGATCTCGTGCACGATGTCGGGCTCAGGGGTGTAGAAGGGCACCGAGTGATGGCGGATGTACTGGGTTGACAGGAACGTGCGCCGCGCCAGGGCCCCGTAGAACACGCGGGTCGGCACCAGTCCCGGCACCGGCTCGATGTGGAAACGGCCGAGGGCATGCACCCGCGCGTCGACCTCGCGCAGCTGGGGCATCCGGTCGGTCGGCAGGGTCAGCGCCGCCGCGCCCTCCAGGTAGGCGCGGCACGCGTAGCGCTGGTGCTTGCGCGCGAGCTCGTGGGAGACGAGGCGCCACACCTCGTCTTCCTCGGGCGTGTAGGTGACGTCGGGGATGGGGTCCCCGCTCTGGTAGTGGGCGCCAACCTCGGCGATGGCCCCGCGGCGAGCCCGGTACTCGGGATCCGAGAATCCGGGATGGTCCTCGGGCAGCTCCGCCGGCGCCGGTGCCGTCACGTCGCTCCGCATGACTCCATGCTCCTCCTCGGTAGCGCGATCTTCAACGAGCGCGCGGGATCTGCGACGGTGAGTGGCCGGTCCTGGGGGCAGATCGTGCCCTCCACCCGCGTTCTGTGCGCGGGAATGGTCGCCGTAGCGGCCGTTCCCGCGGGCAAAACGCGTGGCTGGCACCGCTCGCGGCCAGATCGACACATACCGTCATCGAACTGTCGCAACCTCGTCGTCTTTCCATGCGTCAATGTCGGGTACCCCCAACGGCGGAAAGGTGGCTACACGGAATGGGCGAGATCCTGATCATCGGGCTGGTGGCGATCATCGTGGTGATCGCGATGGCCGGGCTCCTCGGACGGCTGGTCGGTCTCGACGACCTCCCGGCGGTCGGCGAGAACGATCTATAGAGGGGGAACGAGGCCCCGGCAACCCGCCGGCGGGTCTGGTGGTGAAGCCAGGACCGCCGGCGGGATCGCGTCCAGCCCTCGTCGACCACCGCTGCGCTCCCCCTACTCCGACAGCACCCGCCGGGCGGCGGCCGCGATGTCGTCCACCTGGGGCAGGATCGCGGTCTCCAGCTCGGGGGCGTAGGCGACGTGACATTCCTGGGCGCCGACCCGGCCCACCGGCGCGTCGAGCCGCCAGAACAGCTCGTCGGACGCCCATGCCGAGATCTCGGCGCCGAACCCCGCCCGCACCACGTCCTCGTGCACGACCAGCAGGCGCGCCGTGTGGCTGACCGACTCGCCCACCATCTCCTGGTCCCACGGCACGAGCGTGCGCAGGTCGACGATCTCGACGGAGGCACCGTCGGATTCGGCCAGCCTCTCCGCGGCCAGCCGTGAGCGCTCGACGGTCGCGCCCCAGGTGACGATCGTCAGATCCGACCCGCGGCTGACGTAGCGCCCCTTCCCGAACGGCACCACGTAGTCGGGACCGGGGAAGGGCTCACGGGTGTAGGGCTGGCGCAGCAGGTGCTTGTGTTCCAGGAACAGCACCGGGTCCTCGCAGCGGAACGCCGCCCGCAGCAGGCCGGCGGCGTCGCTGGCCCGGGACGGGAAGGCGACCAGCAGGCCGGGGATGTGGGCGAAGATCGACTCGCCCGACTGGCTGTGCCAGATCGAGCCACCCTGCAGGTAACCGCCGATGGGCACCCGCATCACCATCGGACAGGTGAAGGCACCGTTCGACCGCCAGCGCGTGGTGGCCGCCTCGCTGCGGATCTGCTGCATGGCGGGCCAGATGTAGTCGAAGAACTGGATCTCCGGCGCCGGCCGCAGCCCCCGCACCGCCTGGCCGACGGCCCGGCCGATGATGTTGGCCTCGGCCAGCGGGGTGTTGTAGCAGCGGGCCCGGCCGAACGTCCGCTGCAGGCCGTGGGTGGTGCCGAACACGCCCCCTTTGCCCTCGACCTGGGCCAGGATCGCCTCGCGGGCGTCGGCCACGTCCTCGCCGAACACGCGGATGCGCTCGTCGGCCTCCATCACGTCGTGCAGGGCCCGGCGGATCGCCTCGCCCAGCGCCACCGGCTCGCCGTCGGCGGGCGGGTCGCCCGGGTCGGGGATGTCGGGCAGCGCCACCACGTGGTCGAGGACGGTCTTCACGTCGGGCCGCGGCGCGGCCAGTGCCGCCTTGGCGGCGTCGGCGACGATGCGGCGCGCCTCGTCCCGGATGCCACGGGCGTCGTCGGCCGTGAGCAGGCCGCCCTCGATCAGGGCCCGCTCGAAGTTGTCGATGGGGTCGTGCGCCAGCTCCCACTCGATCTCCTGCGGGACCCGGTACTTGCTCTGGGTATCGGCCGCCGAATGGGAGTAGGGCCTGGTCACGCGGGCGTGAATGAGTCCGGGTCCCACGCCGGCGCGGATCTGGGTCACCACCTTGCGGGCTGCGCGCCGGACCGCGAAGTAGTCGGTGCCGTCGACGGATCGTATCTGCAGCCCGGCGAACCCCCTCACCAGCTCGTTGATCGGCGCCGGCGACTGCTCGGACGACGGCACCGAGATGGCGTAGCCGTTGTCGGCCACCACGAACAGTACCGGCAGGTGCTCCACGCACGCGGTGTTGAGGCTCTCCCAGAACTCGCCCTCCGACGTGGCCCCCTCGCCCAGGCTCACGTAGGTCACCTCGTCGCCATGGGCCGTGAGGCCCAGCTGCGGGCGGCGCACGATGTAGCGCCCCGCCTCCGCGCAGCCCACCGCGGGGATGCACTGGCTGCCGGTGGGGCTCGACTGGGTCACGACGTTGAAGGGCTTGTAGCCCCAGTGGGCGGGCATCTGGCGGCCACCCGACGCCGGGTCGTCGGCCGACCCGACGGCCTGGAGCAGCACCTGCTCGGCGGTCATGCCCAGGCCCAGCATGAGGGCCAGGTCGCGGTAGTACGGGAAGAACCAGTCGTAGCCGGGCCGCAGCTCACGGGCCAGGGCCAGGAGCAGGGTCTCGTGCCCGGCACCGGAGATCTGGAAGAACACCCGGCTCTGCTTCTGGAGGGCGATCTCGCGGTCGTCGATGGCCCGCGAGACGCACGCCAGCAGCAGGTCGTGGCGCAGCTCGTCGGCCGGATGGGCATCGACACCGGCGGCCCGGTGGCGCGAGTGGGCCGATTTCGCACCGTTTTCGGTCACGTACCTACCCGTACCCGCGGGATGGGCCTTCTCCTTCCTGCTGGCCTTGATCTTTTTGCCCCCCTTGGCGCCTTTCATGGCCGGCGGCTTGCGCTGCGCCTTGGCGGCCCGCTTCCGTGCCTTCGCTTCCTTCTTGGCCGCCGCTCGCACCCGCTTCTTGGCGTCCTTGCGGGCCTGCTTCTGCGCGGACCGGGCCAGGCCGATGTGGATCACCTGCGACTTGGCACCCATGCGTCACCCCCTGGGCGATCCGTCGAGTGTCACGCTGCGATCGTCTCACATCTGCACAGGCCCCAGGGGACACCGGTGCGCGATCTGCACGCCGAGTGCAACAGCCGGGCCGACGCTCGGCCGGGCCCGGGGGGAGCCGGACCCGGCCCTGTGGTGCTGCTCGGCTAGACGTTGCGGCGGTAGCGGCCGCCGACCTCGAACAGGGCGTCGCTGATCTCCCCCAGCGAGCACACCCGCACCGCGTCCATGAGCACGGCGAACAGGTTGTCGCCGGCCAGGGCGGCGCGGCGCAGGCGGTCGATCATGGCCGGGCGCTCCTGGGCGTTGCGGGACTTGAAGTCGGCGAGGCGGCTGAGCTGGCGCCGCTTCTCCTCCTCGGTCGACCGGGCCAGTTGGAGGGGGCGGCCGCCGCCCCCGGAGGTCTCGCCGGGGGTGGCGTCGGGGGCGAGGAAGGTGTTGACGCCCACGATGGGCAGCGATCCGTCGTGCTTGCGCTGCTCGTACAGCATCGACTCGTCCTGGATGCGGCCCCGCTGGTAGCCGGTCTCCATGGCGCCGAGGACGCCACCCCGCTCCGCCAGCCGGTCGAACTCGGCCAACACGGCGCCCTCCACCAACTCGGTGAGCTGTTCGATGATGAACGAGCCCTGGTTGGGGTTCTGGTTGCCGGCGAGCCCCCACTCCTGGTTGATGATCTGCTGGATCGCCACCGCCCGGCGCACCGATTCGGCCGTCGGGGTCGTGACCGCCTCGTCGAACGCGTTGGTGTGCAGGCTGTTGCAGTTGTCGTAGATGGCGATGAGCGCCTGCAGGGTCGTGCGGATGTCGTTGAACGCCATCTCCTGGGCGTGCAGCGACCGGCCGGAGGTTTGGATGTGGTACTTGAGCTTCTGGCTGCGCTCGTCGCCGCCGTAGAGGTCCCGCAGCGCGATGGCCCAGATTCGCCGCGCCACGCGGCCCAACACGGCGTACTCGGGGTCCATCCCGTTGGAGAAGAAGAAGCTGAGGTTAGGGGCGAACTCGTCGATGCGCATGCCCCGGGCCAGGTAGGCCTCGACGTATGTGAAGGCGTTGGCCAGGGTGAACGCGAGCTGGCTGACGGGGTTCGCCCCGGCCTCGGCGATGTGGTAGCCCGAGATCGACACCGAGTAGAAGTTGCGGACCCGGTGCTCGACGAACCACTCCTGGATGTCGGCCATCATCCGCAGGGCGAACTCGGTCGAGAAGATGCAGGTGTTCTGGCCCTGGTCCTCCTTGAGGATGTCGGCCTGCACGGTGCCCCGGACGGTGGCGAGCACCCGGGCGCGGATGCCGGCGGCTTCGTCGTCGCCGGGCGGGCGCGCGTGCTCGGCCTCGAACGCCGCCAGCCGCTGGTCGATGGCGGTGTTGAAGAACATGGCCAGGATGGCGGGCGCCGGTCCGTTGATCGTCATCGACACCGAGGTGGCGGGGTCGCTCAGGTCGAACCCGTCGTAGAGGACCTCCATGTCGTCGAGCGTGGCGATCGATACCCCCGAGTTGCCCACCTTGCCGTAGATGTCGGGCCGCTCATCGGGGTCGAAGCCGTAGAGCGTGACGGAGTCGAAGGCGGTGGACAGGCGCGTCGCTGTCAGGCTGCTCGAGGACAGCAGGTGGAAGCGCCGGTTGGTGCGGAAGGCATCACCCTCGCCCGCGAACATCCGTGTGGGGTCTTCGCCTTCGCGCTTGAAGGCGAAGACCCCACCGGTGAACGGGAACCGTCCGGGAAGGTTCTCGTTCCTCAACCAACGCAGCACCGCCCCCTCGTCCTCGGCCAGATGGCGAGGCAGCGCCACCCTGGGCACATGCGTTCCCGAGAGCGACACGTCCGTGACCGCCGTGCGGATCTCACGGTCGCGGACGGTCACGACGTGCTCGTCGCCCGAGTAGGTCTCGACGGTGGCCGGCCAGTCGTCGAGCAGAGCGTGTGACCCGGCGTCCAGGGCCCGCTCGCCGTCGGTGAGTAGGGTCTCGACGTCGCTGGTCGCCGCGCCCGCCTCGGCCAGCAGCTCGCGGGCGGTGCGGAGGGCCTGGCGGCGACGGGCCGCGGCCACCTGCTCGTCGGTGTGGCGGTGGTACTCCCGCACCGTCTCCGCCACGTCGGCCAGGTAGCGGCTGCGGGCGGGCGGCACGATGGCGGCGATACCGGTGGGCACCCGCCCCTCGACCTGCGCCAGCGCGCCGCCCCCGGTGGCCAGCCCGTGCTCGCCGAGGAGGCGCCGTAGGTGCTGGTAGAGCGCGGTGACGCCGTCGTCGTTGAAGCGGGCGGCGATGGTCCCGAACACCGGCAGTTCCTCGAACGGAGTTCCAAACGACTCGCGGTTGCGCTGGAGCTGGCGGCGCACGTCGCGCAGGGCATCCTCGGCGCCCCGGCGGTCGAACTTGTTGATGGCGACGGCGTCGGCGTAGTCGAGCATGTCGATCTTCTCGAGCTGGCTGGGCGCGCCGAACTCGGGGGTCATCACGTACAGGGACACGTCGACCACCTCGACGATGCCGGTGTCGCCCTGGCCGATCCCCGGCGTCTCGACGATCACCAGGTCGTGGCCGGCGGCCTTGCAGGCGGCGATCACGTCGTCCACGTGCTCGGGGACCTCGGCCACGGCACCCCGGGTCGCCAGCGAACGCATGAACACGTGCGGGTGGTCGATGGCGTTCATGCGGATCCGATCGCCGAGCAGCGCCCCGCCGGCCCGCCGGCGCGTGGGATCGATGGCCACCACGGCGATGCGCAGCTTGTCCTCGTGGTCGAGGCGGAAGCGCCGCACCAGCTCGTCGGTGAGCGACGACTTGCCGGACCCACCGGTGCCGGTGATGCCGAGCACCGGCGCGGCGCGCCGGGCCGCGGCCCCACGCAGGTCGAGCAGCTCGTCGCGCCCGAGCGTGCCGCCCTGGATGGCGGTGATCGCCCGAGCCAACGCCCGATGGTCGCCCTCCACGACGTTCTCGACCGTGTCCGCCGGAAGCTGCGAGGCGAGGTCGATGTCGCAGGCCTCGACGATGGTGTTGACCATGCGGGGCAGGCCGAGGCGCTGGCCGTCCTCGGGCGAGAACACGTGGTCAACGCCGTAGTCGTGCAGCTCGGCGATTTCGTCGGCCACGATCACGCCGCCGCCCCCGCCGTACACCTTCGCGTCGGGCCGGCCCTCCGCACGCAGGCGGTCGACGAGGAAGCGGAAGAACTCGATGTGTCCGCCCTGGTAGGAGCTGACGGCGACGCCCTGCACGTCCTCCTCCACGGCGGCGCGCACGATCTCGTCGACCGAACGGTTGTGACCCAGGTGGATCACCTCCGCACCCTGCGACTGCAGGATCCTCCGCATGACGTTGATGGCGGCGTCGTGCCCGTCGAAGAGGCTGGCGGCCGTCACCAGGCGAACGGGGTGGGCCGGCCGGTGGATCCCCGAGGTGCTGCCCCCAGTAGTCACGCCGCCAGGATAGTTGGAAGTCCGAGATTTAGTCTACCGAGGGTCTGTCTACCGAGAATTTGTCCTCCGAGAGTTTGCCGCCCGAGCATCGGTCATCCGACATAAGATCATGCGCCGTGGGCAGCCAGCGTCCGCTCCAGTTCGACGCCATCGCCGAGGCCCGAAGGCAATGGGAATCGCGGCAGTGGGCCGCGCCCGCTCACATGGCCGCGATCACGTCGATCATGCGGGCGCAACAGATCCTGATCGCCAAGGTCGACGAGGCCCTCAAGCCATTCGACCTCACCTTCGCCCGCTACGAGGCCCTGGTGCTGCTGCACTTCAGCCGCCACGGTGAGTTGCCCATGGGCAAGATGGGCGACCGGCTCATGCTGCACCCCACCAGCGTCACCAACATCATCGACCGCCTCGAGCAACAAGACCTGGTCCAGCGCGTCCCGCATCCCACCGACCGCCGGACGGTGCTGGCGCAGGTCACCGAGGACGGGCGCCAGGTGGTCGAGAAGGCCACCGAGGCGGTGAGCTCCATCCGCTTCGGGGTGGACGGCCTGACGGTCGCCGAGCTCGACCAGGTCACCGACCTGCTGCGCAAGCTCCGCATCGCCGCCGGCGACTTCCCGGGCTAACCGCCCCGGGGCGGTCGTTCAGACGAAGAAGGCGTCGTAGGCCTCGGGGTCGCCGTGGATGTTCCACCACTCGGTGGCACGGCCGTCGGGGTCGAGGTGGAACACGTGTGCCTCGCGGACGTCGAGCCGGGCGCCGTCGGCGCGGGTGGCGGTCTCCCGGACGTGCGCGATGGCGTGGTGGTCGTCTGCGAACACCTCCAGCACGTTCAGGAGCAGCGTGCCCTCGGTGAAGCGCGCCAGGTCCTGGAAGTGGGCGGCGACCTCGTCCCGACCCTTGTGATCCCCGGCGAAGCGGCCGCCGGCCACGTGCCAGACGACGTCGTCTGTGAGCAGGTGCAGCACTGCGTCAACATCACGGGCGGCGAACCGTTCGTACCCCTGGACGATGCGAGCGACGTTGGGGTGTTCGGTCATTGCGTCCCCCTCGGCGGAGTCGTCGTTGACCAGCGTCCATTGTCCCCCTTCGGGGTCAGCTTTTGCTACCGCCCGGGACCATGGGATGCCGCTCGAAGAACTCCCAAATGACCTCGTTGGCCGAGATCGACATCGTGGTGTGACCGACGATGTCCTCCACGTTGGCCAGGAACTGGGAGCCCGGCCAGCTGTGGCCGCCGCCCTCGACCCGGTACAGCTCGGCCTCGGTGCCCGCGGGACAGTCGAACGACAACACGGTGACGTCGTCGGCGACCGCCTCCTCCTCCGGGGCGCCGTCCTCACAGCCGTTGCGGCCGGCCCACTCCGCCACCACCTCCGGGACCGACGGCCCGCCCGACCCCGCAACCTCCCCTAGCTGGTCGGCGGCGTCGCCGAGCGTGCCCTGCCCGTCGGGGGCGGGGAGGCTCGCGACCTGGGGACCGAAGCCCCCGTCGTAGGCCAGGAAGCCGTCGTCGGTGCCGTGGAAGGCCACGACCGGAACGGGCCTGTCCGCGTCGCAGTCCTCCACCTCGGTCACGCCCGCCACGGGTGCGGCCGCGGCGAGGCGATCCGAGAGCGAGCACGCCAGCATCGAGGTCATCATGGCCCCGTTCGACAAGCCGGTGACGAAGACCCGACCGGTGTCGACGCAGAGCGCGGCCTCTACATCGTCCAGCATCCGCTCCAGGAACTCCTGGTCCGGCCCGCCCGGTGTGGTGTCCCAGAACGGAACCGGCCCCCGGCCCGGGCCGTGCGGGGTGAGGGTCACGAACCCCCGCTGGTCCCCGGAGGGCCCGAGGCCGGAGACCAGGGCGTGAACCTCGGCGCCCTCGCCGTAGCCGTGGAGGTCGACAACGACCGGCACGGGGGTCGTGCCGTCGTGGGCCGGCGGCACGTGCTGCAGATACCACCGCTCGCCCCCCCCGGATCCGAGCGTCACCTTCTCCTCTCCGGGGCCGACGGTGCTGGAGCCACACCCCGCGGAGGGACGGGGCTCGACGTCGGCGGGCGCCACCGGCGCGGCGGTGTCGCCGCCCGGAAACGCCGCCCGGTCCGACGACCCGGTGGGCTCATCGCCCCCGCTCGAGCAGGCGCCGACGAGCAGCCCGAACAGGAGCGCCGCGGTGATCCGGTGCAGAGGACTCGGCATCTCCATCCCCTCCTCGCCCGGCCAGGGCCAGGCTGCCACAGCCGTCGGACCTTCGGCCGCACCGCGTTGGGCTTCGCGACACTGTCGCCATGCCTGACCCGATCAGCTTCTCCGCGACCGTGACCACCGATGGGCGTCGGCGGGTGCTCGTGCCCGTGCCGTTCGACCCGGACGAGGCCTGGGGCCGCAAACCCCAGCATCACGTCCACGGGACGGTCGACGGCATGGGCGTGCGGGCAGTCGTCGAGCCGTTGGGCGACGGGCACGGGATCCTGCTGGGGCCGGCGTGGCGCCGCGACTGCGGCATCGGTCCCGGCAGGCTGGTGGACGTGGTGCTGGAACCGGAGGGGCCCCAGCGGGAGCACCTGGCCCCCGACGTGGCCGCCGCCCTCGAAGCCGCACCCGAGGCGGCGGCGTTCTTCGATTCGCTGGCGCAGTTCTATACGCGGGCGTACCTCCGTTGGATCGACGCCACCAGGCGCCGGCCCGACCTCCGGGCAGCCCGCATCGCCGAGATGGTCCGACTCCTGGAGGCCGGCTACAAGGAGGGGCCGCACGAGTGAGCGCTCAGGCCGACGTCAGTCGCGCCACGCCCGTTCGAACGGCAGCCGCCAGGCGTGCGGGGCGATGAGTTGGTGGATTGCGTTCGGGCCCCACGACCCTGGGGGATAGGCGCGCACAGGTGGCGGGTCGCCGAGCAGGGGCGTGGACACCTCCCATAGCCGCTCGATGCCCTCGGCGGTCGTGAACAGAGTGTGGTCGCCGACCATCGCGTCGTAGACCAGGCGCTCGTAGGCCTCGAGCACGTCGGCCGCGCGCGCGGTCTCGTGCAGGGCGAACTGCAGGCTCAGCTTGTCGAGCTTCATCCCCGTGCCCGGGCGCTTGCCGTAGAAGGAGAGCGAGAGCTTGGCGGCGTCGGCGAGATCGAACGTCAGGTGGTCGGGTCCGGCCCGGCCCACCCCGGATCCGTGGGGGAACATGCTCTTGGGGGGCTCGCGGAACGCGATCGAGATGATGCGTGCGCCCTCCGCCATGCGCTTGCCGGTCCGCAGGAAGAAGGGCACGCCGGCCCAGCGCCAGTTGTCGATGTCGCAGCGCAGGGCGACGAACGTCTCGGTCTCCGAGTCGGGCGCCACGCCCGCCTCGTCGCGGTAGCCCTGGTACTGGCCCCGCACCACCAAGTCCGGGTCGATCGGCCGCAGCGACCGGAAGACCTTGTTCTTCTCCTCGGTGATCGCACCCGGGCCGAGCTCGGTCGGGGGCTCCATGGCCATGAACGCCAGCACCTGGAACAGGTGGGTCACGACCATGTCCCGGTAGGCGCCCGTCTGCTCGTAGAAGCCGATGCGCGAGCCGATCGACAGCGTCTCCGGCACGTCGATCTGCACGTGGTCGATGTGGACCCGGTTCCAGATCGGCTCGAACAGCCCGTTGGCGAAGCGGAAGGCGAGGATGTTCAGCGCCGCCTCCTTGCCCAGGAAGTGGTCGATCCGGAAGATCTGCTCGTCGGCGAACGTCTCGTGCAGGGAGGCGTTGAGCTGCTGCGCGCTGGCGAGGTCGGTTCCGAAGGGCTTCTCCATGATGATCCGCGCCCGGTCGACCAGGCCCGCATCACCGAGCAGTCGCACCACCGCCAGTGCGGACGCCGGTGGGACGCTCAGGTAGTGGAGCCGCCGGCACTCGCCGCCAAGGGACTCCTCGGCCCGGGCGACGGCCCGTGCCAAGCCGTCCGGCCCGCTCGACTGGCCGACGAAGCTGAGCCGGCTCTCGAACGCCGCCCACTCGTCGTCCGGGATCTCGCGGCGCGCGAACTTCTCGCACGACCGCCGGGCGAGGTCCCGGAACCCCTCGTCGTCGAGGTCGTCGAGCGAGGTCCCGACGATCCGGCACTCGGGCACGAGGCCGGCCAGCGACAGGTGGAGGAGGCCCGGCAGGAGCTTGCGACGCGCGAGGTCGCCCGTGGCACCGAAGAGCACGATGACGTGCGGCCGCAACGGCGACATCAGCGCCGTGTTGATGTCGTGCGGTTCCGCGCGGATGGTCACGACGGCCTCCCGAACACCCGCATGCGAGGGTAGACGCCAACCGTCGCCGGGGCATGGCCGACGGCGGAGCCGGGAATGAACGGTGGCGCTACCGTCCTCGTCGTGACGTTGCACCACCTCGGTTCCGATGCCACCGTCGACGACCTGGCTGCGTCGCTCGACGAGCACGGCTACGCGCTCGTGGAGGGCGTCCTGTCGCCAGACGATGTCGAGGTGCGGCGGTCGGCGCTCGCCGACCTGTTCAAGGCGACGCCCACCGGACGCAACTCCTTCGAGGGGTTCCACACCCAGCGCGTCTACGCCGTGTTCGCCAAGACTCGGGCGTTCGACGACCTGGCGGTGCACCCCCTGCTGCTGGGCGCGCTGGACCACGCCCTGGGCGAGCACTACCAGCTCTCGGCGCCCGTGGGCCTGCAGATCGGGCCGGGCGAGAAGGCGCAGATCCTGCACCGCGACGAGGACATCTACCCGTTGCCCCGGCCCCACGCCCCGGTGGTCGTCAACAGCATGTGGGCGCTGTGCGACTTCAGCGAGGCCAACGGCGCCACGCGGCTGATCCCGGGGAGCCATCGCTGGGACCCCGACCGCCGTCCCGACGAGCGTGAGGTGGTGCACGCCGCCATGCCGCCGGGGTCGATGCTCGTGTACCTCGGTGGGCTGGTCCACGGCGGGGGGGCCAACACGACCGACGCCCCCCGCCCCGGCCTGCTCCTCGAGTACGTCGTCTCCTGGCTACGCCCGCAGGAGACGCAGCTGGTCGCCGTGCCGCCGGAGATCGTGCGCGACCTGCCGGAACGCCTCCAGGAGCTGTTGGGCTACAACGTCTACCCGCCGTTCCTGGGCTACGTCGACGGCCGCCACCCGCGCCGGGTCCTCGGCGCCGGCGCCGGGCGCAGCGTCGATGCCCTGCGCGGGTCCCGAGACAATGAGGCGATGAGGCAATGAGGCAATAGGGGCCGCCCGGACAGACTCGAGGCAGTAGCAGCCGGCCCCCGGAGCCCACTGCCTCGAGAGGGCGGGGGCGGACCGTATTGCCTCGCCTTTCCCCGAGCCTCGTCGGGCAGCATGGACGGGTGACCGACGACATCCGTACCATCGCCGACGAGTATTGGGAGGCCAAGCTCGAGGCCAGCCCGCTCTTCGCCTCGTTCCTCGGCGACCACCGCTACGACGACCGCGCCGACGACCTGTCGGCCGACCAGGAGCGCCGGCTGCGGCCCGTGTGGGTGGGCCTGCGCGAGCGGGCCGACGCCATCGACGGCGGGAACGGTGGGCTCGACGAGACCGACCGCGCCACCCGCGACCTGCTCGTCCAGGAGCTCGACGACAACGTCCGCGCCATCGACCTCCGCCTGGCCGAGCTGGCGTCCGACCAGATGCAGGGGATCCATGCCGACCTGCTGATCACCGCCGCCCAGCTGCAGGCGCCCGAGCCCGAGCACGCCGTCATGGCGCTGGAACGGGCCCGCCAGTTCGGCCGCATGCTCGACCAGGCCGCCGAGCGCTACCGGGAGGGCCTGGCCGCCGGACGGACGCCCGCCCGGATCAACATCGAGCGCTCCATCAACCAGGTGGAGGGCTACCTGGCGTCACCGCTTGAGTCGGATCCGTTCGCCAGCCTCGCCGGGCCCGAGGACTGGGACCGCCTCGACGCCTGGCGCGGGCAACTCACGGACATCGTGCGCGACGACCTGCGCCCGGCCTTTGCCCGGTACCGGGACGCCCTGCGCGACGAGCTGCTGCCCGTCGCCCGGCCCGACGACCGCGCCGGCCTCCGCTGGCTCGATGACGGCCCCGAGCTGTACCGGGCGCTCATCGAGCTGCACACGGGCCTGCCGCTGACGCCGGACGAACTGCACGCCATCGGCAGGGCCGAGGCCACCGAGGCACTGCCGAGCGAATATACCGAGGTGGGCGGCCGCGAGTTCGGCACCACAGAGCTGGCCGAGATCTTCGGCCGCCTGCTCGACGATCCGGGCCTGCGCTACGGCGACGCCGACCAGATCATGACGCATGCCAACGAGTGCCTAGAGGAGGCGCAGGCCGCCATGGGTGACTGGTTCGGCATCCTCCCGGAGGCGGCGTGTGTGCTGAAGCCGGTGCCCGACTACCTGGCGGCCGACTCCCCCGCCGCCTACTACTCGCCTCCGGCGCCGGACGGCAGCCGCCCGGGCGAGTACTTCGTGAACCTGCACGAACCGACCAAGCGCGGCCGGGCCGAGACGGCGTCGATCGCCTTCCACGAGGCCATCCCCGGCCATCACCTCCAGCTCGCCATCGCCTCGGAGCGCACCGACCTCCCGGCGTTCCGCCGCCTGTCGTGGGGCCACACCGCGTTCGTGGAGGGGTGGGCCCTGTACACCGAGCGACTCGCGGACGAGATGGGCCTGTACCGCAGCGACCTCGACCGGCTAGGCATGCTGGCCAGCGACTCGTGGCGTGCGTGCCGCCTGGTCGTCGACACCGGGCTGCACGCGCTGGGCTGGACCCGCCAGCAGGCCATCGACTTCTTGAACGCCCACGCCCCGGTGAGCCGCGAGGACATCGTCGTCGAGGTGGACCGCTACATCGGCATGCCCGGGCAGGCGCTGGCGTACAAGGTGGGCCAGCGCGAGATCCGCCGCCTGCGTGACGAGGCGCGGGCCGCGCTCGGCCCCGCCTTCGACATCAAGGCGTTCCACGACACCGTGCTCGGCGGCGCCACCGTCAGCCTGCGGGTGCTGCGCGACCGGGTCGGGGCGTGGTCGTCAGGCGGCGGGTAGCGGGCCGGGGGCCGCCTCGCCGTAGCCGACCTCGGTCTCGGCCCGCTCCTCGATCACGTGGTAGTGGACCAGGCCGGCCAGCACGGCCCCGACGATCGGCGCCACCCAGAACATCCACAGCTGCGTCAGCGCCCAGCCCCCCACGAACACCGCCGGTCCCGTGGAGCGGGCGGGGTTCACCGACGTGTTGGTGACCGGGATGCTGACGAGGTGGACCAGCGTGAGGGACAGGCCGATCGCCAGGGGGGCGAAGCTCCTCAGCGCATCCCGGCCGGTCACCCCGAGGACGACCAGCACGAAGAAGAACGTCATCACCACCTCGGTGAGGAAGCACGAACCCCAGTTGTAGAGACCAGGTGAGTGGTCGGCGAACCCGTTGGCGCCCAGGCCGCTCTCGTCGACGCTGAAGCCGTCGACGCCGTTGGCGATGACGACGACGATGGCGGCGGCCACGATGGCACCCACGACCTGGGCGACGATGTAGACCAGCGCGTGGCGGCCGTCGATGCGCCGCGCGGTGAGGACGCCGAGCGTGATGGCCGGGTTGAAGTGGCCACCGCTGATGTGCCCCAGCGCGTAGGCCCCGGTGACCACCGTCAGGCCGAACGCCAGCGACACGCCGACCAGCCCGATGCCAAGGTTGGTGTCCGGCATGAAGTTGGCGGCCAGCACCGCGCTGCCGACACCTCCCAACACCAGCCACAGGGTTCCGAGGAACTCGGCGATCACCTCGCGGGACAGATCCATCAGCGCCTCCGCCCATCCGACCGTGACGACGTGGGCCGGAGAGTACGGCCCCCGTCCGCGTCCGCGAGGGATGCCGATCGGTACTGTCGGAGCGGATGCGCGTAGAGGACCCCCGCCCACGGCGCCGCTCGGCGCGCTGGCTGACCCTCGGCGTCGTGATTGCCGGTGCCCTCGCGGTGCTGGGCTTGGTGGCCTACTGGCCCCGGGACGACGCACCCGAGCTGCCGCCCCAGCCGGACACCTACGTCGACGCCACCGTGACCGGCGTCGACACGCAGACGTGCGAGGACCTCGAAGTCGGTGCCACGACGTCCTGCCAAGTGGTCACCGCCCGGCTGACGTCCGGGCCCGACGACGGCGACGAGATCGAGTTCGAGGTGCGCTCGACGGAGTTCGACGTGCCGGAGCTGCACGAGGGTGACAATGTCGTACTGCTGGACGTGGCCACGAGCCCACCGGAGTTCCGCTACTCGTTCTCCGACTTCCAGCGCCGCACCCCGCTGCTGTGGCTGGTGGCCGCCTTCGCGGTGGTGGTGATCCTGTTCGGCCGCTTCCAGGGCGTGCGGGCGCTGCTGGGCCTGGTCGCCAGCGGCGCAGTGCTGGTGGCATTCGTCGTCCCGGCGCTGCTCCGGGACTCGCCGGCCCTGCCGGTGGCGCTGACGGGTGCGGCGGTCATCGCCTTCCTTGCCCTTTACCTGGCGCACGGCGTCAGGGTCGGGACCACGGTGGCGCTCGCGGGCACGCTCGTGGCCCTGGCCGTCACCAGCGCGCTGGCCGTGCTCGTTGTGAGCGCGACCCACCTCACCGGCCTGGCCGACGAGAGCGCCCAGGTGTTGCGGGTGACCGCCGAGGCCCTCGACCTGCGGGGCCTGCTGGTGGCCGGGATCGTGGTCGGCGCGCTGGGTGTGTTGGACGACGTGACCGTCAGCCAGGTGTCGATCGTCGCCGCGCTGCGACGGGCGAACCCCGGCCTGCCCCCGCGGCTGCTGTACGGCGAGGCAATGCGGGTCGGGCGCGACCACGTGGCCTCGACCGTCAACACCCTGGTGCTCGCCTACGCCGGCGCCTCGCTGCCGCTGCTGCTGTTCTTCGCCCGGGGCGACCAGCCGGTCGACCGGTTGCTCACGCGGGAACTGATCGCCGTCGAGATCGTGCGGATGTTGGTCGGCTCGATCGGGCTGGTCGCCTCGGTGCCGATCACGACCGCCCTCGCAGCGC
The DNA here is from genome assembly GCA_046726215.1 of Actinomycetota bacterium. GTDB lineage: Bacteria > Actinomycetota > Acidimicrobiia > Acidimicrobiales > VFJN01 > DASQUK01. The sequence continues at coordinate 3,313 of JBKPAA010000043.1, read as the reverse complement.
TGGTGATGGGGACGGGCGAGGCGCAGAGGCCGGACGGCGGCCGCCCCGGGGCGCAGGGCCGCGGTACCGTCGGCGGGCACGCGCCGGTCCCGCCGGGTCCTCCGGTCCTGGCTGCGGGCGACGGGCGCGACGACCGGCCATCCTCGGGCTGGGAGCCATAGCCGCCGCTACCCCTCCGCCAGGATCTTCTCCCGCCGCTCGAACAGCTCCTCGGCCGCGGCCTGCGCCTCGGCCCGCACGTCGTCCGCATCGAACGTCGTCGGCCGCCCCTGGTCCAGCAGACGCCGGCCATCCACCCAGACGTCGCGCACGTCACGACCCGACGCCGAGAACACCAGGTGGGCAGCGACGTTGAGGTACCTGGCGTGCAGCAGCGGCGTGGTGTGGAGGCCGCCGAGGGACACCGTCACGAGGTCGGCCCGCTTGCCCGGCTCGAGGGAGCCGGTCACGTCGGCCAGCCCCAGGGCCCGGGCGCCCTCGATCGTCGCCATGGCGAGGATGTCCCACGGGTCGCCGCCGGTCGGGTCGAGCGTCGAAACCTTCTCGAGCAGCGCCGCGAACTTCGTCTCCTCGAGGAGGTCGAGGTTGTTGTTCTCCTTCTCGCCGTCGGTCCCGAGGCCCACGACCACTCCCCCGGCCCGCAGGTCCGCCACGCGGGCGGGCCCGGACGCCAGCTTCATGTTGGAGCACGGGCAGTGGGCGACCGCGGTCCCCGTCCGCGCCAACAGCTCGATCTCGCGGTCGTCGAGCCAGACGCAGTGCGCGACCACGGTGCGCGGACCGAGGATGCCCCGCTGATGGAACAGCTCGATGGGCCGCTGGCACCAGCGCTGGAGCGACTGGTCGACCTCCCAGGGGGTCTCGGAGGAGTGCGTGTGGAGCCCGGTGTCGAACTCGTCGGCCAGCGCCCGCGCCGCCGCGAAGCAGCCCTCGGTGCAGTACAGGAGGTGCTCGAGGCCGACCCAGGCCCGCACCCGGCCGCCGGCATGGTGGGTGCCGACCGATTCCAGCAAGGCCCGATTGGATTCGATCGATTCGAAGTAGTCGTAGCCGTCGTCGTCGGCGACGTACGGCACCAGCGTGGCCCGGATGCCGAGCCGGTCGGCGACCGCGGCCGACCCATCGAGGAACCGCCACATGTCCATCACCGACGTGGTGCCCGCCAGCAGGCCCTCCGCGTAGCACTGCAACGACGCCACCCGGGCGATCTCGGGCGTCAGCGCCCGGTGAGCAGGGTCGACGTAGGTGCGGAGCCAGTCCCAGAGCGACAGCGACTCCGCGGTGCCGCGCAGCAGCCCGGAGTGCATGTGGCAGTTGTGCAGGCCCGGGATGACCGCGTGGCCGCTGGCGTCGACCACCTCGGTCCCGCCGCCCGCGGCTCGCGGATCGCCGTCGAGGGCGCCGACCGGACCGACGGCGACGATCGTGTCGCCGTCGACCAGCACCGAGCCGGGGTCGAACACGGTGGTCCCGCCGGTCATGGGCAGGACGATGCCGTTGCGGATCAGGATGCGGGCCACGCCGCCCAAGGCAAGGGCCGCCGGAGCGCCTTGTCAACGATGGCCGGCTCGCTCGGCGGCGCCAAGGCCGGCCCGGCGGGCGCTCCGACACGCCGCTGTAGGGTCGCCCCCGTGAGCGTCGATGCACCCCGGTCGCCCCGGGGACCCGTCGACCTGCTGGTGTCGGGTGCCGACCGCGTGGTCACGATGGACGACGACCGGCGCGAGCTGGCCGGCGGCTGGGTGGCGTGCCACGGCGGGTTCGTGGTGGCGATCGGCGAGGCGTCGGATCCGCCGCCCGAGGCCACCCGCGTGCTGCGCGCCGACGGCTGCCTGATCACACCTGGCCTCGTCAACACCCACCACCACATCTACCAGAACCTCACCCGGGCCTATCGTCCCGCCACCAACCGTTCGCTGTTCGACTGGCTCACCGCGCTCTACCCCCGCTGGGCGCTGCTCGACGAGGAGGGCGCGTACGTCTCGGCCTGGGTCGGCCTGGCCGAGCTGGCGGTTGGGGGCTGCACGACGTCCAGCGACCACCTGTACGTGCACCCGGCGGACGGCGGCGACCTGCTCGGTGCCGAGATCGCGGCCGCCCGCGACCTCGGAATGCGCTTCCACCCCACCCGGGGATCGATGTCGCTGTCGGAGAAGGACGGCGGCCTGCCACCCGACTCGGTGGTGCAGGACGATGACACGATCCTGGCTGCGTCCGAGGAGGCCGTCGGCACCCACCACGATCCGGCGCCGGGCGCGATGGTGCGCATCGCGCTGGCGCCGTGCTCGCCCTTCTCGGTCACCGCCGAGCTGATGGGCCGGACCGCCGAGCTGGCGGAGCGGCTGGACGTGCGGCTACACACCCACCTCGCCGAGGACCCCGACGAGGACGCGTTCTGCCTCGAAACCTACGGTTGCCGGCCCGTCGAGCTGTTCGAGGACGTCGGCTGGGGATCGGCGCGCTCGTGGGTGGCCCACGGCATCTACCCCAACCAGGCCGAGATCGCCCGTATGGGTGGGTGGGGTACGGGGGTGGCGCACTGTCCCAGCTCCAACATGATGATCGGTGGTGGCGGCATCGCCCCGGTCAGCGACTACCGGGCGGCGGGCGTCCCGGTGGGGCTGGGCTGCGACGGGTCGGCATCCACCGATTGCGCCTCGCTGTGGTTGGAGGCCCGGGGTGCCCTGCTGCTCGGGCGCCAGCGAGGCGGGCCCACGGCGTTCACGCCGCGCGACGCCCTCGAGCTCGCGACCCGCGGCTCGGCGGCGTGCCTCGGCCGGCTGGGCGAACTCGGGGTGTTGGCCGCCGGGGCCTGCGCCGACCTGGTGGCGTGGAAGCTCGACGGGCTGGCGTTCGCGGGCGCCCTTACCGATCCGGTGGAGGCGCTGTTGCGTTGCGGGCCGACGCAGGCGCACCACACCGTGGTCGCCGGCCGGGCCCTCGTCGAGGACGGCGAACTGCGCGCCGACGGGGTGGACGCGATCCTCCGCCGCCACCGGGCCGCCGCCGCGCGCCTCCAGGGCGTCGACGTCTGACTCTCAGTTGCGTTCCAGGTAGCGACCCCAGCCGGGCTCCCCCAGGAATTGGCCGTCCCGGGCCACGACCCGGCCCCGCGACAGCACGAGCTCGGGCCAACCCCTGACGACCCGGCCCTCGTAGGGCGAGTGATCCGTGCGCATGTGCAGGGCGCCGGCGTCGAGCGACTGCGGCCGCTCGGGGTCCCACACGACCACGTCGGCGTCGCTCCCGGGGCGGAGGCATCCCTTGCGCGGGAACAGCCCGAACGTCGTGGCCGGGGCCTCGGCGCACAGTC